>NZ_JBFTKN010000005.1:0-550850 GCF_056395965.1 Dyella sp. 05T440
GTGCGCGACAAACCTACGGAGCGGTACACCGCAGCGTGGCTGTCGCGCACAGGGTGCGCTCCCACATAAGGCGTCGAACAAAAAAAGCCCCGGTTTGCGCCGGGGCTTTTTTATCGGAACCTTGTGACGATCAGCCGCCCAGCTTCTCCGCCAACAGCTTCTCCAGCTTGCGCTGATCCACAGCAAACTTGCGGATACCGTCGGCAAGCTTGTCGGTGGCCATGGGGTCTTCGTTGTGGCCCCAGCGGAATTGCGCTTCGGTGATCGGCTTGGGAGCCGCCTGAGTCGCACCGTTGTCGTTGAGCGCGCGCTGCAGCGGTGCGCTGTCCTGGTCGAGTTTTTCCAGCAGGTCGGGGCTGATGGTGAGGCGGTCGCAGCCGGCGAGGGCCTGGATCTGGCCGATGTTGCGGAAGCTGGCGCCCATCACCACGGTCTTGAAGCCGTGCTGCTTGTACCAGCTGTAGATGCGGCGCACCGACAGCACGCCCGGGTCTTCTTCCGGCGCGTAGGTCTTGGTGGCGGTGTTGGCGACGTACCAGTCCATGATGCGGCCGACGAAGGGCGAGATCAGGAACACGCCGGCTTCGGCACAGGCCACCGCCTGTTCGAACGAGAACAGCAGGGTGAGGTTGCAGTTGATGCCGCGCTTTTCCAGCTGCTCCGCGGCGCGGATGCCTTCCCATGTGGAGGCCAGCTTGATCAGGATGCGGTCGCGCGACACGCCGTGCTCCGCATACAAGCCGACCAGGCGCTCAGCCTTGGCGATGGAGGCATCCACGTCGAACGACAGGCGCGCATCCACTTCGGTGGAGACGCGGCCGGGCACGATGTCGACGATCTTGCGACCCACGGCGACGGCGAGGTGATCGCTGGCGTCCACCAATTGCTGTTCGCGCGAGTTGCTCTGGCCCTTGGCCCACGCCACCGACTCTTCGATCAGCGGCGCGAACTTCGGATTCTCGATGGCCTTGAGCAGCAGCGACGGGTTGGTGGTGGCATCCACCGGGCGCCAGCGGGCGATGGCTTCGATATCACCGGTGTCGGCGACCACGGTGGTGTACTGGCGCAGTTGTTCGAGTTGGGAAGACACGGCGATATCCGGCTTGGAAAACGCTGATTGTCCACCCTAAGCGTCGCGCGGCAAAGTCGATTCTGAGGTGGTCCGCTCATCGATCCCGGTGACGATGCGGGCATGGCGCTGGTAGGTCCAGTACGCCCAGGCCCAGTCCAGCATCACCACCAGCCGGTTGCGGAAGCCGATCAGGAAGGCGATGTGGGCGATCAGCCAGACCCACCAGGCCAGCAGGCCCGAGAGCTTCACGCGTCCAAACTGGGCGACGGCGGCCATGCGCCCGATGGTGGCGAGCGAGCCGTCGTCGCGATAACGGAAGGGTTTTGTGGCGGTCTCGCCGCGCAAGCGCGTCTTGAGCGTGGCCGCGGCATGGTGCCCCATCTGCTTGGCGGCTGGCGCCACGCCGGGCACGGGTTTCCCGTCGGCCTGGGTCACGCTCGCCAGGTCGCCGATCACGAAGACTTCGGGATGGCCGGGCAGGCTGAGGTCCGGTTCGACCAGTACGCGACCGGCGCGATCCACCGGCGCGCCAAGGCGGGCGCCCAGCGGCGAGGCCGCGACGCCGGCCGCCCACAGCACGGTGCGTGCCGGATACGGCGTTTCGCCCAGCATCACGCCGTGCTCGTCGATGGCGGTGACGGAGGTGTTCAAACGCACTTCCACGCCCAGCTTTTCCAGCTGGCGCCTAGCCTTTTCGGTGAGGTCGGGGGCGAACGCCGGCAGCAGTTTCGGGCCGGCCTCGACCAGCAGCACGTTTGCCATGCGCGGATCGGCGCGACGAAATTCGCGCGGCAAGGTGTGGCGTGCGATCTCCGCCAGCGTGCCCGCCAGTTCCACGCCGGTGGCGCCGCCGCCGACCACCACGAAATTAAGCCACGCCTGTCGCTTCGCCGGATCCTCTTCACGCTCGGCGCGTTCGAACGCGATCAGCACGCGACGGCGGATGGTGAAGGCGTCTTCCAGCGTCTTCAGCCCCGGCGCATAGCGTTCCCACTCGTCATGTCCGAAGTAGGCATGCGTGGCGCCGGTGGCGACGATCAGGGCGTCATAGGGCAGCTCGCCCTGCGCGAGATGCACGATGCGGCGATCGAGGTCGACGTCGAGCGCTTCGTCCATCAGCACTGTGACGTGTTTGTCCTTCTGCAGGATCTGCCGCAAGGGCGCCGCGATCGACGGCGCGGAAAGGCCCGCCGTGGCGACTTGGTAAAGCAGCGGCTGGAACAGATGATGGTTGCGACGGTCGATCAGCGTAACGCGGACATTGGCGTCGGCGAGTTCACGCGCAGCGGCCAGGCCGCCGAAACCGCCGCCGAGGATGACGACATGGGGACGTGGGTCGGACGATGCGTTGCCTTCCATCGGATGCTCCTACCTGAGGTGAGTATCGTGGAGGTCGCGCCGTCGTCGCCCGGTCAATAGAGATCGATCGGGTCCACGTCGAGCGACCAGCGCACGCGACGCGCCGAAGGCAGCGTCGACAATGCGGGATACCAGGGACGCAGAGCGCCATGCAGCGCGCCGCGCGTCTCCGCTTCAATCAGCAACTGCCCGCGATGGCGACCGGCGCGCAGCGGCATGGGTGCAGGCATCGGCCCGGCGAGCTGCAGCGGCAGGCCAGCCAGCGCCTGCGCCGCCTCGGCGAGGAAGGCATCGACGTGCTCGCGCTGGTGCGCATCGGCACGCAGCAGCACCTGATGTCCGTACGGCGGCAGCTGCACGGTGCGCCGTTCCTCGAGCAGGCTCTGCGCCGACGCGGCATAGCCTTGCGAGAGCAGCTGGCGCAGCAGCGGGTGATCCGGATGATGGGTCTGCAGCAGCACGCGGCCCGGTTTCTTGGCGCGGCCCGCGCGACCAGCCACCTGTACAACAAGTTGCGCGAGTCGCTCGCTGGCGCGGAAGTCCACGCTGAGCAAGCCCTCATCCACGCCGACGATGGCGACCAGGGTGAGGTTGGGCAGGTCGTGGCCCTTGGCCAGCATTTGCGTACCGACCAGGATCGCAGGCTTGTCGTCATGCAAGCCTTCCAGCAGCTGCTCGAACGAATCGCGGCGACGCGTGGTCTCGCGATCGATGCGCAACACCGGCACGTCGGGGAACTGCGCCGTCAACGCTTCTTCCAGTCGTTCGGTGCCCTGACCCTGCGGCTTGAGATCCGGCGCCGTGCATGAAGGGCATTGCGCCGGCGGGCGCGCGGTGTAATCGCAGTGATGGCAGATCAGCGCGCGACGCCCGGCATGGAAGGTCATCGGGTGCTCGCAACGCGGACATTCCGCGTGCCAGCCGCAGCTGTAGCACAGCAGCACCGGCGCATAGCCGCGACGATTGCGGAACACCAGCACCTGTTCGCCGCGCGCCACGGTGTCGCCCACCGCGGCGAGCAGGGCAGGCGAGAGACCGTGGTCGAGGCGTTGCGCACGCATGTCCACGATCTGCACCTGCGGTGCGCGCACGGCGCCCGGTCGTGCGCGCAGATGCAGCGCGCGATAGCGGCTCGCCTGCACGTTGGCCAGCGATTCGAGCGAGGGCGTGGCGGAGCCGAGCACCACCGGGATATTCAGCGCACGGCCACGCAGTATGGCCAGGTCGCGTGCGTGATAGCGAAAGCCTTCCTGCTGCTTATAGGCGCTGTCGTGTTCTTCATCCACCACGATCAGGCCGGCATGCGGCAGCGGCGTGAAGATGGCCGAGCGCGTGCCAAGAATCACCTTGGCCTCGCCCGTCCGCGCGCGCAACCAGGCGCGTGCGCGATCGCCTTCGGCCAGGTTGGAATGCAGCACCTGCACGGCGACGCCCAGGCGATCGCGCAACCGGCGCACGGTTTGCGGCGCGAGGCCGATTTCCGGCACCAGCAGCAGTGCCTGCTTGCCTTGCGCGATCACGTTTTCGATCAGGGCGAGATAGACCTCGGTCTTGCCGCTGCCGGTGACCCCGTCGAGCAGAAACGGCTGAAAGCGGCCGAGCGATTCGCCGATGGTCTGCACGGCCTGCTGCTGCTCGTCGCTCAGCGAGGGTGCCTCGGTGAGGCGGGGCGGTTCGGCGGCATTGGACTGGGTGCGTTCGATCAGGCCGGCCTGCTCAAGGCGTCGCGCCGCATCGCGCCAGCCGGGCAGCATCTCGTGCAGCAGCTCGGCGGTTTGCGGTCCGCGGGAAAGGGCATCGAGCAGGGCGCGACTGCCACCGCGTCGGCTGCCTGCATCCAGCGCGCTGCGTCCGCTCTCGGTGAGCGCCCAGGCTTCGTCATGCAGGTCCGGGAGCGGGCGATCCTCGCGCAAGGCCAGGGGCAGGGCATTGGCATAAGCCTCGCCGGGGGCGCCCAGCCAGTAATCGGCGGCACGGGCGAGGGTGGCCATCAATTCGGCGTCGAGCAAGGGGGCATCGTCGAGCACCCGCAGCACGCGCTTGAGCCGGCCATGACTCACGGCCGACTCCACGTTGGCTTCCACCACCACGCCCACCGACTTGCCCTTGCCGAACGGCACCAGCACACGGCTGCCCGCTACTGCCTCACCGCTGGCCGGCGGCAGATAGTCAAACAAGGTGGGCAGGGGTACCGGCAGGGCGACGCGAAGGACGGCGGGCATGAATACCTCTCGGCACAACAGTGTAACCGGGCCGTTCCACTCCGTCAGATATCAGCCGGATGAAACCCTCTCAAAATCTGTTTGAGGGCTTGGCCGCGGCTTGCAGGGTCTTGCTGCCTCGTCATCTAGGAAAGAGAGCTAAGTGACTATTGGCAGGGGTCTTTTGAGCTTATCCACAAGGTCTGTGGATAACTCTGTGGATGGTGCGTTGAGGGAGGCCTCTAGGGCGCATGAAAACGCCCTTCCGTACGCGCTGTTCAAGTTTTAGCCAGCAACTAAAGCCAAGTAAAAACAGCCACTTAAAATTTTCGCTATGGCGGGGTTCATCTAACTGCCACAGGCATGGGACTTGCCTTGACAGCCGTGTGACGCTGTGCAAAACCCCGCTTGAAAGCGCTTTTGAGGTGCCGCGAAACCGCGCCGCTGCGCGATTTGTGTGTGATTTGTGTCACAAAAGTTCGCGCGGCCGCGGACTAGTTGGCGATGCCCAGAACCGCGGCAAAGGTGAGCGCAAAAGTGGCCATGAAGGTGTAGCACCATCCGACGAACAGGTATTTCAGGATGGTCACGAACCAGCCCTGCCGGTAAACCCGCTTTTGCATGAGCAGCAGATAGGCCAGCGCCCACGCTCCGAGCCCCCAGGCGGCCAGGACAAGGGGCGTGCCCAGCCAGTGGGCGTGGGGCACCAGCCAGCCGTAGAGCAGATACACGCCCATGCCCAGCATCAGGGTCAGGAATAGAAAGGCGTGGCTGTGCAGGGCCACGATCAGGTGTTCCATGTAGAGCCGTCGCTTGAAGATATAGGTGAACTTCAACAACAGGGCGAACAGCGGCATCAGCACGAACATGGTCTGTGGCAGGACGTGGAACACCGCGGCGGTGATGCGCTCCTGCGCCTCCGCCGCGCGCTCGCCGCCGGCCTGGATGTCGGTGACATTGGCCCCGGCCCGCGCCACCGAACGGTTGAGACTGTGGTTGAGCGCTTCGGGCAGCCAGGAGATATGGATGGGGGTCGACTGCAGCGGAATCGATTCGAATTTGGTTTCGGCGACGCCCGTGTCGGTCAACGGCGATGCACCCAGCTGGGTCAGGCGATGGTTGGCGTGGTCGCGCTCGATGCTGAGCGGGCGATTGAAGTTCTTGCTGCCTTTCTCGTCGGACTGGCCGGCGGCCGCCTCGAGGTCCTTGCGCACTTGCGCGTAGTGCGTGCGAACCGCGCTGGGCGTGAGGTCGTGCGCAAACTGGCCGGTACCTTCGCTTGCCTCGCTGTGGACTTTCAGGATGTCCAGATTGCCCACCACCAGGTGGCACATGAAGAACGCCAGCAGCGACAGCACGAACATCAAGCGGAACGGCGCCACATAGCGCTGCCGGCGGCCTGAGAAATACTCCAGCGTGAGGAACCCCGGACGCAGGAACAACGGGGGCAGGGTGTGGATCACGCGACCGTCCACATGAAGGACCAGGTCCAGCGTGTCTTCCACCATGTGATGCATGGGGCGCAGCACGGTGTGGATGGACTGCCCGCATTCGTGGCAGAACTCCCCCTGCATCGGCGCGCTGCAATTGGCGCAATGCACGCCTTCGAACGACACGATTTCCTTCTTCATGCGCCTCCCCCGGCAGAATCAGCGGGCGATCTTGGCACAAGCAGCCAGCGCAGACAGCTGCCGTGGGCTCGTTTCCCCAGCCGTTGTCGGAAGGCACGCAGCGGGCCTGCGCTAGAATGTGCGGCCAAGGAGTCTCTTTATGCTGTCTTTCCGCCCCGATCGCGCCAGGGTGGCGCGCGAGGTCGGCGCCACGGTGCGTCTTGCCCTTCCCCTGATCGCCGCGCAGCTCGGAGCGGTGGGTCCCAACGTCGTCGATGCCATGCTCGCGGGGCATCTGAGCGCGCACGTGCAGGCCGCCGTTACCACCTCGATGAGCATCTGGGCGCTGGCCCTGGTCAGTGGCCTGGGCATGATGATGGCGGTACCGCCATCGGTGGCGCAGCTGGACGGCGCCGGTCGTCGCCATGAGGCGGGAGCGGTGTTCGTGCAGGCGATGTGGCTGGCCTTGGGCATGGGCATCGTGCTGTGGTTTCTGGTGCGTCATGCGACGCCATTGATCGACTGGATCGGCGTGGTCCCTTCGCTGCGCGCGGACGTGACCCGTTTCCTGCACGCCATCAGCTGGGCTGCGCCCGCGTTGACGAGTTATTTCGCGATACGCGGCCTGTCCGAAGGCCTGTCGATGACGCGTCCCTCGATGTATTTCAGCTTTGGCGGCCTGGCGGTGCTGGCACCGCTGGGCTACGTGCTGATGTACGGCAAGCTGGGCCTGCCAGCGCTGGGTTCGCTGGGCAGCGGCATCGCCACCGCCACGGTGCTCTGGCTGGAAATGCTGGCATTCCTGTGGTTCGTGCTCAAACATCCGGCCTACAACGACGTCAATCTGCGTGGCGGGCTGGCTTGGCCCAAGCCGAAAATGATCCTCGAGTTGTTGAAGATCGGCGGCCCGATGTCGATCACCCTGCTCGCCGAGGGCGGCCTGTTCGTGGCAGTGGCGCTGGTCCTTGCGACGCTGGGCGAGACGGTGGAGGCCAGCCATCAGGTGGCGCTGAATGTGGCGACAGTGGCTTTCATGGTGCCGCTTGGCCTTTCGATGGCGATCACTGTGCGGGTAGGCAATGCCGTCGGCCGCGGTGATGCGCAGGGGGTGCGTTACGCCGGCCTTTGTGGCGTCGGATTGGCGGTCTGCGTGCAGATCGTCTCCTCGACCGTGATGCTGACCGTCCCTCACTTGCTGGCGCGCCTGTACACACATGACGCGGCAGTGATCACGCTGGCGGTGCAGCTGATGGTGCTCGCGGGGCTGTTCCAGTTCCCGGACGGCATCCAGGTGACCTCCAACGGCGCGCTGCGCGGATTGAAAGACACCCGCGTGCCCATGGTGATCACCCTGTTCGCCTACTGGGGCGTGGGGATGCCGATCGGGTGGTGGCTTGCGTTCCACCATGGCATGGGCGCCCGAGGCATGTGGATCGGCCTGATCGCCGGTCTCACCGTGGCCGCCGTGCTGCTGCTCACGCGCTTCTGTCGCCGCGCGTTTCACCACCAGTGGCAGCTCCCCACCTGACCCAGGACTGAGGCTTTCGGCGCAGCCGGCGACCGCCAATGGCGGCAACCGCCATGTGCCGTTTGCCCCACATGACCTGCGCCCCGCGAACAGCTACGCTGTGATGGTCATCCTGAGGAACCAAGCAATGACGGAGCGCCGCCCCAACGGTTTTTGGGCCTTTCTCTGCGTCCTCGGGCGCGGCATCAACATCGTCAGGCTGACCATACTCAACCTGGTGTTCTTTGCGCTGCTGCTGATCGTGCTGCTGATCATCCTGGTCGGCTTTGCCGGCGCACGTACCGAGCACTTCATCCAGAGCGACAGCGTGCTGGTGATCCAGCCCAAGGGCGAACTGGTCGAGCAGTACAGCATCGAGCCGATGCAGCGAGCGCTGGCCAGCCTGTCGGGCAATCCGCCCAAGCAGATCCAGCTGCGCGACCTGATCGGCTCGATCGACGCGGCCGCCAAGGACTCGCGCATCACCCGCATCCTGCTCGAGCCCAGCGAGCTGCAGGGCGGCGGCTTTGCCGCGCTGCGCGAAGTAGGCGCCGCGCTCGATCGCTTCCGTGCCGCGGGCAAGCCCGTGATCGTGTGGTCGCCCAGCCTGGACCAGGGCCAGTACTACCTCGCCGCCCATGCCGACCGCGTGCTGGTCGATCCGCAAGGCGGCGTGATGATCACCGGCCTGGCCAACTACCGGCTGTTCTACAAGGACTTGCTCGACAAGCTCGGCGTGGACGTGCACCTGTTCCGCGTCGGCCAGTTCAAGAGCGCGGCAGAGCCTTACATCCTCGACCATGCCTCGCCCGAATCGAAGGAAGCGGACAGCTTCTGGATGGGCGGCCTGTGGGATACCTATATCAACGAAGTGGCCAAGCTGCGCAAGCTCGATCCGGCCACGCTGCGTCTGGACATCGACTCGCTGCCCGAGAAGATCGCCAGCGCCAAGGGTGACCTGGGCCAGCTCTCGCTCGACCAGCATCTGGTCGACGGCGTGGCCACGCCGGCCGAAGTCATTGCGATGATGCGCAAGGAAGGCGTACCCGCCGGCAAGAAGGGCGAGGGTTTCCGTCAGGTCTCGCTGCAGCGCTATGCCGATACCATTTCCGAAGACAGCTCGACGACGCCGGGCGTGTCGGTGGTGGTGGCCGAAGGCGAGATTTCCGGCGGCAAGCAGCCGCAGGGCACCGTCGGTGGCGATTCCACCGCGGCCTTGATCCGCGCTGCACGCGAAGACAAGCGCACCAAGGCGCTGGTGCTGCGCGTGAACTCGCCGGGCGGCGAAGTCTATGCGGCCGAGCAGATTCGCCGCGAAGTGGCGTTGACGCGCGAGGCCGGCATCCCGGTGGTGGTGTCGATGGGCAATGTGGCCGCCAGCGGTGGCTACTGGATCTCGATGAATGCCGATCGCATCTACGCCGAGCCCAATACCATCACCGGTTCCATCGGCATCTTCGGCATGGTGCTCACCGTGCCCGGTACCCTGGACAAGCTGGGCGTGAAGAGCGATGGCGTGGGCACCAGCCCGCTGGCCGGCGCATTCGACATCACCCGTCCGCTGGATCCGAAGGTGGGTACAGTGATCCAGGCCACCATCGAAAAGGGTTACCGCGATTTCGTCGGCCAGGTGGCCAAGGCACGCGGCAAGCCGTATGACGCCATCGACACCATTGCGCAGGGTCGCGTGTGGACCGGCCAGCAGGCGCTGGATCGCGGCCTGATCGATCAGCTCGGTGGTCTCGGCGATGCCGTTGCCGACGCGCAGCAGCGCGCCAAGCTCGGCAAGAGCGCGCCGGTGCGTTATGTCGAGGAGCCGCTGGGCGGCTTCGAGCAGTTCGTGATCAGCCTCAATGAGAACGCGATGGTGCAGATGGTGCAGTCCTACGGCGTGCAGCTGCCGTCGTGGGTCGCGCATGTCGACGCGTTCGCACCGGAGCTCAAGCTGCTGCGCACGGCGCAGTCCGGTCGGCCGAACGTGTACGCCTATTGCTTCTGCACGCCGCGCTGAGTCGAACGATCCGCTAGTGGAGCCGTCGCCGGATTCCGGCGGCGGCTTTTTTTTCGATGAGCGCGCAGTGCGACCTGACGATGCCCGCCTCGCAGATGGACGGCTAAACGCCTACTCGATGGCGGCGCTGAAATAGTCGCCGTGGCGTTCGACGCACACGGGCATGCCGAACGTATCCGAGAGCAGCGCGTTGGTGAGCACCTCGGCCTTGGCGCCTTGCTTGAGCAGCTGTCCATCGCGCAGCAGCACCACGCGCTGGATCTCGGGCAGGATTTCCTCCACGTGATGCGTCACCAGCAACAGCGTGGTGCCCTGGCGTGCGAGGCCGCGCAGGTTTTCAAGGAAGCGCCGGCGGCTTGCCATGTCCAGGCCCGCGCAGGGTTCGTCGAGCAGCAGCGCCTTGGGCCGGTGCACCAGGGCGCGCGCGATCAGCACGCGCCTCGCTTCGCCGGTCGAAAGGCTGGCCATCGAGCGGCCGAGCAGATGGGTGGCGCCCGCTTGTTCCAGCGCTTCTGCGGCGCGCTCGCGCATGGGCGGCGTGACGCGGTGGTCCAGGCCCAGCCGCTGCGCCGCGAAGAAGCTCGACAGCACCGCTTCGGAAACCTCCAGCGTGGCATCGCTGGTGCAGTCGTGCTGCAAGGACGGGGAAACGATGCCAAGCAGTCCGCGCAGATCGGAAACATGCCAGCGCTCACGTCCAAACACGTGCATGGCAGCCTGGCCGTCGCCGCGTGCAAGCGGATAGAGCTCGCGTGTGATCAGGCGCACCAAGGTGGACTTGCCCGCGCCGTTCGCACCGAGGATGGCGGTGTGTTCGCCCGCACCAATGCGCAGGCTGAAACGGTCGAGGATCAGCCGCTCGCCGCGCATGACGCTGGCCTCGTCGATATCAAGCAGTGGAGCGGAGGCAAACTCGTCGTGATGGGCGTTCATGCCGACACCATGCACGTCCAGACGTCCACTGCCAAGTCTCGAGTCCGGGATGGGTGGCTTACTGCTGGGCGGCGTCCAGTTGTTGCTGTTGTTTCTTCGCCTGCTCGTCCACCGTTTTCTGCACGTCGGCGGCGCGCTGCTTGGCCTTCTCCATGTCGTCCCAGGGCGTGGCAACGCGGGCGGTGCTGGCAGCGGCTGGCGCCGATACCGGCGCCGGCGGCTTGCCGGAGCAGGCGACCAGGGAGAGCAGGCACAGCAGGGCGGCGAGTCGTTTCATGCAGGAGCCTTGAGTCGGGTTGGAGTCGGTGTCGCGCCCATGGTAGCGGGCAGTGCTTGGCGGGAAACGTGGTCGCGTTCTAAGCTCGGCCCATGAACGCACGAATCGACGCCTGGCAGCTGCAGGGACACACCGCCTTGATCACCGGTGCCAGCAAGGGCATCGGCTACGCCACCGCCCGCGAATTGGCCGCGCTTGGCGCCAATCTGCTGCTGGTGGCGCGCGACGCCGACTACCTGGAGCAGGTGCGCGTGGAGCTGGTGGACGATTTCCCCGGCATCGACGTGCTGGCCTTTGGCGCCGATCTTGGCGAACAGGAAGAGCGCCTGGCGGTGTTCGACTGGATCGCCGATCTTGGCGCACCACTGTCCCTGCTGGTCAACAACGCCGGCGGCAACCAGCCCGCGCCGACCTTGGCCTATCGCGAGGACGACTACCGCGCGATCTTCGAACAGAACCTGTTCTCCGCCTTCGAGATGTGCCGTCTCGCCCACCCGCAACTGGTGCAGCACGCGAACGCGGCGATCGTGAACGTGGGCTCTGTTTCCGGCATCACTCATGTGCGCACCGGCTCGGCCTACGGCATGTCGAAGGCGGCGCTGCACCAGCTCACGCGCAATCTGGCGGCGGAATGGGCAGCTGATGGCATTCGCGTCAACGCGGTGGCGCCCTGGTATATCCGCACGCAGCGTTCCGAACCCGCGCTGGCGAATGACGAGTATCTGGATGAGGTGCTGGATCGCACGCCGTTGCGGCGGATTGGTGAGCCGGAGGAGGTGGCGGCGGCGATCGCGTTCCTTTGCCTTCCGGCTGCCAGTTATGTCACGGGGCAGGTGTTGGCGGTGGATGGGGGGTTTTTGAATTATGGGTTTTAGGGGTGGTGTGTTGAGGATGAGGCCCTAGCGTTTGACGCTTTGACGCTTTGACGCTTTGACGCTTTGACGCTTTGACGCTTTGACGCTTTGACGCTTTGACGCTTTGATGCTCTCAGCCCGTCGTCACTCGCCGGGCGGTTTCTTTCTCTTCATTGCTGCGAAAGCAGGAATCCAGTGACTTTGCGCCCGGTCGTCGCGTCATCGCGATCTGGCTCGCCTGCCGCGGGCTTTCGTGCCGCTGCCGCGGCCCGAGTTACTTTTCTTTGCTTGCCCAAAGAAAAGTAACCAAAAGAAAGGGCCCCCCGGATGACGCGCCTTCCGGGCCTATGGCCCTCCAGGTGCGCGGGCGGGTTACGGGGTTTTTCGACAGGACATCCCTGTCCTGTCGAAAAACTGGCCGCATCCCTGCGGCCACCCTTCGGGCTTTCCTCCACCCGCCCGCCGCGTCATACGGGGACCCCGGGGGCAAGAGCCTGATCAAGAGCCTGATCAAGAGCCTGATCAAGAGCCTGATCAAGAGCCTGATCAAGAGCCTGATCAAGAGCCTGATCAAGAGCCCAACGCTCGGCGTTGCGGGGCCGGCCGGTCTTTTGTAGGAGCGCACTTGTGCGCGACCAACCGGAGCGATGCACCGCGGCGCCACGGTCGCGCACAAGTGCGCTCCTACAGAGGGATTCGTAAGTTGTGGTCGCGCGTTAGACGTCACGAGCCGCTCTTTGTAGGAGCGCTCCCTGTGCGCGAACGCCGACCGCAGGGCGGCCTGTTAGGCCGAGGTCGCGCACAAGTGCGCTCCTACAAGGGTGACGCAGGTATGGGGATGGCGGATCAATCTTGCCGGTCGGCTCTTTGTGGGAGCGCACCCTGTGCGCGACGAGCCTACGGAGCGGTACACCCAGGCGTGGCTGTCGCGCACAGGGTGCGCTCCCACAGACAAGCAGCACGGCAGACAGAAGAAGGGATGACTAAAGCCGATGCGCAGCGAGGCCCCGCTTTAAGTCCTCAGCGATTCGGGCGCGTTGCGCAGCGCATTGAGGTACCCGCTGTGTACCCTCGGAGGTTGTCCCACAACAGCGCACCTCGAGCGTTCGGGCTTATCCCAACACGATGCTGCCGGCGTTATCAGGCCATTTTCTTTGGGTTACTTTTCTTTTGGGCCAGCAAAAGAAAAGTGACTCGAGCGGCGGCAGCCGTTCGAAACGCCCGCTGCGTAAGCGGCCCGATCGCGGTAACGCGACAACCAAACACCGTGGCTCTGGATGACCCGCCTTCGCCTGTTGAACAACGCCCCCGACCCTCCCCCCTCTCGTGCAGCACATGGATGACGAGCGAAGGCGGGCCCGCGCCGGGATGACGAGCGAAAGTGGACCTACGCCGGAATGACGCGCAAAAGCGGGAGCGCTGCCCTGAGCGAGAAAACGCCGAACAAATAAGCACGCCGCGCACTCGCGCAAACATCGCCCCGCGCACCACACCCAACCCTATCCACACCCAACCCTATGCACACCCAACCCTATCCACACCCCATGTGGATCAACACCCCACAACCCTGTGGATAGAACACCCAACCTCTCGCCACCACACAAGTTTCAGCACCCTGCGCAAACATTCACCAACCACACGTGGTGTTTTCCACAGCCGCTGGGGAAAGCCTGGTAGCAACCCTGTGGACAACTCGCCACGCGCGTTGCGTGGCGCGCACTTGCATGGCATTGCGCAAACTTTGCTCAGCAGTTCTGCAGTTGCGCGTGCAGTTCCTGTTCGCGTTGTTCAAGCGGTGGCTGGTCGCTCTTGAACGCGCGGCGGAGTTTGGTGGCGTTCTCGTCGAAGGCATCGCGCAGGGCGTGGCAGGTCTCTGCGCGCGTGAGTTCGCGGCATTGGTCCTGCACCCATACGTAGTGATTGGCGATCAGGCCGGGGGTGACGCGTCCGCGATTGAGTTCGGGGGCGGAGGCGCCGGCGGCGTTGGGTCCGCCGTAGACCTGCGATAGCGGCAGCGACCCCGCGCCGAGGATGCCGTAGGGCACCTGATAGGGCTGCGGATCGCCGTTATCGCTGAGGTAGGGCTTGCCATCGGTGGCGCGCACGCAGCCGTACATGAGGGGCAGCGCGGCCATGGGCTGCGGTGGCGCGGGCGGCGGCACGGGCTCGAAGGTTGGTGTGTCCGGCGTTGCGGGCGGCGGTGGCGAGACGGGCTGGGAATCGTCCAGCTGCAGTACCTGCTGGCGCTGGTTGGCGCTGCAGGGTTTGTCCTGGAAGGTGAGCTTGCCGCTCGCATCCGTGCATTGATACGCCGTGCCCGCCATGGCCGGCAGGCCAAGCAGCAGGAGTGAAGCGAGGATGCACAGGCGGATCATGCAAAACTCCTGAGGCGTGGTCGCTCAGAATTCGGCGACGTGTTCCTCGGCGGCAAAGCCGAGCGTCACGGCGCCTTCGCCGACGTTGACCATGCCGGTGATGCTCATCGGCGCTTCCATCAGTTCCACGCCGCACTCCTCGCAGGCGGTGCGCAGCGCGGCGTAGCCAGGCAGCTTGCCCAGTTCCGACAGATCGCCGCCGTAGCTCACGCACACCGCGGGTACCAACAGGCCGGCATGGATGCGCTTGGCGGTGTAGTTGAACAAGGTTTCCGCGCCATGCTCGAACCCGCGCACCTTGCCGACCGGACTTGTCTCGCCGCGGTAGCCACGCAGCAGCGGCTTGATGTCCAGCGCCGAACCGAGCATGGCGCTGACCAGGCCCACGCTGCGGTCGCCTTTCTTCTTGGCGCGCGCGCGCAGGTAGTACAGGTCGCGCGGCAGCATGTAGCCGTACGAATTATTGGCGATGTAGGTGAGGCGTTCGCGGATCGCCGCAGGTACTTCGCCGGCATCGATCAACCGCGTGGCTTCGACGATGGCCGGGCCCGATCCGGCGAACAATGTGCGGGTGTCGATCACGCGCATCAGGAAGGGGCCGGTGAGGCCGTTTTTCTCGCGCACCTCGCGGTAATGCTTCAGTACCGCAAAGCTGGCCTTGATCACGTGATCGTTGATGGCGCTGCGCGTGGCCGTGATGGTGAGGCAGAACACGCAGTCCCGCTCCAGCACCAGCTTGTCGAGGAAGAGCTTTTGCACATCTTCGACGGAGCAGGGAATGGTCTCGGCCGAGTGGCTGCGACTGCCCAGCTTGCGATCCAGGAAGCGATGCAGCTCCACCTGGTTGCGGTTGTCCATGAAGATTTCATCGTCGATGCGGATGGTGATGGGCATCACCGCGATGTTGTGCTTCTGCAGAAATGCCTGCGGCAGATCGCAGGCGGCATCGATCGCTATACCCATCCGCATGATGTGACTCCCCTATGACAAGCGCGGCCAACATAGCACGCACCTGTGCACGTGCCGACCCTGACCGTTGGGACAGGGCCGGGCATTGCGGTATGCCTGATCGATTGCGACGCGCAAGGTCAACGCAGCTGGCGGTACGTTGCGGGGTCGAAGGCATCGACCTGCACCACGGCGTCACGGGCCTCGTCGGCCTCGCTGAGCGCGTCGAACTCCTCTTGCGTGATGATGCCGGCCGCCAGCGCGTGCCGGCCGAGCTCGTCGCCGACCGCGCGATCCAGCGTCCCCGCCCGGATCGCGTCGCGCAGTTTGGTCTCCACCGGCAGGGCGCGCACGGCCTTGTCCAGCGCTGCTTCCAGCTGGCCCAGTCCAGGTTCATCAGGGCCCGGCACATGAATGTCGCCGGTGAGGTGGATGCGCGCTTCGCGGTCTTCCAGGATGGCCCGCGCCGCGCGCTGGCCCAGGCGATCTGAGGGCGGCTGGAAGCGCGCGCCCAGTGGGAACACCAGCAGTCGGGCGACGCTGGCTGCGAGCTCCGAAGGCAGGTTGTCCAGCACGCCGCGCAGTGCCTCCTGCGTGCGATAGAGCGCCAGGGCCACGCCCCATCGCGCCAGGTCGTAGTGAGAGGCGAGCTTGGGTCCGTCGTGGTAGCGCTTGAGCGTGGCGGCGGCGAGGTATTGCCAGGCCAGCGCATCGGCGAGGCGTCCGGAAATCTTCTCGCGGCGCTTGAGCGTGCCACCCAGCGTGGCCATGCAGGTGTCGGAGACCAACGCAAACGCCGAGGCGAAACGCGTGAGGTGCTGGTACTGGCGGGCCAGTTCGCTGTCCGGCGCCCTGGCCAGGCGAGAGCCGCTCAGGCCCAGCAACAGGGCCCGCACGCCGCGGGTAAACACGAAGTTGATGTAGCCGAAGGCGCTGCGGTCGACTGCCTTGAGGTCCTTGGCGGCAATCGCATCGATCAGCTTCTGCACCCACGGATGGCAACGAATCGCGCCCTGGCCATAGATGATCATCGAGCGGGTGAGGATGTTGGCGCCTTCCACGGTGATGCCGATCGGCACGGACATCCACATGTGCGAGAGCGCATTGCGCGGGCCGCGCTGGATCGCAGCGCCCGCACGGATGTCCATCGCGTCGCTCACCACCACGCGCATGGCGTCGGTGAGATAGGCCTTGGCGATGGAACCGAGCACCGCCGGTTTCTCGCCGGCATCGAGCGCGCCGCAGGTGAGCGTGCGTGTGGCCGTCATCAGATAGGTAAGGCCGGCGATGCGCGCCAGTGGTTCTTCGATGCCTTCGAAGCGACCGATCGGCGTGTCGAACTGCTCACGCACGGTGGCATAGGCGCCGCAGATGCGCGTCGCCATTTGTGCCGCACCTACGGCAAGCGCAGGCAGCGAAATGGAACGGCCCGCCGCCAGGCTCTCCATCAACATGCGCCAGCCATGGCCGGCCTGCTCGACCCCGCCGATGATGGCGTCGAGCGGAACGAACACGTCGTGGCCGACGATCGGACCATTGGCGAACGGCACGCCCATGGGATCGTGATGCTGCCCGATCACCACGCCCGGCAAGTCGCGGGAGATCAATGCACAGGTGATGCCGCGATCCACCGCGCCGCCCAGCAGGCCGTCGGGATCCTTCAGGCGGAACGCCAGGCCGATCAGCGTGGCGACGGGCGCCAGCGTGATGTATCGCTTGTTCCAGTTTAGGCGCAGGCCGATGACCTCCTCGCCGTTCCACTGTCCCCGCTCGACCACGCCTTCGGACTGCGTGGCCGCGGCATCGGAACCGGCCTCCGGTCCGGTAAGCGCAAAGCAGGGTACCTCGCGGCCGTCGGCGAGGCGGGGCAGGTAGTGGCGCTTCTGTTCTTCGGTGCCGTAGTGCAGCAGCAATTCGCCCGGGCCCAGCGAGTTGGGCACCATCACCGTCACGGCCGCCGCGACCGAGCGCGTGGCAATACGCGTGACCACACGCGAATGGCCGATTTCGGACATGCCCAGCCCGCCGTAGGTCTCCGGCAGCACCATGCCGAAGAAGCGCTCGCGCTTGATGAAGTCCCACACCTCGGGCGGCAGGTCGCGTTGCTGCTCGATCTGCCAGTCATCGAGCATGGCGCACAGCTGGGTAACCGGTCCGTCCATGAAGGCCTGTTCGCGTTCGCTCAGCGGCTTGCATTCAAAACGCAGCAGAGAGTCCCAATCGGGTATGCCGGAGAAGATCTGCGCATCCCACCACACCGTGCCTGCTTCCAGCGCGATGCGTTCGGTCTCGCCCAGGCGCGGCATCACCTTGCCGAGCATCGGCAGCAGGCGGCGTGCAAACAAGGCGCGGCGCAGCGGCGCGAAACCAGTTACCAATGCAACCAAGGCCGCTGCAAATAGCAGTCCATATAAAAGGAGTGGCGATTGCACGCCGCGTACGATCCAGGTGAGGAACAACACGGCCAGCGCCAGCACCCAGGCCAGCCATCCACGCCCGACGAAGGCAAAGCCGAGGAAGACGGCGAGGGCGACGATCCAACCAATCAGCAGCATGGTGTTCTCCTTGGCATGCCGCCCATCGTGGGCGGGGCCAGTTCAAGGAAATGACAACAAACCGCCCAGTGATGGCCCGTCACCCGCTAAGATGCACGCACTGATCTGGCATCTTGCCGGCGTGGCGTCGCCGGTAACGCGCAACGGAACCCACGTTGCGCCGACCTCAAGGGGTCTCAATGAAAGACAAGCAGGAGATCGTCTCCAACTGGCTGCCGCGCTATACCGGCACGCCTCTGGAGGAGTTTGGCCAGCACATACTGCTGACCAATTTTGGCCACTACGTTGACCTCTTCGCCGAGTGGCATGGCGTAGAAGTACGCGGGCGCGACCGGCCCATGCCCAATGCCACCGCCGACGGCATCACCCTGATCAACTTCGGCATGGGCAGCCCCAACGCAGCCACCGTGATGGATCTGCTCAGCGCCGTCCATCCCAAGGCTGCGCTGTTTCTGGGCAAGTGCGGTGGCCTCAAGAAGAAGAACGCCATTGGCGACCTGGTCCTGCCGATCGCGGCGATCCGCGGCGAAGGCACGTCCAACGACTATCTGTTGCCGGAGGTGCCGGCCTTGCCGGCGTTCCAGCTGCAGCGCGGTGTCTCCACCATGATCCGCGACCTTGGCTACGACTACTGGACCGGCACGGTGTACACCACCAACCGCCGCGTCTGGGAGCACGACGACGCGTTCAAGGATTACCTGCGTCGCACTCGCTGCATGGCCATCGACATGGAGACCGCCACCATCTTCGCGGCAGGCTTCGCCAACAAGATCCCGTGCGGAGCACTCCTCTTGGTCTCCGACCAGCCCATGATCCCCGAGGGCGTTAAGACGGAATTAAGCGACCGCAGCGTGACCACGCAATTTGTTGAACGCCACATACGCATCGGTATAGAAGCCTTGAAACTGGTGCGTCGCAAGGGACGCAGTGTCAAACACCTGCGCTTCGAAGCCGATACCGGCACGGAGTGAACCCCTGCCAAATCAGAGGTCTGGCGAGGCCCATGGCGGCTTGCCAGCCTTTTTTCACCCTGGCTTCACCCCATTGCAACGATGTTCCTCGCAGCGCAGCAAGCATTTGCGGGGCGTTTAGCGGCGCGGATTTGATGCCGAAATCGCAGAAAATTGCGATAGTTGTCACGGCACTTTGTTTTCTTGCCGTATAGATTTTATTGACTATCTGTAAGTAAAGCGTGATAAATGCCGAGCGCTGTAGACCAAACTTTGTAGGTCTACGCCTGAATTGTTTGGGTGAATCGGGCGCGGGTTTGAGGCGGGGAAAGTCTGTCAAACCCAGTCAATATAAATAACGGGAGGGTGTTCTCATGAAGTTCGGGGAAAATAAACTGTGCACGTCGGTGCGTCTGGCTCTGTCGCTGGGCATGCTCGCAGCAAGCGCCTACGGCACTACCGCTTTCGCGCAGGACGCGCAGTCCACTACGCCGGCACCGGCCGCTGACCAGGCCAAGAGCAAGACTCTCGAAACGGTCACCGTGACCGGTTCGCTGATTCGCCGCGTAGACGTCGAGACGGCCAGTCCCGTCGTAACCATCGATCGCGCTCAGATCCAGGCCACCGGCAAGCAGACGCTTGGCGACCTGGTGCAGCAGCTGCCGGCCATGACCGGCGGCAACGTCAACCCGCAGACCAACAACGGTGGCGGTACCGGCGGTTCGTCCATCAACCTTCGCGGTCTGGGTTCGCGCCGTACGTTGATCCTGATCGACGGTCAGCGCCTGCTGAGCAAGGATCCGAACGCCATCCCGGCCGATGCCATCGAGCGCATCGAAGTGCTGCCGACCGGTGCGTCGGCCACCTACGGTTCGGATGCGATCGGCGGCGTGGTGAACTTCATCACGCGCAAGAACTACCAGGGTGCCACCTTCACCGCGAACGTCGGCCAGTCCGATCGTACCGACGGTGACCAGAGCGGCTACACCTTCACGTTCGGCCAGACGTCCGATAAGGGCAGCATCATGGCCGGCATCAGCTACAACAAGCAGGATGGCGTGCTGTCGGCCAACCGCGACTTCTCGAAGAACGCGCTCAGCCTGTCCGGCACCCAGGTCGCCGTCGGTGGTTCGTCCTCGACCCCGGTCGGCCGCATCCAGCTTGGCGATTCGCAGGCTGCGCAGCTGGGCCTCGGCTGCAACCGCGTGTCGTTGAACGCGGGTGGCAACCCGACGGTCCTCAGCTCGGCGAACTACCACTGCTACGGCAACGCCGACAAGTACAACTACGCGGCCGTCAACCTGATCATGACCCCGCAGGAGCGCACTGGCGGCTTCATCAATGCGGAGTACCACCTGGCCGATCACGTGACGGCCTATGTGGACGCGGTCTACAACAAGACCTCGGCCAACTTCCAGCTGGCTCCGGCCGTGTACGGTTCGACCTCGACCGCCGCAACGGTTAATGCGGGCAACGGTTTCAACGTGTTCAACTCGCCCCAGCTGGTCAACGGCGTGATGTCGGGCGGCGGCTTCGGCACCGCCAGCGGCAACGCTTTCACCCAGCGCCTGACCTCGGCTGGTCTGCGTGAGGCCTTCACTGGCCGTACCGACGCCCAGATCAATACGGGTTTGAAGGGTGACTTCACCGTTTTCGACAAGAACTGGAACTGGGACGTCGGCTTCAACTACGGCCACCAGAGCATCGTCACGACGACGGCTGGCCTGGTCGACCAGACCAAGCTCTACACCGGTGATTCCACCGTCGCCAATGGTGTGGCGACCTGCCCGGCCGGTACCGATCCGGTGGCTTGCCAGTTCAATCCGTTCGAGCCCAATTCGTCGGCAGCCAGCATTGCTGCCGTGCGTGCGGCCAGCGTGACGGCCCCGTCGAACAGCTACCTCATCGAGAAGACCTACCACGCTGGTCTGAGCGGTGAGCTGTTCAGCCTGCCGGCCGGTGCCGTGCAGCTGGCCGGTGGTTTCGAGTGGCGCAAGGACTACCAGCACACCGTGCCGGCTCCGCAGCTGGAAATCGACCCGACCACGGGTAGCTGTATCCTGGGCAGCCAGTGCTTGAGCGCCGTGCAGGGTGGTTACACCACCAAGGATCTGTACGCCGAAACGTTCATCCCGATCCTGGCCGGCCTCCCGGGCATCCAGTCGCTGAACCTGACCATCGGTGACCGCTACTCGAAGATCGGTTCCTTCGGCAGCACGAACAACTTCAAGTTCGCGGTCGAGTGGAAGCCGTTCGACGACCTGCTGCTCCGCGGCACCATGGAAGACGTGTTCCGCGCTCCCAACCTGACCGAGCTGTACTTCTCGGGTTCGGATGCTCCGCTGATCCACACCGATCCGTGTACCAATTACGCTGGCGCTCCGGCAGGTTCCCCGCTGGCTATCGCCTGCGCGAACGTGCCGGCCAACGGCACCTTCCAGAACCAGTATGTCGTCTCGCAGACGCAGGCTGGCGCTGTGGTGCAGGGTTCGCGCGTCGCGGGCTTCCCGGTCAAGCCGGAGCACGGCAAGTCGTATGACTTCGGCTTCGTGTACAGCCCGTCCTACGTGCCGGGTCTGTCGACCACGGTCGACTTGTGGCGCGTCAACCTCAACGACACCATCACCACGGTGGGTCTGCAGAGCCTGCTGAACCTCTGCGCCAATGGTTCGACCCAGTACTGCCAGTACATCCAGCGTCAGGCCGGCGGCCCGAATGCTGGTCAGCTGCTGCAGTCGACGGTTGAGCCGACGGGTAACCTGGGTTCGTTGAATACCTCCGGTATCGACTTCTCGGCCAACTACAAGCTGCCGCAGTTCTCCTTCGGCCAGTTCAACGTCGGCCTGAACGCGACCTACCTGAAGTACTACGACCAGGTCACCGCACCGGGCGTGGAAGGTTCGGTCACCTACAAGAACGCCGGTCACCTGCTCCCGTACGGTTCGGCTGCCTCGGCTGCCTGCCCGGATAACGCTGGCGTCTGCTTGTTCCCCCGTTGGCGCGGTCAGGCCTTCGTGGATTGGCAGGCTGGCGGCTGGAGTGCCCAGTGGCGCATGCGCTACATCGGTCGCTTCCAGAACGGTGCAGCGACGGGTTCGCCGCAGGATAGCTTCCCGAACGGTGAGTCGGGCACGATCCTGAAGTACGGTGCGACGACGTACAACGACGTGTCGGTCGGCTACAACCTGGCCATGATCAACACCCGTCTGGACTTCGGCATCAACAACCTGTTCGACAAGCAGCCGCCCATGCTGTACGCGAACAACACGTTGAACGCCAACACCGACCCGAGCGACTTCGACCTGATGGGCCGCTACTACTGGGCTCGCGTCACGGTCAAGTTCTAAGTCGTAGATATAAGCGTTAACCTTGAGGGCCGCGTGAGTCATCACGCGGCCCTTCTTTATTTGCGTGAAGCCATGGCTCCGAACGAACTCACACAGATCACCGCAGCCATCCAGAATGGCCAACTCCAGCGTGCCGAACAACTGAGCCGCGAGGCGCTGACACGCTTCCCGCGGCAAACAGACCTGACCTTGATGCTCGCTCTCAGCCTGCACATGCAAAAGCGGGTGGACGAGGCCTTGCCCTTCTACGCCGAGCTCGCACAAGAGCTGGACAGCACCAGCAGCTGGAACAACTACGCGACCGCCCTGAAGGACTCCGGCAACGTGCCTGAGGCTGCCAAGGCCTTTGCGCGTGCGGTCGAGCTGGATCCAGGCAACTTCACGGCCAAGGGCCAGCTCGGTCTGCTGTTGATTGACCTGCGCGACTACCTGACCGCGCGCAGCCTTCTGCTCGATGTCGTCGCCGCGGATCCCGACTCGCTGGCTGCCCGCATCGATGCGGCGCGCGCCTGCTGCCACTGCCAGGACACCGAAGGTGCCTCTGAACTGCTGCGTCGTTGGCGACAATGGCTGCCGTTCAACGACGACGACCTGCAGTTGTCGTTGGCGCAAGTGTTGACCTTGAACAACGACATCCCCGACGCGGTCGACCTGCTGGAGGATCTGCTGGCGCGTTGGCCTGCCCAGTTCGACGTGCGCCTGCTGCTGGCCAATCACTATGAGCGGTTGAACCGCCTGGCCGATTCCGAAGCCGTACTCGCGCCGCTGCTGCGCACCGGATCGAACGCCTCCGAAGTGCAGTCCAAAGAAGCCAGTCACTTGCTCGCTACGCTGGCATTGCGCAAGGGCGACGCTGCCGCGGCCAGGGATCTGCTCGAGCGGGCGGGTCCGGAGGCGGAAAACAGTTACAGCCACTACTTCCAGCTGGCATCGGTGTACGACAAGCTGGGTGAAACGTCGTCCGCGATGGAAGCGCTGCACGTCGCTCACCGCATAGAAGCGAATGAGCGGCGCTTCGATTCACCGGAGTTCTTCGTGGCCGGCTCGCCCGCCATGCCGGTCGACGCGCCCCGTGTCACCGCCGAGCAATTTGCGCGCTGGCCCACGCTGACGGCCCCTGCGATCGGTGATTCGCCCATATTCGTCGTGGGTTTTCCGCGTTCGGGCACGACCTTGCTCGAGCAGGTGCTGGACGCGCATCCGGGCTTGCAGTCGATGGACGAGAACCCGTTCTTCAACCGGCTTGCCGGCGTACTGGGCAATCACGACCGACGCATCCTCGATGACCTGAGCGTGCTGCGCCAGTACGACGTCGACGAATTGCGCAAGCGTTACCACGTGATGGTGGGCGAACGCATCCAGCGCGATGGCGATGCCCGCCTGGTCGACAAGAATCCGCTGAACATGCATTGGCTGCCGATCATGTATCGGCTGTTTCCGGAAGCGAAGTTCGTACTCGCCGTGCGCCATCCGTGCGATGTCATCCTGAGCTGCTACATGCACAGCTTCCGTTCGAGTGCATTGGCGGCCGCCTGCAGCAACCTTGAGCGGCTTGCCCATGCCTACGTGGAAACCATGCAGCGCTGGCTGGACGAGGTGGGCATCCTGCATCCGTCCGTGATGGTGTCGCGCTACGAGGATCTCGTTGACGATTTCCCGCAACAGGTATCGCGCATCGCCGATTTCCTGGAGCTGGACGACGCCTCGCCCATGCTCGGTTTCGACCGCCATGCGCGCAGCAAGGAATACATCGCGACCCCGAGCTATTCGCAGGTGATCGAGCCGATCAACCGCAAGGGTGTGGGTCGCTGGCACAAGTATCGCGAACAGTTCGAACCGCTCTTGCCGATACTCGAGCCCATGCTTCGCCACTGGGGTTACGACACCGCACCGGTGTGAAGCAGTCGCGCAGCGGGGCGGCAATCAGCGCGTGTTGATTGCCGCCAGCTCGGGCATCAGGGGCAGGTAGTGCTGCCAGCGCCCGACCGAATGCGTATACACCGCCTGGCGGGCTTGCCAGGCGCTCGCCGTCGCAATGGCGTTGGTCTGTTCGGTCTGCATGTCTTGGGGCGCAGCGGACTGGGGAATGCCCAGCCACTGCGCAATGGCGGCCAGCGTGTTCTCCGGCGCCTCGACGACTTGCTCGTAGGACACGCTGAGGAAGGCGGCGGGATAGCGTTCGCGCCAATGCGCTGCCAGGCGTCGACAGTCGCGGATCACGGTGGCGATGTCGCTCATGTCATAGGCGTAATCATGGGCCGGGTCATGGAACGACTGCGACCACAATGACAGGGCGGTGTCGCGCGGATCGCGTTCGCAATGGATGATCCGCGCATTCGGCCAAAGCGCCATGGCCAGATCCACGCGCAGCAGGTTGAGCGGCTGCTTGTCGATATACCAATGCGCGGGCTCATCGTCCTGGCGGAGCTGTCGTGCGTATTGCGCGGCGGCCTCCTCCAGTTGCTGGCGCGAGGGCGAGACGGCAGCGAGTCGCTGTTGCCAGAAGGACAGCCAACCGAGTTCGCCGCGAACCTTCACCGACGGATAGCGGCCCAGGCGCTGCGCCAGCAAGGTCGTTCCCGAGCGCGGCACGCCCACGATGAACACCGGTGTCCAGTCGTCTGCCGGCTGCAGTGTCAAGCGATTGGCCGGTGCCGCCAGGCGCGCTTCGATGCTGCGCTTCCAGAGTTTGCGCGACCATTGGCTGCTCGCGTGGGCGAGGGCGTTGGCCTGCCGAAAATAGGTGGCGGCCGAGGCGAAATCACCCAGGTCGTCGTGCGCCTTGCCCAGCGCAAACAGTACGGCGCGGCGCGTAGGCTCGCTCAGGCCGGGTCGCTGCAGCACGCTGTGGAAAAAGGCGAAATCGTGATGACCACGATCGCTGTAGCGCTGCAGTCCGGCCAGGCCAAGCGGGATGTTCCAGTCGATGGCGTCGGGCGTTTGTTCCAGCGCGCGGACGTAGTGCGCACGGGTGCGTTCAAACTGCCCCAGCTGAATGCCGAGCATGCCGGCGTAGGCGTGCAGGCGTGGATCATCGGCACCCGCACGAATGGCGTTCTCGCAGATGGTGAACGCTTCGTCTGGCCGTCCATAGTCGTCGAGCATTTCGACCGCACGGATGACCGTGTCCACTTCGTGGCCGCCCTGCGCGAATGCCGAACGCAGCACTTCGCCAAGCGCAAGCAGCCGGCCCTGTTCGCGCAGCAGCGAAGCCAGCAGGAAGGCGGCGCCGGTATCGCCGGGATGGGATCGCAGCCACTCGTACAGCAACTGTTCCGCCCGTTCGCTGTGACCGTTCTGCCACAGCAGCCCAGCCAGCCCGAGGAGGATATCGGCCGACTCGGGAAAACGCGCGGCGGCGGCATCGAAAACCGCAAGCGCGGCGGCTGTGTCCGAGCGCAACGCAAGTGCGCGCCCCTGCGCCAGCCAATCATCCTGCGGCTGCGACGCGAGCGTGTCGAGCAGGGCCCTCACGCTCCCCAGGGGCGTGTTGGCGATGGTCATACGTCGTGGGCCGGCAATCCAAGCGCCGCCCGCAACGGGTTGAGCAGCGCGCCATAGCGTTGCGAACGCGCGGTGTCCGTGCGCATCGGCTGGCGTACCTGGGTTGCGCTGGGCGAACGGACCACGCGCTGGTTCTGGTGGAAGTTCACGCAGGCTTCTTCGAAGGGCAGCCCACAGAACGCCAGCAGTTCGCGGATCTGCGTTTCGGGGTCGGCGACCATCGCCTCGTAGCTGTGCTGGCGAACGTGGCCGCAATGGAGGGCGGCGCTACGCGATACGCTGCGATCGAAGTCGTGCCAGAAGGCGGCCAGATCATCGAAGCTGCGGCTGTAGCCATTGCTGCCATCCAGCGGCTGGCGATAGCACGAGAAGCAGGTCTCCAGCGGATCACGACGCACCACCACGATGTGCGCGCCCGGCAGCATGGCGCGAATGGCGCCGATATAGATCCAGTTGTTGGGCAGCTTGTCGGTGAAGACGGGGCGTTCGCTGCGCCAGCGCGCGGTGCGGTCAAGATAGCGTTGCC
The DNA here is from genome assembly GCF_056395965.1 of Dyella sp. 05T440. Lineage (NCBI taxonomy): Bacteria > Pseudomonadati > Pseudomonadota > Gammaproteobacteria > Lysobacterales > Rhodanobacteraceae > Dyella > Dyella sp. 05T440. Next base: position 26,030 of record NZ_JBFTKN010000005.1, read on the forward strand.
CCAGGCGCCGCCAGTCCTCTGGTGTCGCTTCGCGCGCCCATTGCGGAATGGGCTTGCCGCCCAGCCGCTGGGTTTCCTCGGCCAGCACCTGCGGGAGATCCGGCAATTCGCCCGCGCCTTCGACCAGGGAATGCGAAGCGAGGATCTGCTCGACCAGGGTGGAACCGGAACGGGGAAGGCTGACGATGAAGATCACGTTGCTTCCCAACGGCTCGTTGCTGCCGATGGGCGCAGGCTCGAAGGCGTCCGAAATCGTGCCGATGGCCTTGGAAAAATGCGGTGCATTCCAGGCCTGGTAGCGGCGCGCGGTGGCATTGGCGCGCGCAAGCGCCTCCAGCGACTGGGCATATTGCCCCTCGTCATCGAAGGCCTTGGCCAGGGCGAAACCGATGGCGATGCGGTCGTTTTCGGTCGCGTCGGCGCGCTGCAGCGCAGCCTGCATCTGCGCGATATCGCTTGCATCGAAACGCTGCGTGCGCAGGTCGGCCAGGCCCCACCAGGCCAGTCCGAAGGTGGGTCGTACCGAGAGCAGGCGGCGATATTCCGTCGCCGCCGCCTCGACGTCGCCGCGCGTGCGCAGCAGGTCCGCCAGCAGCGCGCGGGCGGCCACGTGATCGGGTGCCAGGGTCACGGCCCGCTGCAGCGCTTCAGCGGCTTCTTCGTTGCGTACCGACTTGGTCAGCATCACGCCGAGGTTGTACCAGGCCATCGCCAGTTTCGGCTCCAGCTCGCAGGTGCGCCGCAGGGCGCGGATGGCGCCTTCATAGTCGCCCGCCGTGCCGAGCAGGGAGCCCAGCGTGTTGTGGTAGAGCGCATCCTGTGGACGATGCACCAGCGCGCGCTGCATCAGGCGCACAGCATCGTTGTGATGGCCGCGCAAGCTCAGGATGCCCGCCTTCATGCGCAGCACTTCCGGATGGTCGGGGTAGGCGGTGAGCACGCGTTCGAGCTGGCGGTCGGCCTCGTCGGCGCGCCCGGCGTCCAGCGCCTGGGCGGCGATCATCACTTGTTGGGTGGCTGATGGTCCCAGCCCTTGCAGTCGCGAATTCATCAGTGGCCCGATCGAAGGGAAGGACTACCGCGACACAGTTTCCTGCTCACGAAAAAAGCGCGTGCGGCCCGTCGAAACGCGTCTATTATGCCCATATGCACCGGGGTGGGGACCGCGGCGCGCAATGGCATAGTGAGTTCGCAGGCGGTGGGAGCAACGATGAATAGCGGAGTGGGAGTGGCAGTGCCGGCGCTGCGCGAGATGGCGCTCAACGGATTGCGGCAGGGTGATCCGGCATTGGCCGAGCAGTATTTCGCGCGCCTGCTGGAGCAGGCGCCCGACGACGCCGAAGCGCTGCAGTTCGTTGCCAGCCGCCATCTGGCGCGGGGAGACACCAGCCGCGCGCTGGCCATGCTGGCGGCCGCGGCGAAGGCGCATCCGGAACATCCGGATCTGCTGCACCAACTTGGCGTGGCACAGACTGTCGCCGGCGACCTGAGCGGCGCCGCGGCAAGCCTGCGCCGCTGCGTGGACATCGCGCCCAACATGTTCGTGGCGCGCCTGCGCCTGGGCATCGCCCTGGAACAGCTGGGCGAGATGCAGCGTGCGCTGCTCGCCTATTTCGGCGCGGTCAATGCGGCCCAGGCACAGGGGCGCTGGATGAGCGACGCCACCACGGCGCCAGGGCTGCGCCAGGCCGTGCAGCACGCCATGCGTTTCATCGACGCCGGCCGTCGCCGTACCTTTGATGCGGTGCTGGAACCGATGCGCGCGCGCTATGGCCGCGACGCCCTGTCCCGTGTGGAAGACTGCCTTGCCATCTATCTGGGCGAGCGTCGGGCGGAGCTTCCCGATCCCCGGCAAAAGCCGAAATTCCTGTATTTCCCCGGCGTACCGAGCCAGGCCTACTACGGTGCCGAACGCTTCCCGTGGCAGGCCGACCTGCAGGATGCCACCGAGGTGATCCGCGAAGAACTGCAGTCTGTGCTCGCGGAAAATCGTCCATTCGAACCCTTTCTCGGCGAACAGACGGAAGAAGGGCTCAAGGGACATCTGCGCTCCTCGGGCGAACAGCCCGCCGCTTGGGATGCCTTCTTCTTCTATCGCCACGGCGACCGCTTCGACGAGCATCACCTGCGCTGCCCGCGCACCTCGGCAGTGCTGGAGCGCGCGCCGCTGGTGCGCATCCGCGACCACGCGCCGGAAACGCTGTTCTCCGTGCTGCGGCCGGGCACGCACATCCTGCCGCACCGTGGCGTGACCAATACGCGACTGGTCACGCATCTGCCCCTGATCGTGCCGCGCGATTGCGCGATCAACGTGGGCGGCGAGCTGCATGCGTGGAAGGAAGGCCGGTGCGTCACCTTTGACGACACCTTTGAGCACGAGGCGTGGAATCGCAGCGACAGCACGCGCGTGGTGGTGATCCTCGACAGTTGGAATCCCGACCTCACCGAGGTCGAACGCATGGCCGTCACCGACCTGGTCGAGACCATCGGGGATTTCAACCGCGCCAGCGAAGTCGCCGTACCGGGGGAATGACGGCAGCGGAAGGGCCGGACTCAGCCGACGCCGGCTGCCTGTGTGTCGTACGGCAGGCGCACGCGGGCGGCGGGACGGGCGCGTACCGCCTGGCACTGCGCGCGCAGGTCCTCGTAGGAGGCCAGGCGGCCTTGTAGCCAGCGCTGCATCCGGGGGCCAAACAGGCCGTCCACCTTGGGATCGGCCTCGTGCAGCTGGCCTTCGATGGCCGAGATCTTCCACGGTTCGTCAGTGAGGTTGGCGATGGACTGCTGGCAGGCGTTGTCCAGTGGAGCGTCCGGCGCCAGGTCGAGGAAGGCGCACAGGCGCGCCCATTCGATATCGGGCTGGCGCACCAGATCCTCGAGGAAGACGAAGTGGTGGTTGGCCCGGCCGATGTGCTGGCTGTGGATGTCCATGGCCCGGTTCCAGCGGCGCGCCCAGTGCACGGTGCCGCCGCCGAAGGCGTCGTCGTTCTCGAAGCGCAGATAGACGTCGGCCAGCGAGGCCAGTACGTCCATGCCGCGGCGTACCACGTGGACAAAGCGCGCGTCCGGCGCCAGGGTTTCGATCTCGGGGATGTAGAGCAGGTGATTGGGTGTCTTCTCCAGCCACATCGATCGCCCGGCCATCACCGCCGAGCGGTCCAGGAGTGCTAGAAACTGCCCGGAAAGCGTGCGCCAGTGGTAGGCGGAGGGCATGGCTGGGCGGGCGCCCGCCAGCTGCACGTGCAAGGCGACAAAGGTCTCGCGGATGTGCCGGCGGGTCAGGCCCAGCGACTGGCGCCAGCGGCGGCGGCGCGGCTGCACGCGGGCATCGCCCCATCGCCAGGCCAGATCGCCGTGCAGTTGTTCGAAGAACGCCGTTTCCGGCAGCGTATAGATCGCAGGGTGGCGCGCCAGCAAAGCCTGGACAATGGTGGTCCCGGAACGTGGGCAACCCACGACAAAGGTTCGCCGCATGGCGCTGTCTCCCTGAACAATGGCCGTGACCTGCCGGCCAATGACGGTGAATAACGCGTGATTTCTCGTTGCGTTGACTAAAAATACAGCTTCCCGTAAGGAAAAAGCGACTGTTTTTTCACTCTTGTCTGTTGGGAAGGCAGGCCAGCGGGCAAACTTGCCATCCTCGGCCCCCTACGCATCAGGACCCCGCCCATGTACGCACTGACCTTCGACCGCTTCGGCCCCGCCGAGGTACTGCGCTGGACCGAGCGCCCGGACCCCACCCCGGGACCAGATCAGGTGCTGGTCCGCATGCATAGCGTTGGCCTCAATTTCGCCGACGTTTACCGCCGCAACGGCAATTACCACCTCAGCGGCTCAGCGCCATGGGTGCTGGGATACGAGGGTGCGGGCGTGGTCGAAACCCCCATGCCGGGCGATACCCAGTTCCCGGCAGGCACGCGGGTAGGCTTTGCCGATATGCCCCACGCCAACGCCGAGCTGGTGGCGGTGGACCGTGATCGCCTGATCCCCCTGCCGGCGGATATCGACGCCGATACGGCGGCTGCCGTACTGCTGCAGGGGTTGACCGCCCAATACCTGGTTACCGACAGCTTTGTGGTGCGGCCCGGCGACGTCGCCGTGGTGCATGCCGCCGCCGGCGGCGTCGGGCTGCTGCTGGTGCAGATGCTCAAGGCGCTCGGCGCGGTGGTGCTGGGCATCGCCTCCAGCGAGGCCAAGCGCGATGCGGTGATAGGCGCAGGCGCCGATGTGGCCGTGGGCTACGACGATTGGGTGGATGCCACCCGTTCGCTCACCGGCGGGCATGGCGCCAACGTGGTCTACGATTCGGTGGGTCGCACCCTTGCCGACAGCATGGCCGTCGCCCGCATCGGCGGCACCGTGGTGTTCTATGGCATGGCGGCGGGCGATCCCGACCCGGTCGATCCGCGGCTGTTGATGGACCGCTCGCTCACCCTGACGGGCGGCGACCTGTGGAACGTGTTGACCGGCCCGGCCGAGCGACGCCGGCGCGCCGCGGCGCTGTTCCAGCAGATCAGGCAGGGCAGCGTGAAACCGCAGATTGCGGCGCGCATCCCGCTACGCGATGGTGCCCGCGCGCATGAATTTCTGGAAAGCCGCGCCGCCATCGGCAAGGTGCTGCTGACGCTTTAAGCGCCACTCAAAAACGATCGGTGTTCTCGTTGTCTTCCACCGGCAGCACCTGGTGGAACACCCCGTAGTCGATATGGCTGACGCCTTGATCGTCGTCGTGCACCAGGTCGATATAGCGATGATTCCAGCGCCACTCGCGATGGCTCCACTGGTGCCGGGCAAGCATCGATTGCGCGGTGGTTTCGTCGATGCCCTCTATGCACAGCATCAGGGTGGCTTCGGTCGTCGCCAGTTCCTCCTGGCTCATGCCGTACAAGGGGCTGTCTTCGTCGATCACATGCATCAGGCTCCAGCTCAGCGTGAACACCGGGTGCCGGTCGCGCAGGAGCTTGAGGTCATGAATCCGGCGCAGGCGAAAGCCCTCGGGTGAGGTTTCGCGCAGCAGCAAATGCAGTTTCGCGGAGGCTTCGGCGATCACGTTCTGGCGCGCGTTTGCCGCGCGTATCATCAGCGTGCTCTGCCCATGCACCTGGCGGATCACCGGGTGATTGGCAAACAGCATCTTGGCGCGCGGTCGCGAGAAGCGCGAAAACACGATGCCGGTGACCAAGGCGATGCTCAACATGCCGGCGAAGATCTCCACCGTCGCCACGATGTGCGCGTACATCGTTTGCGGATGCATGTCGCCGTAGCCCACCGTCGCCAGCGTTTCCACGCTGAAAAAGAAGGCACCGGCGAAATTGCGCGGAAACTGGTTGGCGATGGCGTGGTCGCCCAGCTGGTAGAGCGCGGCGAACACGGTGTTGAGGGCCAGGAATCCCGCCGCTGCCAGCGCGAAAAACGTGGGCCAGCGGATATTGAGGGCGAAATGGTAGATATCGTCCCAGATGCGCTGGGTCAGACCTTCGCTGACGAACGGCCGTCCGCCGATCTGGATCGTGCGTGGACGATTGAGCCATTGGCGAAACCAAACGAACATGGAGCCATACCTGGCGGTGAGGGGCGTGGCGATTCTATCGCGGCGTGCGCGCTTCAAGCGCATCGCGCCAGGTCAGGAACAGGCGCAGGTCCAGCTCCTGCTGGTGATAGTCCGGCTGCATGTATTCGCACAGCTGGTAAAACGCCTTGTTGTGCTCGGTTTCCTTCAGGTGCGCCAGTTCGTGCACCACGATCATTTTGAGGAACTCCGGCGGCGTATCGCGGAACAGCGAGGCGATGCGGATTTCCTTGCGCGCCTTCATGCGGCCGCCGTGCACGTGCGATATCGCCGTGTGCATGCCCAGCGCCTTGCTGATGACATCGAGCTTGCTGTCGTACCACACGCGGTCGATGCCGGGCGCATTGCGCAGGTGCTCCTGGCGCAGGGCATTGGTATAGGCATACAGCGCCTTGTCGCTCTGCACCTCGTGGCGGCCCGGGTGGCGCTGTTGCAGATACGTGCCGAGCTCATCGCGGTCGATCAGCTGGCGCACCTTGTCCAGCAGCGCCGGCGGATAGCCGCCGAGGTACTTCAGCGCCGTCATGCCGCGGGCGGTTCGTCGTCAAAGCCGGTATAGCCTTCCGGGAACACGGGCGTGCCGTCCTCTTCCAGCGACTCGATGGCGGCGAGGGCCTTGTCGGCGGCGGCTTCCGCCAGCGCCTGTTCGCGGAAGCTGCGGTTCTCGCAGATGGCGAAATACACCGGGAAACCGCTGCGTTCGCRCGGCGTGACAACGATGCAGGCGGTGTAGCGCGAGCCCTCGGCAACCGCCGTGGTGTGGACCGCATAGTGGTCGAAGAGGCGTTCGGACATGTCGGTATTCCACCAGGTAGGACGCTCATTTTAACCGGGTGGCTGTGCCACCATGCGCGCCATGTCCAAATCCGTGCCCCGTCTCGTCCTCGACACCAATGTCGCGCTCGATCTTTTCGTGTTCCGCGATCCTGCCTGCGAGCGCCTCAGCGCCGCGTTGGCACAGGGTCTCGTGGTCGCGGTGGTGGATGAGCCTTGCCGCGAGGAATGGCAGGCAGTGCTGGGTTATCCGCAGTTTGGCCTCGGCGAGGAGGCCCGCCGGCAGGCCATGGCGGCGTTCGACCTTGCGGTGTCGCTGCTGCCGGCGGCAGCCATGACACCACGCCCCGAGGTGAAGCTGCCGCGCTGCGCTGATCCGGACGACCAGAAGTTCCTCGAGCTGGCGCTGGCATCAGGTGCCGAGTGCCTGCTGAGCAAGGACAAAGCGTTGCTGCAGCTGGCCCGGCGCACGGCACGCGAGGGCTGGTTCCTCATTCTGTGCCCTTCGGCATGGGAACCACCGGTGACCTGAGCGTACGATTCACAACCGATTGATCGCCCATTGGCGATGCTAACTATCCAAGATGGAGTCCGCTGATGAAGATCATGCAGAACGCAGCAAGTGCAGTGTGGGTGGCCTTGGGCCTGGTGGCCCTGACCGGCTGCGGCGTGACCAACGACCATGACAAGGTCATCAAGGACGTGGTGTCCAATCGGCAGTTCCTCTACCAGACGCCGGGCGACGGCAATGCCACGCTGCAGATCGTGCGCAGCAACGGTTACTTCGGCGGCGGTTGTTCCAGCCAGGTGCTGGTCGACGACAAATTTGCCGCGCAGCTGGAGACCGGCGAGCAGGCCACGTTCTATCTGCCCAGCGGCGCCCACACCGTATCGCTGCGCAACTCCGGCGCGTGCCACAAGGCGGGCGACAATGCGCACGTCGACACCAACCTGGCCCCCGGCGAAACCGCGCTGGTGGAAGTGAACAAGTGGGGTTCGTCGCTGTCGCTGGCCAAGCGCTGAGCGATAGTCAGGACAGGGGAGTCGAGGAGGGCGCCATGCTCGATCAAGTCTTCATCCACTGCCCCTACTGCGGCGAAGCCATCGAGATCCTCGTCGATGGCTCCGTCGACAGCCAGCATTACATCGAGGACTGCCAGGTCTGCTGCCGTCCGATCAATATCAGCGTAAGCGTTGATGAGGACGGCGATCCGCAGGTCAGCGTGGCTTCCGAGAACGAAGGCTGACGCGCTCAGGCCAGCGCGGTCGAGTCGATCACGTCCACGCCGAGGTTCTCGAAGCGCAGGCGTGTGGGGATATCGGTCTCGGGCGACACCGGCCGGGTGAGATCCCACAGCACGTGCGTGCGATAACCCAGTTCCACCGCATCTTGCGCGGTCCACAGCACGCAGACGTCGCGCGCCAGCCCGCAGACATAGACCTCGTCCACCCCTTGTTCGCGCAGCCAGCTGTGCAACGCGGTGGATGGACGCTTGCCGTGCGGCCCGTGGTTTTCGCGAAAGCCGCTATACGAATCCACGCGGGGATCGTCACCCTTGCGGATCACCGTATCCACCGGGGACCAGTCGATCGACGGATGCAGCGCCGCGCCCGGCGTTTCCTGCACGCAGTGCGGCGGCCACAGCGTCTGCGCATGTCCATACAGCGGAATGCGGTCGAACGGCGCGCGTCCGGGGTGTGAGGTGGCGAACGAGACGTGGCCCTTGGGGTGCCAGTCCTGGGTGGCCACCACATGCTCGAAGACATCCCGCTTCAGCAGCTGGTCGATGCCCGGAACAATGGCGTCCCCCTCGTGGCAGGCGAGCGCGCCGCCGGGCATGAAGTCCGGTTGCACGTCGACCAGGATCAGGGCGGCGCGGCGGCTGATAGCTGGGCTCATAGGGATGGGCTCATGGTCGCGTCGAGTCTCGCAAAAGGTTGCGCCGGAAAGTCTAGTGGGCTGGAGGGGGGCGTGGTGTGACGCGTTCGACGGGGGATTTGTCATCCATATGGAGCGTTCAGGCTGAAAATCACCCCACCCCAGACGATGGTATGGCCCGGCGGGGACGTCGTCGCAGGCATAATGAGCCCACGGCAACCGATAGGGACCAGAGGCATGTTTTTTGACCAGTCGTGGATGGGCTACGGAATCGTAGGCGCGCTGGAGGCCGGCGGGATTGCCCTGGTCATCGGCCTGCTCGCCTACGTGATCCTGCATATGTTCGGCCGTACCCAGGGCTGGAGTCTCGGGCTCGAGGTAGGCTGGGCGAGCGTGATCGGCGTGATCCTGGCCGGTGGCAGCGATATGTGGAACCTGATCTATTTCAACTACGGCCGCGTGCAGTCGCTGCAGCTGCTGAAAATACGCCTGGCCGAAGTGCACGACCCGGACAATCTCGGTGCACGCGTGTTCTTCGAATTTGTCGGTGTCGCCGTGGGTGTATTCATCGGCTGGCTGTTGTTCGTACGTCGTCGCTCGTCCGTGTAAAGCGTTGCATCGGCATTCCCCCTCGCGCCGATGCAGCCGCTGTCTCCTCCCCCAAAGCAGTACCCATGAATACTCACGTTGAAGCGGGCGCCAGCGGCTTGCCGTTGACCCGACGAATCGTCCAGATCGTTCTTTTCACCTTTCTGGCCTATCTGGTGATCGGCATGCAGCTGGCGGTGCTGCCGCCATTCGTGCACAGCGAGCTTGGCTTTGGCGCCGTGCTGGCCGGCCTGGTGATCAGCACGCAATACGTGGCCACCTTGCTGAGTCGCGGTTTTGCGGGCCGCACCTCCGACACCGCCGGCCCCAAGCGTGCCGCGCTGATCGGCCTGGTGGCGTGCGCGATCAGCGGCCTGCTGATGATCGCCGCGGCCCTGCTGCGTGCATGGCCGGTCGCCTCAGTGGGCGTGATGCTGGTGGCGCGACTGGCCCTGGGCATGGGCGAAAGTTGCGTGGCCACCGGTTGCATCATGTGGGGCATCGGGCGGGTCGGTGCGGAACACACCGCCAAGGTCATTTCCTGGAACGGCATTGCCACCTATGGCGCGCTGGCGGTCGGTGCGCCGCTGGGCGTGGTGCTGAACGCTGCGGCGGGTTTTGCCAGCATCGGCATCGCGGCAGTGTTGTTGATGGTGCTGGGCCTGTTGCTGGCGTGGCGTCGCCCCGCCGTGCACGTCGAGGCCGGGGAGCGCCTGCCGATGCATCACGTGTTCGGCCGCGTGGCGCCCTACGGCATGGGCCTGGCGCTGGCTTCGGTGGGCTTCGGGGTGATCGCCACCTTCATCACGCTGTACTACGCGCGAGAGGGTTGGTCCGGTGCCGCTCCCACCTTGAGCGTGTTCGGCGTGTGTTTCGTTGGTGTGCGCCTGGTGCTTGGCTGGACCATCGCGCACTTCGGCGGCTATCGCACCGCGCTCGTTTCGTTGCTGGTGGAATGCGCGGGCCTGATCGTGCTGGCCATGGCCAATCACCCTGCCATGGCCATGCTGGGAGCCGCGCTGAGCGGCATCGGTTTTTCGCTGATCTTCCCCGCGCTCGGGGTGGTGGCGGTGGAGCGCGTGAGCGGAAGCAATCGCGGCGCGGCGCTGGCGTCCTATTCGGTGTTTATCGATGTGGCGCTGGGCGTGACCGGTCCGCTGGGCGGGTGGATCGCGTCGGGTGGACGCTATGGTCCGATGTTCGTGGTGGCTGCGATGTTGTCGTTGGCGGGAGCGGTGCTTACCGGCAGTCTCTATTTGCTCCATGGCAACAAGGCGACTGGCTGATCGCGACAGCAAGGCCTCGGCACGGCTTAAAGCACCGGATCAAACAAGCGCGCCACGTGCATCGCCAGTCGCCGCAGATACGGCGCCTTTTCATATTCCGCAGCCGTGACCTCGTGCGCGTGGGCGAAGTCATCGCACAGCATGGCTTCCACCTCGCCAGCGAATTCGGGATCCACGTTCAGGGCGCCGATCTCGAAGTTGAGACGGAACGAACGGTTGTCCAGATTCATGCTGCCCACCGAGGCGGTGTCGTCGTCCACCAGCAATACTTTCTCGTGCACGAAGCCCGGCTGATAGCGAAACACGCGGATGCCGGCGAGCACCGCATCGTGGGCATACAGGCTGGTGGCAAGGAATACCGTGCGGTGATCAGGGCGGCACGGAATAAGCACGCGCACGTCCACGCCGCGGAACACCGCCAGCCGCAACGCCGACATCACGGCCTGGTCGGGCACGAAATAAGGCGTGGTGATCCATAGCCGGTGACGCGCGGCGTGGATCAGCGAGACGAAGAACAGCGAGCAGGTCTCCTGTCGATCGGCCGGCCCGGTGGCCACGATGAGCGTGTGCGCGTTGCCGACCTGTTGCTGCGGTTTGAGCAGCGGCGGCAGCTCACCGGTGACCCAATGCCAGTCTTCGGCGAAGCTGCGTTGCAGATCGGCGACGGCAGGGCCTTCGATTTCCAGGTGCGTATCGCGCCATGGCGCCAGCGGGGGGCTGAGGCCGAGGTATTCGTCGCCTACGTTGAGGCCGCCGACGTAACCGCGCATGCCATCCACGACCACGATCTTGCGATGATTGCGGAAATTGAGCTGGAAGCGGTTGCTGCGCCGCTGGGTGGCGAATGAATGGATGATCACGCCCGCCTCCTGCAGCGTTTCCACATACTCGTTCGGCAGCGCGTGGCTGCCGATGCCGTCGTAGAGCACACACACATCCACACCGGCGCGCACGCGATCGATCAGCGCCTGCTGCATGCGCTTGCCGAGCATGTCGTCGTGGATGATGAAAAACTGCACGAGCACGCAGCGCCTGGCCTCATTGATGGCCGCGAAAATCGCCTCGAAGGTGGCGTCGCCGTTGATCAGCAGTCGCAGCCGTTGCCCGGCGTGGAAGCGCGCGCCGAGCATGCGCGCGATCTCGCCATAGCGATCGTTGACCTCGGGCGCGGCGGAGCCATTGGCCAGCTGGGCGTCCGCCAGTGCCTGCATCTGGTCGCGTCGTGCGCGGTGCAGGTCCACGTAGCCGTGAAAATGGCTGCGTCCCAGATACAGATACGGAATGAGCGTGGCGTAGGGCAGCAAGACCAGGCCCAGCGCCCACGCAAACGCGCCTTGCGGCGTGCGCGTATTGATCACCGCGTGCATGGCGGCGAGCACGCCGGCGATGTGCAGAACCAGCAACAGGGTGCCGACGATGGTGGTCAACATGCCGCGCCACCGGCGAGATGAGTGAGGCGATCCTTATCGAGCATGGGTTCCCCGCATCAACGCATGGCATCGCGCACAGTATCGAGCACATCGCGTTCGCGTGCCTGCAGTGCCTGCTGCAGGTGATCGACGAACAGGCGAATGCGCGCCGGCAGGTAGGCACGACTGGGATAGATGGCGTAGATGTGGGCGTCGGCCAGGAACACCTCGTTCTTCAGCGGCACCAGGCGGCCGGCGCGCACGTCGTCGGCGATATCCCAGGCGGACTTGAACGCGATGCCGTGGCCGGCAATGGCCAGGCTGCGCATGAGGTCGCCGTTGTCGCAGGTCATCGCCGCTTCCACGCGCAACGGACGGGAGCCGTCCGGCGTCTGCACCATCCACGGCAGCACGCCATGGCCCGGACGGTGCAGCATCAGGCAACGGTGCTGCTGCAGTTCGTCGGCATGGTGCGGATAGCCATGCCGTTCCAGATAGTCCGGCGAAGCGCACAGCACGCGGAAGTTGTTGGTGAGCAGGCGCGACACCAGGCGCGAGTCGACCATGGTGCCGCCTCGCACGGCGACGTCCACGCCGTACTCGAACAGATCGAGCATGGCGTCGGAATTGGTGATGCGCAGATGCAGCTGCGGGTGCTGCTCGGCGAAACCGGCCGCCATCGGGCCCACATACTGGCGCCCCATATCCACCGAGGCGGAGATGTGCAGCTGCCCGCGCACCTCCAGCTGGCGAAGCCCGACGGCCGAGTTGGCGTCGTCCACGTCGGCGATGATGGCCTGGCAGCGCTCAAAGTAGAGCGTGCCTTCCTCGGTGAGCACGAGGCGGCGCGAGCTGCGCTGGAGCAGCCGCACGCCCAGCGCGGTCTCCAGCCGGGTCAGCCGCTTGCTGGCGGCAGCGGGCGACAGACCCAGTTCGCGCCCGGCCGCTGACAGGCTGCCTTCGGTCACGGCGCGCACGAACAGGCGCATATCTTCGAAATCGACCATGTTCCAGAGACCTTGGCGAGCAGGCTGGTACGGCCTGGGAATGAGCCATCTTTAACTTTCAGGAAAAGATGCCTCTCTAGTTTGCTCAATTCCCGCAAAGATCTACAAGGCGCACAGTGGCGGCCGTTTCCTTCAGGGATCCCCTCCCATGAACTCCCCACGTTCTTCCGAAAGCGCTGCTGCGGCCGCAGCCGGTTCATCCCGGTTGGCCCTGCTTGCCTTGTCGGTCGCCGCGTTCGCCATCGGCACCACCGAATTCGTGATCATGGGCCTGTTGCCCGAAGTGGCCACGGACCTGCACGTGAGCATCCCGTCCGCCGGCCTGCTGGTGTCGGGCTACGCACTGGGTGTCGCGGCCGGCGCGCCCCTGCTGGCGGCGCTCACGGCCCGCATGGAGCGTCGCAACGCCCTGCTGCTATTGCTCGGCCTGTTCATTCTGGGCAACGCGCTATGCGCGGTGGCGCCCAACTACGGCGTGCTGATGGTGGCGCGCGTGGTGGCGGCGTTCTGCCATGGCTCGTTCTTTGGCATCGGTGCCGTGGTGGCTTCGCATGTGGTGCCGCGCGGCCAGGCCGCCCGCGCCATCGCCCTGATGTTTACCGGGCTGACCCTGGCCAATGTGTTGGGCGTGCCGTTCGGTACCTTTCTCGGCCAGTGGGCGGGCTGGCGCTCGACCTTCATGGCCGTGACCGGTCTGGGCCTGATCGCCGCGATCGCCGTGTGGCGGCTGGTGCCGGCCTTGCCGGATCTGGCGTCGCCGAACATGAAGCGCGAGCTGGGCGTGCTGCGTCAGCCGCAGGTGCTGCTGGCCTTGCTGATGACAGTGCTGGGCTTTGGCGGCGTGTTCACCGTGTTCACCTATATCGCGCCGATCCTGCAGCAGGTAGCGCATGTGAGCGTGGGCGCCACGGGTTGGGTGCTGATCCTGTTTGGCGTGGGCACCACCATCGGCAACATGCTCGGTGGCCGCCTTGCCGACTGGCGCCTGATGCCCTCGCTGGTGGGCGTGCTGATCGCGCTGTCGCTGATCATGCTGGCGTTTGCCTGGACCATGCACAACACCATCGCTGCCGTGGTCACCGTGTTCGTCTGGGGCATCGCTGCCTTTGCCACCGTGCCGCCGCTGCAGATGCGCGTGGTGCAACAGGCGAGCGATGGTCCGCATCTGGCCTCGACGCTGAATATTGCTGCGTTCAATCTCGGCAATGCGATCGGCGCCTTCATCGGCGGTTCGATGATCGGCATGGGTCTGGGTCTGCCGTCGGTAAGTGTGGCCGGCGCCGTGGTCGCCTTGCTGGGTCTGCTGGTGACCTTGGTCAGCGCGGCGCTCGAACGACGTCGCCGCCCAGTCGCGGCAGCTTGCGCCGTCGGCGCCTGATCGAACTCTCTGCGAAAGGATGGGCATGAGCAAGCAAACCAAGGTGGCACTCGTGGTGGGCGCGCAGGGCGTGATCGGTCGCAATCTGATCGATCACTTGTCGACGCTTGAGGACTGGCAGGTGATCGGCTTGTCGCGTCGCGGTGGGACAGGTGCTGGCCGTGTGCAACACATCGCCGTCGATCTGCTCGATATCGACGACACGCTGGCAAAGCTGCGCAAGCTCGATCACGTGACGCACGTGTTCTACACGGCCTATCAGGATCGCCCCAGCTGGGCCGAACTGGTGCCGCCGAACGTGGCGATGCTGGTGAACGTGCTGGACGCGATCGAGGCGGTGGCGCCGCAGCTTGAACACATCAGCCTGATGCAGGGCTACAAGGTCTACGGCGGACACCTCGGTCCGTTCAAGACGCCGGCGCGCGAAACCGATGCGGCCTTCATGCCGCCGGAATTCATGCACGATCAGCAACGCCTGCTCGAACAGCGACAACAGGGCAGGGCGTGGAGCTGGTCGGCGATCCGCCCTGCGGTGGTCGGCGGTTTTGCGCTGGGCAATCCGATGAATCTCGCGCTCGCCATCGCCGTGTATGCGTCGATGAGCAAGGAGCTCGGCCTGCCGCTGCGTTTTCCCGGCAAGCCGGGTGCCTACGACAGGCTGCTGGAGATGACCGATGCCGGTCTGCTCGCCCGCGCCACGGTGTGGGCGGCCACCGAGCCGCATTGCGCCAATCAGGCTTTCAACATCACCAACGGCGACCTGTTCCGATGGAACGAGATGTGGCCCTTCATCGCCGATTATTTCGGCCTTGAAGTCGCGCCACCACTGCCGCTATCGCTCGATAGCGTGATGGCAGGCAAGGAGCCGCTGTGGCAAGCCATGGGCGAACGCCACGGCCTCGCGCCGCATGCCTATGCCGAGGTATCGTCCTGGCGTTTTGCCGACTTCGTGTTTTCCTGGGACTACGACATGTTTGGCGACGGTTCCAAGGCGCGGCGCTACGGCTTCCACGAACATGTGGAAACGAAAGCGATGTTCACGCGACTGTTTGATGACTTTCGTCGGCGCAAGATCATTCCCTGACTTTTCAGATTCGCAAGGAGAGCTGCATGAAAGCCGTCGCGTACCGACAGATCCTGCCCATCACGGATCCGCATAGCCTGATCGACGTCGAGTTGGCGCGGCCCGCGCCGCAAGGGCGCGATCTGCTGGTGCAGGTCGAGGCGATCTCGATCAATCCGGTGGATACCAAGGTGCGCCAGCGCGCCAACCCCGAGGGTGCAGACAAAGTGTTGGGTTGGGATGCCGCCGGCACCGTGGTGGCGGTGGGCGCCGACGTTACGCTGTTCAAGCCGGGCGATGCGGTGTACTACGCCGGTGCGATCGATCGTTCCGGCAGCAACGCGCAATTCCAGCTGGTCGATGAGCGCATCGTGGGACGCAAGCCCGGCACACTCGATTTCGCGCAGGCCGCGGCGATGCCACTCACCACGATCACTGCGTGGGAATTGCTGTTCGACCGGCTCAACCTGCCTCGCGGCGCCACGGCGCGTCCTCGCGTCATCCTGGTCGTCGGCGGTGCAGGCGGGGTGGGTTCGATGGCGATCCAGTTGGCACGCACGTTGACCAATGCCACCGTGATCGCCACGGCGTCGCGTGAAGACAGCCAGGCGTGGGTGAAGGCCTTGGGCGCGCATCACGTGGTCGATCATCATGGCGATCTGGTCGCCGCGGTGAAGGCGGTGGCGCCGCAAGGCGTGGACGATGTGCTCAGCCTCACGCACACCGAGCAGCACTTCGCGAAGCTGGTGGAACTGCTCAAACCACAGGGCAAGCTGGCCTTGATCGATGATCCGGCCAAGCCGCTGGAGATCAACCTGCTCAAGCAGAAGAGCATCTCGCTGCACTGGGAATTCATGTACACGCGCTCGCTGTTCCACACCGAGGACATGCAGGCGCAGCATCGTCTGCTCAACGAAGTGGCCGACCTAGTCGACGCCGGTGTGTTGCGCACGACGCTGCGCGACAACCTGGGTGCGATCAATGCGGAGAATCTGCGTCGCGCACATCAGCAAGTGGAAAGCGCGAGTTCGATCGGCAAAGTGGTTTTAAGCGGCTGGTAATCGCTGGCACGCAAAAAGAAAGGAGCGCCAAGCGCTCCTTTTTTTATCCGCCCTTCAACAACCGGTCGGCGAGATTGCGCGCCTGCTGGCGTATCTCCGGCATGGCCGTGGATTCCCACAGCGTGCCGCGCAGCAGGGTACCGATCGCGTAGAAGTGCGGCCACGGCTGGTTGCCATGCGCAACGCGTCCTTCCGTCGTTGCCGTGACGCCCAGACCGAGCGGATCGGCGGTGACATGGCCATTGGTCGACAGCTGGCGGATCAACGGATGCTGCGTGCGCCGCACATCCGTGTTGAGGCCCACCGTCTGGATGACCAGATCGGCATCCATGGTTTCCATGCCCTTGCCGTGCGGACGGCGGATTTCCAGATGCAGCTTGTCGCCGACGACATCGACCGTCTGCAGACGACCGCGACGACGGTGCAGCCGGTCGCCATCCTCAAGCGCCTTCATGGCCGCCATGACCTGCGGCGGCATGCGATGGCGCACGCGTTCCCAGGCCCAGCGTGCATGACGCAGGAAGCGCGAGCGTTCCGCATCCGCCAGCAGCGCCCATAGCGAAGGCGTATGCGGGCGCAGGCTGTCGACCACGGTGCGCCAGTCGGCGCTTTGCGCCATGGCTTCGCGCAGCAGGCGGATCCAGGTACGGATGTAGGGTTCGTCGCGCATCGCCTCGATCAGTTCGCCGCTGTCGTCAGCCGGCGCGGAGGCGTGCTGCAGATGTGGCTCCGGCAACAGGCCGTGGCGCGAGATGGCTTCGAAGCTGGCGTTCGGCCACAGCGCCGAAAGCTCCAGCAACACGTCGACGGCGGTGAGACCCAGTCCGATCAGCACCACTTTGCGCGGACGTGTGTCCGGCTTGGCCTGCGCAAGAAAACCCCAGGGTTCAGTCACGTACTGGCCGCTTTCGAGCGCCGCATCGCTGACGCCATTCAACGGCAGCGGCGGCAACGAACCGATCGCCAGCACGGCGGCGTCGGCACGTGCGCTGTCCTCGCCATGGATCACATTGACGCCATCGTGCTCCGGCACGATGGCATCCACCTCGAACGGCAGCACGCGCACATCGTGGCCGGCTGCACGTGCACGCTCGAGCGCGCGCTCCACCTGGGCTTCGAGATAATCGCCATAGAGGCGTCGCGGCAGGAAATCGGTACCGGCGATGGTGCTGTCGCCGCGCTGGGCGTATTCCAGAAACCCGTGCGGCCGGGCAGCAAACATGCTCATCGAGGCCGCACGGACGTTCAACAAATGCTTGTCGGACCGCGTGCCATACGCGACACCACGCGGCGAGTTACCGCCGCCGGTATACCAGTCCAGATGCAACGGCTGCGGCAACTGGCGTTCCAGTAGCTCGCTCAGCAGCGCTGCCGCTGCAGCACCGCCGCCGATGATGGCGACCCGTCGATACATGCCACTCCCTCAAAAAAAGCGTCTTCACGTGTGTGGCTTCAAGCATACAGGCGGCCGGCCAAGGCGCTGCGCTGCTGGCTTGCGGTCCACTGGCCAGCTTCGCCAGCTTGTTGGTATGTAAAGTACTGTGCCAGATCGCCACCGTACACGTGAAGCGTCAAGGCGGTGTCGTGCCGGGAGAGGTTGCGGCAACGGTGCACGTGGCGGTCGTCGGCGTCGAACCAGGTGACGTCGCCGGGACCCAGCCAGTCGCGGCCGGTCAATCGCAGGTTCTTCCCGTCCTGGTCACGGTCCCAGGATTCCACTTCGAGTGCCCCATGCAGGGCCATCTCCAGGCCCCACAGGCCATCGTGATCGTGGATCGGGGTGGCGTAGTTGGCGGGCCATGCCATCACCAGCACGCTGATATCGGGCTTGTTGCGCTGCGCCACCAGCCAGCGTTCAAAGCCGCGGTTGCGTTCGCGCAGATCGGCCAGGTCGCCGACCAGGGCCTGCTTGTTCTGGTAAACCGTACGACTCAGTTCCCTTGCCATCGAGGCAAGGTCAGGGTGCTCGCCCACCCCATAATCAAATGCGATTTCACGCAGCGCCTTGAGGTGTTGCATGTGTCTGGCCATGCGCAGTCACTCATGGAAACCGGCGCGCAGTGGAGCATGCGTATCGTTAAAGTCCCGTAACACCGGGGCGAGATCGGCATGGCGAGGGACATGACTTTCGCGACATGCGCGACATGCCGCAAAAGCGCACGATGCTTTCCAAGCAGGCCTTGAAAGTTGCATCGGTTGCCACAACTGCTCGATGCGCAACGGTCGCCGGCAGTGACGCCGGGAGGAGACACATCATGTTTGCGATAAGCGTGCTCTTGATGTTGATAGTAGGCGTTTGGCTCGGGGTCGCCTTGATCGGCCTGGTCTTCAAACTCGCCTTCGCCCTGATCGGCGGGCTGTTCAGCCTGGTCGGCGCCGTGCTCGGCCTGGTGTTCGGCGGCCTTGCCTTGTTGATCGCCGCGCCCATCGTGGCGCTCGCCCTGTTGCCCTTGTGCCTGCCGGTGATATTGCTGGTAGCCGTGGTGTGGGCCATCGTGCGCCTGGCGCGCGGACCGGCGCCGGCGGCGCCCGTCAACGCCCACTAGAACTTCGCTTGCCGTGGAAGGGCCCGGCCTGCCACTGGATGCAGGTCGGGCCTTCCGCTTCAGATCGTTCTAAAGCGCGACGAAGCCGCTCAAAGCTCGTTCAAATTGAACGTGACCGGCACGCGTGCCCATGCACGCACGGCCCGGCCATTCACCATCGCCGGTTCGAACTTCCAACTCTTCAGCACCTGCTCGCGTGCACTGCGATCGAGCAGCGTATAGCCGCTGCTTTGTTCGACGGCGACCTCTTGCGGAACGCCGTTCTCGTCCACCAACACCTTCAGGATCACTTGCCCTTGCAGGCGCGCATGCAGCGCCTGTGCGGGATATTTCAGCGGCGTCGCGCGATAGGCGAGGGTGGCTTCGACGGGAGCGTTGGTAACGTCCGCTTCGGGAGGAGCGATGGTGGGCGGAGTCACGGGCGCTGGCACCGTGCCATCGTCCGTGGTGTTGACCACCGGCGGCGTCACCGGAAGGGGATGCGTTAGCGCTTGCGGATGTGGAACGGTCTTCGGCGGCGCCAGCTTTTTGATATCGATCGGTGGTGGCGGAGGCACTTCCTTCGCCGGGGTGATCCAGCTGATTGGCGTGGCGGCAATGCGTTGCACCTGCTCGGCCAGTTGCGGCGCCATCGGACGCATGAGGGCAAGCAGTGCGGCAAGGTTGAGGGTGATCGCCACGCTCATCGCGGCGATGCGGACATGGTCCGGATGGGCATGACGGGGTACAGCCAGGCTTGCGGACGACATAGGCGACCTCCTGACGTATCGATGTGAATTTTGACGCCTGTTGGAGCAGGCGGATGGCCCGTGCACGCCGCGCGGGAACGCGGAGGGATCGTGTCGGTGCGCTTGCAGCCTAAGCCCGAAAAAAAGACTTGCGCAAGTAGCCGTATGGAAGGCTATTCTGGCGGGCGGGAGCTGCCTGGCCCGGTTCGGGCTTTTTTCAGTGCGCCACCAGCATCGGCACGTCGCCATGCATGAACAGGTGGCGGGTGGTGCCGCCGAGCACCATTTGCGCGAGCCGCGAGCGGCTCCAGGCGCCCATCACGATCAGGTCGGCTCCCTGGCTATGCGCAGCCTCCAACACGGCGGGCCCCGCGGCGTGACTGGGGCCGCTATCGAGCGTATCGATGCGGGCGTTGATGCCGTGGCGCTGCAACCAGTCGGCCAGGCCGGGCGGGGGCAGCACCGGCAACATGTCCGCGTTCATTTCGCTGCCGTCGAGCACGCGCACCAGATCGGCCTTCTGCAGCAACGGCACGGCCGCGGCGAGCGCGAGCGCGGATTCGCGGCTGCCGTTCCATGCCACCAGCACATTGGCACCGACGCTGGGTACAGGCGATACATCCGGCACCACCAGTACCGGCCGCCCGCTGGCAAACACGCAACGCGACACCGAGCCGAAACCGACCGGCGCATCGCTGCGCTTCTGGCTGCGCTCCATCACGAGGATGTCGTAACCGGAGGCCGCCTGGCTCACCGCCTGGACGGTGTCGCCCTGGGTGACCCGCCAGCTGCCGTTGAGCGAGCGGGCGGCCAACGCCTGCTGCCAGTGGTGGTCATGGGTCCGTGCTTCGGCGACGCGGCGCTGTGTTTCTTCCAGCTGTACGGGTACGGCTTCGGGAAGGCTGAAGGCGGTGGCCGGAAGGTCGGCCACGTAGAGCGCGTCGAGCCGAGCCCCCAGCCGTTGCGCCAAGGCCAGGGCGGCACGCGGAGCGGCAACGCCCAGGTCGAGATGGTCCAGATGCAACAGCAGGTCGATCGCAGACATGGCGGCTCTCCTGATTCCCAATCCGATATCAGCATAGAGCCTGCCATCGGTGGCGGTGTAGCGCGCGAAATCGCAGGACAAAAAAAGCCCCGCACAGGATGGCGGGGCGGTAAGGCCGGGCATCGGGGGAGAGAGAGGGGATGCCCGGTTATCGCATTGTTTCCCCTGGCGGCTTGCTATGGCGTACATCCTGGGTGAATGGCCTGTTCACGCCGCAGCGGGCTGGCGATTGCCAGAACCGCGCGCTTGCTGCCTACTGGCAGCGCGCAACCAGGGAGAAGGGCAATGAGCATGTCGAAGTGGATGGCCGCCTCCGTGCTGGCCGTGGCCGGCTGGGCGGCATCGGTGCCGGCACATGCCGGCGATATCGAGTGCAAGATGAGTTTCAACCTCGCGGGCTGGTCGGTGTTCTATCAGACGGCCACCGGCAGCGGTACTGTCCACTGCAACAACGGCCAGAGCCTGTCGGTGCACCTGCGCGTCAAGGGCGGCGGACTCACCTTCGGCAAGAGCCAGATCACCAATGGCGTGGGCAAGTTCTCGGGTGTCAGCAGCATCAGCGAGATCAAGGGCCATTACGCCGATGCCGGCGTGCACGCGGGCGCAGCCAACTCGGCCGGTGCGCGCGTGATGACCAAGGGCAACGTCTCGCTTGCGCTCAGTGGCACGGGCAAGGGCTGGGATCTGGGCGTGGCCTTCGGCGCCTTCATCATCGAGTGATCGGACGGCACGGCGCGCCGGCGTCGTGCGGTCTTGCGTCGCGGGCATGCCTGACGGATGCCCGCTTCCGCTCTTGTTGAATCGGATCGGGCGTCCTAAGGTGGCGGGGCCGTACGCTCCAGTACGTTCCGTTTGAGGAATCCCCATGTCCGCCACCTCCGGCACGGCTCTCCCCCGCTATGCCTTCGGCGACGAGCTCGCCAGCAGTGTGATCCACGGCATCGGCATCCTGCTGAGCATTGCCGGCCTGGTGACGCTGGTGACGTTTGCAGCGCTGTACGGCGACACCCGGGCCGTGGTGGCCAGCGCGGTGTTCGGCACCACGCTGATCCTGTGCTACACGGCCTCGACGCTGTATCACTCCATTCCCGGCGCGCTGCCCAAGCGCGTGTTGCGTACGCTCGACCACATCGCGATCTTCCTGCTGATTGCCGGCACCTATACGCCGTTCACCCTGATCGCCTTGCCGGGTGCCTGGGGCTGGAGCCTGTTTGCCACGGTATGGACGCTGGCGCTGATGGGCAGCGCGCTCGAACTGGGCCTGCTGAAGAAGTACCGCAAGCTGGCGGTTCTTATGTACATCGGCATGGGCTGGGTGGGCGTGATTGCGTTCAAGCCCTTGCTGGCGCATCTGCAGACGGGCGGCATGGTGTTGCTGCTCGCCGGCGGCGTGGCATACACGCTCGGCGTGCCGTTCTACCTGTGGCGCAAGCTGCCTTACCACCACTCGGTATGGCACTTCTTCGTGCTGGCCGGCAGCGTGCTGCACTATCTCGCCGTGTTGCTCTACGTGTTGCCCGACGCGCCGATGTGAATCCCGGGATCGAGCTACTTCGTCGGGAACTGGAAGACGCCGCCACGCATCTGGGACGTCCACACGATCTGCGCTTCAAGCCGATGTTCGGCGGACTGATGGCCTGGTTCAACGAAAAGCCCTGCGCGTGGTTATCAGGTCAGGGCCTGGCGTTGCGCCTGGCGGCAGCCGATCAAGACGGATTGCTCGCACTCGAGGGCGCGGCGCGTTTTCGTCATCGCCCGGACGAGCCACCCAGCCGTGACTACATCCTGGTGCCACCGGCGCTACGCAGCGAGACGGCGGCCTTCGCGCAGTGGCTGGAACGAAGCAGCCACGCACCCGCGCCGGAAAAGAAAAGGCCGCGCTCGAAAGCGCGGCCTCGTCAGAACTAAACGGCGGCTTTTACTTCGCCTGCTTCTTCTGCGACGGAATGAACTGCGTGCGCACCGCTTCGGCGAGCTGCTCGGGCGGCAACAAGCCCTGGCCGATCACGAAGTCGTTGAAGGCCTGGCGGTTGAAGTCCTTGCCCAGCGCCAGCTCCGTGTTCAGACGCGTCTGCTGCAAGCGCATGTAACCGTAGAAATACGCAGTGGCCTGGCCCGGGCTGTTGAAGGTGTAACGGTCCAGTTCCTGCTGCGTCATCGCTTCGGACAGGCCCACGTCGTAACGCAGCACATCGTGCGCACGTTCCTTGGTGATCAGGCCAAGGTTGAGCATCGGGTCGAGATACGCACGCGCCGCACGCTGCAGGCGTGCCTGCAAGGCCACGAACTGGCCCGACGGCGGCTCGTACGGCAGCATTTCCGACTCGGCATACAGCGCCCAGCCTTCCACGTTGACGCTGTTGAAGGCGAACAGGCTGCGTGCCAGCGACACGCCGCGTTCCACCATCGCCGCGAACTGCAACTCGTGACCCGGACGGCCTTCGTGCGCGGTCAGCGTCCAGGCGGCCGCCTTATAGGTGAAGTCGTCATACGAATCGGACTTGCTGCCGCTGGGGTTGCCCATGGTCAGCACGAAGGTGCCCTGTTCGCCGTGGTTGTTGATGAAGGGCGGCGGGTCCATGTGCGGTGCCGGCACGGCGGCGGTTTCCGCTTCCGAGGCCAGGCGCATCTGCATCTTGCGCTGGGGCAGGGTGATGATGTGCTCGCGGCGGATGGTGTCTTCGATCTTGCCGATGATCTCGTGGTACCAGGGCACCACGTCATCCTTGCCCAGCTGCTGCTTTTTCAGCGCCTTCAGCACGTCGCGATAGTCGGTGGCCTGGATGCCTTCTTCCTTGGCCACCACCGGCGCCATCATCTGCATCATCGAACGCAGCTCGGTGAACTCGAACTGCGCTTCCTTGATCAGCTGTTCCGGCGGAATGTCGATGCCGACCTGCTTGAGGTTGTACGCATACAGCGGCTCGGGCAGGCGGAAATCAGTACGCTCGCGCGGCACGATGGTCGTGCGCACCCAGCTGTCGTAGTCCTTGAGCTGGCTGTCCAGCGCATCGAGCGCGGCCTTGCCCTGCGCGTCATCGAGCTTGTACTTGGCGAACAGCTGGCGGATGCCCTGGGTGTAGCGCGGCGTATTGCTGAGCTTCTGCTCCACTTCGTTCTTGTAAGGGCCGATCAGGTCCTTTTCGCCCAGGCGCGCAGTGGTCTGCGCCTTGGCCAGCTCGACCAGCGGCGTGCAGCCCGCGGTCTTGCCCACATAGCATTCCAGGCGCTTGAGCGCGGCGGGGCGACGATTGGCGGCCACGTCGTCCTTCAGCAGCACGAACTCGCCCTGGAAGATCAGCTGGCCCACGTCCTGGTACGGCAGCATGTACTTGTGATTGAGATCGATGCCTTCGATCTGCTGATCGACGGCCTTGATCATGATCTGCAGATCCTGGCGGACGTTCTCGTCCTTCTCGCTGGCCAGCATCTTTTCGAGCTTGCCCTTGGCGTCGACGAAAGCGGCGCGCGAGCGGGCGTCGACGTCCGGCTTCATGTCGACGACCTTGTCGTCGAAGCCGGGCACGCCGATCTGCGAGGCGAATTCCGGGTTGAACTTCGCCATCACATCGAGCAGCACCTTGGCGTCGGTGTTGCTGCGTTCGATCCAGGCGGGCGACTTGGTTTCCGCTTGGGCGGAACCGACGGCGACCAGCGAAACCGCCAGTGCCAGGGCGAGACGTTTGGACATGAGCACTTCCCTGAAGGTGGAGTGCCCCCGAGCCTATAGGGCGGCGCGTACGCTGCGCCATGTGCCGAAGGTCGCGCTAGCCGAATGGCCAGCCCCGGCCCCGGGCTCAGCCAAACAGCATGGCAAACGCGAACAAGCCGATCATCACAAAGGAAATCACCAGCTTCACCACGGTGCCAAACAGCAGCCCCAGCCAGGTGGCCACGCCCACATGGGCCGAACGCAGCACGCTGGTGCCCGAGCTCAGCTCGCCCAGCAGGGCGCCCAGGAACGGACCGGCAATGAGCCCGGCGAGGCCGAAGAACATGCCCACCACGGTACCGATGCCGGCTCCCCAGATCGCTCTGGGGCTGGCGCCCACCCGTTTGGCGCCCAGCGACGCAGCCACAAAGTCCAGCGCCACGCCGATGGCGCCGAGGACGCCAATGACCACCAGCCACCACGTTCCCAGGTGCCGGTACTGGTCCACCGCGGCCACCAGCCAGATGCCGCCGAAGATCATCGGGATGCCGGGCAAGGCAGGCAGGATGTTGCCGGCGAGGCCGCCGATCATCAGCAGGGCGGCCAGCACGTAGAGTGCAATCTCCAGCATGAGGTTCTCCATGTTCGAGAACCCAGCATATCGGCATGGCCATGCCGCCGGCATCACGCCGTTGGGTGACAATGGTGCACGGCCACCGCAGGGAGCATCTGTGGATACCTCAGGCGACGCGCTGCTCAAGTCCGATGAACTGGGTCGCATCGAGATGATCGAGCGGCATGGCGTGCGCGTGATCCGCCGCGATGTCCACGCGGCCTGCTGGTGGGCACGCGCTTTCGCCCGCCGCGCCGCCGCACGCGAAGCACGTGCGCTGATCAAGCTCGATGGTGTGGAGGGGGTGCCTGCGCTGCTAGGCTGGAACGGGCGAGAACTTCTGCGCAGCTATATCGCCGGCGCACCGATGCAACAAGGGCAACCTTGCGACCGCGCGTATTACCGCGATGCACTGCGATTGCTGGCGCGCCTGCATCGGCGCGGCATCGTGCACAACGATGCGGCCAAGGAGCCCAACTGGCTGGTGGGCGTGGATGGCCGCCCTGCGCTGGTGGATTTCCAGCTCGCCTGGACGCGCGGCAAGCGTGGGGCATTGTTCCGCGCATTGGCGCGCGAAGACCTGCGTCATCTGCTCAAGCACAAGCGTACGTATTGCGCGCAGGCGCTGACCGCACGGCAGCTGCTGATCCTGCAAACACCTGCTCCGCATGCGCTGCTATGGCGTGCCACTGGCAAGCGGCTGTACAAACTCATCGCGCGACGTGTGTTCGGATACTGGGACAACGAAGGTAAGGGCCGCGTGCGCCAGTGAAGGTGCCTCGCCCTTTGTAGGAGCGCACTTGTGCGCGACCGCAGCGCCTCAGGGTTTTCGTTGCGTGGGGCGGTCGCGCACAAGTGCGCTCCTACACAGAAGCTTCCGCCCCGAAGCGTTCCAGCAAAAACTCAATCATGCTGCGCAGCTTCGCCGTCGGCCGGCGATCCTGCGCGTACAACAGATGCATCGGCGTCGACGGCGGCGCCCATTCGGGCAGCACTGCCATCAGTCTTCCTTCGGCCAGATCGTCCGCCAGCAAAACCTCCGGCTGCAGCACGATGCCGGCGCCGTGCAGGGCGGCGACACGCAAGGCATCGCCATGATCGACCGATAGCCGCCCCTGCACCGGTACATCGCACTCCGCACCCTCAGGTCCGAGCAAACGCCACTGGTCCCGGCGGCGCCAGTTGGTGAGGCCCAGGCAGGTGTGCTTCGAAAGCTCTTCGGGACGCGATGGGTTGCCGTGCTTCGCGAGGTATTGGGGCGACGCCGCCAGCAGCATGCGATATGGCAGCAAGGGGCGTGCGACCAGCTGCGGGTCATCGACTGCGCCAATGCGGATGCCCAGCTCATAGCCTTCGCTGACCAGGTCGAACACACGGTTGTCCAGCGACAGCTCCACGCTGACGTCGGGATAGCGTTGCAGGTAATCGGTGAGCGCCGGGGTAAGTCGCCGGCTGCCGAAGCTCATCGGCGCGGTGATGCGCAGCCGTCCGCGCGGCGTGGCCTGCAATTCGTGGGCGCTGCGCTCGGCCAGTTCCACATCGGCCAGTACCAGCTTGCAGCGTTCGTAATAGAGCCGGCCCACCTCGGTAAGCTGTTGCCGGCGCGTGGTGCGATGGAGCAGGCGCGCGCCCAACCGTTGCTCGATCGCGCGGATGTGCTTGCCGGCCATGGTCGGCGACACCCCGCTGGCTTCCGCGGCTGCCGCGAAACTGCCGGTATCCACCACCCGCACGAACATCGCCATGCTTGCCAGCGTATCCATGATTGAAAACCCATGGTTCGGAATGGGTCGCATCATGGCACGTTTATTGTGACCGCGGCTCGGCGGACACTGGGGGCTTGGCGACCCACGCCGGGGCGCATCCACGAGGCTTCACCATGCGAATTCTTCTAGTCGGTGCCAGCGGCATCGTCGGCCAGGCGGTGGGAGGGGCCTTGGCGCCCCACCACGAACTCATCCGCGCCGGGCGTCACTCGGGCGATGTACGCGTCGATCTCACCGACATGGCGAGCGTCGAGCGGATGTACGCGGAGGTAGGTCAGCTCGATGCCGTGGTCACCGCGGCCGGCAGCGTGCATTTCGGCGAGCTGGTGAACACCACGCCCGCGCAATTCATGTCCGGACTGCAGGACAAGTTGATGGGGCAGGTGAATGCGGTGATCGCCGGCATCCCGCATCTGCGCGATGGTGGCTCCTTCACGCTGACCAGTGGCATCACCGCCGAAGAGCCGATCAAGCTGGGCACCAATGCCACCACGGTGAATGCAGCGATCGAAGGCTTCGTGCGGTCGGCCGCCACCGAGTTGCCGCGCGGTCTGCGCATCAACGCGGTGAGCGCCACCGTGCTTACCGAAGCGCTCGAAGCGTATGGGCCGTATTTCCCGGGCTTTGAGGCCGTGCCCGGCGCACGCGTGGGTCAGGTGTATCGACGCAGCGTGGAAGGCGTGTTGACCGGCCGCGTCTACAAGATCTGGGAATAAACGCAGCGCTGAGAGAAAGAAAACTGTGGGAGCGCACCCTGTGCGCGACGGCGCTTCGTTGTACCTCGACGCAGCGCCCGTCGCGCACAGGGTGCGCTCCCACAAAAAATCCGCGGTGTTCCGCGCGATTTATTTCTCGACGAACGCCCGCTCAATCACATAATCGCCCGGCTCACGTGTGCGCGGCGAAACCTGGAAACCACGCGCATCCAGCAACGCGCAGGTGTCATCAAGCATCGAAGGACTGCCGCACAGCATCACGCGGTCAATGGCCGGATCGAGCGGCGGCAGGCCAATCGCGTTGCTCATCGCGCCATCGACGATGTTGTCGGTGATGCGCCCCTGGTTGCGGAACGCTTCGCGCGTCACCGTGGGGTAATAGATCAATTTCTCGCGCACCAGTTCGCCGAGGTATTCGTGCTGCGGCAGCTCGGTTTCGAGATAGTCCTTGTAGGCAAGATCATTGACGTTGCGCACGCCGTGCGCGATCACGATCTTCTCGTAGCGATCATAGGTTTCCGGATCGCGCACCAGGCTCATGAACGGCGCCAGCCCCGTGCCCGTGCCCAGCAGGTAAAGATGCCTGCCCGGCTTGAGGTCGTTGAGCACCAGCGTGCCAGTGGGTTTGCGGCTGACGATCAGCGGATCGCCCGGCTTGAGGTGCTGCAGGCGCGAGGTGAGCGGACCATTGGCCACCTTGATACTGAAGAACTCCAGGTGTTCTTCGTAGTTGGCGCTGGCGATCGAATACGCGCGCATCAGCGGACGGCCATCCACTTCGAGGCCGATCATCACAAACTGCCCGCTGTCGAAGCGGAAGCCCGGATCGCGCGTGGTGCGGAAGCTGAAGAGACTGTCGTTCCAGTGGTGCACGTCGATCACGTGCTCCGTCGCCAATGCCACCATTGCCGGTACCGTCCTAAAAAAGCTGGGGAAGCTGCGGGCAGGGCACCGGCCAGGCCGGTACCGGACTCGTGTGGGGAAGGCGGAACCCGCTGCGCCTGACGAGTGCTGC
Source organism: Dyella sp. 05T440 (assembly GCF_056395965.1). Lineage (NCBI taxonomy): Bacteria > Pseudomonadati > Pseudomonadota > Gammaproteobacteria > Lysobacterales > Rhodanobacteraceae > Dyella > Dyella sp. 05T440. The sequence continues at coordinate 54,125 of NZ_JBFTKN010000005.1, forward strand.
CCTGGGGGTGCAGCGAAGGCGCCATTATGCCATGGCGTCCTGGCAGCTCAGGCTGCCGGGCGTCGCGAGACCCGGTTTATTGCGTCAACCTGCCGCATCGAGCGGGCCGCACGGGCAGGGCCTTCGCGACCCGCCGGGCCGAGCAAGTACAATAGGCCCCATGTCAGCCCCGATTTCTCCCTTGCGGCAGCCGATCCAGAAGGACGACTGGCGCCTCACCGTCGCGCCCATGATGGACTGGACGGACCGCCACTGCCGGTATTTCCACCGGCTGCTGTCGCCGCATGCGCGCCTGTATACCGAGATGGTGACCAGTGCCGCCCTGGTGCGGGGCAAGCAGCTGCGCCTGCTCGAACACAGCCAGCAGGAGCACCCCGTGGCCCTGCAACTGGGCGGCAGTGATCCGGCCGAGCTGGCCATTGCCGCGCGCTACGGCGCTGAGGCGGGCTACGACGAGATCAACCTCAACGTCGGTTGCCCGTCCGACCGCGTGCAGTCCGGCCGCTTCGGCGCCTGCCTGATGCGCGAGCCGGCCCTGGTTGGCGATTGCGTGAAGGCCATGCGCGATGCGGTCGATATCCCGGTCACCGTCAAATGCCGCATCGGCGTGGACGACCAGGACGACTACGCCGACCTGCAGCAGTTCACCGAGACGATGATCGCCGCCGGCGTGGAAGTGCTGGTGGTGCATGCGCGCAAGGCGTGGCTGCAGGGCCTTAGCCCCAAGGAAAACCGCGAGATCCCGCCGCTGGACTATGAGCGCGTGTATCGCCTCAAGCGCGAATTTCCCGACCTCGTGGTGGTGATCAACGGCGGCATCACCTCGGTCGAGCAGGTGCAGGCCCACCTGCAACAGGTCGACGGCGTGATGCTGGGGCGGGCGGCGTATCACGACCCCTATCTGCTCGCCCAGGTCGAGGCGGCGCTCTATGACGAGCCGATGCCGAGCCATGAGGACGTGCTGCTGCGCCTGCGGCCCTACGTCGAGGCCGAGCTGGCCCGCGGCACGGCGCTCAAGCACATCAGCCGCCACCTGCTGGGGCTGTACCAGGGCGAGCCCGGGGCCCGCGGCTTCCGTCGCCGGCTCAGCGAAGGCGCCCATCTGCCGGGGGCCGATTGGTCGCTGATGGAGCAGGCCATCGCACAACCGCGCATCGCCGCGTGACCGTTCAGGTTCGTCCGGCCTATATTCAGCCGCGATTCCATAGTCTGAACGCCGATGGATACCGTCCCCTGCCGTTACCCGGGCTTTGTTTAACAAAATGAAAACAATCCTGCGTCCCCTGGCATGGCTGCTGGCACTGTCGACAGGCACCGCTGCCTGGGCGGCACAGTCCACGGAGCCATCCATGTCGCTGGAGCAGGCGGTGACCCAGGTGCAGCATGAAACGGGCGGCAAAGTACTGTCCGCCAGTACCGTACGGCGGGGCCGCAGTTCCTTCGAACACCGCGTGAAAGTGCTGACGCCCACCGGGCACGTACGCGTGGTGACCGTGACCACGGAGGCCAGCAAGGCGCCGGCTTCCAGTGATTCGACCAAGAACCCGTCCAGTGACGGTGGAAGCAACAAGGAGAAACACTGATGCGCATTCTTTTGGTTGAGGACGAGGCTCCCCTGCGCGAGACCCTCGCCGCCCGCCTGAAGCGCGATGGTTTTGCCGTCGATGCGGCCCAGGACGGTGAAGAGGGCATGTACCTCGGACGCGAAGTGCCCTTCGATCTGGCCATCATCGACTTGGGCCTGCCCAAGATGTCGGGCATGGACCTGATCAAGTCGCTGCGTGAAGCCGGCCAGCGTTACCCCATCCTGATCCTCACCGCCCGTGGCGGCTGGCAGGACAAGGTCGAAGGCCTCAAGCACGGCGCCGACGACTACCTGGTCAAGCCGTTCCACGTCGAAGAGCTGCTGGCGCGCATCAACGCGCTGGTGCGCCGCGCCAGCGGCTGGTCCAAGCCCATCCTGGCCTGCGGCCCGATCAAGCTCGATACGACCGCCCAAACCGTGACGGTGGAAGGCAAACCGGTCGACCTGACCAGCTATGAATACAAGGTGCTCGAATACCTGATGCTGCACGCCGGTGAGCTGGTCTCCAAGGCCGACCTCACCGAGCACATCTACCAGCAGGATTTCGATCGCGATTCCAACGTGCTGGAGGTCTTCATCGGCCGCCTGCGCAGGAAGCTGGACCCGGAAGGCAACCTCAAGCCCATCGAGACGGTACGTGGACGCGGATACCGCTTTGCCATCCCTCGCAGCGAAAGCGAAGACGAATGATCCATCGCCGCCGCGCCGCCCGCTTTCACTGGCGGGCCGCGCGGCGCTGGCGACGGGATTTGTGCTGGCTGCGTTCCTGGGCGTGGTCGGTCTTACGCTCACGCGCACGGCAGCCGACAGTTCGCTGAAGGGGCTGCAGGATCGCCTGCAGAATTTTGTCGTGGCTTACCTCGCGGGCACCGAAGTCGGTCGCTCCGGCAAGGTGCTGCTGCCCGACACGCCGCCCGATCCGAGTTTCTCGCGACCGGGCTCGGGCCTTTACGCGGTCGCCATCGGCGACAACGGTTTCAAGTGGGAATCGCCGTCGGCCATTGGTCGCGACTTCGGCTTCCTGCATCCCCTCGCGCCCGGCGAAGAGCACTTCGTCGGCCCAGTCGATACGCGCATGGGGCGCCTCTACTACTACATCTACGGCGTGGCGCTCGATACCGCCGAGAAGAAATCGGTGCACCTCACTTTCATGGTGGCGCAGACCGAGGACCAGCTCGAAGGGCGCAACGCGGTGTTCCGACGAAGCCTCGTGTTCTGGCTGGCCTCGCTTGGCGTGATGCTGATCCTGCTGCAGATGCTGTTGCTGCGCTGGAGCCTCACGCCGTTGCGCAAAGTCGCCAACGAAATGTCGCGCGTGGAACGCGGCGAACGCGAGCACCTGGGCGATCAATACCCGCTGGAACTCACCGGTCTCACCGAACGCATCAATGCCTTCATCGACAGCGAGCGCGAACAGCGCGTGCGTACGCGCAACACGCTGGCCGATCTTGCGCACAGCTTGAAGACGCCGCTGGCGGTGATCCGCTCCAGCCTGGAAAGCGCGATCGCCCAATCGGCCTTGCGCGATCCGGTGCTTGAGCAAGTGCGCCGCATGGATGAGCTGGTGGCTTATCAGCTTGCACGCGCCGCCACCTCCGGTCGCCAGACTTTCGCCACGACCGCCATCCCCATCGCCGGTCACGCGGAAGACCTGGTGCAGAGTCTGGAGAAGGTCTACGCCGCCAAGAACGTGTTGTGCGAGTTCGATATCGACGACAACGCGGCGTTCTACGGCGAGCAGGGTGATCTGCTCGAACTGATGGGCAATCTGTTGGAAAACGCGTTCAAGTGGGCGCGCCATCAGGTGTTGCTGGTGGTGAAGATGCGTCCGGTCGCGGGCCGTCAGCGCCCCGGTTTGTGGTTGAGTGTCGAGGACGATGGTCCGGGCATCAATGACGACAAGATCGAAGCGGTGCTGCAGCGTGGCGTGCGCGGTGATGAGCGTGTGCAGGGGCACGGGATTGGCTTGTCGATCGTGCAGGACATTATTCGCGCTTATGGCGGCGAGTTGGTGGTGGATCGGTCGCCGGAGTTCAATGGGGCGCGGTTTAGTGTGACGTTTCCGCCGGGGTGAGGTTGGCCCCCATCTTCCCCGTCTTTGCTCGTCATCCCGGCGTAGGCCGGGGTCCAGTAGCGGTGCCGCTCGGTTGTCGCGATCCCGCCAACGTGCCGCCTACGACGCAAAGCTAGTCCCTGTGGGACGCGGCGGGCGTTTCGAACGGCTGCCGCCGCTCGAGTCACTTTTCTTTTGCTGGCCCAAAAGATCCCACGGGACTAGCTTCGCGTCGAAAGTAACCCAAAGAGAATGGCCTGATAACGCCCGCAGCATCGTGCTGGGATAAGCCCGAACGCTTGAGGCGCGCTGTTGTGGGACAACCACCGAGGGTACACAGCGGGTACTTCCAAGCGCTGCGCAACGCGCCCGAATCGCTGAGGACTTAAAGCGGGGCCTCGTTGCGCGTTGGCTTTGGAGCCTCCCAATTCAAACTGGGTGCCGCGCCTGGCGCTTGTCTGTGGGAGCGCACCCTGTGCGCGACAGCCACGCYGCGGTGTACCGCTCCGTAGGTTTGTCGCGCACAGGGTGCGCTCCCACAAAGAGCCSACCGGCAAGGTTGATCCKCAACCCACGAASCTGCMTAACCCTTGTAGGAGCGCACTTGTGCGCGACCGCAGCGCTGGGATGTATCTCTCCGTAGGCTAGTCGCGCACAGGGTGCGCTCCCACGGTGATGTGCTGCGGATGGCCGCTTTTACGCAGCATCAACCTGGCGCAGGCGACGGCCCGTAATACGCCTCAAGCAATCCGGCGACAGCAGCATCCGCCCGACGCAGCACCGACGGCTGCGACCAATGCAACTCACTCACCACGGCAAAAAATTCGTCCGGACTTTCGGCAGCGTACGAATCAATCAACGTGTCGCGTCCACGCGCCAAGTCATTGGACAACAGATCAAACGCGCGCTGGAACGCAACAATCCATTGTCGTCGTGGAATGTTCGCAGGCAGCAGCGGCACGCCATCAGGCGGCCCGTCGAGCATGTCGAGCTTGTGGGCAATCTCGTGCACGACCACGTTATAGCCGTCCCACGGATGGGCGAGGTCGAGCTGCACGTCGGCGAGTGACAACACCAGCGGGCCGTGTTCCCAGGCTTCGCCGATCAGTACGTCCTCGCTCTCGGTCACCACGCCACTGCGGTCGTCGTGATGGCTGCGCTTGACGCGGAACTCGCCGGGATACACCAGGATGTCGCGCCAGCCGCGCAGGTTGCGCGGGCCTTGGCGTAGCACGGGCACGCAGGCTTGCATGGCGATCAAGGCGCAATCGGCGTCAGACAATTCGACACCGCCCAGCGGATGGAACCGCTTGCGTGCGAGGAACACACCAACGAGTCGACGCAATTCGTTCTGACGCGCGTGATCGAGACGCTGAGCCAGCGGACAACCCTGCAGCGCGATGCGCCAAGGTTCGTCAGCAAGCGGGGGAGGCGTGACATAGGCGCGTAAGCGCCGCCACCAGGCAGCCGACACGAGTTGGGTCGTTACTGGATGGAGCCCGGCAACAAGGACTGCCAGCCGATGTGGTTCTGGCGGCTACGCGGCGCACGCGCCGGGGCCGTGGTGGGGCAGTTGTCGCTGGACGAAGAAGAAGCGGCAGGGGCGGTGTTGGCCTCGCGCGACAGACCCAGGGCATCGCCCCCGCTGCCGCTCGCGCCGTCGTGACTGCCGGAGCCAGTGTCCACGGTGCGCTGCATCGAGCTCAGATCCTGGCCGTCCGCATCCATGGCCGATGCAGCACTGACGCCGCCGACGCATAGAACACAGCCAAACAAGAACTTCGCGACACCCATGGCGGCTCAACCCCTTGATCCGCAATCGAAGAGCTTGATGCTGGCAGAAAAATCGCGGTGATACCAGTGCCTGCGTAACCCTCGTGCAAGGCTTGCGAGTCCCAGAAGTCATGGACCCCGAGCGGTGTGGCGAGCGGCGTAGGGCCGTCTCGGCAGGCTAGAATCGCTGGATGTCACGCTCCCTGATCCCGTCCCCAGCTCGCCACGGACGCCGCCAACGCGGTCGATCGGCGCGGGATGCCGCCTGATGCAGCCACAGGACTTGCTCGTGGCCTTGGCGGACGGCGGCATGGTGTCGGGCGCCCAGCTGGCCGAGCGCACAGGGGTGACCCGGGCAGCCATCTGGAAACAGGTCGAGGCGTTGCGTGCACGCGGCGTTCCGGTGGAGTCGCGCGGCACGGCTGGTTATTGCCTGCCCTGGCCGGTGCAGTTGTTGAACCTGCCCACGCTGCGTGACTTGCTGCCTGCCAGGCTGGGCAAACGCCTGGGCACGCTGGAGCTGCATTGGGAGATCGACTCGACCTCCAGTGAGATCCAGCGCCGCCAGGCCGATCTGCCCGACCTGAGCATGGTGCTGGCGGAAACCCAGACCGCCGGACGCGGCCGTCGCGGCCGGTCCTGGCTGTCGCCGCCGGGCCTCAACGTGTATCTGTCCTGCCTCAAGCGCTTCAACGGCGGCTTTGCCGCGCTGTCGGGACTGTCGCTGGCGCTCGGCGTCATCGTGATGCGTACGCTCGCTTCCTTGGGCATCGAAGGCGCCGGCTTGAAATGGCCCAACGATGTGCTCAGCGACGGCGGCAAGCTCGCCGGCATCCTGGTCGAACTCGGCGGCGAATATCAGGGGCCATGCGCGGCTATCGTCGGCGTGGGTTTGAACGTGCGCCTCACCGCGGCCCTGCACGAACAGGCGGGTCAGCCCGTGAATGATCTCGCCACCCTGGCGGGTCGGGCGCCCGATCGCAATCGCGTGGCGGCGGCTCTGATGACTGCGTTGGCCGAAGGGCTCGAACAGTTCGAGCGCGAGGGTTTTGCGGCCTTTGTCGATGAATACGCACGCCATGACCTGCTGCGTGGCAAGCCGCTGCGCGTGCAGGGGCCGCAGGCCATGCTGGAAGGCGTGGGCGCCGGCGTGGATGCGCGCGGCGCCTTGCTGCTGCAGGCCGCGGATGGCCTGCATCGCATCGACAGTGCCGACGTCACGGTGCGTCGCGCATGAGGCTCCTGCTCGATCTGGGCAACACGCGCCTGAAGTGGGCGCTGCGCGAGGGCACGCAATGGCGTGAGCAGGGCGCCGTTGCATGGAACGAGGACGTTGCGCTGGTGCTGCATGAGGCATGGCGGCAGCTGTCGATACCCGGTGATGTATTTGGCGCTTCGGTGGTGGATGGCGCTCGCGAAGCGCAGATTGCCGCCGTGGTGTCGACCTGTTTTACGCGGACCACGACCTGGCTGCGCACGCCGGCGGAAGCCTGTGGCGTGCGCAACGCCTATGCCGAACCAGGCCGCTTGGGCGTGGACCGCTTCCTCGGCATGGTGGCCGCTCGCGCCGAAGGGTTGGCCCCGTGTGTGCTGGCTGGCGTGGGTACCGCGCTGACCCTCGATGCACTCGACGCCGATGGCCGCCACCTCGGCGGCTTGATCGCGCCGGGACCGCAGTTGATGCAGCAGTCGCTGCTAGGCGCGACCGCGCGCGTGCTGGTCGACCGCCCCGGCCAGGTGCTGGAAGTGGCCGACAACACGCCCGATGCCGTGGCATCGGGTTGCTGGCAGGCTGCTGCGGCGCTGGTGGAACGTTTCGTCGCGCATATGTCCGCATCGCTGGGCGGTTCCCCGCAGCTGATCCTGGGGGGCGGCGATGCCGAGGCGCTGGCGCCATTGATCGCCCATCCGGCGCGGCTGAGTCAGGACAGTGTGCTGCGCGGACTATCCGTGTGGTCCGACGCACATTCACCCATCGAGCAGGCTCCCTAGAATGCCCGCTCTCCCGCCGCTTGCCTGACGGATCATCGATGTTCCTGCGCCTGCTCTTTGTCCTGCTGATCGCACTCAATATTGCGGTAGGCGCGTGGCTGTTGCTGGGCCAGGACGACGTGCACGGCCGCAGCGCCACCGATGCCGGCGTGCCCGAACTGCACCTGCTGAGCGAGCGCCCGCCGGCGCCCTCGAGCGCACCGGCACCGGCGTCGCCGACAACGACCATTGGCGCCGCGACAGCGGCGACCGCAGCAGGCCCGACGCCCAATGCCGCGCCGGTGGCGCAGGCCCCCGCGCCCGCGCCGCCGCCGCCATCGCGACCCAACACCTATACCTGCATGGCCCTGGGCCCGTTCGCTACGCAAACCGACATGCGCAACGCGCGCAGCGCGCTGACCAGTCAGGCGGCACGCATGCGCCAGCGCCAGGAACAAACCACGCAGACCACCGGGTGGTGGGTCTACCTGCCGGGCGGTGGCAGCCGCGACAAGGCGCTGGAGCTGGGCCGCCGTCTGGCCGCGGCCAATGTCGGCGAATACTTCGTGGTCAGCGCCGGTGACCAGTCCAACACCATTTCGCTGGGCCTGTTCAAGGATCCCGCCAACGCCCGCCGCCGTCGCGAGCAGGTCGTCGCCGCCGGCTTCCCCGCCCAGATGACCGAGCGCACCGAAAGCGTGGCCGAATACTGGCTGGACGTAGTGATCGCCGACAACGGCCACGCCGACTGGCGCAATCGCGTGCGCGGCGTCGGTTCGCATAGCACCGGCTGCTTCTGAGGCCTTTGGCGTTGCACCGCGGGGGCCTGTTAGACTTTGCTTCTTCGCCGGTATAGCTCAGTTGGTAGAGCAACTGATTTGTAATCAGTAGGTCGCGGGTTCGACTCCTGCTGCCGGCACCAGATCGAGGGTTTCCCGCATGCTCAAGGCCCACCTGGCCGCACTGCTGATGCTGGCGGGCATGGGTACCGCCATCGGGGCAGATGCGCCAATCAACGCCTCGCAACTGCTGCAACGCCAGCAGGCCGGGCAGGCGCCGGTGCTGGTCGATGTGCGTGGGTCCGACGAATACCTCGACGGCCACATTGCAGGCGCACTCAATATCCCCGTCGACCAGTTGGCCAGCCGCGCCGGCGTTCTCGGCGTGCCCCGCGACAGCGAGATCGTGGTGTATTGCGTCTCCGGAAAGCGTGCTGCCAGGGCGCAGGAAACGCTTACATCGCTGGGCTATACCCATGTGCGTCTGCTCGACGGCAGTTTGAACACATGGCGGCAACGTCGCCTGCCTCTGGCACACTAGGACGACTCGTATTCCGCTTTGACACTGCAGGTTTTCATGGTCAACAAGGCACTCTCCCTGATCGGCGTTCCCACGGACATTGGCGCGGGGCATCGCGGCGCGTCCATGGGACCGGAAGCGCTGCGCGTAGCGAACCTCGCCGCCCGGCTCGCCAAGCGCGGGCTGGAGGTGGTCGATCGCGGCAACCTGCAGGGACCGCTCAATCCGTGGCAGCCGCCGGTGAACGGCTATCGCCATCTGCCTGAAGTGGTGGCCTGGAACCAGGCCGTGCACGAGGCGATCTACGCCGAACTCGTCGCCGGTCGCGTGCCGGTGATGCTGGGTGGCGACCATTGCCTGGCGATCGGTTCGATCAGCGCCATCGCGCGTCATTGCCGCGACACAGGCAAGACGCTGCGAGTGCTGTGGCTGGACGCGCACGCCGACTTCAACACGGCCGATGCCACGCCGTCGGGCAATATCCATGGCATGCCGGTGGCCTGCCTGTGCGGCAACGGACCGAAGGAATTGATCGAGATGGGCGGCCACGTGCCCGCTACTTCTGCGGCAGTGTTCCGCCAGATCGGCATCCGCTCGGTGGATGAAGGCGAAAAGCGTCTCGTGCGCGAGTCGCAGGTGAGCATCTTCGACATGCGCCACATCGACGAAGTGGGCATGAAGCGCACGATGGAAGAAGCCCTCGCCGGTGTGGACGAAAACACGCATCTGCACGTGAGCTTCGACGTGGACTTCCTCGACCCGACCATCGCGCCGGGCGTGGGCACCACCGTGCGCGGTGGCCCGAACTATCGCGAGGCACAGCTGTGCATGGAGATGATCGCGGACAGTGGCCGCGTCAGTTCGCTGGACATCGTCGAACTCAATCCCGCCTTCGACAAGAAGAACCAGACCGCGCGCCTGGCCGTGGACCTGGTGGAGTCGCTGTTCGGCAAGTCCACGCTGATCCGCTGATCGCCAACACCAAACAATACGAAGAAACCAGCACATGAAGACCCGCGTACTCACCGGCATCACCACCACCGGCACGCCACACCTGGGCAATTACGTCGGCGCGATCCGCCCGGCCGTCGCCGCGAGCAGGCGCGACGACGTGGATGCGTTCTACTTCATGGCCGACTACCACGCGCTGATCAAGAGCGACGATCCGGCGCGCATCGAGCGTTCTCGCCTGGAAATTGCCGCCACGTGGCTGGCCGCGGGCCTGGATCCGCAGAAGGTCACGTTTTATCGCCAGTCCGATATTCCGGAAATACCCGAGCTGACCTGGTTCCTCACCTGCGTCACCGCGAAGGGTTTGCTCAATCGCGCGCATGCTTACAAGGCGTCCGTGGATAAGAACACGGAAAGCGGCGAGGACGCCGATGCCGGCATCACCGCTGGCCTGTACATGTATCCGGTGCTGATGGCGGCCGACATCCTCGCGTTCAACGCGAACAAGGTGCCGGTGGGCCGCGACCAGATCCAGCACATCGAAATGGCGCGCGACATCGCGCAGCGTTTCAACCATATCTACGGCCGCGAATTCTTCGCGCTGCCCGAAGTGGTGATCGAGGAACAGGTGGCGACGCTGCCCGGCCTCGATGGCCGCAAGATGTCCAAGAGTTACGACAACACCATTCCGCTGTTCGCGGGTGGGCAGAAGCATCTGCGCGATTCCATCATGCGCATCGTCACCGATTCGCGCCTGCCGGGCGAAGCGAAGGATCCGGACAGCTCCTCGCTGTTCACCATCTTCCGCGCCTTCGCCAGCGACGCCGAGTCCACCGCGTTCCGCCAGGCACTGGTCGATGGACTGGGTTGGGGCGAGGCCAAGCAGGTGTTGTTCGAGCGCCTGGAAGTGGATGTTGCGCCGATGCGAGAAAGCTACAACGCCTTGATGGCGCGCCCGGCGGTGATCGAGGAGATCCTGCAGGAAGGCGCCAAGAAGGCACGCGCGATTGCTGCGCCCAAGATTGCCGAACTGCGCGACGCGATTGGCCTGCGTTCGGGCGTGGCGGTGGCAACAAGCGCGAGCGGCACCAAGGCGACGGCTGCGAAGGGTGGCAAGTCCGCGCGCTTCGCCAGCTTCCGCGATGCCGATGGCAGTTTCCGTTTCCGTCTGTTCTCCGCCGACGGCGAAGAGCTGCTGCTGTCGCGTTCGTTTGCCGATCCCAAGGCAGCCGGCGCGATGCAGAAGCGCATCAAGGAACTGGGCAGCGTATCGGCCGTGGTGCAGGTGCAGCCGCAGGCCCTGGTGCTGGAAATCGACGGCGACCAGGTCGGCGCCACGCCGGCTTACGACGGCGAGCAGGCACGCGACGAGGCGCTTGGCCGCCTGCGTGGCGCGCTCGACCAACTGGCTGCGCAGGAATAAGGCCCCCGGCTTTCAAGGAGTGAACTGACGTATGCGTTATCTGGCCATCCTCATGCTCGCGCCCTGGTTGCTGATTTTGGGCTGGGCGTTCTGGTCCTATCCCAAGAGCCTGCCGCGCACGCGCCTGCGCCGATACTTCGATGTGGCGGCCTTGCTGCTCGCCGCGTTCGCTGCGGTGGAGTGTGCGAGCACGGCATTCGACACCGCCACGGTGCCCACGGTGGGCCAGTACGGGCCATCCAGCGGCGCCATCTGGCAGCAGGTGCTGCCGGCGCTTTACGGTTACGGCGCATGCGTCGTGGTATTGGTGCTGGCGCTGATCGTGCGCCAGCTCGTATGGCGCCCTCACGCGCACTGAAGCAGGAAACGACCATGCAAGACGCCGACCTCCAGCGATACCTCCTGCGCCTGTTCGAACGCCATGACGTCGAACTGGAACCCGACGAAGAGTGGCTGATGACGGACGGCGATTTCCCCGCCGTGCGCGCCAGCTGGTTCGAAGGCGCCGCGGGTGAACCCGGCCGTCTCGATGTCGACGTGGTGATCAGCGAGGATCGCCATATCGAAGAGAGTTTCGCCGGCGTCGGCGGTGGTGAAGCGGGTTGCCTGGATGCGCTGCGCGCGTTCGAGCACGGCGTGTTTCACGTGCTGCTGGCAGCGTGCTGGTATGTCACCGATGATCGACGCATGCAGCTGCAGAGTTGGGATTTTGGTATCCGTACGTGGGATGTGTTCGTTGCGCCGTGGCTGTCGAGTCAGGATGGCGTGGAGCCGCCTGCCGGCTTGGTTGCCCAGCTTCGCACTGCGTTGCAGAGCGAGTCGTTGAACCCGGAGCTGCATTGGGTGCGGCTGTTCTATCGTCGTGGCGACGATGGCGCGGTTACCGCCGAGGCCTTGCTCGACAATGCCGCGTGGCCGGCTGGCGATCGCCTGTTGGCGTCGCTGTCGTGGCCTGTAGCGGAGAAGGGTTACAGCGTTCGCGGGTTTGTGGCGCTGGATATTCGCGATTACTGAAACACCACCGCTGATCTTCTGTGGGAGCGCACCCTGTGCGCGACAATCCTACGGAGCGTAGACGCCATCGCGCCGCGGTCGCGCACAAGGTGCGCTCCTACAAGGGTAGGGTGTCTGGATTTTCTGTGGGAGCGCACCCTGTGCGCGACAAACCTACGGAGCGGAAGCGACGCGCTGCGTCGCGCACAGGGTGCGCTCCCACAGGTGTGGCATGGTGCTCTAGGTGGCACTAACCCCACCGATTAAGATGAGGCCCGAATTCCTCCCGCTGCGGGCGAACCACGCAGAATCGATGCCCGCTCGGCGCCTGCATGACCCACCAGCGATCGGGCACGTAATGGACTCGCGTGGCGCCGAGCTTCTCCATGCGCTGCACTTCCGCCTCGATATCGTCCGTTTCAATATCCAGATGCACGCGGTTGTCGTGCTCGACGCGTTGCAACAGGATGATGGGCTCGTCATCGGCGGACGCAAGCCGGGCGTACTTGCCATCGCCATCCTCATCCAGGGTGACGATGGATTTGCCCAGGGCGTGGCTCCAGAAGGTGGCGGCATCGGCCAGGTTGTCCGTCTTGCAGTCGATCACGATGGTGCACAGTCGGCTGTGATGCATGGCGGCGGTCCCGTGTTGAGCGACCATCGATGGTAGTGCGAGGCCGGGTGCAGGGGCCGTCAACGTTTCGCGCATAAAAAAAGCCCCGGCATGGCCGGGGCTCTTCGTGCGCTTAGATTGCCTTAGTTCGGCAGCGACAAATCGTCGAGCAGCGCCTTGAGGAAGCGCGCGGCTTCACCGCCGGTGGCGGCGCGGTGATCGAAGGTGATCGAGATCGGCATGCGGCGATGCACTTCGATGCCACCCATCACGGCCACCACGTCGTGGCTCAGCTTGCCGGCGCCGATGATGGCAACGCACGGCGGCACCACGACCGGCGTGGCGTAGCGGCCGGCGAACATGCCAAAGTTCGACAGGCTGATGGTGTAGCCGCTGAGTTCCGATGCGGGAATCGTGCGGTCTTCCACCGACGTACGCAGGCGCTTGATTGCCGCGCGGATGCCGGCGCCGTCGAGCACGTCGGCATTGCGCAGGGCCGGCACGAACAGGCCTTCCTCGGTGTCCACGGCGATGCCGATGTCCACATGCGGATGCAGCGTACGGGTGAGGTTCTTGCCGTCGAACCAGGCGTTGAGCGCCGGCACGGTCTTGCAGGCCACCACGATGGAGCGGATCAGGCGGGCAGTGATGTCCTGCTTGCCGATCCAGGCGTGCAGGTCGGCGTCGTCCACCAGGGTGGTCGGCACCACGTTGGCGTGGGCGTCGGCCATCACGCGCGCCATATTGCGACGCACGCCCTTGAGCTGTTCGGGCTGGCCGCTGGCCTGCACGCTCGGCGGCGCGGTGCGCACCGGCTTGCCGGCGAGCGAGGTGGCGGTGCGCGGAGCGTCGGGTTCCGGCAGCTGCGGGGCCAGGTGACGACCGGCGGACGCCGGCACGCTGCTGCGAGCCGGTGCGGCGCCCAGGGCGGCGCTGCCGTTGGCGGCGGCGTTCTTCACGTCCTGCATGGTGACCACGCCGTCGGCGCCCGAGGGCTGCACGCGGGCGAGGTCGACCTTGAGCTTCTTGGCGAGCGCACGCACCGCCGGCACGGCCTTGACGCCGCCGACGCTGGAGGCCTGTTCCACGTGCACGTGGCTGCCGGAGACCATCGCACCGACCACGGTGCCTTCGTCTTCGCGCTCGGCCTTGCCATTGCCGCTGTCGATCTCGCCGCCTTCATCGGAGGCAACGACCTTGTGCGTATCGGCCGTGGCGCTGCCGGTGCCCTTCTTGGGGCCGTGGTGGTGGCCGGTGGACTCGGCCTCGGCACGCTGCTTGGCGTTCGGATCGGGCTCGAATTCGGCCAGCGCCGAACCGGTTTCGATGATGTCGCCCGCGGCGCCGTGCAGCTTGGTCACCTTGCCGGTATACGGCGAAGGCACGTCGACGACGGCTTTGGCGGTTTCCATCGAGCACAGCGGTGCGTCGAGCTTGATGGTGTCGCCTTCCTTCACGTGCCACTCGACGATGGTGGCGTCGGGCAGGCCTTCGCCGAGGTCGGGCAGGTAGAAAGTCTTGATGTCGGCCATGAGTTGGTTCCGGTAATCAGGCTTGGGTATTCGGCTTTTGACCGTCATCCCGGCGCAGGCCGGGATCCAGTAGCGATGATGCTTGATCGTCGCGGAAGGTTTTGTGTGCTTCGCACGACGTATTTTGACTGGATTCCGGCCTTCACCGGAATGACGCTTCGTTCAGCGGTTCGGTTACGACGCGGCGAGCGCGCGCTTGGCGGCATCCACCACGCGCTCGGCACTCGGCATGTACTTCATTTCCAGGCGGAACAGCGGAATGTGCGTGTCGTAGCCGCTGACGCGTTCGACCGGCGCGAGCAGGTCGTACATGCATTCCTCGGCCAGGCGCGCGGCGATTTCGGCGCCGAAACCCGCGGTCTTGGGCGCTTCATGCACGATCACGCAGCGGCCGGTCTTCTGCACCGACTCGGCGATGGTGTCGAAGTCGAGCGGGGTCAAGGTGGCCACGTCGATGACTTCGGCGCTGATGCCTTCCTCGGCCAGAGCGTCGGCCGCTTCCAGCGCTTCCTTCACCTGCGCACCCCACGAAACGAGGGTGACGTCGGTGCCGTCGCGCAGCACGAAGCACACGTCCAGCGGCAGCGCTTCGCCGTCATCGGGCACTTCTTCCTTGTACTGGCGATAGATGCGCTTGGGCTCGAAGAACATCACCGGATCCGGATCGCGGATCGCGGCGAGCAGCAGGCCATAGGCACGCGCCGGCGACGACGGCATCACCACGCGCAGGCCCGGGATATTGGTGAACAGGTGCTCGTTCGCTTCCGAATGATGCTCCGGCGCGCGAATGCCGCCGCCCCACGGTGCGCGCCACACGGCCGGCACGGTGATGCGGCCGCGCGTGCGGTTGCGCATGCGCGCGGCGTGGCAGGCGATCTGCTCCATCATCGGGTAGATGAAGCCTTCGAACTGCGCTTCGGCCACCGGCTTCATGCCCTGGGCAGCGAGGCCCACGGTGACGCCGGCAATGGTGGTTTCGTCCAGCGGCGTGTCGAGCACGCGCAGTTCGCCGAACTTTTCCTGCAGGCCCTGGGTGGCGCGGAACACGCCACCGTTCACGCCCACGTCTTCGCCCAGCACCATGACGCTCTCGTCGTGGGCCATTTCATAGGCGAGTGCCTGGGTGACGGCTTCGATAAGGGTGATCTGTGCCATGACTTAATGGGCCTTCTTGTCGAGCTGGATGGCGAGATCGCGCTGCTTGGCGAGATCGGCGGGGACTTCGGCGAAGGTGTAATCAAACATCGCCGTGACCGGCTGGGTCTTGGTCTCGAGGTACGCGTTCACCTCGTTGTCCATCCAGTCGTCGCATTCCGCCTTCCAGGCTTCTTCCTTGGCGTCGTCCCACACGCCCTTGGCTACCAGCCAGTTGCGCAGGCGCTTCATCGGCTCCTTCGCCCAGGCGTCCTTCACTTCCTGCTCGCCGCGGTAACGGCGCGCGTCATCGGCGGTGGTGTGGTCGGACAGGCGATAGGTCACTGCCTCGATCACCGAACCACCCTGGCCGTTGCGAGCACGATCCAGTGCGTCTTCCATCGCCTTGCGCACGGCGATGATGTCGTTGCCGTCGACCTGGATGGAGAACAGGCCGGCCGCGATGCCCTTTTGCGCCAGCGTCGGTGCGCCGGACTGGATCTTGCGCGGCACCGAAATGGCCCACTGGTTGTTCACGATCACCGCCACCATCGGCAGGTTCTGCGCGCCGGTGATGTTGATGGCGCCGTAGAAGTCGCCCTTGGACGAACCACCGTCACCGATGGTGCACACGGCCACGCGCTTCTCGTTGCGGATCTTGAACGCCAGCGCGGAACCGGCGGCATGCAGACACTGCGTGGCGATCGGCACCGACCAGGCAAAGTCGTGGCGTGCCGGTTCTTTCTGGTAATCGTTGCCGCGCTCGTCGCCGCCCCAGTACATGTAGACCTCGCGCGGCTGCACGCCGCGATACAGCTGCGCGCCGTATTCGCGGTAGCTGGGGGCCAGCACGTCTTCGGGCTTCATGGCGCTGCCGATGCCCACATGCGCTGCTTCGTGGCCCAGGCAGCTGGCATAGGTGCCGAGCTTGCCGGTGCGCTGCAGGGCGACCGACTTGGCGTCGAACACGCGGGTCGACAGCATCAGCTTGTACAGCTCGACCATGTGGTCGAGATCCTTGGCGAATTCAGGCAGATCGTCACGGACCTGCTTGCCCTCAGCATCGAGATACTGGAGGTATTCGATTTCAAACTTGGCGGCGATAGACACGACTCGCTCCCGGAGTGAGTAATGAGAAAGTGGGGTGCCGGGCGTCGGCGGCCCATCCAGTGGGGCCAGCAGCGGACGTAAAGCCCTGAGCAAGACGGAAATGATTACAGGGGGGCATGTTGCGCTGCAAGGCACGGTGCAGCATGCGGGGTGGTACGGGGTGGGCCCAAACACCGGTTACCATGACGCTTTTCCGTTACAGGGAAGGCCATGACCGAGAATCAGCGCGACCTCGAGGCCGGTATCGAACTCGACCTGAATGGTCGACTGACCTATGGCGGCTACCTGCGGCTGGACACCCTGCTGTCGGCCCAGCAACCGCTGAGCCAGCCGGCGCACCACGACGAAATGCTGTTCATCGTGCAGCACCAGGTGGCCGAGCTGTGGATGAAATTGATCATTCACGAGCTGAAGGCCGCCGTGGCGCACCTGCGCCGCGATGAGATCGATCCATGCCTGAAGATCCTGGCGCGCGTGAAACAGGTGCAGCGCCAGCTGTTCGAGCAATGGGGCGTGCTGGAAACGCTTACCCCCGCCGAATACCTGGAATTTCGCGGCGTGCTCGGGCCTTCCTCGGGTTTCCAGTCGCTGCAGTACCGGCAGATCGAATTCCTGCTCGGCAACAAGAACGCGCAGATGCTGCAGGTGTTTGCGTACGATCCTGCGGCGCAGGACACGCTGCGCGCCGTGCTGGAAGCGCCCAGCCTGTACGACGAATTCCTCGGCTATCTGGCGCGGCGCGGCCACGACGTGCCGGGCGAGCTGACGCAGCGCGACTGGTCGCAGCCTTATCAGCGGCATGAAGGCTTGCTGCCCGTGCTCAAGCGCATTTACGAAAACCGTGCAACGTTCTGGCCCGAATACCACATGTGCGAACAGCTGGTGGATGTGGAGGAGAGTTTCCAGCTTTGGCGTTTCCGCCATATGAAAACGGTGGAGCGGATCATCGGACACCGGCGCGGTACCGGTGGTTCCTCCGGCGTGGCGTTCCTGAAAAAGGCGCTGGACCTGGAGTTTTTCCCGGAGCTGCTGGACGTGCGCACCGAACTGGGCACCTGATCGCGCGTGTCATCTTCGCCATTCATCATTCGACAACTACTGGTGGCGCGTGCAGCGCCGTTTCGCTTGCAAAGGGGCATGCATGAGCAACACCACTGAGACCGCGCACGCGTCGGCGCCTGATTTTCCGCAGACGCTGGGGCATCCGCGTCCGCTATGGATGTTGTTCATGACGGAGTTCTGGGAACGCTTCGCGTTTTACAGCGTCAGCTGGGCCCTGGCCTTGTACATCGTGGCGCATTTTTATCACGGCGATGCGTCCGGCGAAGCGTGGGCCAGCAAAATTTACGGAGCTTATACGGCGCTGATCTACGCCAGCAGCATTTTTGGCGGCTACGTGGCGGACAAGATCATCGGCTACCAGCGCTCGATCCTGATCGGCGCGGCGGTCATGGCGCTGGGCCTGTTCGTCGTGATGCTGCCAAGCAAGGACCTGTTCCTGTTTGGCCTGGCGATGGTCGTGGTGGGCAACGGCCTGTTCAAGCCGAATATTTCCTCGATGGTCGGGCAGCTCTATGGCCCGACGGACGAACGCCGCGACCGTGGTTTCACCCTGTTCTACATGGGCATCAACGGCGGCGCGTTGCTGGCGCCGCTGCTCACCGGCTGGCTGGCGAGCTATTTCTCCGACACGCCGATGCAGGAGAACTACCGGATCGTGTTCGGCGCGGCCGGCGTGGGCATGGTGCTGAGCCTGTTCTGGTTCTGGTTTGGTCGCCGCGGGCTGCACGGGGTGGGTCGTCCGGCGCCGGAAGCGGCCAGCCGCATGCGTGTCGTATGGGTGCTGCTGGGCATCGTGGTGGCGGTGCCGCTGGTTTATCTGCTGCTGGCCTTTGTCGGCGCCAATGGCCTGCAGTGGCTGCTGGGCCTGCTGTTCATTGGCGTGGCGGCGATGTTGATCGTGGAAGCGATGCGCCACGACCGCGTACAGCTGCATCGCGTGTACGCGATGCTGATCATCTTTGCGTTCAACATCCTGTTCTGGATGTTCTATTTCCAGCTCGGCACCTCGTTCAATTTCCTCGCGGCCAATATGGTCGACCGTGAGATGTTCGGCGGCTGGGTATTCCCGGTGGGCTGGTTCCAGTCGGTGAGTCCGTTGGCCATCATCGTGCTGGCGCCGCTGGTGACCCAGGTGTGGTCGTTGCTGGCGCGACGCCACAAGGAGCCGTCGATTCCGCGCAAGTTCGGCCTCGGCTTGTTGTTCAACGGCCTGGGCTTCACCGCGCTGATGTATGCGCTGACCTATTCGGTCAACAGCAAGGGATTGATCCCGTTCTGGCCGCTGACGGCCTGCTATGTGCTGCAGACCATCGGCGAGCTGTGCCTGTCGCCGATCGGCCTGTCGATGGTGACCAAGCTGGCGCCGCCGCGCCTGGTGGGTCTGGCCATGGGCGGCTGGTTCCTGTCGCTGGCGGTGGGTGGCAACTTGTCGGGCCTGTTGGCAGGGCGCATCAGTGGCGAAAGTGGCATGACGGCCGCGTCCGCGCTGGCGGGTTTCACCTTCAGCTTCTGGCTGCTGGCAGGCGCAGGCGTCTTCCTCTTGCTGATCTCGCCGCTGATCAATCGCCTGATGCACGGGGTGCGATGAAGCAGGAGTAAGGGGAGAGGAGTGAGAAGTGAGAGTAGAGCTTGGTCTGCGGCTTTCTCTCACTTCTCACTCCTCTCAACTCACTGCTCGCTTTTTGGTGCAGTGCATTTGACGGGCGTTATGTGTCCCGGTTAGAAGTCGTTGCGCAAGAAATTACGACGGATGACGGCAGCACATGAGTACGAACACAACCAGCGCCTCGACGGTGCCTGACTACCCCCAGACCCTCGGTCACCCACGCCCGCTGTGGATGCTGTTCATGACGGAGTTCTGGGAGCGCTTTGCGTTCTATGGCATCCGCTGGGCGCTCACGCTGTACATCGTGGCGGCGTTCTTCAACGGCGATGCTTCCGGCCAGGCCTTCGCCAGCCGCACCTACGGCGCCTATCTGGCGCTGGTGTATGCCACCGCCGTGTTCGGCGGCTACGTGGCGGACAAGATCATCGGCTACCAGCGCTCCATCCTGCTGGGCGCCAGCGTGATGGCGGTGGGTCTGTTCATGATCATGTTGCCCAATGAGCAGATCTTCCTGGTGGGTCTGGCCACGATCATCGTGGGCAATGGCCTGTTCAAGCCGAATATTTCCTCGATGGTGGGACAGCTCTACGCGCAGGGCGATTCGCGGCGCGACCGCGGTTTCACGCTGTTCTACATGGGCATCAATGGCGGCGCGTTGATCGCGCCGCTGCTCACGGGCTGGCTGGCCAGCCATTTCACCGACACGCCGATGCAGCAGAACTACAAGCTGGTGTTCGGCGCCTCCGGCGTGGGCATGCTGATCAGCCTGCTGTGGTTCTGGATCGGTCGCCGCCAATTGAAGGGCGTGGGCCGTCCCGCACCCGACCAGGCCAACCGCATGCGCGTGGTCTACGTGTTGCTGGGCATGCTGGTGGCGATCCCGGTGTTCTACCTGCTGATGGCCAAGGCCGGCGCCGTGGTGCTGCAGTGGCTGCTTACTGCGCTGTTCGTCGGCGTGGGCGTGATGCTGGTCATCGAGGCGGTGCGCAATGGTCGCGTGCAGGTGCATCGCGTGATCGCCATGCTGATCATCTTTACCTTCAACGTGCTGTTCTGGATGTTCTTCGAGCAGGCCGGCAGCTCGTTCAATTTCCTTGCGCAGAACATCGTGGATCGCAACATGTTCGGCGGTTGGGAGTTCCCGGTGGGCTGGTTCCAGTCGGTCAATCCGGTGGCCATCGTGGTGCTGGCGCCGATCGTGTCGGTGGCCTGGGGCTTTCTGGACAAGCGGCGCATCGAGCCCTCGATTCCGCGCAAATTCGGCCTGGGTCTGCTCGGCAATGCGCTGGGCTTCGTGGTGCTGATGTATGCGCTGGATGAGCTGGTCAGCAGCGACGGCATGATTCCGTTCTGGCCGCTGGCGCTTTGCTACGTGCTGCAGACGGCGGGCGAGCTATGCCTGTCGCCAATCGGCCTGTCGATGACCACGAAACTCGCCCCAACGCGGCTGGTGGGCTTGGCGATGGGTGGCTGGTTCCTTTCCACCGCGATCGGCAACAACTTGTCCGGCTTGTTCGCCGGCCATATCAGCGGCGAGAGCGGCATGACCGTGGCCTCGGCGCTCAGCGGCTTCACCTTCAGCTTCTATCTGCTGGCGGGTGCCGGCGTGCTGCTGTTCGTGATCGCGCCGTTGATCAATCGGTTGATGCACGGGGTGAAGTAGGGGCGAAGGAGCAGCGTGCGCCCTTTCACTCGCCCCTGAGCGGTCACTTCGGCTCGATCGCCTGCAACTTGTCCAGGATGCGCACCAGCCAGCTGCGCTCCTCGTCGTCCAGCTTGGACAGCAGGTTGCGCTCGTGTTCGCGGGCCATGGGCGCCACCACTTCGTGGATGGCCCAGCCCGCCTCGCTCAGGCCCAGCACGGAGCGGCGCTTGTCGCCGTCGTGGATGGCGCGGGTCACCCAGCCGGTCTCCACCAGCTTTGAGAGGGCGCGGCTCACGGCCACCTTGTCCATCAGGGTGCGTTCGGCCACCTCGCGGGCGGACAGGCCGTCGAAACGGGCCAGCACCGCCATCACGCGCCACTCCGTCATGCTCAGGTCGAAGCGGCGCTGATAGTCGTCGGCAATGGCCTGGCTGACCGCGTTGGACAGGATGGAGAGCCGGTAGGGCAGGAAATTTTCCAGCTCCAGCGGTGCGTGGTCGGGGTGATGTTCGTCGGGCACTGCTGCGGCGCTCCTTGCAAATGGTTTCATATGTAACTATAACGTAGGGCTTATGAGAATGGTCGCACGCTTGGACGTAGGCCATTGAGCAGCCATCCACCCGGAGAGCCCCATGAGCGCGCAGCCCAATCTTGGCATGCAGGTCACCACCTTCGAAAACCCCATGGGTATCGATGGGTTTGAATTCGTCGAATTCGCTGCGCCCGCCGGTCGCGGCCACGAGCTGCACACCCTGTTCAAGAAGATGGGTTTCAGCGCCGTGCTCAAGCACAAGTCGCGCCCCATCACGGTCTACCGCCAGGGCGGCGTGAACCTGCTGGTCAACGAAGACCCCGAATCCTACGCCGCCGAATTCGCCCAGGCCCATGGCCCATGCGCGGCCGGTTTCGCCATCCGCTTCCAGAAGCCGTCCAAGGACGTGCTCGGCGTGGTGCTCGGCAACGGCGGCGAAGCGGTCAACCAGAAGGCCGAAGCCACCAAGGCCGTGAACGCGCCCGCCGTGAAGGGCATCGGCGATTGCATGCTGTATCTGATCGACCGTTACGGCGACAAGGGCAGCATCTACGACGGCGACTACGAGCCGATCGCCGGCGCCGAGCAGCACCCGAAGGGTTTTGGCCTCACCTTCATCGATCACCTGACGCACAACCTCTACTTCGGCAACATGCAGAAGTGGTCCGATTACTACGAGCGCCTGTTCAACTTCCGCGAGATCCGCTACTTCGACATCAAGGGCGCCAAGACGGGTCTCGTGTCCAAGGCCATGACCGCGCCGGACGGCATCGTGCGCATTCCGCTCAACGAGTCGAGCGATCCGAAGTCGCAGATCAACGAATACCTCGACGCGTACCACGGCGAGGGCATCCAGCACATCGCCCTGTTCACCGACAATATCTACGAGACGGTGGAAGCGATGCGCGCGACGGGCGTGGAATTCCTCGACACGCCGGATACGTATTTCGACGTGATCGACATGCGCATCCCCAACCACGGCGAGGACGTGCCGCGCCTGGCCAAGAACAAGATCCTGATCGATGCCGACGTGGAGACCAAGCAGCGCAAGCTGCTGCAGATCTTCACGCAGAACAACATCGGCCCGATCTTCTTTGAGATCATCCAGCGCAAGGGCAACGAGGGCTTTGGCGAAGGCAACTTCCAGGCGCTGTTCGAGTCGATCGAACGCGACCAGATGAAGCGCGGCTTCCTGTAAGACTTGGCCACAAGGCCGCCCATGGAGGGCGGCCTTGGTGCCGCCGGTTCAGCGCCAGGAGCCGCCGCCGTGCAGCATGGCGAGGAACACGGCGCCGTAAAAGAACATCGCAAGCACCCACAGGATGATGCCGACCAGAATCAGCACGCCCTGGATCACGAAGTAAGTACGCAGCTTGGCAAGTGCTTCTTTCAGGGCGACGGCATCGCCGCTGAGCTGGGCACGCTCGATCGCCCCGGCCGACTGCATCACCAGCACGCCGATCCAGATCGGCAGCCAGGCGATGATGATGCCGACGAGGGTGATGGCGGTGAGGGCGCCCTGGATGATGAAGACGATGCCGACGAATTTCATCCATCCCTTGCCTGAAGCAAGCGGTTGGCTGAGGTCCTGGATCGAGGGATTCCCGGTAGCTTGGCCCAGCGAGGAGTACGAGTCGGACATGCGGTTTCCTTGAGTGTCATTGCAGTGAATGAACGTCGCCTCTTCCCTTGCGCGAGGCGGTGCCAACAGTCGTAAGCCAAGAGTAATAGGATCGCGTGGGTCGCGTTGTGACCTCTCGCCTCGGCAGATTGCGGAGCTTTCATGTCAGCCAGCCACCAGCAGTACCAAACAGGGTTCGCCAACGAATTCGCCACCGAGGCCTTGCCCGGCGCGCTGCCCGACGGGCAGAACTCGCCGCAGAGCGCGCCCCATGGCCTGTACGCGGAACAGCTTTCCGGCACGGCCTTCACGGCCCCGCGCCACAGCAATCGCCGCAGCTGGTTGTATCGCATCCGCCCCGCGGCCATGCACCATCCGTTCGAGGCGATGCCCGACGGCCGCTTCCACAACCGCTTTAACGAGGTGCCGGCTAACCCCAACCAGTTGCGCTGGAGCCCGTTCCCGCTGCCGACCAAGCCCACCGATTTCCTCGATGGCCTGTTCACCGTTGCGGGCAATGGCGGTGCGGCGGACCAGACCGGCGTGGGTATCCACGTCTATGCCGCCAATCGGTCGATGCAGGGCCGCTACTTCTACAACGCCGACGGCGAGCTGCTGATTGTGCCGCAACAAGGGCGCCTGAAACTGGCGACCGAGATGGGCGTCATCGAGCTTGAACCGCTGGAAATCGCCGTGATTCCGCGCGGCGTGCGTTTTCGCGTGGAGCTGCTGGACGACAGCGCGCGCGGTTACATCGCCGAAAACTTCGGCGCGATGCTGCGCCTGCCTGATCTGGGCCCGATCGGCAGCAACGGCCTGGCCAACCCGCGTGACTTCCTCACGCCGGTGGCGGCGTTTGAAGATGTCGAAGGCAAGTTCGAACTCGTCGCCAAGTTCCAGGGCAAGCTGTGGAGCGCGGCGATCGATCATTCGCCACTGGACGTCGTGGCCTGGCACGGCAATTACGCGCCGTACAAGTACGACCTGCGCCGCTTCAACACCATCGGCTCGATCAGCTTCGACCATCCCGACCCGAGCATCTTCCTGGTGCTGCATTCGGCCAGCGACAGCGAAGGCGTGAGCAACATGGACTTCGTGATTTTCCCGCCGCGCTGGCTGGTGGCGCAGCACACCTTCCGTCCGCCCTGGTTCCATCGCAACATCGCCAGCGAGTTCATGGGATTGATCACCGGCGAGTACGACGCCAAGGCCGAAGGCTTTTCGCCGGGCGGCGCCTCGCTGCACAATTCCATGAGCGGTCACGGTCCCGATGCGGCCACGTATGAGAAGGCGTCGACGCGCGATCTGTCGCAGGCCGATGTCATCACGGGCACCATGGCCTTCATGTTCGAGACGCGCCGCGTGATTCATCCGACCAGGCAAGCGCTGGAATCGCCGGAGCTGCAGGGCAACTACTACGAATGCTGGCAGGGTATCCAAAAGCATTTCGGCGGAGCTTGAAGCGATGACGTTGCGCCGGTTCTGCCTGTTGTGGCTATGCGTGATGCTGGCGTCGTGCCAGTCGCACGACGAGGCACCGACGCAGGCTCCCGCGTCGGCCGCGACGGCACCCGGTGATCGCGACGCGCTGAGTCAGGCCCGTTGGCAGGGCTTTGGCGACATGCGTTTTGGCATGGACGAGCCGTCGTTCCGCAAAGCCTGGCGCGGCGAGTTGAAGGGCGGGGCGCAAGTGGGCTCCGATTGCGCCATGTACGCTCCGGTGTGGGCGAAGCCGCCATTCGAACTCACCTTCATGCTCGAGCACGGTCGTTTCGTTCGTTACGACGTGCGTGGCGACAAAGAAACGGCGCCGGGCGGTGGCAAGGTCGGCATGGCCAAGGCGGACGTGATGGCGCTCTATGCGGGCAAGGGCAAGCCAGGGGCGAACAAGTACGATCCGGACGCCAGCGTGTTTCGTGTGGATGGTGAGAGCGGTGCCGTGCTGATTTTCGACATCGGCGCCGACGGCAAGGTAAAGGCGTGGCGCATGGGCGTGCCGCCACAAATCGATTACGTGGAAGGGTGCAGCTGAGTGCTGCCCGTTGGAGCGATAGCATGAAATTGGGTTCATTGAAGGAAGGCGGTCGCGACGGCACCCTGATCGTCGTCAATCGCGCGCTGACCCAGGCGGTCAAGGCCACCGGCATTGCGCCGACGCTGCAGGCTGCGCTGGATGACTGGTCGAGTGCCGCGCCGCGCCTGAACGCGCTGTACGAAGAATTGAATGGAGGCACCGCAACTGGTGCCTTCGCGCTCGACATGCAGGCGCTTGCCTCGCCGCTGCCTCGCGCCTACGAATTCGTCGACGGCAGTGCCTATCTGCCGCATGTCGAGCGCGTGCGTCGCGCACGTGGCGCCGAGGTGCCGGAGTCGTTCTACACCGATCCGCTGATGTATCAGGCCACCAGTGCCGGCTTCCTGGGTCCGCGTGATCCGGTGGTCGTGCCGAGCGAGGACTACGGCATCGATCTGGAAGCCGAGGTGGTGGTGGTCACGGACGATGTGCCGATGGCGCTGACGCCTGCGCAGGCCGCGGCGCATATCCAGTTGGTGGGTCTGGTCAACGATGTCTCGCTGCGCGGCCTGATTCCCGGCGAGCTCGCCAAGGGTTTCGGTTTTCTGCAATCCAAGCCGCGCTCCGCGCTGTCGCCGGTGTTGGTGACGCCGGACGAACTGGGCGACGCCTGGCAGGACGAAAAACTGCATCTGCCGATGCGCACCTGGCTCAACGGCAAGTGGTTCGGCGAGGCCGAGTGCGGCGTCGACATGCAGTTCAATTTCGCCCAGCTGGTGGCGCACGCGGCCAAGACGCGTCCGCTCACGGCAGGCACCATCGTCGGCTCCGGTACCATCGCCAACGAAGACACCGGCAAGGGCGCCTCGTGCCTGGCCGAGCAGCGCACGGTGGAGACCCTGCGTGACGGCAAGCCGAGCACGCCATTCCTGAGCTTTGGCGACACGCTGCGAATCGATGTGACTGATGCGTCGGGCGCGTCGATCTTCGGCTCGATCGAGCAGACCATCGCGCCGCTAAAGCGCTGAGTCCACCGGCCCGCCGTCGCCTTGCGCGGCGGCGGGCGGCAAAGTGACGCGCCACGATGATGCCCATCAGGCGCTGGTCGGGACCCGGCGACGATACTGTCGCCCATGCGTCAACCTACCATCGCGCCCGAGTTCGATCCCCAGCTCATTGCCCGCTACGACGTGGCCGGCCCGCGCTACACCAGCTATCCCACGGCACCGCAGTTCCATGACGGCTTCGGCGAATCCGCATTGCGTCGAGCCGTGCACGATTCCAACGAACGCGCTGGCCCCCTGTCGATCTATGTGCACGTGCCGTTCTGCTTCAGTCCGTGCTTCTACTGCGGCTGCAATCGCGTGATCACCCGCGATGCGCGCAAGGCGACGCAGTATCTGGACTATCTGGAAAAGGAGCTCGCACTGCTTGGTCCGTTGTTTGAACGCGGGCGGGAAGTGCGACAACTTCACCTCGGTGGAGGCACGCCGAGCTTTCTCGATATGGCCCAGATGCAACGCCTGTTCGAGATGCTCGCGCGACACTTCGACATGCAGCAGTCGTGCTCACGCGAGTGGGGCATCGAGATCGATCCGCGTGACGTCGATGCGGCCTATATCCGCGAGCTCAGCCGACTAGGCTTCAATCGCATCTCGGTGGGCATCCAGGATTTCGATGCCGCCGTGCAGAAGGCAGTCAATCGCGTGCAGAGCGTGGCGCAGACGGCCGAAGTATTGAGTGCGGCGCGCGATTGGGGATTCACCTCGGCGAGCGTCGACCTCATCTACGGACTCCCACGCCAGACGCTCGATGGTTTTGATCGAACGCTGGACGAGGTGATCGCGCTGTCGCCGGATCGCGTGGCGATCTACGGCTATGCGCACCTCCCGCATTTGTTCAAGGCCCAACAGCGGATCGACGATGGCGAACTGCCCGACGCCGCCACTCGCCTGGCGCTGCTGGGGCTGGCCTGGGAAAAGCTGGGTGCGGCGGGCTACGTGTATATCGGCATGGATCACTTTGCGCGCACGGACGACGAACTCGCGCGCGCCCAGCGTGAAGGAACCCTGCAACGAAACTTCCAGGGTTATTCCACGCATGGCGATTGCGACATCGTGGGATTGGGTGTCAGCGCCATCGGCCGCATCGCCGACACCTACAGCCAGAACGCCCGCGATCTGCTCAGTTACTACGCGGCGTTGGAGGCGGGCCAGCTGCCGGTGAAGAAGGGCATCGAGCTGAGCCGCGACGATCTGGTGCGTCGCCAATTGATCGGTGAACTGATGTGTCACGGCACACTGGACATGAGGGAATTCGGAGAACGTCACGGCCTACGCTTCGAGGCTCACTTCGCCCAGGACCTGGATCGCTTGCAGCCCCTGATCGATGACGGCCTGGTGGCGCGGCATGGCGACGACATCCAGGTGACGCCGCGCGGCAGGCCGCTGCTGCGGAATATTGCGATGTGCTTTGACGCCTATCTGGGCAAGAGTGCCGCTACGCCACGCTACTCGCGCACGATCTGAACCCGTCGGCCCGGGCGGCCTATCGTCCTGGCGGCCGTCGGCATGTTCTACTTGTGGACCCCATCCAACGAGGTGTCCCATGTCCAACGTCACGCTCAAAGGCAATCCGGTCCAGGTCGACGGTCATTTCCCGTCCAAGGGTGAAGCGGCACCGGCCTTCTCGCTGGTCGGCAAGGACCTTGCCGACGTCACGCTCGCCAACTTCGACGGCAAGCGCAAAGTGTTGAACATCTTTCCGAGTGTCGACACGCCGACCTGCGCCATGTCAGTGCGTCACTTCAACCAGGACGCCAGCCAGCTAAACAATGCGGTCGTTCTGTGCATCTCCGCCGACCTGCCGTTTGCGCAGGCGCGCTTCTGCGGTGCGGAGGGTCTCAGCAACGTGGTGACGCTGTCGACGCTGCGCGGTCACGACTTCCTCAAGAACTATGGCGTATCGATTGCGTCCGGTCCGCTGTCGGGTCTGGCGGCGCGTGCCGTGGTGGTGCTCGACGAGCACAACAAGGTCGTGCATAGCGAACTGGTGGGCGAGATCGCGCACGAGCCCAACTATGACGCCGCGCTCGCCGCGCTGGGCTGAGTCACGTCGCTCAACGCGGCATTGTCCATAGGGCAGTGCGATGCGCCGCGCGCAAGGGACGAAAAACAAAAGCCGGGCAATGCCCGGCTTTTGCATTCACAGCGTTGGGTGGTGGCTTACTTGGCTGCCATCATCGCAATCGTCATGTCGTGCATGCGGTTGGAGAGGCCCTCAATGCTTGGTGCGCTTATAGGCGTTCACGCATGAAGGGCATTGGACATCGTCGAGCGCCTCGGCAAACCAGGCATATGTCACTCCGGTAATTTCTGTCGGCGGCGTTCTCAATTTCTCCGTCTGGGCCTTCAGTGCGTACGCCAGCTGAAAATCCGGCGTCCCGTCCAGTGACCACACGCCATCCACCGACCCATCGGTTCTCAGTGAGACGATGAAGTCGGCGAAGCCTGCTTTGGGTAATGCAAAACGACGGTCGACCTCAAGGAAAGGGTCGTGGGGAAGTACCCTGATTTGTCGGTTTACCGCCAAGCCTGCGCCGATGTCCGCGCTGTGGGTGGCGATAAAGTCATTGAGGTCCGACAACGTGTCCGCATCCTTTTTGTTGGCACCCATTTGCTTGGATATGCGCCTGGCCAGCTCGCCGCAATAGCTGCGGAACGAGGGTAAGACGTTATTGGTGCGAGACGCGTAGTAGTTGAATATCTGGACCCAATCCATTGCTGCTTGCAGTTCACCTGACTCAAGCGAGATCTCGGACATCTTCGCCATGGCGTATAGATGCCCATGAATCGCCGCGTTGCTCAAATAGAGCCGCGCCTGACCGAGATCACGCTCCACGGGAGAGCCTTTCACGTTGTCGCCCGCCCGATAGAGCGACCCCAAAAAGTATTGCGATGCCGTATCTCCGGCGTCGGCCTGGGCATGCAGCCGCGCGAAGATCTCCTCGCGTTCGCTCATCGGTGTTCGAGAGTCCAGCAGGCGGGCAAGATGCTCGTAGCCTGTCTTTGGAACCGTCGCTGCCATCGGTGGCTTTGCTGCGGAAGCTTCCGTCAGGGAAGTGGATCTGATTGAAGGCGAAGGTTGGGTTTGCTGGGCGATCAGCGGGTCTGCCAACAGGACCGACAGCCCCAGCGTCATGGCGACGCGAAAAGACACTACTCCAAACATCACCGTTCCCCCCCGGACGAAGATCTGGATGGATACATGGCGGACCAACGGTGGTTGACACCGTTAGCCCGCCATAAAGATCGCTTACTTGGCAGCCATCATCGCCACCGTCATGTCGAGCATGCGGTTGGAGAAGCCCCACTCGTTGTCGTACCACGACAACACCTTGACCAGCGTGCCTTCCATGACGCGGGTCTGGGTGGCGTCATAGGTGGACGAAGCCGGGTTGTGGTTGAAGTCGATCGACACCAGCGGCTTCGTGTTGACCGCCAGGATGCCCTTCAGCGCGCCGTTGGCGGCTTCGTTGATCACCTGGTCGATCTCTTCCTTGCTGGTCGGACGCGCCGCGTCGAACACCAGGTCGACCACCGACACGTTGATGGTCGGCACGCGGATGGCGAAACCGTCGAGCTTGCCGTTGAGCTCCGGCAGCACCAGGCCTACCGCGGCGGCGGCGCCGGTCTTGGCGGGGATCTGCGAGTGCGTGGCCGAACGGGCGCGGCGCAGGTCCGAGTGATAGACGTCCGTCAGCACCTGGTCGTTGGTGTAGGCGTGGATGGTCGTCATCAGGCCGCGCTGGATGCCGATCTTCTCGTGCAGCACCTTGGCCAGCGGAGCGAGGCAGTTGGTGGTGCACGACGCGTTGGAGATCACTTCCAGCTTGGAGGTGAGCTTGTCGTCGTTCACGCCGATGACGAAGGTGCCGTCCACGTCCTTGTCGCCCGGGGCGGAGATGATCACCTTCTTGGCGCCGGCGGCGAGATGCGCGCTGGCCTTGGCCTTGGAGGTGAACAGGCCGGTGCATTCCAGCACCACGTCGACGCCCAGGGCGCCCCACGGCAGCTTGGACGGGTCACGCTCGGCGCAGACCTTGATGCGGTCGCCGTTGACGATCAGATCGCCGCCGTCCACCGTCGCGGTGCCCGGGAACTTGCCGTGGGCGGTGTCGTACTGGGTCAGGTGCGCATTGGTCTCGGCGTCGCCGAGGTCATTGATCGCAACGATCTGGATCTCGTTGGTGCGACCCGCTTCGTACAGCGCGCGCAGGATGTTGCGGCCAATGCGACCGTAACCATTGATGGCGACCTTGATTGCCATGGGACAGCGTCCTCCGATGGGATGGCGAAAGTAGCGGCTGTGGGACCGCCGTAAAACCGTCATTTTAGCCTGAACCGGCCGGGCGGTCCCATCCGGGCCGCGGTTTCCCCCGGAAGGGGCTGTTCAGGGGAGCCCAGAAGCGCTTGAATCGGCTACTTTCGGGCAGCGGCCCGAGCAGGAGAGTGGCATGAGCGAGGCAGAACAGAGCTTTGGGATCACCCTGGAGCAGGTGTCGGACTATGAATTCCGCGTCCGTTTCGACGGCACGGCGATTCCCGACCTCATCACCGACGAAACCTCGCCGCTGGGTGGCGATGCGGGGCCCAACCCCACGCACCTGATTGCCACCGCCGTGGCCAACTGCCTGGCGGCCAGCCTGTTGTTCGCGCTGCGCAAGTACAAGAACTCACCCGGCAAGATCGGCGCCAAGGCCAAGCTCACCATGACCCGCAACGAGCACGGCCGGCTGCGCGTCACCCACATCGGCGTGGACCTGCAGCTGGCCGACAAGGCGGAGGTGCTTGCGCATCTCGACCGCGCGCTGGCGCAGTTCGAAGATTTCTGCATCGCCACGCAGAGTGTGCGCCAAGGCATCAAGGTGGACGTGAGCGTGCACGACGGAGAGGGCAAGTTGCTCCCGCTGCCGGAAGCGGTCTGACCGATGTTGGCGCGGACCTGTCACGAGGCTGTGGCAGACTTCGCTTTTCCCCTGACAAGACCCACTGCACCATGCCATTCCTGCGCCGAACCGCCGCTGCCGCTTTCATCTGCCTCGCCCTGACGCCCGTTGTCCATGCCTGGGGCCAGCTAGGCCATAGCGTGGTGGCCGATCTGGCCCAGCGTCACCTGAGCCCGGCGGCGGAAGCGGCAGTGGAGCGCCTGCTGGCGCCCGAGCACACCAAGTCGCTGGCCGACATCGCCAGCTGGCCGGATGAAATCCGCAACGACCCGACCAAGGACGCGTTGTGGAAGCAGACGCGCGCACTGCACTACGTCGACTTCACCTCCGGCGACTGCAATTACACGCCGCCGCGCGACTGCAAGGATGGACAGTGCGTGGTCGAGGGCATCGACCATTACGTGAAGATCCTTGGCGACAAGAGCCAGTCGGATGCAACGCGACTGGAGGCGCTGAAGTTCGTGGTGCACTTCATCGGCGACGAGCATCAGCCGCTGCACGGTGGTTCGCGCGACGACAAGGGCGGCAACGCCTACCAGGTGCAGTTCCAGGACAAGGGCACCAACCTGCATAGCGTGTGGGACTCGGGCCTGCTCAAGACCCGTGGCCTGGAATACAAAGCCTACGCGGACAAGCTGGAGGCCGAAGGCACGGTCACCCTGCCCAAGCCGATCGCGCCGTTCGACAACGCGTACGCGCAGTGGGCCGAAGAGTCGTGCACGATCTCGCGCGACATTTATCCCGATGGCCACAAGATTGACCAGGCCTATGTGGACAAGGAGCTGCCCGTCGCCGAACTGCGCCTGCGCGAAGCGGGCCGTCGCCTTGCCGAGGTGCTCAACCTGACACTGGCCAAGGGCTGAGTGGGCGAACGTTACGGCGCGGCACTCGTTGTCGCGCCGTTGCCGCCCGGACCGATGTTGCGGTCGAGAAAGTCCAGCAGTTTGTTGTACATCGCCAGGCGATGTTCCTGCAGGAAGAAGCCATGCCCCTCCTGCGCCTCGGTCAGCGATTCGTAGTGCTTTCCCTGCTTGTCCAACGCCGAGGTGAAGACGTTGAAGTTGGCGTACGGGGCGCGCGCATCGAGACCGCCATGGATCAGGAGAAGATTGGCCTTGATGCGGTCCACACCGGCCAAGGGCGAGCGGCGCAACAGCTCGGCGCGATCGTCTCCGAGCACGATCTTCAGGTAGTCGACGCCCGCGTCGGAGCGCTTGGTGTCGCTCTTGTCCAGCTGGATGCGCAGGTCGTAGATACCGGCATAGCCAATGGCGCATCGATACAGGTCGGGCTCGCGTACCGCACCCTCTAGAGCGGCATAGCCACCATAGCTGGTGCCATAGATGCAGATGCGCTGGGCATCGGCATGGCCTTCATGGATGGCCCAGCGGGTGGCGTCGGTCAGGTCGTCCTGCATCGAGGCTCCCCACTGGCGATAGCCGAGCGCCTCAAAATGCGAGCCGAAACCGCCTGAGCCGCGGTAGTTCACCTGCAGCACGGCATAACCACGTGATGCCAATAGCTGCGTCTCCTCATCGAAGTCCCAGCGATCGGCGACACCATGCGGGCCGCCATGTGGAACCACGACCAAGGGGAAGGGGCCGCGGCCCGATGGCTCGGTGAGAAAGCCGTGCAAGGTCACGCCGTCGCGCGCCGCCAGTTCGACTGGCGTCATCGCGTGCATCTGCTTGGGCGAAAGCCAGCGACGTTCGCTGAAGAGGTAGCGGGCCTGCTGCTTGTCCAGATCGAACAAGTAGTAATCGCCTGGATCGCGATCGCCGCTGACTTTGACGATGGCAAGCCCGCCATCGTCGGTAAACGAGGTCAGCTCGACCAACTGACCAGGGAAACTCTTGCCCACCGCTACGCTGATTTGTGCTTCATGACTGGCGGGGTCGAGGTAGTGCATGCCGCGCGCGCCATCATTGGTGACGATGCCATAGACGTCCTTGCCGTCCGCCGTGGCGAGGCCGTCACCGGGATCGCCGAAGACGCCGCGGTAGACCAGGCTACGCTGGCCGGTCTGCAGATCGAGCAGCTCGACCGAACTGGGGCCTTCCTCATGCGACACCCGCACGTAGAGCCGGTGGTCATCGCGCTGAAAACTGAGCGGCACGATCGAGACCCCGGTCTTGCCCGAGTCGTTGAATAAGGTCCAGTCCTTGCCGGCCTCGCGCAGCCACAACTTGGGCCGATGATAAGTACCGCCGAGTGCGGCGCGCGGCTCACCCTGGTGATCCACGATGATGTCCGTATCCGGCGCCGGGCCGCCGATCACGCGCTTGCTGTCGCCGCTGACCGTATCCAGGCGCTCGATCGAGGGCACGCTGCCGGCCGAGTCATCGGTAAACGGTTGGGTCTGTACCAGCAGGTAGCGGCCATCCTGCAGCGGGGTTGTATCGATCAACCTCGCATAGGCCTCGCGACGCTGGCCGCCATGCAGCATGTGATTGCTGTCGGCATACGTGCCGCCGCGCGCGCCGAACAGGTAAACACCGTGGCTGCCATCGGCATCGAAGGCGATCAGCTCGCCGGTGTATCCGGGCTTTTCCAGGCTGCTGGTGCGCACGGCCAGTGCCATGACCAGTCGGTGGTCGTTGACCCAACGGTAGCGCCGGATCATGGTGCGGCTGCCGGAGCGGATCGTCGCCACCGGTTTGTTGGTGGCCGTATCGATGACGGCCAGCATGTTTTCGTACGGGGTGTCCGGTCGCGGCACCAACGCGGCGATGTGCTTGCCGTCGGGTGCGAGTTGCACCTCGCTGAACTCGGCGGGGCGGATGAAATCGCTCACCGTCGGCGCGGCGCTGACGGCAGCCTCATTGGACGACGCCGCGGCAGGCGCCACGCAGGCAGCAACCAAGGCGGCCATCAAGGCCGTGCGGATGAAAGGCGGCATGTGCGTTCCCCTTAAGTCCCTGTCGCGGATCCCTCCATCCGCCCGGCGATGCTAGCGCATGGTCGACAGGCTGTCGCAAGTCCATGCGACGCGCAGGGTCGTCACGTTGCTGATCATTTTTCGAGCATGTTTGTTGCGATGCAGAATGAAATGGCGCTGCACTGGAAGGCGCCGCAAAGGCGGCTGCCGCCCGATGGTTCTGCGGCCAGCGCGGATCGGTGGAGTGGAATTGAAGACGGCGCGCCATGACACCAGTGTTTGGACGTCTGTCCGGCCATCGAGCAGACCAGTTATTTGTCTTGACCCCATTCTCACTGTCAATGCGTAATACCAGTGCAGGCCTGTGGTACGCATGCCACAAGCAGTCCACTTGGGCAAAGGAAAACAGGACAAAAAAGCCCGCGCCAACCCTCTGGAAGATCCGCGTGATTTTGCTAGTCTCGATGTATGACTACTGAAAATCCGCTGCGCCGCACAAAAATTGTTGCCACCCTCGGTCCTGCTACCGATGCGCCTGGCATGCTCGAAAAAATCATCGCCGAAGGCGTGGATGTGGTTCGCCTGAACCTCTCCCATGGCCAGCCGGACGATCACCGCGCCCGCGCGGTGGCCGTGCGTGATGCGGCGACGAAGCTGGGTCGCGAGGTAGGCGTGCTCGCCGACCTGCAAGGTCCGAAGATTCGCGTCGAGCGTTTCGCCAACGGCCCGATCGAACTCAAAGTGGGCGACAGTTTCGTGCTCGATTGCAGCCCGGGCGCGCCGCTGGGCGATACCACGCGCGTCGGCGTCAGCTATTACGACCTGCCCAAGGACGTCTCCGCCGGCGACGTGCTGCTGCTCGACGACGGTCTCGTCGCGCTCACCGTCGAGGCGGTGGTCGGCCAGGAAATCCGCTGCCGTGTGCTGATCGGCGGCAAGCTATCCGATCGCAAGGGCCTCAATCGCCAGGGCGGTGGCCTCTCCGTGACCGCGCTGTCGGAGAAGGACAAGTCGGACATCAAGCTCGCCGCCGAAATCGGCTGCGACTTCCTCGCCGTGTCCTTCGTGCGCTCCGCCGACGACATGCACGAGGCACGTCGCCTGCTCGAAGAAGCCGGTGGCAAGGCCTCGCTGGTGGCCAAGATCGAACGCGCCGACGCCATTCCGGTGCTCGGCGAAATCATCGACGCCTCCGATGTGGTGATGGTGGCGCGTGGCGACCTGGGTGTGGAAATCGGCGATGCCGAGCTGCCGGGCCTGCAGAAGAAGATCATCCGCGAGTCGGTGCAGCGCAATCGCGCTGTGATCACGGCCACGCAGATGCTGCAGTCGATGGTGCGCTCGCCCATCCCGACCCGCGCCGAAGTGATGGACGTGGCCAACGCCGTCATCGACGGCACCGATGCGGTGATGCTGTCGGAGGAATCCGCCGCCGGCGCGCATCCGGACAAGGCCGTGGCCGCGCTGCGCCGCATCTGCCTGGGCGCCGAACGCCAGTTCGAGCCGAAGGAAGATCCCGCCACGCAGGGTCATCTGCTCGATCGTACCGACCAGGCCATTGCGCTCGCAGCGATGGTGCTGGCCAGCCAGCTCGGCGTGCGCGCCATCGTCGCGTTGACCGAGTCGGGTGCCACGGCGCAGTGGCTGTCGCGTTATCGCAGTGCGGTGCCGATCTATGCGCTGTCGCCGTTCGACGACGCACGCCGCCGCATGTCCATCTTCCGCGACGTCACCGCGGTGAAGTTCACGCATATCTCGCAGACGCCGGCCGGCTCGGCGCGCGACGCGGTGCGGCAGCTGTTCCTCGCCGGCAAGCTCGTCGAGGGCGATCGCGTGGTGCTGACCCATGGCGATCACATCGGCCAGGGCGGCGGCACCAACACCTTGAAGCTGCTCTCTGTGGGCGCCGAGGGTGTGGTGGAGTGCCTGCGCGACCTCTAAGCGATCGTTGAGATGCCTCGTCCGCCGACCGGGTGTGGGCCCGGTCGGCGGACGATGGCTCTCCGTCAACCTGATACTGTCTAGGCAGGATTTCGTCAGGCAATCCATCAGGGGGATGCATGAAAACGACGTTGTACAGCGTGCTTTGCATGGCCATCAGGCTAGGCGCCGTGCTCATGGCGGTAGGTCTGATCGAGCAATGGCCACGGCTATTCGTCATTTGCGCCGATGGACAAGTGGCGATCGATGCCCTGGTGCTGGATGGATTGGGTCTCGTGCTCGCCTTTGTCCTGTGGATCAAGCCCGGGCTACTGGCCTGGTGGGCGGCAGGTAGCGCCCACCGTGATGTGTTCGAAAGCGATATCAGCGCGACACAATTGCAGTACATCGCGTTTTCGGTGGCGGGCATCTACAAGCTCATCACCGGGCTTGCGGGCATGCTGGCGCATGGCCTGAATCTGCTGGCCTATAACCACATGATGGAGGGTGGCGTGCCGGTATCTGTGCCCCCTTACGAAAAGACCATGTTTGTGGAGTACGTGGTGGCCACGGTGGCGGGTCTCGCGCTGACGCTTGGCGCACGTGGCTTGACGGCGTATCTGCAGCAATTGCGAACAGCTGGGCAGCCGGTGGCCATTGCAGTCGACGAGGCTCGTGAAGGCTAAACTAGCCGCGTGCCGCACGCCGCGGTTTGGGAGACGATCATGCAAATGAAGCTTTTAACGATCTGTTCGGCCGCCGCCATGGCTTTTGCCGGCATGGTTTCTCCGGCTGAGGCGCAATCCCAGGCCCGCATGGTGGGCCCCGAGCACATCCAGGCGTACTGGCTGATGCTCAACACCAAGGTGGACGCGGATATCCCCAACAGCGGCCGCAATATGGACAAGCCCGGCTGCGTCGCCGTGAGCTTCATGATCGGCACCGACGGCGTTCCGCAGAACGTCACCGTGCGCAAGGTGGTTCCGCAGAGCGATCTGGACGCCGTGGCCAAGAGCGTGGTGACCAATCTTCGCTATGGTCCGTCGCTGAAGAACAGCACGCATGAGCCGGTGACCACCTATTACATCGTGCCGTTCAACCTGCCCGCCGATGCCGCGCAGAAGCAGGCCATCATCGACGCCTGCAAGCTGCCCAACTTCGACCAGGCCTGAGGGCCGCGCCGGCCCAGCGCTGGCGCCGTTCAGGGCCAATCCGGCCCTCGGCGGCCTTATGACCTATAATCCCGGCCTTTCACGACCTTGCCGCCCCCGGGCGGCATCACCTTGTGCGGCCCACACCGCCTAAGTATCCGGAGTTGTCATGAGCATCGAAGATCTCGAAAGCGTTGCCCTCGCAATGGTTGCGCCCGGCAAGGGCATCATCGCCATCGATGAGTCGACCAACACCATCAAGAAGCGTTTCGAGGCCGTCGGCATCGACAACACCGAAGAGAACCGTCGCGCCTACCGCGAGCTGCTGCTCACGGCGCCGAACCTCAGCGAGCACATCTCCGGCGCGATCCTGTACGACGAAACCATCCGCCAGTCGACCAAGGACGGCGTGCCGTTCACCCAGGTGATGAAGAAGAACGGCATCATCCCGGGCATCAAGGTCGACAAGGGCCCGGTGCCGCTGGCCGGCTTCCCCGGCGACGTGATCACCGAAGGCCTCGACGGCCTGCGTGAGCGTCTCGCCGAGTACGTCAAGCTGGGCGCGCAGTTCGCCAAGTGGCGCGCCGTGATCAACATCAGCGAAGACAACCCGTCCTCCACCGCGATCGAAGCGAACTGCCACGCGCTGGCCCGTTACGCCGCGCTGTGCCAGGAAGCCGGCCTGGTGCCGATGGTCGAGCCGGAAGTGATCATGGACGGCGACCACAGCATCGAAGTCAGCTACGAAGTGCACGAAGCCGTGCTGCGCAGCCTGTTCAACGCGCTGTACGAGCAGAACGTGATGCTGGAAGGCACCATCCTGAAGGTCAGCATGGTCATTCCGGGCAAGGATTCGGACGAGCAGGCCGAAGTGGAAGAAGTCGCCGAAGCCACCGTGCGCGTGCTCAAGACGACCGTGCCGGCCACGCTGCCGGGCATCGTGTTCCTCTCGGGCGGCCAGACCGACGAGCAGTCCACCGCTCACCTCAATGCGATGAACCGCATGGGCCCGCACCCGTGGCCGCTGAGCTTCTCCTACGGCCGCGCCATGCAGCAGGCCGCGCTGAAGCTGTGGTCCAAGGACATGAAGGCTAACTTCGCCGACGCGCAGAAGACGGTCCTGGCTCGCGCCAAGGACAACGGCCTGGCCGCGCTGGGTCAGTGGAACGCCAAGTAAGCGATCGCTTCTCATCGCTGCAAAAGAAAACGGGCGCCTCGCGGCGCCCGTTTTTGTTTTGCACTATCTGACAGATCAGAAGCGGTATTCCGCGCTCACGCTGTACAGGTTGGTCGGCAGGTGGATGTTCTTGTCGCTCTGGCTGCCGTCGTAGTAATCCCAGTTCAGGCCGACGCTGATGTTCTTGTTGATGTTGTAGCCCGCACCCAGGCCGGCGTAGTAACGGGTGCTGTTGAAGTTGACCATCTCGGGGTTGGTCTTGTCGTTGGTCAGGCCCGAGCCCTTGGCGAAGAAGGCGCCGCCACGGACTTCGCCGTACCAGTTCGGGCTGAAGCTGTAACGCAGGTTCAGGCCGGCGGTCGCGCCCTGCAGCTTGGACTTGCCGTTGTCGCCGTTGTAATTGGCGTAATTCTGGGTGTACTGGCCACGCGCGTCAGCGCGGCCCAGGTAGACGTAACCCACTTCCGCACCCAGGGAGGTATCCGGGTTGATCGCGAAACGGTAACCACCCTTCACGCCACCAGCGAACGCGCCGTTGTCGTAGGGACCCTTCTGCGTCTGGGCGTAGCCGGCGTTGGCGCCGACGTACCAGCCCTGTTGGGCGTTGCCTTGAGCGGCGTCCTGGGCGAAAGCCGCCGGGACGACCGCGAGACCGGCCGTAGCCAGGGCGAGAGCAAGAATGGTGTTCTTCATGGGGGACTCCTCATCATCTTATTGGGCCAGTCCGCGGCGCCGGGGGTTCGGTGGAGCGCGGCTGGGTACCTTGTGGACCCGGTACTTTTACTTAGATGGTGAGTGGGTCGATTAGTTTCAATACTGGTTAGTTCATTATTAAGGCGGAGTTAATTTTCTTAACATTTGGGCAAGAGGGCGTGGGGATGCTCTGATCTATTGCGCATGGACGGCACGACTTCAGAGCATCCCTGGTGGCGACAGGGGTAAGCGGGATCGGCGACAATGGGTACTTTTATGGCCGCCTTCCCCGGAGACCCCTAGATGACAACCCGTCGCGAACTTGCCAATGCCGTACGCGCCCTAGCCATGGACGCTGTGGAGAAGGCCAATTCCGGCCACCCGGGCATGCCCATGGGCATGGCGGATATCGCCGAAGTGCTGTGGAACGACTTCCTCCAGCACAATCCGACCAACCCGAAGTGGTTCAATCGCGACCGATTCGTGCTCTCCAACGGCCACGGCTCGATGCTGCAGTACGCGCTGCTGCACCTGACCGGTTACGACCTGCCGATGGATCAGCTCAAGCGCTTCCGCCAGCTGCATTCCAAGACCGCCGGCCACCCGGAAGCCAGCGAAACCCCAGGCGTGGAGACCACCACCGGTCCGCTCGGCCAGGGTCTGGCCAATGCGGTCGGTTTTGCGCTGGCCGAGAAGGTGCTCGCCGCGCACTTCAACCGCCCGGGCCACGAGATCGTCAACCACCACACCTATGTGTTCCTGGGCGATGGCTGCCTGATGGAAGGCATCTCGCATGAGGTCGCCTCGCTCGCCGGCACCTGGAAGCTCGGCAAGCTGGTCGCTGTGTACGACGACAACGGCATCTCCATCGACGGCGAAGTACACGGCTGGTTCACCGACAACACGCCGGAGCGCTTCGAGGCGTACGGCTGGAACGTGATCCGAGGTGTGGACGGCCACGACGCCGACGCCGTCAAGAAGGCCATCGCCGCCGCCATCAGCCAGTCCGACAAGCCCACCCTGATCTGCGCCAAGACCATCATCGGCTTCGGTGCCCCGCACAAGCAGGGCAAGGAAGAGAGCCACGGTGCCGCGCTGGGCAAGGACGAAGTGGCCGGCGCACGCGACGCGCTGGACTGGCGTTACGCACCGTTCGAGATTCCGGCCGAGATCTACGCCGGCTGGGATCACAAGACGTCGGGTGCCGAGCGCGAGCAGAAGTGGCATGACGCGGTTGCCAAATATTCGGCGGCCTTCCCGGAGCTGGCCGCGGAATTCAATCGCCGCGTGTCGGGCGAGCTGCCGTCCGATTGGGCGGCCAAGTCGCAGGCTTTCGTCAACAAGCTGCAGGCCGACGGCCCGGAGATTGCCTCGCGCAAGGCCTCGCAGATGACCATCGACGCGTTCGCGCCGCTGCTGCCGGAACTGATCGGCGGCTCGGCCGACCTGGCCGGCTCCAACCTCACCAAGTGGAAGGGCAGCGTCGACGCCGGCAACGGTTTCGACCCGAAGGGCAACTATGTGTATTACGGCGTGCGC
The DNA here is from genome assembly GCF_056395965.1 of Dyella sp. 05T440. NCBI lineage: Bacteria > Pseudomonadati > Pseudomonadota > Gammaproteobacteria > Lysobacterales > Rhodanobacteraceae > Dyella > Dyella sp. 05T440. Next base: position 94,407 of record NZ_JBFTKN010000005.1, read on the forward strand.
GAGTTCGGCATGACCGCGATCGCCAATGGCCTGGCCCTGCACGGCGGCTTCATTCCGTATGACGCCACCTTCCTGGTGTTCTCCGACTATGCGCGCAATGCCGTGCGCATGAGCGCGCTGATCCCGGCACACGCCATCCACGTCTACACGCACGACTCGATCGGCCTGGGCGAAGACGGCCCGACCCATCAGCCGGTCGAGCACCTCGCCGCGCTGCGCTACATCCCGAACAACCAGCTGTGGCGCCCGTGCGACGCGGTGGAATCGGCGATGTCGTGGAAGCTCGCGATCGAGCGCAAGGGCAACCCGGCGTGCCTGGTGTTCTCGCGCCAGAACCTCAAGCACCAGCAGCGCAGCGCGCAGCAGGTGGCCGATATCGCACGCGGTGCCTACGTGCTGTCCGATCCGCAGGACACCAAGTTCAAGGCCATCCTGATCGCCACCGGTTCGGAAGTGGAGCTGGCGATGGAAGCGGCCCGCACGCTGGCGCAGCAGAACGTCCCGGTGCGCGTGGTGTCGATGCCTTGCACGGAAGTGTTCGATGCGCAGCCGCTGGAATATCGCGAGGCCATCCTGCCGGGCTGGTGCCGCGCACGCGTCGCGGTGGAAGCGGCGACTGGCGACTTCTGGCGCAAGTACGTCGGCCTGGACGGCGACGTGGTCAGCATGACCACGTTTGGTGCCTCGGCACCGGCGCCCCAGTTGTTCGAGCACTTCGGTTTCACCGTGGCCCATGTGGTCGATGCGGTGAAGCGCGTGCTCGGCTAAGTCGATTGCGTTGAATGAAAAAGCCGCGGCATGCCGCGGCTTTTTTTATGAGTGCGCCAACCGGCACGTGATTCCCTGCGCGCCGCTGGTTACGCTGGCGCTTTCCAGGAACAAAGTCGCTGAGCCATGAATACACACGCTCCCTCGCGCCGCGACCACCTACGGCAAATGGCCGCCTACAACCGCTGGATGAACGAGAAAATCTATGCGGCGGCGGCCTCGCTTCGGCCTGACGATGTGATGACGGATCGCGGCGCATTCTTCGGTTCGATCCATGCCACGCTCAGCCATATCGCGGTGGCCGACACGATCTGGCTGCAACGCTTCGCCGCGCATCCGGCGAACTATGGGGCGCTGGAACCGTTGCGGGGCGTGCCCATTCAACGCGATCTAGCCGCGCAACCCTTTGGCGATCTGGCTGCCTTGACCTCGCATCGTCGCTTTCTCGATGCCGTGATCGAGGCGTGGGCGCAAGCCGTGAGCGAGGAAGACCTCGATCATGCGCTGGCCTATCAGAACACCCGCGGCGAAGCGTTTCGCAAGCCGTACTTCTATTTGGCCATGCATTTTTTCAATCACCAGACGCACCATCGCGGACAGGTGACGACGCTGCTGACACAGGCCGGCGTGGATGTGGGTTCGACCGATTTGTCTAGCTTGATCGACGACGCGTGACGCCCGACCTGTGGGAGCGCACCCTGTGCGCGACGGCCCAACAGAGCAGAAGTCTTACAGGTTGCAGTCGCGCACAGGGTGCGCTCCCACAAGGGTTGGGCTCAACCTCATGACGCCGTCAACGATCAAGCTGCAAAAAAAAAGCCGCGACAATCGCGGCTTTTTTCCATGCGTGTGCCGGCTTACTTTCTGGCGGCCGTCAGGCGATTGAGCTCCGCCAGCGCGTCCTGCGTGTTCTGGTTGGCCTCCTTCACGGCTTGCTCCGCCGCCGAGCCACCGTCGGTAGTGGCAAGTGCATAGGCGTGAATTGCCTGGCGACGTGCATCGATGTAATGCAGCACGGCCTGCTGGAAGGTGTAGTCACGATTGTCAGGAGCAAGCTTGATGGCCACCACGTCGGCGTACATGGCGTCCCACTGGGGTGCAACGTCCTTCTCGAGTCCGTCGGCGAAGGCCTGCGTCGAGATGGCTCCGGCGTGGGCCTTTTCGTAGAGCGCCGTGGTGGCTTCCATCACTGTTTTCTCGCGCGCGTCGAACGTTATCAGGCTGCCCTCGAAGCGCGCCGTCGCCTGTCGTTGGCTGTTGGGATTGGCCAGCGGCCAAAGCATCGCTGCGAGCACGACGACGCCGGAGACCGCGGCCAGCAACAGGCGCGGGACATTCGGGCTGATCCGGTGTTCGGCATTGAGCGGACGAGAAAGCAGCAGACCCATGAGCAATCCGCCCGCCAGGCCGCCGATATGCGCAGCATTGTCGATGCCGCTGTGCGCGAAGCCATAGAACAGCGAGTAGCCGGCGAACAGCAGGGTGCTGTTGCGATGCTCTGCCATCACTTCCTTGGGGACGTCGTTGCGAGGATTGATGACAAACGCCAGCAAGCCGCCAAAGATGCCAAAGATCGCGCCCGAGGCACCCGCGCTGTTCACCTGCGGATTCCACAGCAGGCTGGCCACGCTGCCGGTCAGGCCGGCAAAGACGTACAACAGAAGAAAACGCGTGCTGCCGAACAGGCGCTCGATCGTGCGGCCGTTCTGAAACAGCGCCCACATGTTGAGCGCAAGATGGATGATGCCGAAGTGGATGAAGGTGGCCGAGAACAGGCGCCACCATTGGCCACCGATGGTCATCGGGCCGAAGTTGGAACCCCAGCGAACCGCCGTTTCGCCATCGGGCGTGAGGATGTTCATCCCGCCGATGCACATCGCCACAAACATGGCTACGTTCAAGGCCACCAGGGTCGGTGTGACCGGTGCGCGCGGGCTGAACTGATCCAGGCGTCGGTGGAAATCGGCAACAGCCGCCTGCGATTGCGCGAACTCCTGCGTCTGCTCCGCAGGCAAGTGCGCCATGATCGCCAGGCCCTGTGGCACCGAGGCAGCCGACAACTGCACCGTGCGAAGCGGCTGGTTTTCCCCGCGCACCTGAAAACGTACGGTCTTGCCGGACAGCGCTGCATTGGTGATGTCGTTGCGCGCGAACCGGTGCGTTTCCTTGAGGCTCGTCATGAACGGGCGCTTGCGGCCGCCGGCGATGGTCACGGCATCGCCGGAGAAGGCGATGCTGCCCTTGCCGACGAAACGGAACGAATCGGCCGGCGTGGTGTTGAGGCATACCCGCAGGCCAAATTCCACCTTGAATGATTCGGCCGCCACCGTCGGGGCGGGCGCCGTCACTGTTTCCTGCTCAGAACCGCTGCCGTGCGTCGGCGCGGCGTCGTGCTGCGTCATGTCTGATCCCTGTGGCTGCGCCGCCCCCTCGTCCAACGGCCCGGCAAGCATGCCAGCGGGCGTTGGAAAGAAACAATCGGGCGCTCGGCCTGGGTCAGGGCGGGAGGAGGTTGCCCAGTTCCTCGGGATCGCTAGCCAGTGCATGTGCGCCGGCCTTTTCCAGTTCCGCCCGGCAGCCGAAACCCCACAGCACGCCGATGCCGCGAACGCGGTTGGCCACGGCGCCGTCGATGTCGAAGTGCCGGTCGCCGATCATCACTGTGTGCTCCGGCTCGGCGCCGAAATCGGCCAGGGCGGCGGCAATCATCGTTGCCTTTTCGCTGTGCGGGCTGCTCGGGTCCGGGCCATATAGACGGCTAAATGCGGTACCGAACGGCAGGTGTTCGATGATCGGCCGTGCGTGCCGTTCCGGCTTGCTGGTGACAACGGCCAGCGTGTGGCCTGCGGCCTGAAGGCGCGCGATCATCGCCTCGATGCCCGGGTATACCGAGTGCTCCCGCCAGCCGATGGTGTGGAAACGCTCGTGGTAGAACTCCACCGCCTGTTCGATGCGCTCGTGATCGTGGTCGAGCAGCGGCGCGAAGCTGTGCCGCAGCGGCGGACCGATCCAGTGGCGCATCTCCGGGGGATGCGCCACGCCCAGCTGCGTCAGCGCATGGCGGACGCAGCCCAGGATGCCGATCTCCGAATCGATCAGCGTGCCATCGAGATCAAACAGACACAGCATTACTTGCCCGCGCGCGCCTTGAGGGCGGCCACGGCGGGCAGCTCCTTGCCTTCGAGGAATTCGAGGAAGGCGCCGCCGCCGGTGGAGATGTACGACACGTCTTTTTCGATGCCGTATTTGTCCACCGCGGCCAGCGTGTCGCCGCCGCCGGCGATCGAGAACGCCGGCGAGGCCGCCACGGCACGGGCCAGGGTCTCGGTGCCATGGCCGAAGGCGTCGAATTCGAACACGCCGACCGGGCCGTTCCACACCACCGTGCCGGCCTTGGCGATCATCTCGGCATAACGGCGCGCGGTCTCCGGCCCGATGTCGAGGATCAGCTCGCCTTCCTTGACCGCGTCCACCGGCTTTACCGTGGCGGGCGCATGCGCCGAGAACTCCGGCGCGACGACCACATCCACCGGCAGCGGCACGTCAGCGTTGCGGCGCTTGGCGTCGGCGATCACTTTCTTGGCGGCGCCGATGAGGTCGGGTTCGTACAGCGAATTGCCCACGGAATAACCCATGGCCGCGATGAAGGTGTTGGCGATGCCGCCACCCACGATCAACTGGTCGACTTTGCCGATGAGGTTTTCCAGCAAGGTGAGTTTGGTCGAGACCTTGGAGCCGGCGACGATCGCCAGCAGCGGACGGGCGGGATGCTCCAGCGCCTTGCCCAGCGCGTCCAGTTCGGCTGACAGCAGCGGGCCGGCCGCAGCGATGGGGGCGAACTTGATCACGCCGTGGGTCGAAGCCTGCGCGCGATGCGCCGTGCCGAAGGCGTCCATGACGAAGATGTCGCACAGTGCGGCGTACTTCTTCGCCAGCGCGTCGTCGTCCTTGCCCTCGCCGACGTTCATGCGGCAATTCTCCAGCACCACCACTTCGCCTTCGGCAACGTCGACGCCGTCGAGATAGTCGGCGACCAGGCGCACCGGCTGGCCCAGTTTGTCGCTCAGCCACTTGGCGACGGGCGCCAGCGAGGACTCGGCGTCAAACTGGCCTTCCTTCGGGCGGCCCAGGTGCGACAGCACCATCAGCCTGGCGCCGGCGTCGCGGGCGGCCTTGAGCGTCGGCAGCGCCGCATCGAGGCGCTGGGTGGAGGTGATCCGGCCGTTCTCGATCGGTACGTTCAGATCTTCGCGAATCAGCACGCGCTTGCCGCGCAGATCAAGATCGCTCATGCGGGTAACGGACACGGCGCAACTCCCTGGTTTGGATTCATGAATGCGGCGCCGATGGGCGCGAACCGCCTATTGTCCCGCCCGGTTCGCGGTGATGCAAACCGTATGACAGGTATCCTATGAACCTCACCGTGGTTGGAGGACAAGGTATGGGGCAGGATCTGGTGTTGTACGGCTACTGGCGCTCGAGCGCCGCCTACCGCGTGCGCATCGCCTTGAACCTCAAGGGCTTGCCGTACGAGTCCGAAGCGGTGCACCTGGTGAACCACGGCGGCGAGCAGCATCTGCCGGACTTCCAGGCCTTGAACCCGCAGGAGCTGGTGCCGGCCCTGGTCGATGGCGGGCGGGTGTTCACCCAGTCCATGGCGATCATGGAATACCTGGACGAGACCCGTCCCGAGCCGCCGTTGCTGCCTTCGGACCCGGTCGGGCGGGCGCGTGTGCGCGCCCTGTCACAGGTGATCGCGTGCGACCTGCATCCGCTGGGCAACCTTCGGGTGCTTCAGTACCTGAGCTCGCAACTCGGGGTCGACGATGCCACCAAGGGCGTGTGGTCCCGCCACTGGATCAGCCTGGGCCTGCAGGCGATGGAAACGATGCTGGCGGGCAATGTGGCGACGGGCCGGTTCTGTCATGGCGATACGCCCGGCATGGCCGATGCGTGCCTGGTGCCACAGGTCTATAACGCAGTGCGCTGGAAGCTGCCGATGGATGATTACCCGACCATTCGTCGCATCCATGAAGCCTGCGAGGCCTTGCCGGCGTTCCAGCGGGCGGCGCCGGAAGCACAGCCGGATGCGCCGGCGGCGGTCTGAGCAAAGTGCGCGGGGCGATGTGCGCCCCGCGACTTGAAGGATCGAGCTTAGAAGCCCAGCCCGTACGGATCGTTACCCGCCAGCTCGGTGTTTTCCGTGTTGCCGCCGCTATCGGACAGGCGCACCTTGAGTGCCAGGCCATCGCGCGAGTCGGCCTTGTTGAGCGCTTCTTCGAGCTCGATGCGGCCTTCCTTGTAAAGGCGATACAGCGACTGGTCGAAGGTGCGCATGCCTTCCTGCAGGCTGCGATCCATCGCTTCCTTCACGTCGTGCACCTGGCCGCGGCGAATCATGTCGCGGATCAGCGGCGTGTTGAGCAGCACTTCGGTAGCCGGCAGACGGCGTCCGTCCTTGCCGATCACCAGGCGCTGGCTGATCACCGCGCGCAGGTTGAGCGCGAGGTTCATCAGCACGTTCTTGTGCGCCGATTCCGGGAAGAAGTTGAGGATGCGCTCGAGTGTCTGGTCGGCGTTGTTCGAGTGCAGCGTCGCCAAACAGAGGTGACCGGTTTCGGAAAACGCGATGGCCGCTTCCATGGTGTCGGTATCGCGGATTTCGCCGATCATGATCACGTCCGGCGCTTCACGCATCGCGTTGCGCAGTGCCTCGTGATAGCTGTGCGTATCCAGGCCGACTTCGCGCTGGTTGACGATGGATTTCTTGTGCCGGTGCAGGTATTCGATCGGATCCTCGATGGTGAGGATATGGCCCGAGGAATTCTGGTTGCGATGGTCGATCATCGCCGCCAGCGTGGTCGACTTGCCCGAGCCGGTGGCGCCCACCACCAGGATCAGCCCGCGCGGTTCCATGATCAATTCACGGAAGATGCTCGGCAGCTGCAACTGGTCGATGCTGGGGATTTCGCTCTTGATGGCACGGATGACCATGCCCACTTCGCCGCGCTGCTTGAACACATTGATGCGGAAACGGCCGGCTTCCTTCACCGCCAGCGCCATGTTCAGCTCCAGGTCGCGCTCGAACTGCGGTACCTGGCCCTCGTCCATCAGCGAATAGGCGATTTTCTTGACCATGCCGCTCGGCAGGCCGGTATTGCCCAGCGGGTAAAGCTTGCCCTCGACCTTAATGTTCACAGGGGCGCCCGTCGTCAGGAACATATCCGACGCGCCCTTGTCAACCATTAGCTTGAGGAAATAACCAATGTCCACTCGAATCCCCTAGTTCCGTGCGCATTGCTAAAGTGGATTATGCCCGCCCACAATACGCTGTGACACTCTGAGAGGACTGAGTGATGGTGCACATCTTTTCCCCGCCAGGGCAGCGACCCAAGTTCGCGCGCCTTGCGGTATCCACCCTGGCGCTGGCCATGACGCTGGCGCTGGCGGGTTGCGCGTCCGCGCCACCGCCGGACGGGATCATGAATCAGGCGCAGATGCAGCTGCAGGCGGCACGGGATGCCGATGCGGCGGTCTACGACCCGATTGACCTGGGCAATGCCCAGGACAAGTTCCAGCAGGCCCAGAACGCGATAGCCAAGCGCGATTACGACGTCGCCGCCCAACTGGCCGACGAGGCCAGGGCCAGCGCCGAACTGGCCCGCACCAAGGCCCGCCTGGGCGCCGCCCGGGCGCAGATCCAGAACAAGACGTCGGCCAACCAGCAGCTGCGCGAGCAGATCGACCAGTCCCTGGCCGACCAGCAACAGCAGAACCAGAGCCAGGCGTCCGGCCTGCCGCAACAGCAGCAGACCGGCGATATGCCGGCGCCGCCGAGTTCCGCGCTGGGCGAGCCTGTACCGCAGGGGCAGGGCTTCCAGACCTACCCGCAGAATCCCAATCCCGACCAGCCGGCACCTCCGTCGAGCACTGACCAGGGAGGCCATCTATGAAACACCTGACCCTCCGCCTTTCGACGCTGCTGTTTGCAGTAGCCGCCGTGGGCAGCGTCCATGCGGCCAAGGACGATATGGACGTGGCCCGGCTCACCAATAGCCTCGACCAGCTCTCCAGCGATCCGTCCATCGGCACCTATGCCCAGGCCGAGCAGGCGCGCGCCCGTGACGCCGTGAATCAGCTGGCCCAGGCCCGTTCGCGTGACCGCGTGCATGCGCTTTACATCGCCGAGCGTCGCGTTGACCTGGCCCGCGCCACGGCCCAGTTGCAGGACGCGCAGCTGCAGATCGGCAAGCTCGATCGCGAACACGACCAGATCCAGCTCGACGGCAGCCGCCGCGAGACGGAAATGGCGCGCCGCGAGCTCGAACGCCAGCGCCTGCAATACCAGGCCGCCCAGGAAGAATCGGCCCGCCAGCTCGCTGCCGGCGCCGAAGCTGCCGCCCAGGCCCAGGCCCAGGCCGACCAGGCGAAGAAGCTGGCCGCCGCCCAGGCCAAGGTCGCCAATGCCGCCAAGAAGCAGGCGGACCTGGCCGCGCAGGCCGCGCGCGCCATGCGCCAGCAGATGCAGGGCGACAGCACGACCAACAAGGACCAGGGCAAGTAAGTCCTGCGCGGGTGTTCACGAGGCCGGCGGTCAACCCGCCGGCCTTTGTTTTGTCCCTGTGTCGCTGAGATATCGCCGGCCGCGAGCCGCTCTGTTCAAATTTCGCGACGCCGCCGTTCGACTTGTGCAAAAGACTGTTCTGGCAGTCTTTTTTAGGAAAGTTCCGCTATTTCCTGCCGCTCATATGACGCTTGCATGACCCCAGATCGGGGAGTAGGGTCAAGTTCCCAGGGGCATCTCCGCGCCTGGGTCACCGACGTGAGTCATGCGCCCAACCTTCCTCCTTTATCGATCTCCATGGACCGGACAACCGGCATGGATGGCGGGTGGGTGTGCGTGATTCCTCGTCAGCGGGTGTCCCCAAAACGGTCCCCGCCGTACTCTCCAGAGGAGGTTCCATCATGTTTGAAAACCAGCAGCGTGATGATGTCGAAGCTTTGATGAAGGCCGATGCCGAATTCCGTCGGCTCTATCAGCACCACAAAGAACTCGACAGCAAGGTGCACGACGCCGAAATCGGCGTGCTTCCCATCGATGACATGACGTTATCGGGCATGAAGAAGGAGAAACTCCACGCGAAGGAGCGACTCCAGCGCATGTGGGATAGCCGAGCGCACCACATCAACTGAATCTGCGGCGTTTTCGCATGAACGCGGCCCCGGCGCCTCACGGCTCCGGGGCCGCGCTGTTTCTGTGGGGGCGGGAGCCGCTCGGTTATCATCGTCCTCCCGAGCGGTCGCCAAGAAGCAGCCGCTGCCTACAGGAAGGAGTTTTTATGTCGGTCCACAACAGTGTCCTTGAACTGATCGGACGTACCCCGATGGTACGCGCGCAGCGCCTGGACGTTGGACCGTGCGAGCTCTTCCTGAAGCTGGAAAGCGCCAATCCCGGCGGCTCGGTCAAGGACCGCATCGGCCTGTCGATGATCGAAGGCGCCGAGCGGGCCGGCCGGATTCGCCCGGGCGACACCCTGGTGGAAGGCACGGCCGGCAACACCGGCCTGGGCCTGGCGCTGGTCGCCCAGCAGAAGGGCTACCGCCTGATCCTGGTGGTGCCCGACAAGATGAGCCGCGAGAAGATCTTCAACCTCAAGGCGATGGGCGCCGAGGTGGTGCTGACGCGCTCGGACGTGGCCAAGGGTCATCCGGAGTATTACCAGGACATGGCCGAGCGCATCGCGCGCGAAACGCCAGGCGCCTACTTCATCAACCAGTTCGGCAATCCGGACAACCCGGCCGCGCATATCGCCACCACCGGCCCGGAAATTCTCGAACAGCTCGATGGCAAGGTCGACGCCATCGTGGTCGGCTGCGGATCGTCGGGCACGCTCAGCGGCCTGTCCAAATTCTTCGCCGAACATTCGCCCAACACCGATTTCGTGCTGGCCGACCCGGTCGGTTCCATCCTGGCCCAGTACATCAACGAAGGCGTGCTCTCGACCAAGTCGGGCAGTTGGATGGTGGAAGGCATCGGCGAGGATTTCCTGCCGAGCATCAGCGACTTCACGCGCGTGAAGAAGGCCTATGCCATCCCCGACAAGGAAAGCTTCCTGGCCGCGCGCGAGCTGCTGGCGAAGGAGGGCATCCTCGGCGGCTCGTCCACCGGCACGTTGCTGGCCGCCGCCTTGCGCTATTGCCGCGAGCAGACGGCGCCCAAGCGCGTGGTCACGCTGGTGTGCGACACCGGCAACAAGTACCTGTCCAAGATGTACAACGACTACTGGATGCTCGACAACGGCTTCATCGAGCGCGAACAGCGCGGCGACCTGCGCGACCTGCTGCTGCGTCCCTTCGCGCAACGCGACACCGTGGTGATCGGCCCGAACGAGCTGCTGATGACGGCCTATACGCGCATGAAGCTGTACGACGTGTCGCAGCTGCCGGTGATGGATGGCAGCCGCCTGGTCGGCATCCTCGATGAATCGGACGTGCTGATGCACGTGCATGCCGATGAAGCGAAGTTCCGCGATCCGGTGTCCACGGCCATGATCACCAGCCTGCACATGCTCGATGTGCGCTCGCCAATCGAATCCTTGCTGCCCGTGTTCGACCGCGGCCACGTGGCCATCGTGGTGGACGGCGAACAGTTCCTGGGCCTGATCACCCGCATTGATCTGCTGAACTATCTACGCCGCAAGGTGCATTGAAGACCGTGTAAGCGTGCGTCCAGCATAGGCCATCGGATCAACCGCCCATGGCCCCCGAAAGTTTGCTGAAATCGGCTGCGACCAAAGTCGCGGTTTCGCAACCGTGACTGGCCGCGTTCGTTCTAAGGAGTAACAGCTCATGTGTGGAATCGTTGCCGCCGCCGCCCAGCGTGACGTGGCCCCCTTGCTCATCGCCGGCCTCAAGGCGCTCGAATACCGCGGCTACGATTCGGCGGGCCTGGCCGTTTTGGATCGAGGCGAAGTCCAGCGCGTGCGCGCCAAGGGCAAGGTCCGTGAGATGGAAGCCTTGTATCTGGCCGATCCGTTTCCCGGCGGCACCGGCATCGCGCATACGCGCTGGGCGACGCATGGCGTGCCCAATGAGGCGAATGCGCATCCGCACATGGCCGGCAGCGTGGCCCTGGTGCACAACGGCATCATCGAGAACTACGCCACGCTGCGCGCGGACCTGCAGGCGCGCGGCCATGTGTTCACCTCGGAAACCGACACCGAGGTGATGGCGGCGTTGATCAACGAGCATGTGCAGTCCGGCGTAAGCCTGCGCGAAGCAGTGCTGGCCACCGTGCGCGAACTGGAAGGCGCTTATGCGATCGCCGTGATCAGCAGCACGGAGCCGGGCCGCGTGGTCGGCGCGCGCCACGGTGCGCCCCTGCTGGTGGGCGTGGGCATTGGCGAGCACTTCCTTGGCTCGGACGCCCAGGCGCTGATCCAGGTCACCAACAAGATCATCTATCTCGACGAAGACGATGTCGCCGAGATCACCCGCGACCAGGTGGAGATCTTCAATCTCGACGGCCAGCGGGTCGAGCGTTCCATGCACGAGAGCGAGCTTTCGGCCGACGCGGTGGAACGCGGCGAATATCGCCACTACATGCAGAAGGAAATCTTCGAGCAGCCCCACGCCGTGGCCGCGACGCTCGAAGCGCGCATCGGTCCGCATGGCGTGTTGCCGAACATCTTCGGCGTGGACGGCGACGAACTGCTCGCCAAGGTGCGCGGCCTGCACATCATCGCCTGCGGCACCAGCTATCACGCGGGTCTGGTCGCCAAGTACTGGATCGAGGAACACGCACGCCTGCCGGTGAGCGTGGAAGTAGCGAGTGAATATCGCTATCGCGAGGCCGTGGTGCCCGATGGCACGCTGTTCGTGGCGATTTCGCAGTCCGGTGAAACCGCCGATACGCTGGCTGCCATGCGCGAGTCCCGTCGCCGCGGCTATCTGGGGACGCTGGCGATCTGCAACGTGCCCGAATCGTCCGTGGTGCGCGAAGCCGACCTCAAGCTGATGACGCGCGCCGGCCCGGAAATCGGTGTGGCTTCGACCAAGGCGTTCACCACGCAGCTCGCCGCGCTCGCCCTGCTGACGCTGCATCTTGCGCAGCACCGCGGCATGGACAACACCCGCTACATCGATCTCTGTGCCCAGCTGCAGCATTTGCCGCGTGCGCTCGAAGACGCGCTCAAGCTGGAACCGCAGGTGATCGACCTGGCCGCGCACCTCATCCATCGCCAGCATGCGCTGTTCCTTGGGCGCGGAGCGCAATACCCGGTAGCGCTGGAAGGCTCGCTCAAGCTCAAGGAAATCTCGTACATCCATGCCGAGGCGTACCCGGCGGGCGAGCTCAAGCACGGCCCGCTGGCGCTGGTCGATGAGGACATGCCGGTCATCGCCGTGGCCCCCAACGGCCCGCTGCTGGATAAGCTCAAGTCCAACCTGCAGGAAGTCCGCGCCCGCGGCGGCGAGCTGCTGGTGTTCGCCGATGGCGAAGCCAGCCTCGAAGGCAACGGCGCCCGCGGCGTCACGCTGCGCATCAACGGCGGCGGCGATTTCATCGCCCCCGCGGTGTTCACCGTGCCACTGCAGTTGCTCGCCTATCACGTGGCAGTACTGCGCGGCACCGATGTGGACCAGCCGCGTAATTTGGCGAAGTCGGTGACGGTGGAGTGAATGGAGGATTTCGCCTCCGCGAAAGCCAGCTAAACCACGGTGATGGCTAGTGTTTGACCGTTGGAAGCATCGCGGTCTTTGAACCAGGCAACGTGCTCCTGTACCAATGACGGGGTCAAATAGAATCGGCCGGGTTTATCGGGTGCCCGGACATGCATACAGGTCAATGTGGTTGCGGACGGCGCGACGTCGCCAGGAAGGTCGGAGCGAATGCCGTCCGCAACGATCATCGTTCCCACTTCGCTGTGCCATCGATAGGAAAGCTTGACTGGAAAGCGTCCGTTAGATGGCCAGGTTTCAGTACCGCGATTTTCAATTTTGACCTGCAAGAGCAAATCTGAGTTCTGCTGCACAATGTCCACTAAAGACATCACATCGATCGTCGAGTGAAACGATGTGAGGGGTCTACAGATGCTGCCAAACGAGCGAGCGACGATGCCTTCGTTCGCTGGCTTTCTTTTGCTCCAAGTCGCTTCTTCAGAATTGCTCTCGACGTTGATACCCACGTCCAGCAGTACGTTTCCTTCAAAATGCTGCGTGGCGTAGGCCGCAACCGTGAGGTTCGCTACCTCGTGCCGCCAGTGAAAGCAGCCGTCATAATGCGAAAGCGTTGGCGTCAACGCGGCATCGATCGTGTAGCTCCCTGGGCCAAGACGGTTCAGAGTGGTAAAGCGAATGATGTACTTCCCCGGCATTAGAGAATAGACCTCGCCGAGCAATGATGAGTTAGTGCCAAATGCCAAAGATCCCATTTCGTCTCTAATGGCAATTCCGGCGACTACCTGGTCCAACGATTCCTTGGAAGTCACTTGGAACAACACATCCATGACTTCGCCCGTCATGCTCTGGCCTGGGCCGGAAATGTGGCCGATGACCTGGACATCGTCAATCACGCATCGATGATCACCGAAATCTTCTTCGACCGATCTTTGAGTCGAGGCGGATTGCTGGGTCAGATCGAGATCATGGCTATTGTTGCTACGCTCGCCCTCCATGTCCGAGGCGGCAATGAAGTGGCGTCTATCCTGCTTGAATCGCGTTTTCGCATGCGCGTAGAGGATGATTTCTGGTTCCAGCAGTGATTCCAGATTGTCGCGTTGCTTCGTCGTTAGATCCGTGACTTGAAGGCGTCTGGATGTCACATTGAGCTCATCGGGCGATGACGGTGGCCAATGGAATTTGGCGCAGAGCATGCCGCAGAAGTCGTCCATTTCTTCCTGAATTCCTACGAATGCGCTGTGATCGATTGTTTTGATGGCGCATGAGAGCATCTCATCTGAACTCAGGCGATGCTGATCCTGGGTTCCGAGTGGGTAAAGCATGTCGATCTGCACCATTGGGCGCTGCGCAGATGAGGACATGAGGCTCTCGATGTACGCGTCGAGCTGCAGGGCGCGGCACTTCGCCTCCACCAGGAGTTCATCAATATCAAATCGGTTGTAGAAGTACTCGGAAAGAAAGCGATCTACGGGGTCCCGCAATACTGTGACGATCAAACGATCGTCGGGGACTTTATCGCCTTGGCGCGCCAGGAAATGGCCGCTGATGATCGACTTGTGCTGCCAACGCAGCAGGGCCTCGCGCAATGCAATGCCTTGAAGAGGGGGGCTGACTGAGTCCTGGCCGAGTTTATCGACAAAGAATCGACGGAGAGCGGTGCCGCCGGTTTTGGGTAGGTGAAGGTGCAATAACTTTAGGTCGGTCATGGATGATGGACTCCAGCTCAATAGTCCGTTCACCATCCTGTTGGCATCCGGCGATGCACATCCATGTTGCGTTTTTATGACGCACAGGGAGCCTACCAAGGCCGTCGCCAACGATTCAACCGGTAGTATTGCAAGATGAATGCCTAATCCCGGCAATTGAGCAACGCGGGACCTAAGCCGCACTGCTCACGCCCGCCGGTGATTTTGCAGCGGGGAGGGAAGCTCAACGAAGAAGCCGTGCTTAAGCACGGCTTTTTCTCAATCAGCCATCTAATTAAGGTCAGGCGCGCCCATAAACATCTTCGATGCGTACGATGTCATCTTCGCCCAAATAGCTTCCAGACTGCACTTCAATAAGCTCCAGAGGCACTTTGCCCGGATTCCGTAGCCTGTGAACACTTCCTAGAGGGATATAGGTGCTCTGATTCTCGCCGAGCAGGAACACCCGCTCGTCGCAAGTAACTTCTGCTGTTCCGGACACCACAATCCAATGCTCGGCACGGTGATGATGTTTTTGCAGGCTGAGGGCAGCGCCCGGCTTCACAACGATGCGTTTAACCTGGAAGCGCCCCCCTGACTCGATCGAGTCATAGCTGCCCCATGGACGCCGCACCACGCGATGCAGCGAATGCTCGCTACGGCCCGCGGCTTTGAGTTCATCAACCACGCGCTTCACGTCTTGCGCTGAATCTCGATGCGCCACCAGGGTCGCATCCGGTGTAGTGACCACGATTAGGTCGTCTACACCTACGGTAGCCAACAAGTGGCGATCGTGTGAACGCAGGAGTGAATTGCTGGTGCTGACGGCGATGGTGTCGCCTTCTCGCAGATTTCCCTGCTCATCGCGTAGCCCGGCCATCCAGAGCGCGGACCATGAGCCGATGTCGCTCCAGTCGCAGGTCACCGGGATCACCGCAGCGCGTTGGGTCTTTTCCATCACGGCATAGTCGATGGAATTATCCGGTACTTTGGCGAAGGCTTCCGCATCAATACGCACAAAGTCTAAATCCACCTGGGCCGAGGCATGCGCCGCCTGAACAGCCTGCAGCATCTCCGGTACGTGCTGCCCCAGCTCCTCGATGTAACGAGAGGCTTTGAAAAGAAACATTCCCGAGTTCCAGTCATAGCTGCCGTCGGCTAGATATGCCTCGGCGGTAGCGAGTTCTGGCTTCTCGACGAATTTTGCGACTTGGTACGCGCCTTCACCGATCGATTCGGAACGCCGGATGTATCCGAAACCAGTTTCCGGGCGATCGGGACGAATACCGAAGGTCACCAGCCAGCCTGCGCGAGCGGCCGGGAGCGCTAGGCGCACGCCTTCAGTAAAGCTGCTCTCATCGCCAATCAAATGGTCAGCAGGTAGAACTAGCAAGATGGCGTCTGGGTCTTGCTCTATCGCCTGTAAGGCACCCAGTGCAATGGCGGGGGCAGTGTTTCGCGCGACAGGCTCAAGCACGATTTTTGCGTTCTGGATGCCCGATTCCAGCAGTTGCTCCGCGGCCAGGAACCGGTGGTCCTCACTGGCAACCACGATCGGTGCGCCCACGTCCGGCAGCAGGCGAGTGCGAGCCAAGGTCTGCTGAAATAGCGTGCCTTGCCCCGTCAACGACAGAAACTGCTTGGGAAGGTTCTTGCGCGAGACGGGCCACAGCCGCGTGCCACTGCCGCCGCTAAGAATGAGAGGGATCAACATGGGTTTCACTGTCCTTACGAGCTAGTTTGCTCACGACAGCCGCCAGACCGTCGCGCCAAGAGGGAAGTGTAACGGCGAAACGCCGTTGAAAGTCTGTATTGTCCAGCACCGAATATGCTGGTCGCTTAGCCTGCGTTGGAAACGCTGCCGTGTCGATCGCCTCGATCTTTGGTTTGCAATGCAACAAGCCATCGGCCTGCGCCAGATCGAAAATCGCCTGCGCGAATCCGTACCAACTGGTTTCCCCGCTGGCGACGAGGTGGTGAATGCCTTCCAAGGTATGTCGCTCCGCCATGGGGATGGCTAGCCACTGCCGCAGTGCAGCAATTGTCCCATTCACGATGATGTCGGTGGAGGTGGGGGTGCCATGCTGATCGGCCACCACGCGCAATACATCGTGTTCTGCGCCGAGGCGGAGCATCGTGCGGAAAAAATTGTGCCCATGGCTCGAATAGACCCAGGCTGTGCGAAAAATGAAGTGACGAGCGCCGCTCGCTTGCAGAGATTGCTCTCCACTCAGTTTGGTGCGCCCGTATGCGCTCATTGGGGCAGGGAGGGCGTCGACGGCATATGGCTGGGTGGCACGACCGTCAAAGACATAGTCCGTCGAGTAGTGAACGACTAGTGCCTCGTGCTGCCGCGCCCAGTTTCCAAGCTGGCCCAGAGCGTCGCTGTTGATCGTATGGGCCAGCATCTCCTCGTTCTCCGCACGATCGACAGCCGTATAGGCAGCGGCGTTTACGATGACGTCAGGATTCGTGCGCTCGAGCAGCGCAGCCAGTGCACCCGGTAGCGCCAGATCGGCCACCTCGATACTTGCCCCATCAAAACGAACGCCGTCCCGGCTGGCGCAAGTCAGCTGCCCTATATCTGCGAGGCCGCCATGCTCAACCAGTCCGCGACCAAGCTGGCCGTTTGGACCGAGCAGTAGCACATTCATTCGGATAGCTCGGGGAGGGAGGCCAGTGCGATATCGGCGAGGAGGGGTGCCTTGGCGTCCTTTTCCGACAAAAGCGGGTCACTGATCGGCCAATCAATGCCGATCTCTGCATCGTTCCAGCGAATGGTGCGGTCCGCCGAGGGTTCGTATAGCGCCGTGCATTGATACGTGAACACCGCCGACTCGGACAGTACGCAGAAACCGTGGGCAAAGCCTTCCGGTATCCAAAAATGGCGATGGTTGTCGGCAGTGAGCATCACCCCCGTCCAGCGGCCGAATGTGGGCGATCCGCGACGGATATCGATCGCAACGTCATAGACCTCGCCCTGCAGGACGCTGACAAGTTTGCCTTGGGGGTTCGGCCACTGGTAGTGCAGGCCGCGCAATACGCCGCGAGCGGATCGGGAGACGTTGGACTGCACAAATCCGACGGCTAAGCCCGCCAGTTCGAATCGTTCGCGATGGTAGCTTTCGTAGAAGTAGCCGCGGGTATCCCCGAAGACTTTGGGTTCGATAATCAAGGCGCCTGGCAGCGCCGACGGAATGACCTTCATTGCGCCACATCCTGTTCGCAAAGTTGGCTTAGGTACTGGCCATATCCAGTCTTGATCAGCGGAGCGGCGAGTCGTCGCAGCTGTTCCGTGTCTATCCACCCATTGATGAAAGCAATCTCTTCAGGGCAACAGACCTTGAGGCCCTGCCGCTTTTCAATGGTCTCGATGTAGTTCCCTGCCTCCATTAGGGACTCGTGTGTGCCCGTATCGAGCCAGGCGTAGCCTCGGCCCAATTGCTCCAGATGTAGATGACCTTCCCGCAGGTAACGCTTGTTGAGATCGGTGATTTCCAGTTCACCGCGGGTGGAGGGCTGGAGATCGGCAGCATAGTCACAGGCATGACTGTCGTAGAAATACAGTCCGGTGACAGCGTAGTGCGATTTCGGCTTCTGGGGCTTCTCCTCCAGGCCGATTACGCGCCCACCCGCATCGAATTCAGCCACACCGTAGCGCTCTGGATCGCTGACCCAATAGCCGAATATCGTTGCGCCTGCGTCGCGTGCGCTGGCTCGCTTGATTCGTTCGGTCAACCCCACGCCGTAGAAAATGTTGTCGCCCAGAACCAGGCAGCTAGGCGAACCATCAATAAATCGGCGGCCTATAAGGAAGGCCTGCGCCAGGCCATCGGGTGATGGCTGTACGGCGTAACGGATATTGACGCCCCATTGTGAGCCATCACCCAGAAGGCGCTGAAAGAGAGCCTGCTCATGCGGCGTATTAATGATGAGGATGTCGCGAATGCCTGCCAGCATCAACGTGGCGAGCGGGTAGTAGATCATTGGTTTGTCGTAGACGGGCAGCAGTTGTTTGCTCACCGCCTGTGTGACCGGATACAGACGAGTGCCGGATCCGCCTGCGAGGATGATGCCTTTACGCGTGCTCATGCGCCCAGGCGCTCCATGCGGTAGCTCCCATCCAGCACACGCTGAACCCAGGGTTGATTGGCCAGATACCAGTCGACGGTTGCCGCCATGCCGGTTTCGAAGGTCATGAGGGGTTTCCACTGCAGTTCGCGCCGGATCTTGGCCGAGTCGATCGCGTAGCGGCGGTCGTGACCCGGGCGGTCCTTCACGAACGTGATCAAGGAGGCGTGATCCGTGCCGTCAGGCAAGGGGTGGCGCTGGTCGAGCAGGTCGCAGATGGTCCTGACCACGGCGATATTCTCTCTCTCGGCGTTGCCGCCGATGTTATAGGTTTCACCGATGCGCCCCTTCGCCAGAACCGTGCGTATGGCACGGCAATGATCGCCCACGAAGAGC
Organism: Dyella sp. 05T440; assembly: GCF_056395965.1. Lineage (NCBI taxonomy): Bacteria > Pseudomonadati > Pseudomonadota > Gammaproteobacteria > Lysobacterales > Rhodanobacteraceae > Dyella > Dyella sp. 05T440. Next base: position 113,006 of record NZ_JBFTKN010000005.1, read on the forward strand.
CAGTCGCGGATGTTTCGGCCGTCGCCATAGACGGGCAAAGGCTGCCCGGCCAAGGCTTTTTGGATAACCAGGGGGATCAGCTTTTCGGGAAACTGATGAGGGCCATAGTTATTCGAACAGTTCGTCGTAAGCGTGGGGAGGCCATAGGTGTGATGGTAGGCACGTACCAGGTGGTCAGACGCTGCTTTGGATGCCGAGTAGGGGGAGTTGGGCGCATAGGCCGTGCTTTCGGAGAATTTCCCCTCGCTTCCCAGCGACCCGAAGACCTCATCTGTGGAGACGTGCAGGAACCGGAAGCTATCACGCGCCGGCTTGGGCAGCTCCCGCCAGTAGTCGCGAGCACAATCCAACAAATTGAATGTGGCCACTACGTTGGTCTCAACGAATGCCGCCGGCCCTTCAATGGAGCGGTCTACGTGGGATTCGGCCGCGAAATTGACGATGGCATCCGGACGGAGATCGCGCAGCAATCGGCCGACCAGGGCCCGATCTCCAATATCGCCTTGTGTGAAATGGTGCCGGTCATTTCCCTCAAGCCTTGACAGGGTATTCAGGTTGCCTGCATAGGTGAGCTTGTCAAGGTTAATTACCCGAAGGCCATCGGACACGGCGTCCAAAACGAAATTGGCGCCAATGAAGCCGGCACCGCCGGTAACTAGCAGGGTTTCCATTAAGGTGCAGGGCCTAATAGTTGAATGGTAAGGGCTATTGTGCCATTCGTGGGGCCTCCGGTCTGGCTTCGGCAAGGCGAGCGCGCTGGCCGACACGGTCGAGCCTGACCATCTGTCGCATGGCTGAGGGTACGGAGGCCTCGGTGGGCGCATTATGAATGACTCGCCATGGCTTTCTTTGGGCCGGAGACCTGCAAAACCTAAGCTGATAACATCGCGTTTTTGCGTTCCGGCGCGCCTGCAGACCGACGAAAGCCATTGACTATGACGACAAAATCTGACGCACGTCTCAATCTGGCGACTCGCGCCATCCATGCAGGTCAGCACCCGGATCCCAGCACGGGGGCAATCATGCCGCCCATCTATGCCACTTCGACGTACGTGCAGCAGAGCCCGGGTAGCCACCTGGGTTACGAATATTCGCGCACCCAGAACCCCACTCGCGGTGCCTACGAGGCGTGCATCGCTGACCTTGAAGGCGGTGTGAAGGGATTCGCCTTTGCCTCGGGCATGGCAGCAACGGCCACGACTCTGGAAATGCTCGATACCGGTGACCATGTGGTGGCCATGGACGATCTTTATGGTGGCAGTTTGCGCTTGTTTGAAAGGGTTCGCCGGCGCAGTGCGGGCTTGCAATTTGATTATGCGGACCTGTCGATACCGGCCTTGTTCAAGGCAGCTATCAAGCCCAACACCCGGATGGTTTGGATTGAAACACCAACCAATCCGATGCTGAAAATTGTCGATATTGCTGCCATTGCCGAGATCGCACGCGAACGCGGCATTCTTGTTGTCGTCGACAACACGTTTGCCTCGCCGATGCTCCAACGCCCTCTCGATCTCGGTGCGCAGTTGGTCATTCACTCGGCGACCAAGTATCTCAACGGACATTCCGACATGGTCGGTGGCATTGCCGTGACGGGAGACGAAGCCCTCGCCGAGCGAATGGCTTTCTTGCAGAACTCGGCTGGCGCCGTACAGGGTCCGTTTGACAGCTTCCTTGCATTGCGGGGCCTCAAAACGCTGCATTTGCGCATGAAGGCGCATTGCGAAAATGCGCAGAGTCTCGCCGAGTGGCTTGAGGGGCACCCGTCCATCGACAAAGTGCTCTATCCCGGCCTGAAGTCGCATCCTCAGCACGACCTCGCGATGCGGCAGATGAGCGGCGGTGGTGGCATCATCTCTATCCTGCTCAAAGGTGGTTTCGAAGCGGCGCGCAAATTGTGCGAGAACACCCGCCTATTCGCATTGGCGGAGTCACTCGGGGGCGTCGAAAGCCTCGTCAATCATCCGGCTCGCATGACCCACGCCTCGGTGCCCGCGGATCGTCGCCAAGCCCTCGGTATCGTCGATGGCCTGGTTCGATTGAGCGTTGGCGTAGAGCATGTCGATGATCTCCGCGATGATCTAGAACGTGCCTTGTCGGCCTCTTGATCGAACTCACGAGTAAGGAAGCACGATGTCTCAACTGTTGAGTGCCGCCTGGAGGTACCGGGGTTTCATTGCCTCTTCGGTGGCGAATGAATTCAAGGCGCGCCTGAAACGCAGCCGCTTAGGCACCGCGTGGGTGGTACTGCAGCCGCTTGCGCAAGTGTTCATCTACGCCACTGTGCTGTCCAACGTGCTCGCTGCGAAGCTTCAGGGTGTAAACAACAAGTACGCGTACGCTGCCTATCTGGTGGCCGGTTCGGCGTGCTGGTCGCTCTTCGTCGAGATTGTTCAGCGCTGCCTGACGGTGTTCATCGACTTCACGTCGCTGCTGAAAAAGATGCAGTTTCCACGCATCACGCTGCCGATGATCGTGATCGGAACGGCTTCGGTGAATAACGTGGCCTTGGTTGTCGTTGTACTGATGATCTTGCCGATATTGGGTTTCTACCCAAGCTGGAATTTGCTCTGGTTGCCTGTATTGATGGCTCTCACCATTGCTTTAGCCACTGGCTTTGGTCTTTTCCTCGGTACGCTCAATGTGTTCCTGCGGGACATTGGACAGATCATTCCGATCGTCCTGCAGTTTTGGTTTTGGCTCACGCCGATCGTTTACCCCGTGACAATCATTCCCGAGGCCATGCGTAAGTTCCTGGTGCTCAATCCGGTGATTCCGCTGGTCGGGGGTTACCAGAACGTTCTCGTATACGGGAAGGCTCCTCCACCGGGGCTGCTGTGGGTGGCTGTCATCTCTGTCGTGTTGCTTGCTGTGTCGATGCTGTTGTTTCGACGCGCATCGAGTGAAATGGTGGACGTGCTGTGAAGATCCCTGCGCTTGTCGTAGAGCAAGTAGGCAAAGCGTACGTCGAGTATCGCAGCGAGACTCAGCGTGTTGCGCGCTGGTTCGGTGCATCGGTGTCCCCAAAGCATGAGCATTGGGTTATCCGCGACGTAAGTTTCAAGGTGAATCCTGGCGAGTCGCTCGGCATCATCGGGCAGAACGGCGCTGGCAAAAGTACCTTGCTGAAAATGATCACGGGCACTACGCGACCGACGGAGGGCAACGTTGCCCTTAATGGGCGCGTCTCGGCGCTTCTGGAGCTCGGATTGGGGTTCAATCCCGAATTGACTGGGCGAGAAAACGCCATCTATTCGGCTGGCCTGATGGGAGTTCCGCGCGAGCGCATCCAAAAGCTGCTTCCCGGCATCGAGAACTTCGCAGAGATCGGCGAGTATTTCGATCAGCCCATGCGAACCTACTCGAGCGGCATGCAAATGCGAGTCGCATTTAGCGTTGCCACGGTGATTAGGCCGGACATACTAATCGTTGATGAAGCTTTATCCGTGGGCGATGCTTATTTCGTTCATAAGTGCTTCAAGCGAATTCGTGAGTTTCGCGAAGCGGGCACGACCTTGCTTATCGTTTCGCATGATGCATCGGCCATTCAGTCGCTGTGCGATCGCGCTGTGCTGCTGGATGGTGGGCGCATGGTGCTTGATGGTGATCCGCAGCAGGTCCTGGATTACTACAACGCATTAATTGCGGAAAAAGAGAATCGTACGGTTCGGACTGCTCGCACTTCGGACGGCGCGGTAGCCACGGAGTCAGGAACGGGCGAAGCACAGATCGACAGCCTAGTGATGCTTGATGAGAGCGGTGAGGCCGTCGAGTACGTCAGCGTTGGTCAGCAGGTCAACTTGCGCGCACGCATCAAAGTCACGTCGCCCCTCGAACGCCTTGTGTTCGGTTACATGATAAGAGATCGATTGGGGCAGCCTATATTTGGAACCAATACCCACCACACTGGGCAAGTATGTCGTGACTTGGTGGCAGGTGATGTGGTCGAGATACGGGCGCACTTTCCGGCCAATTTTGGGCCAGGCAGTTACTCGGTTTCTGTAGCCTTGACCGACTCGGATACCCATTTGGTCAAGAATTTCCAATGGCGCGATTTGGCTTTGGTATTTACTGTGGCCAATGTGGCCCATCCACCATTCGTTGGTACCGCGTGGATTCCTCCGCGCATAGAAATAACGAAATCGTCGTCCATCGTGGACGTCCCATCGGGCACATGAAGGAGCGTGCCCGCTACCTCGGGAGTCTAAAGTGAGTCAGGGCCAGTCGCGTCTGCTGCTCATGACATCGAACGAGCGACGGCTGTGGCTGGAGCTCGTCCAGCAGTCCGCCCGTTCCGATCGGCTCGAGGCAGAAGTGTCAGCAATGCGCACGAGTCTCAGCTGGCGCGTGACGGCTCCCTTGCGTGCCTTGCGAGCTGCGCTTTTGAGGCGACCTTCAACGCTGACAACTCTCACGCCCGCCGGCTCGTTTCCCAAAGGAGAAATGCAGCTGGGCGAGCTGCCTCTTTTCTGGCATACGTTGCGTCCGCGTCCAGATGACGAGCGCGTTCAGTGGTTCATCGACGTCACCGAGCTTTCGCGTGAAGACCTGGGAGCCGGAGTGGAACGGGTTACCCGCCGTTTTCTTTCGGAACTTCTGCTGGATCCACCTGAGGGCGCACGCATCCAGCCGGTAAGATTGAGTCCCGATGGTCGGTATGTCTACGCCAATGGTTTCCTAGCTCGTTTTCTCGGCTTTCCTTCCGGGGTCTTTTGCGCAGATATTCCCCTGGAACCTAGGCGCGGCGATCAGTTCATCGGTTTGGATTTTTGTCGCAATCATGCTGCGCTCTTGCGGCAAGCGCTGATGACGCTCCGGGAAAACGGTGTGTCGATAAGTCTTGTTGTCCATGATGTGCTGCCATTGACACACCCGGAGTGGTTCCCCGTCGATGTTCCCGTGGCCTTTGAAGCGTGGCTTCGTGTGTTGGGCGACGTCGCCGATCAGGCTCTTTGTGACTCGCAGCAAACGGCACTAGAGCTCGGCTCGGTGCTGGCGAGCAGGGGCATTCGGGCGGCAGCACTCCGCGTGGAGGTTATCCCTCTTGGGGCCGATTTTCCCCTGGCTCCCCATATCGAAGTGTTGCCGGCACGCAAGGGTAAAGTCACTCGTGTGCTGACTGTGGGGACACTCGAGCCCCGAAAAGGGCATGTGCAGGCGTTAAAGGCCTTCGAAACATTGTGGGACAGCGGCCACGCCTTCGAGTGGGTAATTGCCGGGAAGCAGGGGTGGAATGTGACGTCTCTGATTGCCGATATCCAACATCATCCGGAATTAGGTCGACGACTGTTTTGGATGAATGGACCCGACGACCGGGAGTTGTCCGCGCTGTATCGCGAGTGCGATGTTTTGCTGGCTCCATCGCTGGGGGAGGGTTTTGGACTTCCTATAATTGAGGCTGGCTGGCATGGGATGCCTTTGATCGTGAGGGACTTGCCCGTGTTTCGCGAGGTAGCTGGTGAGCGGGCGATGTATTTCTCCGGCACGGACAGCGACAGCCTCGTTCGTACGCTGATTGAATGGATTCGAGCTGGGCGATCGAGTCAACGGGAATTCGAAGGCTGGAACTCTTGGGCGCAGAGCGCTTCCCGGCTTAAAGAGCTTTGTGCATCCGGCTCGGTTGCACATGGCCAGATGAGGAGTTGATGTATGGGTACGCAAACAGAATCGGAACTTGACCAGCTGATGGAGCAGATTCGCGCGGAAATTGGCGTAGGCGGGGTCGTGGGTAAGGTCAGCGATACCCCCCGTTCTGGTCGTCCGAGCACGTCCGAGATCATGCGTCGCGTGAAGGCAGAGATTGCCCGCAGACGCGGGAACATGTTGGCGGGGAATTCTTCGTCGGCTTCCGGTTCAAGCGAAGATGGTGGGGCCGGATTCGCACATTGGCAGTCCGTGGCCGGAGCATTCTCGGTCAGGGCTCAATACAGCCTCGGCGAATTGCTTAAGTATTCTGACGAGGACTTTCTGCACGCTGCTTATCGGGCCGTACTTCGCCGTAGCCCCGATGAGGTTGGCCTGAGTCACTACCTCTCTAGGCTAAGGGACGGTCATACGTCCAAAGTCGAGGTGCTGGGTGATCTTAGGTGGTCGACAGAAGGTCAGACGCGTGGCGTCCACATCGATGGCCTCTTGATTCCATATACGTTGTGGAAGTGGAAGCGGAAGCGGTTTATTGGGCACTTTATCCGCTGGTTCCATGCGTTTCTTATGCTGGGCCGCTTGTTGGACCGACAGGCAGCCCAAAAGGCCAGCCAGGACTACGAGGTTCATGCTTTAGGCCGCACACTGAACGCGCTATCAAGTGCCGTTGAGCATTGGCAGGTAAGCGGGCAGGAACAACTCGACGCACGAGCGACGGTCAAGGCGGTTGATGATGTCACGAGGCGCCTGGATGCTCGAGCCGAGGCGACAGCAAAGCAGGCGCAAGCGGTCTTGGAGCTTCTACCTGCCATGACAGCGCGCGTCGATGATTTGGAGCGAAAGGGGGGCACGTATGCGAATAGTCTCGAAGTTCGTTCGCTCGATGCTGCGATAAGTGGACTCCGTTCGCGTGTCGAACAGATAGCGAGGGAGCAGGCCTCTGGTAGAGCTTCTATTGCAAGCCTGGCCAAAGAGGCATTGCACGTGCAGCAGCATGTGGAGCACATGGAGCGAGTTTGGTCTGCCCAGACTGGCGCACCTAACGAGCAATTCGTGCGTTTGAACGAACTTGGGGCCGACCCGAACATGGAGTCGGCTTCGCAGGCCAGCACCGTTGCTCATTTCTCTGGCGAGAACGAAGTATCAAGCAGTGGTCCGGATCTCGATCCGTTCTATGCTGCTTTTGAAGATCGTTTTCGCGGAGATCGCAGTCTGGTGCGCCAGCGCGCAGAGCCCTATCTCGACTGGATCAAGGCAGTCGGCGCTGGAACGGCGAATGCCCCGGTGCTCGACATTGGCTGTGGTCGCGGCGAGTGGCTTGAACTCTTGCGCGAACACGGTCTGGTGGCCAAAGGTATCGACCTTAATCGAGTCTTTGCAGATATCTGCCGCGGATATGGGCTAGACGTCATTGAAGGAGACGCCATTGCCATCTTGTGCGCCATGCCATCCGCATCCATCGGCGCCATCACCTCGATGCATTTGGTGGAGCATCTGTCTTTCGAGCAGATGATTGTCTTGATTGACGAGGCCAATCGCGTACTCGTTCCGGGCGGACTCATCGTGCTGGAAACTCCGAATCCGGAAAACCTGACGGTAAGTTCTCACACGTTCTACATGGACCCGACCCACCGCAATCCGATTCCTCCCGAGGCACTGCGTTGGATCGTTGAAGCCCGGGGATTCTACGGGTCCACCATCGAACGGCTTACAACTGCGCGTGAGTTGAATGCTCCCCCGTTGTTGCAGGACGACATTCCCGGGGCTCAATCGATTAACGCGCTACTCTCGTCGCTCCATGCGGCCCCCGATTATTCCATCGTGGCCAAGAAACTATGAGACAACCGCGAGAAATCGGTTGCTTGTTGGTGACCGGCGCGCATGGTTTCGTGGGTGGCCATGTCGCGGCCATGGTTGAATCCGGGGCATTGCCGGCCAAGAATCTGGTCACACCTCCGAAGGGCTGGGACCTGCGTCACGAGGATGAGGTCAATGCGTGGATCGAAACCGTCAGGCCCGATTCAGTCCTTCACCTTGCCGCTCAAAGCTTTGTACCAAGATCATTTCAGAATCCTCGTGAAACGCTGGAAATCAATGTCCTCGGTACTCTGAATCTGCTACAAGCGCTTAAGCGTGCCGGGTTCAGTGGGCGCATGGTGTATGCGAGCTCCGGCGACATTTACGGCCAAGTACCAGAAGAGCGCCTTCCGGTAGACGAAGACCTCTGCCCCGCACCCAGGAATCCCTATGCGGTAAGTAAGGTCGCAGGAGAGCAGCTATGCCTGCAATGGCATCGTTCGGAGGGAATGGACATAATAGTCGGCCGTCCTTTCAATCATGTAGGCCCGGGGCAGGATGACCGTTTTGTCCTGTCGTCTGTGGCTCGACAATTAGTTAGGATTACAAACGGCGAGCAACCGGCAGTTGTTGAGGTGGGGGATATTGACACCACCCGGGACTTCACCGACGTCAGAGACGTCGTGTCGGCGTACGGCGCGCTATTGAGGTTTGGCCAGTCCGGGGGCACCTACGTCATCGGCTCCGGGGAGGAGCGGCGTATCCGGGATTTGCTGGATAACCTGTGCAAGATCGCGGGTGTTTCACCGGAATTTCGTCAAGATTCGAGCCGAATTAGGCCTACGGAACAGCGACGGATGGTGGCAAACGCGTCTCGACTGCGGCGAGATACGGGTTGGTCTCCCACCATTCAAATTGAAACTACTCTTAAAGACATTCTGAAAGACGCAAGGGATAATTCATGAGCAATAACGGCAAGAGCGCGCTCATTACGGGCATCACGGGCCAGGACGGTGCCTATCTTTCGCAGTTGCTGCTCAGCAAGGGCTATGCGGTCCATGGCGTTCTCCCACGTCGAAGCACCGATACTCTTTGGCGTCTTCGCGAGCTGGGGATTGATCGTGAGGTCCGCTTGTTTGATGGCGATCTCACCGATTTGTCCTCGCTCATTCGAGCGATGGACGCATCGAAGGCAGACGAGGTCTACAACCTTGGTGCGCAGAGCTTTGTGGGTAGCTCCTGGCAGCAGCCTGTGCTGACGGCGCAGGTGGATGGCGTAGGTACGCTTAACGTGCTCGAGGCTGTTCGTCTGGTGAATTCCAAAGCGCATTTCTATCAGGCGTCGACCAGTGAAATGTTTGGTCTGATCCAGGCTGAAAGGCAGGATGAAACGACTCCTTTCTATCCGCGCAGCCCCTATGGGGTCGCCAAACTGATGGGTCACTGGGCCACTGTGAACTACCGCGAAAGCTTCGGAATGCATGCGTCAAGCGGGATTCTTTTCAATCATGAGTCGCCGCTGCGAGGCATCGAGTTCGTCACCCGCAAAGTGACTGACGGCGTAGCGCGCATTAAGCTCGGTTTACAAAAAGAGCTTCGCTTGGGCAACATCGATGCAAAGCGCGATTGGGGTTTTGCAGGAGACTACGTCGAAGCCATGTGGTTGATGCTCCAACAGGAGAATGCAGACGATTATGTCGTCGCGACCGGGCAGACGCACACGGTGCGAGAGATGTGTCGTATCGCTTTCGAGCACGTTGGGCTGAAGATGGACGATTACCTCATCATCGACCCTGCGTTCTTCCGCCCAGCGGAGGTGGATGTTTTGCTTGGCAATCCGGCGAAAGCGAACACCAAGCTCGGCTGGAAGCCGAAAACGTCGTTGGAGGACCTGATCGTCATGATGGTAAGTGCTGACCTGAAGCGTCTCGGCAGCTAACTGTGAGAGTTGCAGTCGTTACAGCGCGCGGTAGCAGCGGGGAAGAGGGCGGAGCCGAGCGCTTTTACGACGCGTTGGTCAATGCATTTGGCAGCCTTGGCCACCAAGTGGAAGAAATTCCCGTCACGGTGGATGAGCCTAACTTCGACCAGATCAAACGCAACTATCTTGCCTGCTACGACTTGGACCTCAACGGGTTTGATGTCGTGGTCTCGACGAAGGCGCCCACTTGGGTGCTTCGACATCCAAGGCATGTCTGTTATCTGGTGCATACGATTCGCGCCTTTTATGACATGTTCGATGACCTCTTTCCTCAGCCATGGCCAGAACTCAACGAACAGCGGAATTTGATCCAGAAGCTGGACTCATTGGCGCTGTCATCTCCACGCTGTCGGGAGGTTTTCACTATTGGCAGTGAGGTTAGCCAGCGGCTGACACGGTGGAATCGCATTTCATCCACCGTGCTCCATCCTCCTCTTTGGCAGAATAATTTTCGAGAGGGTCCGCAGGGAGACTACTTCTTTCTGCCAGGCAGGCTGCACGAGTGGAAGCGCGTAGATCTGCTGATTGACGCCTTCAAACAAGTTCGCGCGCCGGTGCGGCTCAAGATCGCCGGAACAGGCGGCGCAGAAGCACAATTGCGCGCGCTGGCAGGAGGAGACCCACGCATCGAATTCCTGGGGCGTGTGACCGACGCTGAGTTGATCTCTTTGTACAGCGGCGCCCTCGCGGTGCCGTTCGTTCCAAAGAGGGAGGACTATGGATACGTGACGCTTGAGGCTTTCGCCAGCGGCAAGCCAGTCATCACCTGCAGTGATTCTGGAGAGGCTGCGTCGATCGTGCACGCCGCGCGTGGCGGCACCGTGACTGCCCCAACGGCGAATGCGCTGGCTGAGGCACTTGAATCAATCGCCAGAGACCGTGCCGCAGCCATTGAAATGGGGCGGCAAGGATTGACCTGGGTGAACTCCCTGAGCTGGGAACAGGTGGCAAAGACGTTGCTGGGCGCGGCGGGCGGGCAATAATGGATCAGCTAAAAGTACTCGTTCTCGATATGCAGCCCATCAGCCCGGCTGTCGGCGGCGGGCGACAGCGTTTGCTTGGCCTCTACCATGATCTAGGCCCGTCCGTAGACACGGTTTACGTTGGCACGTACGACTGGCCCGGCGAGTCCCGCAGAGACCAGATGCTCACCCCGACGCTGCGCGAAATCTGTGTTCCGCTGAGCGAGGCTCATCACAGCGCAGCGCGGGAGACCGCGGCCCGGATGGACGGGCGCGGCATGATCGATATTGAGTTCCCGGAGCAGGTACGCCTTTCGCCCGAGTATCTGTCCGTGGCCAGACGGGAGATGGCCGACGCCAGCGTCGTGATTTTTTCCCATCCTTGGTGTTACCCGCCTCTGGCGGCCGATATCCGGCCGGACCAGCTGGTTGTCTACGATGCTCACAACGTGGAGTCCATCCTGCGGGTGTCGTTGCACGATGATTTGCCGCAGGGTGCCGAGTTGATGGATCTCGTCGTGGCGACGGAAGCGGCCTTGCTGGAGCGTAGTGGTCTCGTTTACTGCTGTTCGGCCGAAGAAGTCACCTTATTTCACAGTATTTTTGAAGTACCTCTGGGCAAACTGCGCATCGCACCGAACGGTACCTTTACTGACCGCTTCTCTACCGGATTGCTGGAGCTTCGTAGTGAGGCGCGTGAAGCTTCGTCCGAGAAGAGGCGGCCCGTCGTAGTGTTCATGGGTAGCCAGTATGGGCCGAACGCGGAGGCCGGTCAGTTCATCGTGGAAAAGCTGGCGCCGCACGCCCCTGATGTCACTTTTCTGCTGGTTGGTGGCGTTGGCGATGGCCTTGCGGCCTCTCCGTTCCCAAAAAATATCGTTTGTACGGGTATCGTGGACGATGATGCCAAATGGCGACATTTGCTGTCAGCCGATATCGCAATCAATCCCATGTTTTCGGGAGCAGGCACCAACGTCAAGATGTTTGATTTTCTGGCGGCCGGATTGCCCGTATTGACTACAGCCGTTGGCGCACGAGGCATATCCGAGCAGTCCACGGATAAGGGCGAAATGGTCATATCTGACCGTCACCAGTTTCTTGCCGATTTGCTGCGGATGATCAGGGAGCCAATTTCTCCGACACGGCGGTTGGCGTGCTACCAATATGTGCAACGGCGTTTCAGTTGGGAAGCCATCTCGCGATCGCTGGGCGATGAACTAAGATTGCACGCGACCTCGTGGCGCAAACCTCATGTGCCTGTGCTCATGGTTTCCACATGGGGTGTTGCCTGCGGCATCGCAGAACATGGGCAGTATCTTGCAGACGGGCTAAGAGATGCGGGGGCCGATCTCGTCATTTTTGGCAACGAGCTGGATGGGCACGAGTTGTTGGGAGTTGGTCCGGAGCTAAAGTTTCCCGTCGTCCGTGGCTGGCGTTGGGACAACAAGAATTGGCGCGAGAGCGGGGCAAATCTCGCCGTTTACGAAGCAACCCTTGAATCATTGAAGCCATCCTTGGTGATCTTGCAACACCATACGGGTTTCATGCCTGCTGGCGAATACCACCGTTTGGTTGAAACTGCCGTTAAGCGGACGATCCCCGTAGTGATCGAATGCCATGACGCCTCTCGCTTAGAACCGGGAGAAGTGGCACTACTGCGTGAAGCGGGCGCTTCTATCATGGTACACAGCGCGAGAGAAGCGGAGCGGTTCGGTATCGCCGAGGGGATCACCGTTTTGCCATTGCCTGTGAAGCTTCATTCGAAGCAGGCCCTTCCGGAAAAGGCCGATTTTGAAAAAGGGCCGGTAGTCGGCGGCTTTGGCTTCTTTCGCGAATACAAGGGAATCGACATAACCCTTGAAGCGATAAAGCTATTGCGTCGCCGTTACCCCAATCTGCGATATCGCGGATGGCACGCCATATACCCGGGCGAGGAGAATTCGGCGTTCGTGGTGAAATGTCTGGAGATGGCTGCGCAACCTGGCCTCAAGGACCACATCGAGCTGGAAACCGCCTTTGTCGATATTGGCACGGTCATTGATGGCTTGTCACGGTGTGATCTTGTTGTGCTCCCTTATGCCGATTCCAACGAAGGCGCCAGCGCTTCGGCAAATATGGCGCTGGCAGCAGGTGTCCCCTTGGTTGTGTCGAACTCGGCCATTTTTTCCAGTTTGAACGGGATCGCGGAGGTTGTGCCTCAGCGATCCGCAAAGGCATTCGCCAAGGTAATCGACGATCTACTGAGCGACGAGGGGAAGCGATCCGGGCTCGCTCAAGCGGCGCAACGCTGGTCGGAGACCAATAGCTATTCGTCCATGGCCCGCAGTTTGCTTGAAAAGGTGAATTGGCGAGCTGACTCAGCTGGCTGAAAGTGGCCCTCACTTTTGTGAGAGGCCGCTGCCAATTTCTTGCTGGACCTATCGCTGCTCTTCCTCGCGAGGACCCTTTCGCCAGCCCCGGAGCCCGCGGTGGGGAGCTATGGACTCCATGTAGGGCGCCTGCCTGTGCCTTCGTGGTTATCCCATTTGCCCTGGTTGGCCAGTTCTGGGCGCCTCGGTAACTCTTCGAGCGCGTTGCGTGCCGAGGCGCCGGTGCTCAGATCTCTGCAAGCGTCAATTAAGACTTAGCGGCTGCCACGATTCGCCCTGTCGGCCTCGAGCGCACTTGTTGTGGGTTGCTTGCGCTGAGCCTTTGGTAAGGCAAAGCCGAACAGCAGGGAAGCGCCACCGGGTAGAGCACCGATTAGCGTGGACAGGCCGAACGCCACTCCCAGCGCGAACGCCGTCGATCCATCGACGCCAAGAGGGACAAGCAAGGCAATGAAGCCCGCTTCCCTTACCCCCCACCCCGCCAGGGAAATCGGGATCATCGACAGCAGCAAAATGATCCCGGTGATTGAAACCAGGAGACCGGCCGGCACGGAGATGTGTAGCGCGCGCGCGAGGGCGTAAACAGCGACACCAGCAGATAGCTGCCCCGCAACTCCCAAGGCCACCAAATTCGTCATCCCGATGGCGCGCGGGCGCCAGTTGGCAAGGACTTCCAGGAGCGACTGCAGGCGTGCAATGTTGGCGAACAGGCCGCGGAACCAGTTCCATCTGACCAAGAAGAGCGCAACCGCACCCAAGGTAAAGACGGACACCGCCAAAGCGACAGTCAGTAGGATCTTGTAGGGTTCCACGGGCGTCCCCAGCATCAGCATGCATGCCGCGAGAGCCAACACGGCAGCGCCTAGGGCACCAAATACACGATCCAGCAAGACTGTGAGAGCGGCCGTCCCGGTCGATACACCATTCTCATGCCAACGCATGATGCGGACAGCATCTCCGCCGACGAAGGATGGCAGGGCTTGGTTGAAAAAAGCGCCCTCAAGATACGCCCAGAGGCTTCGCGCAAAGCTTGGATGAGAAAACGAAGTGCGGGCAATCATGTTCCAGCGATAAGTGCAGATGAATGACTGCAAGACGTTCAGGAGTGCTGCGCTTGTTAGGGCGACGATGAAAGCCGGCCTACCGAATTCCCTGAGATCTGGAAGATGGATCTTGACGGAGATCAGCCAAAAAACCGCAGCGGCGCAAAGAATCCGCACCGCTACGAGTAGCCATTTTTTGTGCCGGAGAGCAGTGGACACAATGTTCATTGATTTAGCTGGCGCTCGATTTGCTGGCGGTGGGCGAAGCCTTCAGGACATAGGTCCTTATGTCACCAAAGGAAACCGGGACGATGAAGTCTGGTACAAGTCTGGTTATCCAGTTAACCGGTCGGCCCAGAAACGCAGGCAGCACGCGAGTCGCGCCATTTAGCAAATATTGCAGGCGAGCATAGTGAACGTAGGGCGATTCGTGAGTGATATCGAACCCCGCCTGTTTGAAGACGTATTTGATCGAGCGATTGCCGAAGTAGAACAAATGCATATTGATCAGCCATGGCCAGCGAGTGCCAAGGAGTCGAGGCATCCACGTGTCGACATCAAGCGTGGATATACAAAGGACGCCTCCTTCGCGCACATATGAACCGCATTCGCGCAGAAAGCCGACAGGGTCCCGGACGTGCTCCAGGACATCCCAGGAAACAACGACGTCATATTTCTCTTCGAGCTGCGCGGCATTCTCCGAGAGATATCCCGTATGAACATTGACCCCTGTGGTCTTACGCGCGTAGTCGCTGGCCCAGCGCGATGGCTCGACGCCGATCGTCTGCCAGCCCTTCTTGTTTGCCGCTTCCAGGAAAAGTCCGCAATAGGACCCCACTTCCAGCAAACTCCCCGTAGCGGGCAGATAGGCCGAGATCGATTCCAGGTTCCGGCTGAAGGTCTTCTGGCGAGCTTTGATGTTCTTGAGATACGTCTCGTCAGTAACGTCCCTGTAGATATCCTCAAGCGTGTGCGGAATCAGAGATCGTGGCACCTGCTCCAGTCCGCAACAAAGACAGGTATAGACGGGAGGATATTCGCGGCCGCCCACCGAGGTGCAGCGATAAGCCGGCATGGACGTTGTATCGGCATTCTGCACGCCGGAACTGCCGAAATGCTTCATGGCTAGAACCCGATCGCCGCATTCCGCGCACGCATCGTTTACAAATTCATCTGGCTGCAAATCCTTGCGCCGATTGAGCCGTCCCATGGCCAGGCGAAGCAAGTCATATGCGCTCCAAAATATCTGGAGCTTGGGGATCTTTGATTTGCCGCGAGTGCGATCGACGAAGTGAATTGGAACTTCGCGCAGCTCCGAGCCTGTCTTGCGGAGATAGTAGACAAGCTCGACACCGTAGCTGTAGCCGGATGCAGCGATGAACCGCAAAGGCAGGCGCCGCAGTGCGGCGACATCGAAGACACGAAAATACGTGGTGAGTTCTCGCATCTTCACGCCCAATGCCGCTCTGGCCGCAACATTGCCCAGGCGGCTCACGATATTGCGATAGCCCTTGTAATCGGATGTGCCGCCTTCGCAGTAGCGGGAGCCGGTCACAAATACATTCGGGCCATGGGCGGCCAGGAGGGCGGGAATGCTCTTGGGGTCGTGAGAAAAGTCCGCGTCCATGGTGAGGAGCGAGTCATACCCCTCACGGATCGCATAGAGGATGGCGTATTTGTGAGCGCTGCCGATGCCGAGCTTTCCTGGACGCTTGACGGCGAAGATGCCTTCTCGCTGCTGAGCTTTCTCTTGAATGACGTCCCATGTCCCATCAGGGGAGTTGTCATCGACGACTAGAATGTCGGCATCCGGGGCGTATTGAGATATGCCATCGAGAAGGAGACCGATGTTGTCCCGTTCGTTGTAGCACGTGGTGAAGATGAGCACGTTGGAGCGTTTCACGATTGTCCTCGAGGAGTCTTCGGGGCAGTTTGACGCGGATATCGATTACAGCGGATCTATCGTTGCCTTGAACAGTGCTAAGCCAAGATGTCTGTTATCGGCACTTTCGCCCAATTCTGCAGGTGAAGCAGGCGTCCTCGCGAAGCTGATACGAATGTCGCCGCAATTCGTCCCATCAAAGTCCGCTCGGCTAATATCAATGGTTCTTGTGACCCAGCCGGATGTTGATGGGGCGAATGTCCAGGTTGTGGCGCGACCGGATCCCGGGCGAACCTCCGCGGACATCGGCAAATGTTGCCGATCAAGATGGGGAGTCACTGTGAAACTGATCCTATAGGCGTTTGCAGCGGGCTCGGAAGGAAGGCAGAAGTGAAGAACAGCTGTTTGCCCTTCGGTCCACGTCAAGGAGCTCTCACTAAAAGAGAAGCCGCTCCGTAGTAAAGAAGCACCCCGGGCACCTTTGCCAAAGCTGATTTCGCCGCTCAGTTCGGTGTTTTGCTCATGCTGAAGTGAGCGCAGATAGGGCCCATAGTTAAATGCCCCATTTGAAGCCCCGGGAAGCGACGCGGGATTGGCAAAGTCGAACGCCTGAAACGCGCTTCTTGTAGTAAGCAGCGTATGAATCTCGCGATTGGGGTTCTCCAGAAGCGAAAAAGGCGTCGCCCACCAAGTGCACATCACAGTGGACGCGCTGGGGCCGTGATGTCTTTTCTGCGCGGCATCGATCTGCTCGCAAGGGATGGGCCCGCTCTCTTCACGAATCGTGGCGCGGGTGGCGCGGGCGGCGGATTCCCAGGAGTTCGTAGCCATCAGCTGCCACGAGACCTGGCCAAAGCACAGGCCACACAGGAGAACTGCGATGTACCGAAAGCTGTCAATGGATGTGCGCTGGACCAGGACGACCCCGAGGAATATGACGAGCAATCCGGCCTGCATGACCAGGCCAGCAAACCCTCGGTCGGTCACCGCGTACGATAGATCCACACCCGATCCGAGCAGGTGGAAGTGAATTGGCGGAGCTGCGGCGACAACCAGAGCAAGGAAGGCGACGGGCCACCAGAGTGCCCTCGTCATGAAGCGTTGGGGGAGCGCGACGAGCACCAGAACGCAGCCCGAAACCAACACCGCGACCATGGCGCCGATATGCCAGTGGGATGGGCCGGCAAAACTGTCGTATATGATGCGGAGAACCCCATTGACGAAGCCGTCCTTGTTGGCTGGGTCACGGGGAAAAAGAATGGCGCACCAGTTGATAACGGCACACACAACTAGCGCAAGAGCCGGGCCTAGCGGAAGGCGGAAAGCCTGGTTTGACGTTATCCGTTTGATAATTAGCCCAACCAATAGCATGGGCGCGAAGAAGGCCCATGATTCATAGGTAAAGGCGGCGAGCACAATGGTCGCGCTGGCAATCCAGTACGCAAGGTTCGTTAACGGTCGTTGACGAAAAAGTAGTATGGCGATAGGCCAGAGAAACGATGCGGAGATGTGGATCTCCGTAACGATATAGACCTCCGAAACAATGGAGCCTGCCAGCAACCCAAGCAGCGGAAACGCAATAAGATGTTTCTCGTCTCTATCGAGAAGCAAGTGACAGATAACGAGCGAAATCATCCGGTGGCTGAAATAGGTTGCACCAAAGATTAGGGAAAGCAGCCAAACTGACGACAGACCGGCGTGGATGCCGATGACTGTGGGAAGCTGCGTCAGCCAATATGCAACTACGCGGCTGTAGTAAAACTCATGCGCGAAGCTTGTATAGAAGTTTGTTGGCTTCGCTTCGCTAATCATGCGAACAAGAAACCAGCTGGCATCCCCGTACAGATGGCGTTGTGTAATCACCGCGTAGCATGCATGCAAGAGATAAAGCCCGCCCAAAATAATCAGGAGCCGGGTCCATGGGGACCTTGCGTCAATAGTTCGGGTAGCGGCGAGTGATTGGGGCATCATGGAGTGTCAGCTTTGATGGGCAGCCTGAAGCGGCTAGTCTAGCAGGCGCAAGCTGCTTTGATTTTCGAAAGCGTGGCCAACGCCCACACAGCAGAAAGCTGAGCCAATATCTTGTCTCAGCTTTCTTTTCAATCTTCTGATTGGCTTACTGTGAGTAAGTAAGCACTTCTTGTGCTGTATTTGCTGGGTTGAAGAAGGTTACCGACTCAGAAGGTTTCCAATTTCCTCCGTGCGCGCCGTCATCAGGCAGGAATCGCCGCGTGATTCCACATTGAGGCGAAGGAGAGGCTCTGTGTTGGAGCTACGCAAATTGAATCGCCAATCTCCAAAATCGGCACTCACGCCGTCCGTGTAATCGAGCGTGGGATTCTGGTTCGCAAAATGCTCCAAGACCCTGTCGATGGAAGCTTTGGCATCGGCGACTTTGAAGTTGATCTCACCGCTGCAGGGGAATGCCGCCATGCGATGCTCCACCATATCGGCGAGGGACTTGCCGGTCGAAGACACGAGGCTCGCGATCAGCAGCCAGGGGATCATTCCCGAGTCGCAATAGGCGAAATCCCGGAAATAATGATGCGCGCTCATTTCGCCGCCATAGATGGCGTTTTCGGCGCGCATGCGTTCCTTGATGAAGGCATGGCCCGTCTTGCTCATGACGGGGACGCCACCGGCAGCTTCCACCATTTCGATGGTGTTCCAGGTAAGTCGGGGGTCATGGATGATTTTGGCTCCTGGATGCTTGCGCAGCATCGAGGTGGCTAGTAGTCCGACAAGGTAGTAGCCCTCGATGAAGCGTCCTTGGGCATCAAAGAAGAAGCACCGATCGAAGTCACCGTCCCAGGCCACCCCGAAGTCGGCAGCATGGTCGATAACGGCCTTGGCGGTATCCTGACGACACTCTGGCAGGAGCGGATTGGGGATGCCATTGGGGAAGCTGCCGTCCGGTTCGTGGTGCACCCGGATGAACTCAAAAGGCAGGTTCGGAGCGAGCTCGTCGACGACTAGTCCGGCGCCGCCGTTGCCTGCGTTCACCACGATCCTCAGCGGCTTGAGCGTTGCCATGTCCACATAGCCAAGCAGGTGCTCGACGAAAGCGGAGCGGTCATGGTGATTTGTCTCGTGGCCGGTCGCTGGTTGACCGGGTAGCGGGTGCTCGCAGGCATCGCGAATGGCGAACAGTCCGGAGTCGCCGCTGATGGGACGCGCGCCTTCACGGACGAGCTTCATGCCGTTGTAGTCCATGGGATTGTGGCTGGCCGTTACCATGACTCCCCCGGCCGCCTTGAGATGTGCGGTCTGGAAGTACACCTCTTCGGTGCCGCCCACGCCAATGTCGATGACATCGCGCCCACCACGGCGCAGGCCCTCGCTTAATGCTGCCTGGAGGGCCGGGCTGCTCAGGCGAACGTCGCGTCCGAGCACCACCGGACCGGGATCGAGCTGCGCTGCTAGCGCGAAGCCGATGCGCTGAGCCAAGGTCTCGTCGAGTTCTTCTGGAACCCGGCCGCGAATGTCATAAGCCTTGAAACAACGTAGATCCATTACCGGTACATCCTGTCGAAAGGTGAAAAGTCGTAGAAGTCAATCACGATGAGTATCCTCAGTTCGAAACGCCAAGGGCTCTATTGTCTTGGCCGCACAGCGAATGGTCATTTCGTTCGCAACGCTTATAGGGGCCGATTTGCAATGGTTCCTGCCCATAGACGGAAAACCAGTTCACGCCTTCCTGAACTAGCTCGAATCGAATGGGAAGATTTACCAATGCTGCTGCCGGCAACCTGCTTTCGACAGTCACAGTGCTGCCGGGTGCGATGGCGGGCAACGGGATACGCACGAAATCGCGATTCCCGGGTGATTGGTCGGGCCCATGTGGACCCATCAGCATCGCACCAAGACGAACCATCGCCGTGCCGGCACTAACTAAGGTGACTTTGCCGTTGTTGTTGATGCGGATACTCACACGAAGTGTGTCATCGCTGGCGCCGTAAGTCGGAGGTTCCGCGATCGTCAGTTGAGCTGCTACGGCCTCACGGGGTAGCGCGCTGTTGATGCCACTTGAGCTGGCGGTCACCGAGGGCGCAGACTCATCGGTGGACGCAGCTTCGTGGCTGCCACAGCCACTTAGAACGAGAACCAGCCCGATCGCTGCATGGGTGGCACGAATGAGTCTCATGAGCCGGATCCTCGCTAGATCGACGGCGGTCACCGAAATCGGGATAGGCCCCGGCGATAAGCGCAGCCAGATGATAAAAGGTGGCGCCCAGATCATTGTTCAGTCCGGGGCGCCGTTCCACTTAGCCCAGTGCGGTTTCAAGCTCAGGAATGATCTTGAACAGATCCCCCACCAGGCCGATATCGGCGATCTCAAAGATCGGCGCCTCGCCGTCCTTGTTGATGGCGACGATGGTGCCGGCGTCCTTGATGCCGGTGAGATGCTGGATGGCGCCGGAGATGCCGATGGCCATGTACAGCTCCGGCGCGATGATCTTGCCGGTCTGGCCTACCTGCAGGTCGCTCGGCACGTAGCCGGCGTCGACGGCGGCGCGCGAGGCGCCCACGCCGGCGCCGATCTTGTCGGCAAACTTGTAGATGATGTCGAAGTTTTCCTTCGAGCCCACGCCACGGCCGCCGGAGACCACTTTGCTGGCGCTCTGCAGGTCCGGGCGGTCGCTTTTGCCCGACTGCAGTTCAACGAAGCGGGTGTGCGAGGGCAGGGCGGCGTCGACGCTCAATGCCTCGACCGGGGCGCTGTTTGCGCCGCTCGCTGCGGCGGCCCACGAGGCCGTGCGGATCGTGGCGACGACCGTGCTGCCGGCGTCGGCTTCCACCGTGATGATCGCGTTGCCGGCGTAGATCGGGCGCTTGAAGGTATGGCTGCCTTCCACGCTCATCACGTCGCTCACCTGGGCGACGCCGAGCAGGGCGGCTACGCGGGGCAGCACGTCCTTGCCGAAGGTCGTGGAAGGGGCAAATACGTGGCTGTAGCCGGCGGCGGCCTTGGCGATCTGCGGCGCCAGCACGGCGGCGAGCGGGTGTGCATTCTCGGCGCGGGCGATGGTGAGCACGCGGCTCACGCCGTCGATCTTGGCGGCATCGGCAGCGATGGCGTCGGCGTTGTCGGCCAGCACCAGCACATCGATGGATTCGGGCTTGATCGAAGCGGCGGCGCTCACGGCGCGGGCGGTGGAGGAGTTGAGCTTGCCGTTCAGGTGTTCGGCGATGACGAGGATCTTGGACATGTCGTTATCTCCCTCAGGCTGCTTAGAGCAGCCCCTTTTGCTTCAGCGCCGCGACCAGTTCAGCCGCATCCTTGACCATCACGCCCTTGCTGCGCTTGGCCGGCGCGGCGTAGTGCGTGGTCTTGAGATGATCGTTGGCTTCCACGCCCAGCGAGCCGAACTCGATGGTGTCGATCGGCTTGGACTTGGCCTTCATGATGTCCGGCAGCTTGATGAAGCGCGGCTCGTTGAGGCGCAGGTCGGTGGTGATCACGGCGGGCAGTTCCGCTTCGATCACTTCCAGGCCGGCATCGACTTCGCGGGTCACCGTGACCTTGCCGCCGGCGATCTCGACCTTGCTGGCAAAGGTGGCCTGCGGGCGATCCCACAGCGCAGCGAGCATCTGGCCGGTCTGGTTGGCGTCATCGTCGATGGCCTGCTTGCCCAGGATCACCAGGCCCGGCTCTTCCTTCTCGATCAGCTTCTGGAAGATGCGGGCGGCGGTGAGCGGCTGCACGGCATCGGTCGTGACCACATGGATGGCGCGGTTCGCGCCCATGGCCAGGCCGTTGCGCAGGTGGGCGGTGAGGTCGGCCGGGCCGATGCCCACCACGATCACTTCCTCGGCGACGCCTTTTTCGCGAAGGCGCAGCGCTTCTTCCAGCGCAATATCGTCGAAGGGGTTGGCGGAGAGCTTCACGCCATCCGTCACCACGCCCGTGCCATCGGGCTTGACCTGAATGCGGACGTTGTAGTCCACGACACGCTTGTAGCCAACCAGTATCTTCATGAGAAATCCTTGCTTTACAGGGTGTTTCGCTCGGTACTTTGCTCGAGGATTCTACAGCGAACCGTACGGCTGGGTACGGTTCGCCTCAGCCAAGAGCTCGGCGCAGGGTTTCCCTAGCCTTGTCGAAGGAAAAATGATGCCGGATGTTGTCGAGCGCCGCATCAGACAGCCGCAGCCACAGAGCGCCGTCCTCGTGCAGTCGTAAGATGGCTGCCGCGAAGTTTTCCCCGTCGTCGGCCAGCAGTACATTCTCGCCGTCGACCAGACTCATTCCTTCTGCCGCCATGGACGTAGCCACAACAGGCAGCCCGTGGCTCATCGCCATATTAACCTTGCCTTTGACTCCCGCTCCATAACGCAGTGGGGCGACGGAGACGCGGCAACCTACCATCCACGGCGTCAAGTCATCGACTCGTCCGTGAATGCGGATGCCCGGGCCGGCAAGTCGCTGATGTTCGCTTTCCGGGATGTCGCCGATCAAGTGCAGCTTGATGTCCGGCCGAGTAGCGCGTACGCGCGGATAGATATCTCTCACTAGCCAGTTCACCGCATCGATGTTCGGTGGATGCGCAAATCCGCCAACGAACACCAGGCCGTGCCGGTCCTCAAAAGGCTGTGTTCGACCGAACAATTCGTGCACGTTTGATAGCAACTCTACCCGTGCCTCCGGCACTTCAGTCGCTATGAGCTTCTGCTCTATCGGGCTCACCACGAAGGTAACGTCGCAAGCACGGATAAGAGCCAGCTCCGCCTGGCGCGATGCATCGGCCTGTCGGGCCAGTGCTGGGTTGTCGTCATGTTCGGCAGCGCGCTTTTCGCGCAGAAAATGAAGGTCGACCGTGTCGAAAAGAACCTTTGCCTTGGGAGCCAGTTTTCGCACCAGGGGCAGATGCGGCGGCGCCACATAATGGCGGCAGAGCATCACGGCATCGAGTGTCTTGCCCTCACGTGCCAGCCATGTCGGCAGCGCTGGCGCCCATGGTTTGCACAGCACGCGCACGCCCAGGCTGCCGAGGTAGGCGATCTCACTTTGGTTAGAGCGCCGATTATCGGCCATGAAGGTGACGTGCCAGCCAAGCTCGCGTAGTAGGCGCATGATGTTCACAAGCCTCTGCGAGCCCGAGTCACGGGTCGGATCGGGCGTCAGCGCATCAATGATGAGGATATGTCGCTGGCCGTGCAGCAGCGCCTGTTCCACCGACAACTTGCGCAATGGCTGATGTGCAAGTGCCTCGCGCCATTTCTCGCGGAACTTGTGTCGATTGATGGTTTGGTAACGCTTGACGCCGCTGAACGGATCGATGCCGGAACTGACGCCCTCGAAATGAACGACTTGGCTGGCCGGTTCGTAGATAACGCGTCGCCCCGCAGCTCGCACGGCGAAGGCGAGATCCAGATCCTCGCAATACGCGGGCGCATAAAGGGTATCGAAGCCGCCAACTTGTTCGAACAGTGCGCGCTCTACAAGCATCGCAGCCCCCGATACATAGTCAGCATCGCGGCGGTAGAGGAAACGCGGATCCTCCCGTGGTTCAAAGCGTCCGATGTTCCAGCTTTCGCCATCGGAAAAGACGATGCAGCCTGCCTCCTGCAGCCGACCGTCAGGATAGACCAGGCGGCTCCCGACAATGCCGGCGTCCGGTTCCTCCAGATACGTATGCCATAGCGCGTCCAGCCAGCCCGGAAGGACCTGGGTGTCGTTGTTTAGGAAGAACAGCAGTGATCCTTTGGCTGCGCGCGCGGCGGCATTGCAACTACCGATGAAGCCGAGATTGCTCTCATTGCGCAGGACATGGAGGCCCTTGATGGTGGACAGCGTGGCGTACGTTTCATCGGGTGACGCGTCATCGACGACAATTACTTCGAAAGGCACGCGGGCCGCGTGTCGGGCGATCGAGCGCAGGCAGGCGACGGTCCACTCCAGCTTGCCATGGACGGGGATGATGACCGAAACGGTGGGGGCGTCCGAACACGGAATCTCCACGGGCGCAGGCGCGCCGCTTGCTTCAAGCGATAGCGCCAGGTCTTCAACCTGGGGACTCTGGAGTTCCTGGCGAATGCGGTTGATGGTGCCCTTTATGCCGCGCTGCGCCAGGCTACCCCGGAGTCGCTTCAGCACATATCCGAGCTGCTGGAGCTTCCAGCCAACATGAGAAGACATTTGTTACCTAGTCAAAGAAGGCTGGTCATGCCCTAACATGCGATAATCGCATGCTGGCAGTAACCTATTCAATTAAACGAATTCCGTATACCAAGTACTGTGACTTCGAGTCGCCCTGCCTGCAAGTGGTTAAAATTACTGCGCTTTTTAATCGAGCCGTATGGTCTTCGTTGTGGCTCGAAGCGAGTGTCGCGAGCACGACGACCTGAATGGCGGATGAGCTAAATGCCCGCGCGGAAACCTCTTCTATGAATTCTCGATGGTCGCTGCCCCTGCGCAACGCGTGGCAGGGTCTGCGCCGCGACGGCGCTCTACGTACCTTGGACCGCAGCATCGACTATGTGCGGAGGCGCTTGCCCTGGACGCCAAGACACGTTTTGGTTCAGCCCGATGCGGCGGCGATTGCTGCGCTGGTCGCCGTGCCGCAAGCCGACGTTCCATTGGTGAGCATCATCGTGCCGGTATTCAATAAGGTCGAGTACACCCTGGGGTGTCTGGCCGCTTTGGCCGCCTCTGAGGATGCGAGTCCCTATGAAGTGATCGTAGTGGACGACGGCTCTTCCGATGACACCTCCGTGCGCGTCGCGGCAATCTGCGGCGTTCGTTACATCCGCAATCCAAGCAACTTGGGATTCATCGGCAGTTGCAACCGTGGTGCGGCGCAGGCTCGTGGCGAATACCTTGTATTCCTCAACAACGATACCGCCGTGCAGCCTGGCTGGCTTGATGCTCTACTGGAGACCTTCGAACGCCATCGCGATGCAGGTCTCGTTGGCGCGAAGCTGCTCTATCCAGACGGGTCCCTGCAAGAGGCGGGCGGCATTCTCTATGCCGATGGCCGGGGTGGCAACTATGGGCGGTTCGATGCTGCCCTCGATCCTCGCTATACCCACGTGCGCGACGTCGATTACTGCTCGGGCGCTGCCATTGCCATTCGCAAGGATCTCTTTGAGCGCCTGGGAAAGTTCGACGACCGCTATCGTCCCGCTTACTACGAAGACGCCGATCTCGCGATGCGTGTGCGGGAGGCGGGGCTGCGCGTGCTGTACCAGCCGCGGGCAGTGGTGATCCACTTCGAAGGAATCACCTCGGGCACGTCAGAGGCATCCGGCGTCAAGGCTTACCAGGTGCGCAACCGAGACATTTTCCTGGAGCGCTGGCGGGATACCTTGCGTCGAAATCACCCTGTGTGGGGGGCTTCGCTGGATGTGGCCGTGCTTCGTCAGCCGTTGCTCCTGCTTGTGTTTAAGGATGAGCATGCGGTAGATCAAGCGGCCATCGAAGTGGATAACCTGATCGCCGATGGTCAAGCCCTGATGGTCCTGGTGGAGCAAGGGCATCTGCCCGTGCACCTGCAGGAGCAATGGGAAGGGCAGGGTGTGGAAATCTGGTCGGGATACTGGCGTGCCGGACTGCGTCGATGGGCCAGGCGGCACAGTCAGCGTTTGCGAGGTGTGTGGGTTGTGCCTCCCCTTGACGCCAAGGCATATGGACGCCTATTTGGCAATGCCTCAATCGGTGGCGGGGTTCCGATCGATACTTGGTCAAATGCAACGCATCAGATGCCCGATACCTGATGCTCAGGGATATCAGAGATTCTGATAATTCGGACCCGAACCACCTTCCGGGGTGACCCAGTTGATGATCTGGTAGGGATCCTTGATGTCGCAGGTCTTGCAGTGGACGCAGTTGGCGGCGTTGATCTGCAGGCGTTTGCCGGCATCGTCGCTGACGATTTCATAGACGCCCGCGGGACAGAAACGCGTGCACGGGTTGCCGTATTCCACGGCGCACTGGGTCACGCACACGTTGGTGTCGGCGACGTGCAGGTGGATGGGCTGGTCTTCGTCGTGTTCGGTGGCGGCGAAGTAGACGCCGGCGAGGCGGTCGCGTGGTGGCAGTTCGCGCGGCTGGACGTAATCGCGCTTGGGCTCTTCGTACTCACCCAGTTTGTGCAGCGAGGACCAGTCTGCCTTGTTCTTGAGCGTCCACGGCGAGGCGCCGCGCAGCACGGTTTCCCATGCGGCGTTCAACATGCCGAACCACAGGCCCTTCTTGAACGCGGGCTTGATGTTGCGGACCGATTTGAGCTCGGCCATCACATCCGAAGCGCGCAACCTGGCGTCGAAGCCGGCCGGGTTCAGCTGGTTGGCCACCAGGTGTTCGGCGGCGAGCATGCCGCTCTTGATCGCCTGGTGCGTGCCCTTGATCTTGGGCACGTTGAGCAGGCCGGCGGTGTCGCCGATCAGCAGGGCGCCGGGCATTTCAACTTTCGGCAGCGACTGGTAGCCACCGGTGACGATGGCGCGCGCGCCGGCGGAAAGGATGCTGCCGCCTTCCAGCAAGGACTTTACCGACGGATGATTCTTCCACTGCTGGAACGCTTCCCACGGCTGGTAGTTGGGATCGCTGTAATCGAGGCCGCTGACGTAGCCCAGCGCGATGCGATCCTTGTCCAGGTGATAGAGGAAGCTGCCGCCATAGGTGTGATTGTCGGCGGGCCAGCCAAAGCTGTGCACGATCTTGCCCGGGTGCACGCGGCCCGGCGGTAGCTGCCACAGTTCCTTGATGCCGATGGAGTAGCCCTGCGGGTCGCTGTCCTTGTCCAAGGCAAAGCGCTTGATCAGCTGCTTGGTCAGGCTGCCGCGCGCGCCTTCGGCGAGCACGGTGACCTTGGCCTTGATGTCGATACCCTGCGTGTAGCCTGCCTTGTGCGAACCATCCTTGGCCACGCCCATGTCGCCGATACGCACGCCGGCGACGGAGCCGTCGTCGTTGTACACGGTGTCGGCCGCGGCAAAACCGGGAAACACATCCACGCCCAGCGCTTCGGCCTGCGGCGCGAGCCAGGCGCACATGGCGCCCAGCGAAACAATGAAATTGCCGTGGTTGTTCATGCCCGGGGGCACCGGCAGCTTGCGGCCGCCGGTCTTGCTGAGCAGCCAGAACTCATCCTCGGTGGCGGGCACGCAGATCGGCGGCGGATTGTGGCGCCAGCCGGGCAGCAGGGCGTCAAGCGGCTGCGGCTCGATCACCGCGCCGGAGAGGATTTGTGCGCCGATGGTCGAGGCCTTCTCGATCACGCACACGCTCGTGTCCGGCTGCAACTGCTTGAGGCGGATGGCGAACGCGAGCCCGGACGGGCCTGCGCCAACGACGACGACGTCGTATTCCATGATTTCGCGGTCGCTCACGGCTCACTCCAGCTGATCTTGTACGGCATGCCTACCGTTCTCTGACGTACGGTACGGGTAATCCGGCATTGTCCGGGTTCGGGCCATTGGGGGCAACGGTGGCCGAATCCTTGCAAACCCTTCATGTGTGATAGCGATAATCCCCCCAAAAGCGACCCAGGGAAGAAAGAATGAATTTGCAGCCCCCGATCAGCGAACTCGACCTGCGTCGCGCCACCATGTGCCAGCTCTTGCACTGGCTGGCGGTGGATCGTGTGCAGCCACAGGGGCTGGCCGAGACCTATCTGGAGGCCATCGAGCGCGTCAATCCACAGCTCAATGCCTATGTGAGCCTGAGCTCGGCCATGCTGCAGGAGCAGGCGCTGGCGGCCCAGCATCGCCGCCGCGACGGCGTAATCGGGCGGCTTGACGGCATTCCCATCGCGCTCAAGGACAATTTCGACGTTGCCGGCTGGCCCACCAGCGCCGGCCTGGCGGGACGGCGCAAGCCGGTCGCCGACGACGCCCATGTGGTGTCGCGCCTGCGCGCTTCAGGCGCCGTCTTGATCGGCAAGACCAATATGGACGAGGGCGCGCTGGGCGCGGTCACCAACAATCCGCATTTCGGTGCAACGCACAATCCGCATCGCCACGGCTACACCGCGGGTGGCTCATCGGGCGGCGCGGCGGCGGCGGTGGCGGCGGGGCTCGCGGTGGCTGCGGTGGGTTCAGACAGCCTGGGCTCGATTCGCATCCCGGCCAGCTATTGTGGCGTCTACGCGCTCAAGCCCACCCACGGTGAGATTTCCGCGCGCGGCATGGTGCCGGCGGCGCGGCGGCTGGATACGGTGGGTCTGATTGCGCGCAGCGCCGATGATTTGACGGTGTTGCTGCAGGTGCTGGCCGGTTACGACGCCGACGATGCGCGTTCGCGCCGTCGACGCGTGGCCTTGTCGCCGCCGGATTGGGAGCCGGGCCGCCTGCGCGCGGGCTTCCTGCCCAATCTGAGTGCCGTCGGCGTGAAGCCGGAGGTGATCGAGGTGTTCGAAGCGGCGCTGGCGAAATGGCCGCGCGAGCTCGGTGAGCGCCGCACGGTGGATTTTGCCGACTGGGATTTCGCCCGCACGCGTCGCGCCGGCCTGTTGCTGATGGAGGCCGAGATGCTCGGCACCTTCGCATCCGATCTGGCCAACACGGACGACCGTGCGTCCGAGCATTTCCGTCGGCTGCTGAGCTACGCCGCCGGCAAGAGCGCCGCCGACTATGCGACCGCCGATCGCGTCCTCGATGCCGCCACCTTGAAGATGCGTCGCCTGTTTGCGCAGATCGACGTACTGGTGCTGCCGACCACCCCGCAGGGCGCGTTCCCGCTGGATGGCCCCGTGCCCGATTCGCAGGCCGACCTCACCAGCTTTGCCAGTCTCGCCGGCTGTCCGGCGGTGAACATACCGATGGGCTATCTGCCCGACGGCATGCCGATCGGCCTGCAACTGGTGGGTGCGCGCGGTTCGGATCTGCGATTGCTGGAACTGGCATCCGTGTGCGCCGCGACGCTCGATGTGGAACCGGGATTCCCGGCGATTCGTTGAGGCGGGTGTGAGCCTGTTCGATCAAACGACGCAAGGTGGTTGGCAATTACTGCCACTGCCGGGCGCGGCGCTTTCGCTGTGGCCGCAGTGGCTGGACCGTGGCGAGGCGGACGCACTGTTCGCCGAACTGCGCTCGACGATTGCGTGGGAAGTGCACCGCATCCGCATCTTCGGACGCGAGGTGGATTCGCCGCGCCTCAGTTGCTGGATCGGCGACGACGATGCCAGCTACGTTTATTCACGCACGCGCTTCGCGCCACATCCATGGACTCCAGCCTTGCGCGCTCTGCGTGATCGCGTGGCCGATGCCTGCGGTGCGCGCTTCAACAGCGTGCTCGCCAATCTTTATCGCAACGGCCAGGACTCGATGGGCTGGCACAGCGATAACGAGCCCGAGCTGGGCCGCGAACCGGTGATCGCTTCGCTGAGCCTGGGCGAGGCCAGACGCTTCCGGCTCAAGCCGCGCGGCGAAGCGACGCGCGGCGATGTGCTGGCGATCGAGCTGGCGCACGGCAGTCTGTTGCGCATGGCGGGCGATACACAGCAACGCTACGTGCACGATCTGCCCAAGACGAGCGCGGCCGTCGGGCCGCGCATCAATCTCACCTTTCGCTGGGTGGATGCCTCGAAGCGCGTGTAGCGTCAGTTCGTCCGCACGTCATGGCCATCGAGTGGCTGCTGCAGCGTCCAGCTCACCAGCTGCGAGGCGAGCGCATCGCTGGCCTGCCCGAAGGCCGCAACCACTTGCGGTACGGTGGTGCCGCCCACCGGCTGGGTGATGTCGAAGCGGCGCGTGGCCACGATGCGCAGGCCGCTGTTCTTCACCAGCCGCGCATCGAAGCGGATCACCACCACGGGTTGCCCGTTCTCATAGACCGACTGAAATGAGCGCAGGTCGCCGGCGAGCGAATAGTCCGCTTGCAGGCTGGTCTCGTCGCTGCTCAGGCCGGCGATGCGGCCGTTGTCGCGGAAGGCATCCATGATGCGGTTGCGCAGCAAGGTCGTGGCGTTGTCAGCCCAGCGCGCGCCCTGGTACACGCTGACCACATTGCCTTGCGGCAGCACGGCGATGCGCGAGCTGTCGATCATGCGTTCGGCGTTGGGCGTGTCCACCCGTAACGACCAGTTCACCGCTGTCGCGCTGTCGCGCGGGAGTGGCGTGGACGGCAGGCGGTAGACATCGGGTGATTCCGCCTTGGGCAGGATGGTACAGGCGCCGAGCAGCGCGATCGCTGCACAAGCGGAAAGGCGCAGGCGCAACCTCATGGCACGAACTCCTTGTTGCGATCACGGCCGAGCAGGAAGCCCGCCGGGTTGTCGTCGAGGCGGCGCGATACGCCGCGCAGCGAGCCGGCTGCGTCGCGCAGTTCGCGCACGGCCGGGCCCAATTCACTGAAGCCTTGCAGGCCGCCGTTGATGGCGGCACGGTTGTCGGTCAGCAGGCGGTCGATATCCGCAGCGGAATGGTCGAGCGAGGCCATGGCGTTGCGCGCGCTTTCCAGCGCGGCGCGTGCCTGGTTGTCGACCAGGCCGTTCGCATTGCGTACCAGCTGGTTGGTCTGAGCCAGGGTCTCATTCGCCTGCTTGCTGGCCTGCGCCAATTGCTGCAGCAGCTGATGAATGTCTTCGCGCTGGTCGGCGACCGTGCCGGTGATCTGGTCCAGATGCTGCAGCGTGTGGCTGATGCGTTCGGAGTTCTCAGGCGACAGCAGCATGTTCGCCTTCGCCACGACTTCGTTGATGTTGGTCACCAGGTCTTCGCCGTTGGCAAGGATCTGGCTCAGCGGGGAGGGGTCGGCCACGATCACCGGCAGCTGGTCGTCCTTGGACTCCAATGGCGGACTGGTCGGCGAACCACCGCTGAGCTGGATCACGGACAGGCCCGTCACGCCGGTGAGAGTGAGCTTGGCATGCGTGTCCTGCTTCACCGGAACATCGCCGCCCAGACGAATGCGCGCCAGCACTTTGCGCGGGTCCTGCGGATCCAGCTTGAGCTGGGTGACGGCGCCGACCTTGATGCCGTTGTACTGCACCGCACTGCCCTGCGAGAGGCCGCTGACCGCTTCGTTGAACACGATCTGGTACTCGGTGAACTGGCGGTCCGAACTGGACTTGGCCAGCCATAGCGCAAACAGCAGCGCGGCGGCGACCACGATCACCGTGAACAGGCCTATGAGTACGTGATGGGCACGCGTTTCCATGTCATTTCACCTCGGGGGTATCGTCGCGTTCGTGCGCCTCTTCGGCGGCGCGGCCACGCGGGCCGTGGAAATACGCCTGCACCCATGGATCGGGATAGCGGGCCACCTCATCGAGCGGGCCTACGACCAGCACCTTCTTCTGAGAAAGCACCGCCACGCGGTCGCAAATCGTATAAAGCGTGTCCAGGTCGTGGGTGACCAGAAATACGGTGAGGCCCAGCGCATCGCGCAGGGTGAGAATCAACTGGTCGAATGCCGCCGCGCTGATCGGATCCAGGCCGGCGGTGGGTTCGTCCAGGAACAGGATTTCAGGATCCAGCGCCAGCGCACGCGCCAAGGCCGCGCGCTTCACCATGCCGCCGGAAAGCTCGGACGGAAATTTGGTTTCCGTGCCCATCGGCAGGCCGGCGAGGGCGAGCTTCACGCCACCCAGATGCTGGGCATCGGGACGCGTGAGGCCGGCGTGTTCGATCAGCGGCATCGCGACGTTCTCCACGATATTGAGCGAGGAGAACAAGGCGCCATTCTGGAACAGCACACCGAAGCGCCGCTCCACGCGGGAGCGCTGCTCGGGCGAGAGGCTCAGCAGGTCCTGGCCGAATACGTGCACACGTCCGGAGGTCGGACGCTGCAGCCCTACGATGCTGCGCAGGAGCACAGACTTGCCGGTGCCCGAGCCGCCGACCACGCCGAGGATTTCACCGCGGCGCACATCCAGATCCAGGTGCTCGTGGACGATCTGCGTGCCGAAGCGGTTCACCAGGTGGCGAACCTCGATCACGTTTTCGGCGGCTTGCGGTTTCGCGACGGCGTTCACCAGCCCATCTCCATATAGAAGAGTGCGGCCAGCGCATCGATCAGGATCACCACGAAGATCGACTGCACCACGCTGGAGGTGGTGTGTTCGCCCACCGATTCGGCACTCCCGCTGACCTTGAATCCTTCCAGACAGCCGATCACCGCGATCAGGAAGGCAAACACCGGCGCCTTGGCGATGCCGACCAGGAAGTTCTTTACGCCGATATCGGACTTCACCAGGTTGATGAACATCACCGGCGGTATGTCGAGCACCATCGCGCAGACCAGACCGCCGCCGATCAGGCCGGCAATCATGGCCAGGAAGGTGAGCATCGGCAGCGAGGCGAGCATGGCCAGCACGCGCGGCAGCACCAGCAGTTCCATCGGGTCGAGGCCGAGCGCGCGGATCGCGTCGATTTCCTCGTTCGCCTTCATCGAGCCGATCTGCGCGGTGAACGCGCTGGCGGTGCGGCCGGCCAGCAGGATGGCGGTGAGCAGCACGGCAAATTCGCGCAGGAACGAGAACGCCACCAGATCCACCGTGTAGATGGTGGCACCAAAATCCGCCAACACGGTCGAGCCGAGGAAGGCCACCACCGCGCCCACCATGAAGGTCAGCAGCATCACGATGGGCACGGCATCCAGGCCGGTCTGCTCGATATGCGCCACCAGGGAGGTGACGCGCCAGCGACGCGGGCGCCAGACGGTCTGCACAAAGGTTTGCAGGGTGAGCCCGATGAAGCCCAGCAGTTGCACCTGCTGGTGCCAGACGTTGTCCATCGCCGCGCCGATGCGCGCGAGCAGCTCGGTCACCGTGTTGTGGCGACGCCGGGCCTTCGGTTTGACGTAGCTGGCCATCGCCTTGCCGACGGTCTGCAGCAATGCGCGTTGGGCAGCGGGCAGGGTCGGATCCTGCGTGGCCAGGTCGCCCAGCCGTTCGGCGCCCAGCAGGCCGGCCAGCAGCGCGGCGCCGGCCGTGTCCAGCGCACCCAGGGCGCTCAGATCGATCGGCGTGGTCTGATGAAGGCGGCTCTTGAGCGCATCGACCGCGCGCTCCAGCACAGCGTAGTGGGCCAGCGTCCAGTCGCCTGCCACACGCAGGCGTGGGGGCGTGGCCGTGGCATCGAGTTGTGCGCTTCCTGTCGCCATCGATGTACTCATGAAGCTCGATCTTAGTGGAGTGTGGCCTAGATCAGGTGACGAAACGATGGTGAGGTCAGCGGCGGTGGGCCTGATGCGTTTTGCTACATCCTGTCGACGCCGTGCCTGCCACGGCGCCCGTTTTCCGCTAGATTCCTCCCTTGACCGCGCGCCCCCAGGCGCTACCGGACCCAGGAAACAGTGACGCCAAGCATGCCTTCCATGTCCCATCTGGACGCCCTCGAAGCCGAGAGCATCCACATCTTTCGCGAAACGGCGGCCGCTTTCGAGCGTCCCGTGATGTTGTATTCGATCGGCAAGGACTCATCCGTCCTGCTGCATCTGTTGCGCAAGGCGTTCTATCCGGCCCGGCCGCCAATGCCCCTGCTGCATGTGGATACGACCTGGAAGTTCCGCGAGATGATCGCCTTCCGTGACCAGGTGGCCGCCGAGGGTGATGTGCAGGTGCTGGTGCATATCAACCAGGACGGTGTGCGCCAGGGTATTTCGCCGCTCACCCACGGCTCGGCCGTGCATACCGACGTGATGAAGACGGTCGCGCTCAAGCAGGCGCTGGACCAGTACGGCTTCGATGCCGCCATCGGCGGCGCGCGTCGCGACGAGGAGAAATCCCGCGCCAAGGAGCGCGTGTTCTCCTTCCGCAATGCACAGCACCACTGGGATCCCAAGCATCAGCGTCCCGAGCTGTGGCACACCTTTAATACGCGCATCCACAAGGGCGAAAGCGTACGGGTGTTCCCGCTGTCGAACTGGACTGAGATGGACGTGTGGCATTACATCCGCCGCGAGAACATTCCGGTGGTGCCGCTGTATTTTGCCAAGCCGCGCCCGGTGGTGGCGCGCGACGGCGCGCTGATCATGGTCGATGACGAACGCTTTACCCTGCGCGATGGCGAGCAGGTCGAGCTGCTCGACGTGCGCTTCCGCACCCTGGGCTGCTATCCGCTGACCGGCGCGGTGGAGTCCTCGGCCGATACGCTGGACAAGATCATCGAGGAGATGGCCGCGTCCCGCACCTCGGAACGCCAGGGCCGGGTGATCGACAACGATGGCAGCGCCTCGATGGAGCGCAAGAAGCAGGAGGGGTATTTCTGATGGTCACGATGGACCCCACCCCGACGCTCACCGAGGACACCAACCTGCTGCGCTTCATCACCTGCGGCAGCGTCGACGATGGCAAGAGCACGCTGCTCGGCCGGTTGCTCTACGACGCCGGCATGGTGCCGGAAGACCAGCTCGCTGCACTCGCCCGCGACAGCCGCAAGTTGCATGCCGAAGCCGAGGACGCGCTGGATTTCTCCCTGCTCACCGACGGCCTCGACGCCGAACGCCAGCAGGGCATCACCATCGACGTGGCCTACCGCTACTTCCACACGCCACGCCGCAGCTTCATCGTGGCCGACTGCCCCGGGCATGAGCAGTACACCCGCAACATGGCCACCGGCGCCTCCAACGCCCAGCTGGCGGTGGTGCTGGTCGACGCGCGCAAAGGGTTGCTGCCGCAGACGCGCCGCCACAGCTATATCTGCGCCCTGATGGGCATCCGCCAGGTGGTGCTGGCGGTGAACAAGATGGACCTGGTCGATTGCCGCGAGGACATCTACGCGGCCATCGCCCATGAGTACCGCGAGCTCGCCGCGCAGCTGGGCATCACCACCGTGCATTGCCTGCCGGTGGTGGCGACGGGCGGCGACAACGTGGGTCATCGCTCGACGCGCATGCCCTGGTATCAAGGACCCAGCTTGCTCGAGCTGCTGGAGTCGGCCGACACCAGCGCCACGCAGGCGCAGGATTTCCGCATGCCAGTGCAGTGGGTCAACCGACCCGATGCATCGTTCCGCGGTTACGCCGGCACGGTCTGCGGTGGCCGCGTCGCCGTGGGTACCGAGATCGTGGTGCAGCCGGCCATGCGCCGCGCACGCGTGGAGCGCATCGTGACGGCCGACGGCGATCTGCCTGAAGCCGTGGCCGGCCAGGCGGTGACGCTCACCTTCGACCGCGAAGTCGATGTGAGCCGCGGCGATGTGATCGCCGACGCCGCGTGCCCTGCGCCGGTGGCCGACCAGTTCGCCGCCCACGTGCTGTGGATGGGCGACGAATCGCTGCTGCCCAACCGTGCCTATTGGCTGAAGATCGGCACCCGCACCGTGAACGCGCGGATCACCTCGATCAAGCACAAGGTGGACGTCAACACCCAGGCCGAACTGGCTGCCCGCCGCCTCGAGCTCAACGAGGTCGGCTACTGCAATATCGACCTGGACCACGCCATCGCGTTCGAGTCCTACCAGGACAACCGCACGCTCGGCAGCTTCATCCTGATCGACCGCACCACCAACGCCACGGTGGCCTGCGGCATGCTGGACTTCGCGTTGCGCCGCGCCTCCAACGTGCACTGGCAGCACACCGACCTGGACCAGGAAGCGCGCAGCATCAGCAAGGGTCAGCAGGCACGCTGCCTGTGGTTCACCGGTTTGTCCGGCGCGGGCAAGTCGACCGTGGCCAACCTGGTCGAGCGCCGCCTGCATGCGCTCGGTTACCACACCTATATGTTGGACGGCGACAACCTGCGGCACGGTCTCAACAAGGATCTGGGCTTCACCGCCGAAGCGCGCGTCGAAAACGTGCGCCGGGTCGCCGAGGTGGCGCATCTGATGGTCGATGCCGGGCTGATCGTGCTGGTCTGCGTGATCTCGCCGTTCCAGAGCGAGCGCCGCTTCGCGCGCGGTTTGTTTGGCGAAGGTGAATTTCTCGAGGTGTTTGTCGACACTACCCTGGAAGAATGCGAGCGCCGCGATCCCAAAGGGCTCTACCGCAAGGCGCGTGCCGGCGAGATCTTCAACTTCACCGGCATCGACTCGCCATACGAAGCTCCGGAGCATGCCGAGCTGCATCTGCTCACGGCTGGCCTGCGGGCCGAGCAGCTGGCGGAGCAGGTGGTGGAGCAGTTGCTCGCCGGGCAGGGTCACGCGCCGCGTTGAGCTAGCCGCGACCTCCCACGATCGTCATTCCGGCGTAGGCCGGAATCCAGTAGCCATACGACACGGTTGTCGCCCTGCTCCACGATCGCCGCGGGTTGATGACAGTCTTGTGTGTCGCGATAACCGGGCTGCTCGGCCACTGGATTCCGGCCTGCGCCGGAATGACGAGCGGGAACAGTCGTCGCTCGACTTGGCTCGCGGTTCACATGTTGCGCCGCACGATCCTCCGCCGATACGCCAACGCACGGTAAGCGCGCGGGCGCGCTCGGCTTGGAATGTATCCATGCGCCCGGCGATAATGCTTCTTTCCCCAGAGCACGACTGCGATGACCGACAAGACCGTACTCAATGACACCCATCGTGCGCTGGGCGCACGCATGGTCGATTTCGGCGGGTGGGACATGCCGATCAACTACGGCTCGCAGATCGAGGAACACCACGTCGTGCGCCGTGACGCCGGCATGTTCGACGTCTCCCACATGACCGTGGTCGACCTGCACGGCGCACGCACGCGCGAGTTCCTTCGCCACCTGCTGGCCAACAGCGTCGACAAGCTCAAGGTGCAGGGCAAGGCGCTGTACTCCTGCATGCTCAACGAGCAGGGCGGCGTGATCGACGACCTGATCGTCTACTTCCTGGGCGAGGAATTCTTCCGCCTGGTGGTGAACGCGGCCACCCGCGAGAAAGACCTTGCGTGGATCACCAAGCAGGCCAAGGCGTTCGATGTCGAGGTCAAGGAGCGTCCGGACTACGCCATGATCGCGGTGCAGGGTCCGAACGCCCGCGCCAAGGTGATCGGCCTGCTGGCCGAGGTGGATCACGAGCGCATGAAGAAGCTCGGCAAGTTCGCCGCCGCCGCGGCGCAGGGTCCGCATGGCATGCCGCTGTTCGTCGCGCGCACCGGCTATACCGGCGAAGACGGATTCGAAATCATCGTGCCGCAGGAACACGCCGTGGCCCTGTGGCAGGCGCTCGCCGCCGCCGGCGTCGCGCCGGCCGGACTGGGTGCGCGTGACACGCTGCGCCTGGAGGCGGGCATGAACCTCTATGGCCAGGACATGGACGACACCGTGTCGCCATGGGAAGCGAACCTGGGCTGGACCATTGCGCTGGACGAAGGTCGCGACTTCATCGGCCGCAAGGCGCTCGAGGCGCAGAAGGCGGCGGGTGTACAGCGCGTGATGGTCGGCCTCGTGCTCGACGACAAAGGTGTGCTGCGTCACGGTCAGGCCGTGCTCACCGCCAACGGCGCCGGCGAGATCCTGTCCGGCAGCTTTGCGCCGACGCTCAACAAGGCGGTGGCGTTTGCGCGCATTCCGGTCGGCGAGCCGGGTGACGTGCGCGTGGATATCCGCGGCCGCGAAGTGCCGGTACGCATCGTGAAATACCCCTTCGTGCGCGACGGCCAACCCTGCGAAGGCATCTGACTTCAGGCATCAATGCGGCACGGGCGCAGCCCGTGTTGCCCATCGGGTGAAGGCAGCTAGAATTGGCGCTCCACCCACGACCCATACCAACGACTGGATCCGATCATGAGCGAGATTCCCGGCGATCTGAAATTCCTCAAGTCCCACGAATGGGCCCGCGTCGAAGACGACGGCCTGGTTCGCGTGGGTATCTCCGACCACGCCCAGGGCCAGCTTGGTGACCTGGTGTACGTCGAGCTGCCGGAGATCGGCGCGAGCGTGCAGGCCGGTCACGGCGTTGCCGTGGTCGAGTCGGTCAAGGCCGCTTCCGACATCTACAGCCCGGTCTCCGGCGAGATCGTGGCAGTCAACGAAGAGCTCAACGACAAGCCCGAAACCATCAACGAAGACGCCTTCGGCAACGGCTGGATCTTCCTGGTCCGCGCCAGCGATCGCGGCGAGCTCGATGAGCTGCTCGACGCCGACGCCTACGCCGAGCTGGTCGAAAACGAAGACCACTAAGCCCTGACGTTCGATGCTGCACCCGATGCCGGCCGCCTCAAGCGGCCGGCTTCTTTTTGAGTCGCAGGATCGGTTTTTTCGACGCGCGAAGAACCGATCTGGAGAGCATTGGAGGCGTCGATTTTTACGTTGAAGTTATCGCCGTCCATGCCGATAGAAGTCCAACATGGCGATCCGGCAAGCCGGGGTCGCGTCGCGAGTCGACCCTCTTCGACGCCTCCGGACCTGCCGATGACGGTCCGGAACGACCCTCCGGACCGGTCTTTGAAAAAATAAATTCAGTCGCCTTTCGTTCATCAAAAGGGGTGTGCCGGGGAGGCCCCCGGCATGTCGTTGATGTGTCTCGACTTGTGAGACGCACGTCTGTCAGGCGGCTGTGCACGGAAAAGACAAAATGGCTTGTTTTAAGCGGTTTTGTCGGTGTCGAGGTAATCAAAAGGGCATTAACATCTGGATGTATGGACGTCCAAACGAAAATGCCTTCAAACCCCCGTAAGGCCTTGTCTGGCGGGGGTTTGGACCCTCCCGGGGGTGGATGAAACGGATTGATTTAATGGTTAAAATCAATTGACAGCTGAAATCTTCAGGAATAGCTTTCGCATCGGAACACGGAGAACGGGTGCCATGGCAACATCGAAATTCATCAAGCCTTATGTCGATCATGGAGAGAAGGCCGGCGCAGTACGCAAGATCACGGTCTCGATCCCATTGCACATTTTGAGGCCCTTGTCTGACGAACGCACCCGTCGTCAGGTGAACAATCTTCGGCACGCCACGAACAGCGATCTGCTGGTTGAGGCGTTCCTGCACGCTTTTACTGGGCAACCACTGCCAACTGATGAGGAGCTGAGACGAACTATGGCCACTGCCAAGAAAGCCACCGCAAAGAAGGCCGCCAAGAAGGCGTCCAAGAAGACCGCCGTGAAGAAGACCGCTGCCAAGAAGCCGGTCGCCCGCAAGCCGGCCGCCAAGAAGGCTGCCAAGAAGGTCGCCAAGAAGGCTGTTGCTAAGAAGCGCCCGGCCGCTGCCAAGAAGGCTGCCGTGAAGAAGGTCGCGACCAAGAAGGTTGCGAAGAAGGCTGTTGCTAAGAAGCGCACCGTGAAGAAGGCTGCCGCTGCCAAGGTCGTCAAGGCGACCAAGGCTGCGAAGGCCCCCAAGGCTGCCAAGGCCCCCAAGGCCAAGAAGTAAGCTTTAAGCTTTACTCTTAATAACAAGCAAGAACGACTTTTCTCCCCGCGGTGCCCAGCGCGGGGAGAGTCCTTCGAAAGAGCGACTCGTCCCGGCCCTTGCCGGGACGCTTCGTTTGTGGGGCCTGAAAAACTCTGTAGGAGCGCACTTGTGCGCGACCGGGGGCACGGCTCCGTAGGGTTGTCGCGCACAAGTGCGCTCCTACAGGAGACAGAGAGCCTTACCTCGGCGGAATCTTGGGTAAGAAAATTTCCTAGCGACGACGGTCAGGCGTCAGCGACGCCCGAGCAAGCCCGATACGACGCGATGTGCGGCTAGTCGCCGACACGACGACCGATTTGCCGTAGTGCTGCATTACGGTTACCTTTCACACATCCGCGCCGCGGTGGCCTGGGGAGGCTGCCGCTCCTGGATTCACAGGGGGAAAAAGCGCGGGTATCTGATGCCACTCGGTGAGAGATCATGGATACCCGAAACAAACGTCATGCGCGTAGCCACGCGCGTGGGGCCATTCGGCCCGCTGCCATTGCCATTGTTGCTGTCGTTGCCGTCCTTGCCGCAGCTTCATGGTTCCTCATCATCAAACCGCACCAGGACCTGGTCGATGCCGACGTCGGTGCGCATCCGTCCACGCCGATAAAGGCGGGTCCTGAAGCACCGCCACCACCGGTCAACGTGGCCGCCATGAGCATGAACCAGCTGCTCTCGGAAGCCCGCAAGGCGGTCAACGAACAGCGTCTGCTGGCCCCGGCCGGCAACAACGCCTTCGAGTTCTATCTAAAGGTGCTGGAGAAGCAACCCGGCAACCCGGTGGCCACCGATGCGCTGCGCGAAACCTTCCCGGTGGGCGCCAGCGTGGCCGAACAGGCGATCAACCAGCGCGACTTCAACGAAGCCCAGCGACAGATCGATCTGCTCACCAAGGCCGACCCGGCGAACTACACGCTGACCATCCTGCGCTCCAAGCTCGATGCCCAGCGCAAGTTGCTCGATCGCGAGCAGCAGCTGGCCTCGGACAAGGAGAAGCAACAGCAGCTGGCCACGCAAAAGGCAGCGTCGGATAAGGCCGATGCCGATCGTCTTGCTGCCGAAGCCCAGCAGAAGGCGCTGGCTGACCAGCGTGCGGCACAGGCACGCGCGGCGCAGCAACAGGCGGCGGAAGCGGCCCGTCAGCAGCAGGCCTCGCCCACCACCGCCA
Source organism: Dyella sp. 05T440 (assembly GCF_056395965.1). Classification (NCBI taxonomy): domain Bacteria; kingdom Pseudomonadati; phylum Pseudomonadota; class Gammaproteobacteria; order Lysobacterales; family Rhodanobacteraceae; genus Dyella; species Dyella sp. 05T440. The sequence goes on from NZ_JBFTKN010000005.1 coordinate 153,034, forward strand.
GCGCCGGCAACAGCGGGACGGCGAGTGCCGCCGGTACGCATCCGGCCGTGCTGTTGCGCAACGTGCCGCCGCGCTATCCGACCACCGCCGTCCGTGCGAACCAGGAAGGCTGGGTGGAAGTGGCCTTCACCATCACGCCCGAAGGCACGGTGGACGACGTCAAGGTAGTGGATGCCGAGCCGCGTCACGTGTTCGATCGTGCAGCCACCGAAGCGGTGAGTCGCTGGAAGTACCAGCCGGCCACGCAGGACGGCAGCCCGGTGTCGTCGCAGGACAAGCGCCGCATCGTGTTCAAGCTCAACTGATGGATGACTGACCGCACTGGCGGCCAGCGCCCGGCAACGCAAAGCGCCGCATGGAAACATGCGGCGCTTTTTCATGGGCTGGTCGTTAGCGCTTGCTGCCGTGCGCCGTGGTCGCGCTCTTGCTCTTCTTGCGCGTCTTGCCCTTGGCCGTGTTGGCTGCCGGCGCATCGCTTTCGATGCCCGCCCAGTCCACGTGCGGAAGCCCGAGCAGGCTGTCGAATACCATCGGCAGCAGGCCGGCGGGCAGGGGGTCGGCGGAGTTCCACATCATCACCAGGCCCACGTGCTGCCGGGGCAGGAAACCGATCATGGTGCGATAGCCTTCGACCGCGCCGGCGTGGAAGATCATCGTTTCGCCTTCGTAATCGAACACGCGCCAGCCCAGTGCGTAGGAGGCATCCTCCAGCCGCGCGCGACGCCACGGCGCCGAATGCATCTCGACCGGGGTGGACACCTCCGGTGCGTGCAGCGTGTTGAGCAGCGAGGCCGGCAGCACATCCGGGCGACCGCCCATCTGCGCGATCAACCACTGCTCCATGTCCTTCAGGCTCGCATTGACGCCCGCCGCGGGAGCCACGCGGTAATACGCATCCTTGGGCTCGAACGGAATCCAGCCGTTGCTGCCGGGACGATGCGGGCGTGCCCAGCTCTTGCTCGCTTCCAGTGCTTCGCGACCGTAGCTCGCCGTTTTCATGCCCAGCGGGAAGAAGATGTTCTTGTCGACCTGGCGGGTGAAGAAGTCGCCGGTCTGCGCATAGACCACGTCGCCGATCAGGCTGAAAGCGATGTTTTGATAGCCATAGCACTGACCCACATCGCAGGTAAGCGAGACCTCGTCGAGCCGGCGCACCAGTTCTTCATAGGGCACGTTGTCCTCGAGCATGCTGTCGTAGGTGTTCTTGGGCAGGCCCAGACGCTGGCCGAGAATGTCGCGCACCGTCGCCTGCTGCGCGGCGCTGTCGCTCTTGAGCCGGAAGAACGGCAGCACGTTGACGAGCCTGGTATCCCAGGAGAGCTTGCCATTGCCCACCAGCACGCCCGTGAGGGCCGTCGCGAACGCCTTGGATAGCGATGCCAGCCGGAACACCGTCTCGGGCGTCACCGGCTCGCGCGTGGCGGCGTTGGCGTAACCGATGGTGTCTTCGAACACGACTTTGTTGTCGGCCACCACGGCGGTCGCCAAACCGGCCACCACGTTGCGCTGATCCACGCGCCCCAGCCACTGCTGGTAAGCACTCAGCGTGTCCTTCATGCGATCGGCAGGCACGCCCGGCGAGGACGCAGAAACATTGGCGTCGTTCGCCGGTGCCGCCGCATGTGCGGCGGGCAGGGTGCCGGCCCATCCCAGGGCGGCGGCAATGAGCAGTGGAAGCGTGCGTAACGTCATGCTGTTCGAATGGGCTGGGCGTCGCGTGACGCGGGTCGAAGGACAGCTCGGAGCGAGCTGGGCGTTGAGCCAGGTCGATCCATGACGGCCGGCGGAGAGTAGCGCAGGAAACCTGGAAAATCCTCTGCCCATATGGCGGATGGATCTACTGGGACAATCCCGCCGCCTGCTTGGTTTCATTCAGGATCAGCGCGCTGGCCCGCTCGGCGATCATGATGACCGGCGCATTGGTGTTGCCGGTGGGCAGGCTGGGCATCGCCGATGCATCGACCACGCGCAGGTTCTGCACGCCGCGTACACGCAGCTCGCTGTCCAGCGGCGCATCGCTGTCGCCGCCCATGCGGCAGGTTCCCACCGGGTGATAGATGGTCTCCGCCTTGCGCCGGATGAAGTCGGCGTACTCGGCATCGCTGGCGATTGCACGTTCGGGAAAAACCGGGGCGCCGCGAAACCGGTTGAAGGCGGATTGCGAGAGGATCTCACGCGACAGGCGGGCGCCTTCGATCATCCGCTGGAGATCGTGCCCTTCGGCATCACCCAGATAATTGGCGTGGATGGCGATGGGTTCGGCAGGATCTGCCGAGCGCAGGCGCAGCATCCCGCGACTGCGCGGATGCAGGTAGCAGGCGTGCACCGTATAGCCGTAACCGGGCAGGCGATGGCGGCCGTGATCGTCGAGCAGGGCCGGCACAAAGTGGAACTGCAGGTCGCAGCGTTCGTCCGTGGCCAGCCGGCTGCGCACGAAGCCGCCGGCCTCGGCGATGTTGGAGGTGCCCGGCCCCTCGCGATGACGCAGGAAGCGCCACCCTGCCGCCAGTTCGTTGAGATGGTCGTAGGTGATCTTCTGCGTGCTGCCGTCGAGCGTGCAGATGTCCAGGTGATCCTGCAGGTTCGCGCCCACGCCGGGCTGATCGACCTGCACGGCTATGCCATGTTCGCGCAGATGATCGGCCGGCCCGATGCCGGAAAGCATCAGCAGCTGCGGCGTGTTCACCGCGCCGCCGGCAAGAATCACCTCGCCGCCTTCGATCAGTACATCGCTGCCTTGCAATTGCACCCCGACCGCGCGCCCTTGGGCGATCACCACGCGCGCCGCCAGGGCGCCGGTACGCACCTGGAGATTCGGTCGCTCCTTCGCGGGTCGCAGATAAGCCGCTGCAGTGGAGCAGCGCGCGCCGTGGCGCTGGGTCACCTGATACAAGCCAAAGCCGTCCTGGCTCGGGCCGTTGAAGTCGTCATTGCGCTGGTAGCCGGCGCTTAGGGCGCTGTCGATGAATACCTCCGACAGCGGGTTGCGATACCGAAGGTCGCTGACGCCCAGCGGACCACCGCTGCCATGCAGGCTGCTGGCGCCGCGCGTGTTGTCTTCGCTGTGCAGGAACCACGGCAACACTTGCTCCCATGACCAGCGCGCGTCACCGGTGGCCTGCGCCCAGCGATCGTAGTCGCCCGGCACGCCGCGGACATAGCACATGGCATTGATCGAACTGGAACCGCCCAGCGTCTTGCCGCGCGGCCACCACAGCGTGCGGTCATGCAACTGCGCCTGCGGTTCGGTGCGGTAGTTCCAGTTGAGGTGGCGGTTGTTGGCCAAGCGTGCAATGCCCGCCGGCATATGGATGAGCGGGTGCCAGTCCGAAGGCCCGGCTTCGAGCAGCAGCACGCGCTTGCTACCGTTCGCGCTCAAGCGGTTGGCCAGCACGCAACCGGCCGAGCCCGCGCCGACGATGATGATGTCGTATGCCATCCTGATCCCCCGGTCCTTGTCGGCGTTCGCTAGGCCGCATGCTAGTCTGTGACGGACCCCCGCTGGAAACGCCGGTGAATACCCCCCGACCCGCCGCAGCGAACGAAGGCCTCGCGTCGATCCTCTCGGCAGTGGCGTTCTTCTTCGTGATGACGGCTTACTACATCATCCGGCCTGTGCGCGACCAGCTCAGCGGCGCCGTCGGATCCCAATCGCTGCCCTTGTTCTACGCCAGCACCTTCGGCGTGATGCTGTTGCTGACGCCGGTGTTCGGCGCGCTGGTCTCGCATTTTTCGCGCAAGCGACTGCTCGGCTGGAGCTACAGCTTCTTCGTCGCCTGCCTGCTTGCCTTCGTGCCGGCCTTCATGGCGCAGGATCGTATCGGCGCTCGCACGCTCGGCGTGGGCTTCTTCATCTGGGTCAGCGTGTTCAACCTGTTCGTGGTGTCGCTGTTCTGGAGCTTCATGGCGGACATCTTCAAGAGCGTGCAGGCGCGGCGCGTGTTTCCGCTGATCGCGCTGGGCGGCATGGCCGGCGCCATCTTCGGGCCGCTGGTCACCAAGTTCCTGGTGCAGATCATCGGCGTGGCCTCATTGCTGGTGGTCTCGGCGGTGGCGCTGGTGATCGCGCTGACCCTGCTGGTGACACTCTCATCTCGACACGATTGCCGCGAAGAGGCGCGCAACGACGAACCCATCGGCGGTTCGCTGTGGGCCGGCATCAAGGAATTGTGGACGCGTCCGTTCCTGCGCTACATGGCGGTGCTGATGGTGCTGGGTGATGGCATCGGCACGCTGGCCTATGCGCTGATGGCCGACTACACCAAGGCGCATCTGCCGGATCGGGTGGCGCGCACCTCGTTCTACAACGACCTGGATCTCTACGCGAACCTGCTCGGCGCGGTGCTGCAACTGACGCTGACGCGCTGGCTGCTGGTGCGCAAGGGAGCGGGCCCGGGGCTGGTGCTGCCTTCGATCGTGAACTTCGTGCTGCTCGTGTTGCTGGTGATCGTAGGCATCGGCAACGTGAGCCTGTTCGGCGTCATGGTGCCCATGCTCTCGATCATGCTGGTCGGCTCACGGGGGTTCGCCTATGGCATGACCAAGCCGGCGGTCGACGCGCTGTACACCCGCGTACCGCGCGAGACGCGCTACAAGGGCAAGAACTTCGTGGAGACGGCGATCTGGCGTTTCGGCGACGTGCTGGTCACCAGTGGCGTGAGCGTGCTGGGTACGCTGGGCATGGCAGCCACCGGCATGGCCGGCATCGGTGCGGGCGTTGCGGTGGTAGCCACGTGGGTGGCCGCGCGCGCCGGTCATTCACCCGACCTGCTGCCGGAGCAGCGGGCCGGAGAGGACGCGGCCGCGCAGGCCGAAACCGCCAAAGCCTGAGCGTCGCTCAGCTGGTGATGTAGCGCTGCAGTTGTTCGATCTGTTCGGCCTGGGCGTCGATCACTTCCTTCACCAGGTCGCCGATGGAGATGACACCCACGACCCGTTCGCCGGTCACCACGGGCAGGTGACGGATGCGGCTGTCGGTGCACAGGCGCATGCAGTCGAATACGTCGGTATCGGGCCCCACCGTCAGCGGCGGGCTGCTCATGATCTCCGAGACCGCGGTCTGCGCGGAGGAACGACCCTGCAGGATCACCTTACGGGCGTAGTCACGTTCGGAGACGATGCCCACCAGCCGATCCTCGCGCATCACCAGCAGCGCGCCGACTCGGCGTTCCGCCATGTGCTTGATCGCTTCGAGCACGGGCGCGTCCGGTGCAATGCTGAAAATGTCGGTGCCCTTGCCTTCCAGCAAATGCTTGACTTGTCGCATGCTTGAACCTCCCAGGAGGCCGCCGATCGGCCGCATGCAGGGAGTCTAGCGCCGCCGCGTGGACGTGGTGTTGGCCCGATGTGAAGCGCGCGGCGAAAGCCGCTCAGGGCTTGGGACGCGCGTCGTAACGCTCTTCGATGAAGTACAGCGGACGCTGTTTGCTCTCGGCATAGTTGCGCCCCAGGTACTCGCCGATCACGCCCAGCGCGAGCAGCTGCACGCCGCCCATGAACAGGATCACCACCATCAGGGACGGGTAGCCACGCACCGGATCGCCGAGCAGCATCGCCTTGCCGAACACCCAGATGCCAAACAGAAAGGCGAGCAGCGAGGCCAGTACGCCCGTCCAGGTGGCCAGCCGCAGGGGCGCGGTGGAGAACGAGGTGAAGCCTTCGACGGCCAGCTGCAGCAGGCGCCAATAATTCCATTTGCTGGCGCCGGCCTGGCGTGGCTCGCGCAGGTAATGGACGGCCGTCTGCCGGTAGCCGATCCAGGTGAACAGCCCCTTCATGAAGCGCTGGCGCTCGCGCAGCTGGCGCAAGGCGTCCAGCGCGCGGCGCGACAGCAGGCGGAAATCGCCGGTGTCGCGCGGCACCTGGATATCGGAAACCTGTTCCATGCTGCGATAGAACAGGGCCGAGGTGAAACGCTTGAAGCCGGTATCGCCCTGGCGCGTGTTGCGCGTGGCGTAGACCACGTCGAAGCCCGCGTGCCAGCGCTCCACCAGCGAGGGAATCAGCTCCGGCGGGTCTTGCAGGTCGGCATCGATCACGACGGCGGCATCGGCGTCGACCTGATCCAGGCCGGCGGTCAGCGCCGCTTCCTTGCCGAAGTTGCGCGAGAGTTTGATCGCGCCGACGCGGGCGTCGCCGGCGGCCAGGGTGTTGATGAGTTCCCAGGTGGCGTCGGTGCTGCCGTCGTCGACGTAAAGCACGTCGCAAGAGAACGGCAGTTCGTCCAGCACCTGGCTCAGGCGGAGGTGGAAGCTTGGCAGCACGGCTGCCTCGTTATAGGCCGGCACGACAACGGTTAGGCGTGACATGGCAGGCGCGACGATTCCCCGGAGAGTGGGCGCATGCTAGTGCACTGGCAGGTCGCGGGGCGAGCCTCAGTGTCGCCGCGTGTCGCGCGGGGGCTGTCGGCTTTGCAGGTAACCCGGGCCACCCAGTTGCCCCATCTGCTGCTGGATCCAGTTCGCACGGCTCTGTACGTAAGGCGTGGGGCGATCCGCGTGGAAGCGTCGAGGGCTGGGCAGCACCGCGGCGAGGCGCGCCGCCTGCGCCGCGCCAAGGCGCGCCGGGGCCATATGAAAATACGCGTCGCTGGCCGCACCGACGCCGTAAATGCCATCGCCCAGCTCCGCGATGTTCATATACACCTCGAGAATGCGTTGCTTGGGCCAGGTCAGCTCGATCAGCACGGTGAAATATGCTTCCAGCCCCTTGCGGATGAAACTGCGTCCGTTCCACAGGAACAGGTTCTTGGCCGTCTGCTGGCTGATCGTGCTGGCGCCGCGCAGGCGACGGCCTTCATCGGCGGCATCGACGGCGGTCTGGATGGAGTCGAAATCAAAGCCATGGTGGTAGGGGAACTTCTGGTCCTCGCCGGCCACCATCGCTAGTGGCACATACGGCGACACCTGACTCCAGGGCACCCACCGATGCTGCAGGCGAAAGTCTTTCTCGCCATGGATGAGCGCGCCCAGCTGGCGCTCCATCATCACCGCCGAGGTCAAGGGCGGCACGAAGCGCAGCACCAGTACCACCAGCCAGCTCAGCGCCAGCCAGGAGATCGCAAGCAGCATCAGGGTGCGGAGCAGGCGGGCGGCGAACGGGCGTCGTGGATTCATGGCGGCGCTTGGACGGAATTGGCGGCAGTATAGGAGGCGCCAGCCCCTTCCCCGACAGCCCGTATCAAAGGTCGTTGTGCCTGGATGCAGGCGCCCCCATCTAGGGGGATTGCTCTTGAGAGGTCGATCCCGTGGAAACCGTGCTAGTCGAAGATGTACTGCATCGCTTCATGCTTGAGCGCGCCGGCGTGCGCGGCGTGCTCGTCCGTCTCGGCCCGGCCTGGCGCGAAGTTGCCGGCCGCGCCCACTATCCGGCCGCGCTGCGCTCGGTGCTCGGCCAGACCCTGGTCGCCAGCGCGCTGCTGACCGGCAACATCAAGCTTGATGGCGCGCTCTCGGTGGAATTGAAGAGCAGCGGCCCGCTGCGCCTGTTGTTCGCCGAGTGCACCGATCACGGCCGCCTGCGCGGCCTGGCGCGCTGGAACGATCCGCTGCCCGAAACGCTGGACCTGGCGGCGATGCCCGACGCCATCATGGCGATCACGATCGGCAATGCCGAGCGCGGCCAGCGCTACCAGGGCCTGGTCGACCTGCAGCATCCGGAGCTCGCTTCGGCGCTGGAAAATTATTTCAGCCAGTCCGAACAGCTGCCGGCACGCATCGTGCTGGCGGCCGATGGCGAGCATGCCGTGGGCCTGATGCTGCAGAAGCTGCCGGACGAAGGCGGCCACGACGCCGTGGAAGACGAAGACGCCTGGACGCGCATCCAGCATCTCACTGCCACGCTGGGCCAGCAGGAGCTGCTGTCCACGCCGCCGGAGCAGCTGTTGTATCGCCTCTACCACGAGGAGTCCGTGCGCCTGTTCGACCCGCGCCCGCTGGCCTTCGGTTGCAGCTGCACGCGCGAGCGCGTGGAAGCGGTGCTGCGCTCGCTTGGCCGCGATGAAGTGGAAGCAGCGCTGGAAGCGCGCGAAGGCGAAATCGAAGTGATCTGCGAGTTCTGCGCGCAGCGCTACACCTTCGATCGCGTGGATGCAGAGCATCTGCTGAGCGTGACCCCGGCGGCTAGCGCGCCGCATACGGCGCAGTAAGCCTGCGGTGTCACAATAAGGCCGGTCACCGAAGGGGCCGGCCTTTTCTTTTGCCCGTCATTCCGGCGTGCACCGGAACGGCGGTTGATTGGAACTGAGGGGGCAGAACGAAGAGCTACGCCTACGGCAACGCAAAATGATGCTCTCGCTGCAACCACACCTCAGCCATCTTCGGCGTCGCAAACAGGAAGCCCTGGCCGAAGCGACAGCCGATGCGCAGCAGCGCCTCGCGCTGGTCTTCTTCCTCGATGCCTTCGGCGATCACCTGCATCTGCAGTGAATTGGCCAGCGCCTGGATGGCGCGCACCACCGCGGCGCCGTGACCGCCTTCGCGCGGCAATTCCACGATAAAGGAGCGGTCGATCTTCAGCGTCTCGATCGGGTACTGGTGCAGATAGCTCAGCGACGAGTAACCCGTGCCGAAGTCATCCAGCGCGATGCTCACGCCATGGCCGCGCAGGTTGTCGAGCATGCGCTTCACCTGGACCGCGTTCTCCAGCAGCGCGCGTTCGGTCACCTCGACGCGCAGGCAGCGCGGCGGCAGGTGATGCGACTCGATCAGGTCGAGCAGGCGCTTGTCCAGGTCCAGCGAACGGAAGTGGCGTCCAGACACGTTGATGCTGACGAAGCCATCGCTGCCGGCCAGCGCTTCGGCCTGTGCGCAGACCTGCTCGAAGATCTGCCAGTCGATGGCTTCCGAGCAGCCGCTTTCTTCGGCCACGGCAAGGAAATCGCCGGGCGTGAGCAGGCCGCGGTCCGGATGGCGCCAGCGCAACAGCGCTTCATAGCCCACCGTGCGGCCGGTCTGCAGCGCCACGATGGGCTGGTAGAACGGCACGAATTCGTTGCGGCTCAGCGCGCGGCGCAGGTCGCCTTCCATTTCCAGCAGCGACAAGGCTTCGCGGCGCAGGCGATCGTCGAACACCGCGGCGCGATGGCGACCCTCGTCCTTGGCGCGATACATCGCCGCATCGGCGTCACGCAGTAATTCTTCCGGACGCTGGTAATGCGGACTGGGCAGGGCGATGCCGATCGAGGCCGAGGTGAAGATTTCCTTCGCGCCGAGGCGGAACGGCGTCTGCAATTCGTCGATGATGCGTTCGGCGATCAGCATCGCCATCTTCGGATCGGTGATGCCTTCGGCCAGCACGGCAAATTCGTCGCCGCCCAGGCGCGCCACCACGTCGCGCGTCTTCAAGCACGCGCGGATGCGGCCGCCGACCTGGAACAACAGATCGTCGCCGACCAGGTGGCCGACGGAATCGTTGATGACCTTGAAACGGTCCAGGTCGATGAACAGCACCGCGAACAATTCCTGCGTGTCGCCGTGATAGCGCTGCAGGGCCTGCTCGAGGCGCTGCAGCAACAGCGTGCGATTGGGCAGGCCGGTCAGCGAATCGTGCAGGGTCTCGTACTTGAGGCGGCGCTCCACGCGCTCGCGCTCGGCAATCTGTTCGCGCAGGTCGCGGTTGGCCAGCGCGAGGGCGCGCGTGCGCTCGGTGACGCGGCGCTCCAGGCTGGCATAGGCCTGCTTCAGCGATTCGGTGGTGTGCTTGCGTTGCAGCGCGTTGGCGACGTGGTAGCCCACGAAGGTGAGCAGCTCCTGGTCGCGCACGTCGTAAGTATGTTCCGGCGAGTAGCTCTGCACGGCCAGCACGCCCATGGCGCGATCGCCCCAGACCAGCGGCACGCCCAGCCAGCACACCGAACGCGAACCACGATGGGTGATTTCGCCGCTCTGCTGCAGGCGATCGAATTCCGCCGGATCGGCCAGCAGTGGCTTGGCGTGGCGCAGCACGAATTCGGTGACGCCGCGGCCATGCGCGCGCGGCAGGCGCACGGTGTCGAATTCGTCGACGGAGTAGGGGAAGCTAAGGGTTTTCTGCTCTTCGTCCAGCAGCGCGATATAGAAGTTGCGCGCATAGAGCAGGCCGCCGATCACCCGGTGAACGGCGGCATAGAAGTTGTCGATGCTTTCGGACGCGTTGGCCAGCTCCGCGATGCGGAACAGCGCCGCCTGCAGGCGCTCGCCGCGCTGGCGTTGCAGCACCTGCTGGCGCAGCACGCGGTTGGCTTCGCGCAACGCGGCAGTACGGCTGGAGACGCGGCGTTCGAGTTCCTCGTGCGCCTCGCGTCGTTCCAGCGCGGTCTGCACGTGCTTGGCGACGTAGCTGAGCAGTTCGCGGTCGTGCTCGCTGTAATGGGTGTCTTCGCGATAGCTCTGCATCACGATGCCGCCGACCACGCGACCGTCGCGCAGCAGCGGCACGCCCAGCCAGTGTTCGCACACCGGGCCCAGCAGCACGAAGCGTCCCTTGAACTGTTCGGTCAGCTCGGCCACCGATCCCATGATCGCCTGGCCGCCCTGCAGCAGATTCCAGGTGAGGCTGTAACGCATCTCCTGCAGCGGCACCGATTCGTCGGGCGAGGGCGGTTCCTTGTCCATCGTGTCGACGTAGTACGGAAAGCGCACCGTATCGGTCGCGGCGTCGTACAAGGCGATGTAGAAATTTTCCGCGTACATCAGGCTGCCGAGAATGGCGTGCAGCGAGTGCATCATCTCGGTCATGTTGTGCTCGGCGCCCGCCTGGTCGGCAATGGCGTAGAGCGCGCGCTGCAGACGCTCGGCCAGCGCCAGCCGCGAAATGGCTTCGTACAGGCGCGAGGTTTCCGCCAGCTGGCGCAGGCGGCAGGCCAGCAGCCGGCCGATCCACGCCAGGTTCTCTCTCATCGGGTCCGAGATCGAGCCCGTGGGCAAGGCCAGCACCAGCGAACGCAGGCCTTGCGGATCCTCCGCCAGATCCAGCTGGGTGATCTGCTCGTTCGGCGGCTCGGTGTCGCCCAGCAGGCGCCAATGCAGGCGGCCTTCGATGCCCAGATCGCGCAGCATGACTTCGCAGATTTCCGCCACGCTCGCAGCATCAGCCGCGCGGAAGAGACGCTCCACCGCGGCATGCATGGCTGCGACAGCGCTGTCCGCAGGCCATGAGGGCATTGTGCTGGAAGGGACCGATGTCATCAGTCGTGGGGCGATTCCGGGCATTGTCGACAGGAGAGGACTATATATCGCCTCCATTCAGCTTTGTCGCCGGGTCTGTAAACCGGGAACCTATTGGGTTGGCAGATGTCAAAAATTCGTGAGATGGGCCATACGGACTTGGTTCACAAACTGGGAATCTGGGTGTTAGCAAAAAGTAAAATGTGGTATCGTTAGGCCTAACTCGTCTCTGGGAGGGGGCGAATCCGTTCCTGCCTATCTGTATCGCGGGGGTTTCGCGTTTCATGCGTCGTCTGTTCTTGTCATTGCCACTGCTGTTGATGCCGCTGATCGCGGCAGGACAGACTGCGGCCAGTGATTCGTACAGCGCGGCCGGTCGCCTGCTCTCGCAGACGCCGGATCAGACCTCCCAGGCCGCTGCCAACGGCGTGCCCCTGTGGCGCGGCTCCGATGGCCGCTGGCTGGCGTTGCAGTCGAACAGCGACACGCTGGGTTCGGCGCAATTGGCCGATACGCCGCTGCAGTTCCGCGCGGTGGATTCGGCCACCGTGCAGTCTTCCGAATTCCGCTATGGCATCGCTCCCAATGTGCAGGCGCACGTGGGCGTGAGCGAGCACAACTGGGCGAACAACCAGGCGCCGCGCATCATCGGCAGCGAAGTGGGCGCAACGTATAACGATGGTCGCTATTCGCTCGGCCTGAGCGTGGGCACCGACAATGTGCAGGGCGCTGCCACGCTGCCGCGTCTGCTCCCCGGCGCCATGCCGGGTGTCAACGGCCTCTCCGGTTTCGACAGCAGCACCCAGGTCAATGCGCGTGGCCGCTTCGCCCTGGATGGCAAGAGCGGCATCGATCTGGGCGCCAGCGTCGGCCGTGTGCGTCTGCTGCCTGGCAACGTGCTGGGCGTGAATGCACTCGACCAGAAAGCGGTGAGCTTTGGCGTCGATCGCGGTCCGCTGAGCGGCAGCATCGTGGGTCGTACCATGGCGCCGGAAGCGGGTGTGCCCGGTGGCGCCGGCTACAACCCGGATCGTCGCTGGAACAGCATCGACCTGGGCGTGACCTGGCGTCTGCCGTGGCAGGGCCAGTTGAGCATCGGCGCGCAGAATCTGTGGTCGTCGGGCAACGCCATCAATACGCCGGCGGGCCCGGAACCGGACCAGTCGCGCACGCCGTACGTGCAGTACCACCAGGATCTCTGATTCAAGCCGTCGACCTTCGGTTGAACGCGCAAAGAAAACGCCGGGCTTGCCCGGCGTTTTTCGTTGCTGCCAGTCGGTGATCAGTCCTGCCGGCGGATGCGCAGGTCGCCGCTGAAGGTTTCGACATTCATCTTGGCGCCGCCCGCACCCGCCGTGGCTTCCAGCTCGCTGCCGGGGCCGTGTTCGGGCTTCTTCACCGTGCCAAAGTCGCTGCGCAGGTCGCCGCTGAAGGTGGAGGCCTTGATGATCGCCGACAGGCTGGACGGCACCTGGATCTGCACGTCGCCGCTCATGCTGTCGACGTCGTAGCTGCCATTGGGCGCGACGCCGCCGGCCAGCTGCACATCGCCGGAGACGGTGCTCAGGTTGAGCCTGCGCCACGGACCACCGCTGACATGGATGCGGCCGGAGACCGTCTGCAGGTTGGCCTCGGTGCCCACGTTCGGCGCGAGGATGTCGCCGCTCACCGTCTGCAACGCCACCTTGTCCGCGCTGCCGGCCAGCTCCAGGCTGCCGCTCACGGCGTCGGCATCGACGCTCGGCGAGCGGGCATTGATGCGTGCCTTGCCGCTGACGGTGTTGACCTTGATGCTGCCGCCGTCGATGCCGTCGATGTTCATCGGCGCGCTCACCACGTCGACATCGAGCGAGGCGCCCTTGGGCACGCGCACATCCAGCGTGGTGGAACCCATCGAGCTGTCGCTGCCCCAGCTGAACAGGCCGGACTTGCCCTGCGGTTCGACCTTGATACTCAAGCTGCTGTTGCTGCCTTCGATGGCCAGCGGCTTGGCGCCGTCGCCGAGTCGGCCGGTGACTTGCACCTGGTTGCGATCCCAGGCGCTCACGGTCACGGCGCCCTTGACGTTGCTGATGCTCACATGCGCGTTGGGCAACGCGTCGTGGCTGAGGTTGATGGGCGTGTCGGCCAGGGCCTGGCCGATCGACAGGCTGAGCAGGAGTGGGATGACGCGTGCGGTTTTCATGGTGAAGGCTCCGCTGGACTCAACCAGCCTGGTGTTCCATCTGTCGCAGCTGCGACTGTTGTTTCTGGGTGCGCATCAGCAGTCGCTGCAGCGCCGGTGAGTCGGGCGCCTGTTCGATGGCCTGGCGCAGTTCCATGTTGGCGGCATCCAGTTCCACCGCCGCGCCGGCAAGGCGCGGATCGTTCGGACGCCAGCGGCTCACGTCCGGCGTGGTGGACGCCGTGGCATTGGCCAGCGTGCGATCGCGCAGGTGCACCGCAAGACTGCCGGCAAACAGCGACAAGCCGACGAAGCTGGCGGCGATCAGCCAGTTTTGCGGCTGGCGCCATGCGCGTCGTGCAGTGGGCACGACCGTGCTGGTATCGGCTGCATCGAGTGCAGCGTCGATCCCGGACCACAGATCGCGACGTGGAGTAACCGGTTCGCGCAGGGCGCGTGTCTGGCGCAGCCATTCAAATTCGTTCATGAGCGTTCTCCCAAAACTTTCCGCAGCAGGCCGCGGGCGCGATGCAATTGCGCCTTGGACGAACCCACTGCCATGCCGAGTTCGGCACCGATCTCCTCGTGTCGCCAACCTTCCACGTCGTGCAGCACCAGCACGGCGCGCGCCCGTGGCGGCAGTTTGCCAATGGCACGTTCCAGTTCGTCGCGTTCGGCGGCGCAGAACGGCGTTTCACCGTGATCGGGGATAAGTTCCTCGTCCATCATGGTGACCGGGTCCGAACCGCGCGACCTGATATCCATCAACGCGACATTCACCGCCAGGCGATACAACCAGGTACTGAACGCACTATCGCCGCGAAAGCCGGACAGTTTCTGCCAGGCGCGGATGAAAGCTTCCTGGGTGAGATCCTCGGCGCGGGCGTGGTCGTAGCCGGCCAGGCGCAAGATGGCGCCGTAGATGCGGTCCACATGCGCCCGATAGAGCCGCTGGAAAGCCGCGCGATCGCCACTCGCCGCCGCCTGGACGTCGTCCATGTCATGAGACTCCGCGGCGGGCGCTGGCGGCGGCATGGTGGTTCCGGTGGCGGGGCAGGCAGCAATCATCTTGCCAGCTTGGATGCACCGGCGCGCAGCAAGGTTTAGAGCCGAGGGAGAGGGTCAGCTGCAGGAGATCCTCGCCGGCCGCGTCGGGCCGGCGAGGGGGAGGGCGTCAGGAGGCGACGGCCGCGCGCGGCGGCACAGCCGCATCGTTGAGCGCCTTGGCGACGCGCTTTTGTTCGGCATGCAGTTCCTGCGGCATGCGCTGGCCGAAGCTTTCCAGGTATTCGCCGATGGCGGCGAGCTCGGCGGTCCAGCCGGCCTGGTCCACTTCGAACAAGGTGTCGACCGTGGCGCGGTCGAGCTGGAGGTCGTCGAGCTTGATCTCGCCCGCCTTCGGCAGCGTGCCGATCGGTGTGTGGTTGCCCGCGGCGCGGCCTTCCACGCGATCGATCATCCACTGCAGCACGCGCAGGTTGTCGCCGAAGCCCGGCCACAGGAAGCGGCCGTCCTCGCCCTTGCGGAACCAGTTGACGTGGAAAATCTTCGGCAGCTTGGCGCCCGGCTGGTCGAACGACAGCCAGTGACGGAAGTAGTCGCCGTAGTGATAGCCGGCGAACGGCTTCATGGCCATCGAGTCGCGTCGCAGCACGCCGACAGCGCCCGTGGCGGCGGCGGTGGTTTCCGAGCCCATGGCGGCGCCGACGAGTACGCCGTGCTTCCAGTCCTTCGCCTCGAACACCAGCGGGATCAGTGAAGGACGGCGACCGCCGAACACGATGGCGCTGATCGGCACGCCCTGCGCGTCTTCCGCGCGCGGCGACCAGGTCGGGCACTGCTTGGCGCTGACGGTGAAGCGCGAATTGGGATGCGCGGCCGGACCGTTCGCCGGGTCATACGGACGACCCTGCCAGTCGGTGACCGGTGTGCCCGGCAAGCCTTCCCACCACGGCTGGTTGTCGGCGGTGACGGCGACGTTGGTGAAGATGGTGTCGCGCGCAATCGTCGACAGCGCATTGGGATTGGTGGCGTCGCTGGTGCCCGGCGCCACGCCGAAATAACCCGCTTCCGGATTGATCGCGTACAGACGGCCATCCGCACCCGGGCGCATCCAGCAGATGTCGTCGCCCACCGTCCACACTTTCCAACCGTCCTGGCGATAAGCCTCCGGCGGAATCAGCATGGCCAGGTTGGTCTTGCCGCAGGCCGACGGGAACGCGGCGGCGATGTAATGCGTTTCGCCCTGTGGGTTTTCGATGCCCACGATCAGCATGTGTTCGGCCAGCCAGCCCTCGGACTTGGCCTGGTAGCTGGCGATGCGCAGCGCGTGGCACTTCTTGCCGAGCAATGCATTGCCGCCGTAGCCCGAGCCGTAGGACTTGATGGTCAGCTCTTCGGGGAAGTGCATGATGAAGCGGCGCTCGGGATCGAGTTCGCCAGTGGAGTGCAGCCCCTTCACGAACGTGCCTTCGCGCTCGATGCGCGCCTGTGCGGCGGCGCCCATGCGCGTCATGGTGCGCATGTTGGCGACCACGTAGGGGCTATCGGTGATCTCAACGCCGCAACGGGCGAGCGGGGAGTCGATCGGGCCCATGCAGTAGGGAATCACATACATGGTGCGGCCTTCCATGCAGCCGTCGAACAGCGCGTCCATCTTGGCGTGCGCATCGGCCGGGGCCATCCAGTGATTGTTCGGGCCGGCGTCGACCTCGTCCTTGGTGCACACAAAGGTGAGGTGCTCGACGCGGGCCACGTCGGAGGGGCTCGAGCGATGCAGGTAGCAGCCCGGATGGGTCTCCTGGTTCAACTCGATCAGGTCGCCGGTGTCCAGCATGTGCTGCACCAGCTGCTGGTACTCGGAGTCCGAGCCGTCGCACCAATGGATCTTTGCCGGACGGGTCAGCGCCGCGACCTCATCAACCCAGCGCTGCAGCGCTGCCAGCTTGCTCGACATCGTTTCCTCACTCTGGTCTTGAGCTAAAAAAGAACAGAAACGGTAACTTACGTGCACTGGCATGGCAAGGCATGGCGCAGCAAAAGCCAACTGGGCGCACCCCTAATTCGCTGCCAGACCCGATAGTTACAGGTGTAACTGCAGACCACTTTGCCAGCTGGACTACCAGTGGTTGGCAACATAAAAAAACGCCGCCCGAGGGCGGCGTTCGTGCGAGCGATGGTGCCTGGCCGAGGGTCAGGCCGGCGTGAGGGTGCGGATCATGTGCTCCACGTACGCATCGAACTCGTCATGGCTGATGCGCGGCAGGCCCAGCGTAAAGTTGAGCTGGAGGAAGCCCACATAGGCGGCATAAGTCAGCCGGGCGCGATTGAGCGCTTCTTCCGGCACCAGGCCGGCCTCGCTGTAAATGGTGGTGAGGAATTCCATGCGGCGCTGCGAAACGCGCGCCATCACCGGCACCACCTGCGGGTGATCCAGCGCCTTGAGCAACGCGGCATACACGCGGTGCGGTGCGATTTCATGCGCCACGCGACGGAACAATTCGGGCAGGCGCGCGCGGGGATCGGGCATGGCCTCGATCTGGCTGATCACCTCTTTCTCGCCGTATTGCTCCCAGCGTTCCAGCGCCGCCTGCAGCAGCGCCTCGCGGGTACGGAAATGCCAGTAGAAGCTGCCCTTGGTGACGCCCAGCTGGCGTGCCAGCGCCTCGACGGCGAGTGCGCCAACGCCTTGGTCGGCGATCAGCCGGAGGGCGGCGTCTTCCCAATCCTCGGCGGACAGGCGGGTGCGTTCGGGTTTGGCGCTTGCATTCATACGCGTATGGTAGCCCCTGCGGGCCGCTTTGCAATTGGCGTCCGGGCAAGTCGTTGAATCGACGGAAACTCCGCGTTGCCGCAGCGCATATTGACGCAGACATTTGTTGCAATCCATACTCATGCGTATGGTATCGACAACCCCGACCCAGAAATCCAGTCACTACGTCACGGCCGTCGACGGCCTGACGCTGGCTATCGATATTCGCCAGCCCACCGGCCATCCCACGCTGCTCTTCGCACACGGCTTCGGCCAGACGCGCGGGGCGTGGCGCACCACTGCCGAAGCGCTGGCAAACGAAGGCTTCCGCTGCGTCACCTTCGATGCGCGCGGGCATGGCGAGAGCGGCCACGTGGCGGGCGGCGATTACCACATGGAGCAATTCATCGGCGACCTGCGCCTGCTGGCGCACGCCGAGCTGAGCAAGCCGATCCTGGTCGGCGCCTCGATGGGCGGTCTGCTCGGGTTGGTGATCGCGGGCGAGATCGATCCGGAGGCGTTTCGGGCACTCGTGCTGGTCGACATCACGCCGCGCTGGGAGACCAAGGGCGTGGAACGCATCCTGGCCTTCATGCAGGCCCATCCCGATGGCTTCGAAAACTATGCGCAGGCGGCGGACGAAATCGCCAGGTACATGCCGCATCGCGCCGAGCGCAAAACCGAAGATCAACTGCGCCCCCTGCTGCGCGAAGGCGACGACGGTCGCCTGCGCTGGCATTGGGATCCGGCCCTGCTCAACGGATTGGTGAGCGAGAGCGAACGTTACCAGCCGCGCCTGATGTCGGCGGCGGCCAAGGTGCGCGTGCCGGTGTTGCTGTTGTCGGGCGGTCGCAGCGATGTCGTTTCGCGCGACACCGTCGATGAATTCCTGCAGCTGGTGCCGCATGCCGAGCATGTGGAGCTGCCGCGCGCCACACACATGGTCGCCGGCGACGCCAACGACGCATTCACCCGCGAGATCGCACGATTCGTGGGCCAGCTTTCTTCTACCGATCGCAGCGATGCGGTCACCGCCTGAATCCATGTTCCACCAAGACGTCATGCGTAACGAGGTGTTTGAATGTCCGTGATACTGACTTTGCTGGCGGCGCTGATTGCCACTGGCGCCTGTGCCTACCACCGCAGCAGTCTGCGCACGTGGGCGATTGCCACGGTGATCACGACCGTCGTGGTCGGCCTGGTCGCCGGCGCGCCGTGGACGACTTTCATCCTGGTGGTGATCGAACTGGCGATCGCCGTGCCGCTGCTGATGGACGGTTTCCGCCGCAAGCAGATCAGCGCGCCGCTGCTGAAGATGTTCGCCAAGGTCACGCCCAAGCTTTCCGAAACCGAACAGACCGCGCTTGAAGCGGGCACGGTCGGTTTCGAAGGCGAGCTGTTCTCGGGCAAGCCCGACTGGCATGAGCTGCTCAAGCAGCCCAAGCCGGAATTGAGCGTGGAAGAACAGGCCTATCTCGACGGTCCCGTGGAAGAACTCTGCGGCATGATCGACGACTGGCAGATCACCCACGAGCTGGCCGACCTGCCGCCGGAAGTCTGGGCCTTCATCAAGAAGCACAAGTTCTTCGGCATGATCATTCCCAAGTCGTATGGCGGCCTGGGCTTCTCGGCGCTGGCGCACTCGGCGGTGCTGCAGAAGCTCGCGACTATGTCGGCCACGGTGGCATCGACGGTGGCCGTGCCCAATTCGCTGGGCCCGGCGGAACTGCTGCTGCACTACGGCAGCGACGAGCAGAAGAACCACTACCTGCCGCGCCTCGCGGTGGGCGAAGAAATTCCGTGTTTCGCGCTCACCGGCCCGTATGCCGGTTCCGATGCCACCTCGATCACCGACTTCGGTGTGGTCTGCAAGCAGGTGGTGGATGGGGTCGAAACGCTGGGCATGAAGCTCACCTTCGACAAGCGCTACATCACGCTGGCGCCGATCGCCACGGTGGTGGGTCTGGCCTTCCGTCTGTACGACCCGGAGAAATTGCTGGGTGACAAGGAAGACCTCGGCATCACGCTGGCGCTGCTGCCGCGTTCCACGCCGGGCCTGGAAATTGGTCGCCGTCACTTCCCCCTCAACGTGCCGTTCCAGAATGGTCCGCTGCACGGCAAGGACGTGTTCGTGCCGATGTCGGTGCTGATCGGCGGCCCGCATATGGCCGGCCATGGCTGGCGCATGCTGGTGGAATGTCTCTCGGTGGGTCGTGCCATTTCGCTGCCGTCCAATGCCACCGGCGGCGTGCGCGCTGCCGTTGCTGCGACGGGTGCGTATGCGCGCATGCGCAAGCAGTTCGGTCTTTCGATTGCACGCTTCGAAGGCGTGGAAGAAGCACTCGCCCGCATCGGTGGCCTGACATACGCGACGGCCGCTTTGTCGCGTGCCACCGCAGCCGCAGTGGATCGCGGCGAGAAGCCGGCGGTGCCGTCGGCGATCGCCAAGTACCACGCCACCGAGTGGGGCCGCATCATCGCCGGTGATGCGATGGACGTGCACGGCGGCAAGGCCGTGCAGCTGGGTCCGAAGAACTACGCCGGCCGCGCCTGGCAGGGCGTGCCCATCGCCATCACGGTGGAAGGCGCCAACATCATGACGCGCAGCCTGATGATCTTCGGTCAGGGCGCCATCCGCTGCCATCCCTATGTGTTGAAGGAAATGCAGGCGCTGTCGATCCCAGATTACGGCGATCGCCTCAAGGCGTTCGACCGCGCGCTGTTCGGTCACATCGGTTTTGGCATCTCCAACGCCGTGCGTTCGCTCACGCTGGGCCTGACCGGTTCGCGCATTGGCGACACCGCGGGCGACGCCTATGTGCGTCGCTACTACCGCAAGCTCAACCGCTACTCGGCGGCGCTCGCGCTGTGTGCCGATACCTTCATGGGCGTGCTGGGCGGCAAGTTGAAGTTCAAGGAAAAGCTGTCCGCCCGCCTGGGTGACGTGTTGAGCTATCTCTACATCGCCAGCGCCATGCTCAAGCGTTATGAGGATACCGGCCGTCCGGAAGCCGATCGTCCGCTGCTGGCATGGGCGTTCCATGAGTGCATGTGGCGCATCCAGACCTCGCTCGACGGCGCCATCCGCAACTTCCCGGTGCGACCGGTTTCGTGGCTGCTGCGTGCGCTGGTGTTCCCGTGGGGACGCCGCGAAGTGCCGCCGTCCGATCGCCTGGGCCGTCGCGTTGCCGCCATCATAACGGCGCCGGGCGAGGCGCGTGATCGCCTGATCGAGTGGACCTATCTCACGCCGACCGCCAACAACACCATCGGCCGCATGAACGCACTGCTGCCGGACGTGATCGCGGCCGAGCCGGTGGAACGCAAGTTCGGCAAGGCGCAGAAGGCCGGCCAGTTCAAGTCGCACGACTACGTGGGGCAGCTGGTCGAAGCGATGCAGGCGGGGGTGATCAATGCCGCCGAATTCGAACTGCTCAAGCGCGTGCGCGAGGGCGTGTTCGAGTTCATTTCGGTAGACGACTTCGATCCGTCCGAACTCCGTGCCGCGGTGACGCGCGCCGACCGCAACAAGAAGCTGGCCGACGCGGCCTGACGTTGCCGGCCGCCATGCCTGTTCACGCAGGCATGGCGGCAATCCATCGACATACGAAAGGGCGGCGCCGCCGCGTTGCCCGCGAGGGAGGTTTGGCATGAACCAGGCACTGTCGCTGTATCGTCGGTTGGTCACACTGCCCGGTGGCCGCTGGCTCTATGGCCGCCTGATCTGTTTGAAGGCGCCTTACTTCGCCACGATTGCTCCTCAGTTCCGCGCACTGGAACCGGGGCTCTGCGAAGTGGCGATCCGCGATCGCCGCCGCGTGCACAACCATATCGGCACCGTGCACGCGATTGCCCTATGCAATGCCGCCGAACTCACCGCGGGCATGATGACCGACGTGACCATCCCGTCGAGCATGCGCTGGATTCCCAAGGGCATGACGGTGGAATACCTGGCCAAGGCCACGGGCACCCTGGTGGCGCAGGCCAGGCCGGAATCGCCGGCGCGCGAGGCGACCAGCGGTTATGCGTGGCCGGCGCTGGTAAGCGTGCGCAACGTAGCGGGCGAGGAAGTCTTCCGCGCGCGCATCGACATGTGGGTGTCGCCGCGCAAGTCGTGAATCAAGGCGACATCACACAGCAATTCTTGCCGCTGTCCTTGGCCTGATAGAGCGCGCGATCGGCGGACTGGATCAGATCCTCGTCGGCTTGTCCGTCGCCCTTCCACAGGGTCACGCCAATGCTTGCGCTGACCTGCGCGTTGAACGGGCCGTGGCGCCCCTCAAGCGGGTAGGGAGCGGCGAGCGCGTTGCCGATGTCCTGGCAGCGGCGCATGAGCAAATCCACGTCAGCCACGTCTTCCAGGATCAATGCAAACTCATCGCCACCGAGGCGCGCGACCGTGTCGTTGCTGCGCACCTGATCGCTGAGTCGTTCCGCAATGGCTTTCAGCAGGGCATCGCCCGCCGGGTGGCCGTGGTTGTCGTTGACGCCCTTGAAGCCATCAATGTCGAGCATGGCCAATGCGAAGCCGGGCCCGTGCCGCGGTACGCGTTGCATGGCGGTGAGCAGGCGGTCGTGGAACAGCGTGCGATTGGGCAGGCCGGTGAGTGTGTCGTGGGTGGCCTGGTGGCGGATCTGCGCTTCGATGCGCCGGCGTTCTGAAATTTCCGTGTTGAGCTGCTCGTTGCGCTCCTCCAGTTCGGCCAGCGTCGACTTAAGCGCCGCTCGCGCGCGGTACAGCTCGAGGAAAACGCGCACCTTGGACTGCAGGATCATGTCGTTGATCGGCTTGGCGATGTAATCCACCGCGCCAAAGTGGTAGCCGCGCACGCGATTGATGTCGTCGGCATAGGCCGCTGTGACGAAGATGATCGGCGTTTCGCGCAGACGTTCATCCTCGCCGATCAGGAAGGCCACCTCAAAGCCGTCCATCTCCGGCATGTTCACGTCGAGCAGGATCAGCGCGAACTCATGGTCCAGGCACAACGCGAGCGCTGCGTTGCCGTTGTCGGCCTCGTACAGCTGTGCGCCGCTGTCGGCAAGCAGGTGGCGCATGGCGACGAGGTTGGCGGGGGTGTCGTCGACGACGAGGATCTTTGGGGCTGGCAGGTTCATGGCAGGCATAGACGGTTGAGCAGCGGCGCGATCGCCGCCAGTGGAAGGCAATGGTCCGCGCCGGCGCGTTCGAGCGCGGCGGCGGGCATGGTCGCAACGTCGGCATCGGCCGGATCCTGCACGACGGCAATCCCCCCGGCCTGCCGTACATGCAGCAGTCCATCGGCGCCATCGCTGTTGGCGCCGGTAAGCACGATGCCGATCAGCGACTCGCGATACGCCTCGGCAGCTGATTCAAACAGCACGTCGATGGATGGGCGGGCAAAGCTCACGCGCTGATCCACCGACAACGAAAAACGTCGACTTGCTTCGACCAGCAAGTGATAGCCGCTTGGCGCCACATGGATCACGCCGCCGCGCATGGGCGCGCGCTCGCGCGCCTCCTCCACCGGGAGCGTGGCGTGCTTGGCCAGCAGCTCGCACAAGAGATCCACCGTGGCCGAACCGGTGTGGCAGCACACAGCAATCGGCTGGGGCAGGGCGGGATCGATGCCGGCGAACAGATGCTCCAGCGCGGTGAGGCCGCCCGCGGAACAACCGATCACGATGGCCTGTGGGACGGCCATGTCACTCTTTGCCTGCGCCGCGTGCGCCGAGGCGATAGATGCGGCGTGCCGCATCCACCGGCACGAAGTCGGCAGCCGCGGGCGCGAAATCCAGGCTTTCGCGCGTGCCCAGGCAGAGGAAGCCACCGCGTACCAGGCTGTCGCGAAACAGCGCCAGCGTGCGGTCCTGCAACGGGTCCGAAAAATAGATCAGCACGTTGCGGCACAGCACCAGATGCGCTTCGCAGAACACTTCGTCGGTGACCAGGTTGTGATTGGCGAACGTCACATTGCGGCGCAGGCGCTGATCCAGTTTGATCAATTCGTAGCGTGCGCTGTAATAGTCCGCCAGCGTATGGCTGCCGCCGGCAGCGAGATAGTTGCGCGACCACAGCTGCGCATCGCGTGAGGGGTAGATTCCTTCCTGCGCGTGCTTGAGCGCGGCCTCGTTGAAGTCGGTGGCGTAGATCTGCGTGCGGTCGTACAGGCCGGCCTCTTCGAGCAGGATGGCCAGCGAATAGACTTCCTGCCCATGTGCGCAGCCGGCCTGCCAGATGTTGATCTGCGGATAGGAGGCGAGCACCGGAAACACCTGCTCGCGCAGCGCGCGGAACACATCCGGGTCGCGGAACATTTCCGATACCGGCACCGACAAGCCTTCCAGCACGGCGGGCAGGAAATTGGCCTCATGCAGCACGCGGGTGGTCAGCGCGCTCACCGTATCGGCGTGCTGCGCGTGGGCCAGCTGCAGCACGCGCCGCTTCAGCGAGGCCGGCGCGTACTGGGTGAAGTCGTAGCCATGACGCAGCTTGAGCGCGCGCACGAACAGCTCGATCTCGATATCTTCGAGCGCCGTGTCGACCACGTTCGCCTTGTCGGCCCGCTTGCTCATCGGTGCAGCCACACGTGCATCATCGACGACAGCTTGTCGATGTCGATCGGTTTGGACAAGTAATCGTTGGCGCCAACTTCCAGGCATTTCTCGCGATCACCGCGCATCGCCTTCGCCGTGAGCGCGATGATCGGCAGCTTGGCCAGCTGCGGCTGCGCACGGATCTCGCGGATGGTGTCGTAGCCGTCCATCACCGGCATCATCACGTCCATCAGCACCAGTTCGATATCGCTGTTGTCGGCCAATGCCTTGAGCGCTTTCAGGCCGTCCTGCGCCATCGTCACGTGCATGCCCCAGCCACGCAGCACCTTGGACAGCGCGAACAGGTTACGCATGTCGTCATCCACCAGCAGTACCTTGCGATGGACGAGTTCGTGGGCGTCGGTGATCGACGGTGCGGGCGACGCCGCCGCCTTTGCGCCCACAGCGACCTGACGCACGCGGCCACCCTGGATGCTGTGCAGGAACAGGCTCACTTCATCCAGCAGGCGTTCCGGCGAGCGTGCGCCCTTGATGACGATGCTGTCGGTGTACTGGCGCAGCTTCAGGCTTTCCTCGCGGCTCAGCTCGCGGCCCGAATAGACCACCACCGGCGGAATGCTGCCGGCCGCGGAGAGGCGCTCGAGAAACTCGATGCCCGAGATACCTGGCAGGCCGAGGTCGAGCACGATGCAGTCGTAGGTGGTGTCGCGCATGCGCTCGAGTGCCTCTTCGGCGCTGCCGGCTTCCTCGATGGTGACGTCCTCGTTGCGCAGCAGGGTGCGCATGGCGGCGCGCGAATCGGCGTCGTCGTCCACGATCAGCAGGTGCCGCATGCGGCCTTCGGCAAAATGCAGCAGCCGATCGAAAGCATCGCCGATCGCTTCGCGGCTGACCGGCTTGGTGAGAAAGCCCACGGCACCCAGGTCGCGGCCGCGGTTCGCTTCGTCCACCGCGGAAATGAAGTGCACGGGGACGTGCCGCGTAGCGGCGTTTTCCTTCAGGCGCTCGATCACCGTCCAGCCATCCATGCCCGGCAGCATCACGTCGAGCAGGATGCCGGTGGGGCTGTGCTTTGCCGCCAGTTGCAGGCCCGACTCGCCATCGGCGGCGGCGAGCACGCGATAGCCCTTACGACGGACCATGTCGGCGAGGATGCGCGCGAACACCGGATCGTCCTCGATGATGAGGATGGCAGTGTCGCCCGGCATCACGCTGGCGCGATCGTCTTCGATGGTTTCCGGCAGCAGCGCCTGAGTCATCGTGGGTCGGATTGGGCTGGGCGCTGCCACGCTGCTGGAGGGTGCCGTGATGGGGACGCCGGAGGGCCCTTCCAGCGGCAGCAAGATGGTGAATGTGCTGCCGTGCCCAACCTCGCTGTGCAGCACGATGTCGCCGTCGAGCAATTCAGCGATGCGCTTGGATATGGTCAGGCCCAGGCCGGTGCCGCCGTACTGGCGGCTGGTGCTGGCGTCGACCTGTTCGAACGCCTGGAAAATCTTCTGCGCTTTATCCGGCGGAATACCGATGCCGGTGTCGGTCACGGCGATGGCGATCACATCCTTGCCCTGCATGCCCGGCGGCAGGCTGATGGCCGCCGAGGGGCGCCCGATATGCGCCGTGACCGAACCCTGGTGGGTGAACTTGAAGGCATTGCCGATGAGGTTGTTGGCGATCTGCTCGAGCTTGGTGGCGTCGGTGCGCAGCGTGGTCGGCAAACCAGCATCGATCTTCACGATGAAGTCGATCTGCTTGTCCTGCGCCACATGGTTGAAGGTGCGCTTGAGCGCGCGTTCCAGGTCGGCCAGCGGGAAATCGTCCAGTACGACGTCCATCTTGCCGGCTTCGACCTTGGACAGATCGAGGATGTCGTTGATCAGGCGCAGCAGGTTGCTGCCCGAGTCGTGGATGATGCGCGCCGATTCGACCTGCTCCCCATCAAGGTTGCCCTCGCGGTTGTCGGCAAGACTGCGCGACAGGATCAGCAGGCTGTTGAGCGGAGTGCGCAACTCGTGCGACATGTTGGCGAGGAATTCGGATTTGTACTGGCTGGCGCGGGCCAGTTCCTCTGCCTTCTCCTGCGTTTCGCGCTGCAAGGTTTCCAGCACGTGTTTCTGCTGGTTGAGCGTGTCGGTCTTCTGGCGCAGTTCTTCGTTGGATGCCTGAAGTTCTTCCGTTTGCACGCGCAGTTCTTCTTCCGACGCGAGCAGGCGCTGGGATTGCTCCTGCAGCTCGTGGGTCTTGGCGTTGAGCTCTTCGTTGGTGACCTGAAGATCCTGCTGTTGGCGGCGCAGCGTTTCTTCCGAAGCGCGCAGCTCGTCGGCCTGCTCGCTGGTGCGCTTGAGCAAGTCCTGCGTGCGAATGGCGCGGCCCAGGTTCTCCAGCGACAGCGACGCAATCGGCAGCAGTTCGTTCAAGAGGCGCTGCTGGGGTTCGCTGAAATGGTGAAAGCTGGCCAGTTCCAGCACACCGAGCAGTTTGTCCCGCAGGATCAGCGGCAGCACGCTGATGGTGTTCGGCGACGCCTCCCCGCTGCCGGAATGGATGCGCACGTAATCGTCGGGCACGTCCTGCAGCGTGATCGGCTTGCGTTCCAGCGCGCTCTGGCCGACCAGTCCTTCACCCAGCGCGTATTCGGTGCTCAGGTGGCGACGCTGCTGGTAACCGTAGCTCCCCTGCAGACGCAATCGCTGATCCTGCTCGTCAAAACGATAGAACACGCCCACGCCGCATTCGAGCAGCGGTCCCAGCGTGCCGGTGAGCTGCTCGGCGAAGTCGCGTTCGGTCTCCACTTTCTGCAGGTCGCTGGCGATCTGCGAAACCTGCGTCTTCACCCAGGTCTGCGCCGCGGTTTCGATGGCCATCTGCTTGAACACCTGCAGGGCCCGGGCGATCTCGCCGATTTCGTCGCGACGTTCCAGCTGGCGTATTTCCACGCTGTGATCGTGGCTGGCCAGGCGCGTCATCAGATCCGTCATGCGGCGAATCGGGCGCGTGATCAGGCGGAACGTCATGTACACCACCGAGCCGCCGAGCAGCAGGCTGAGCAGCATGGTGATCCAGGTGACGGCGCGTACTTCCCTCACGTCGCGCTGTTGCGTGGCTTCGCGCTGGTCCAGCAGGGCAGCCTCGGTATCGTCCATCTGCTTGAGTACGCCGAGGATGTCGGCCACGAAGACGGTGCGGTGCGCGAGGTAGCTGGTCTGCACACGCACGCGTTCCATCGCCACTTCGGTGGCGTCGTTGGCACGGATCGCCTGCATCGGCTCGATGCCGTTGGCCAGTGCGTCCTTCTGCCATTGGTCCGCCATCGATTCGATACGGTCGATGCGGCCTTGCTGCAGCGGGTTGTCGCTCGTCAGGGTGCGCAGCTCGCTCAGGTCCCGGGCGAGCGCCGCGTCGGCCTGCTGGTGCGCTGCCAGCTCAGAGCCTTGCGGGTTGAGCAGGAAACCGCGCAGCGCCATCTGGCTGGCCTGCAGTTGTTCGGTCACGTCGTCGATCTTGGCGCGCACGTCGTAGGTGTGCCGCGACCAGTGCGTACTGACGTCCTGCCGCGACAACGACTGCAAGCTGACGACGCTGCAGATCACGAACAGCAACACGAGGGTGCCGATCGCGACCAGGATTTTCTGCTGCATCGGCTGGTGGGCCAGCCAGGAATAGCGGTTTTTCGGGGCGGCCATACGTCTTCACAATGGGCAAGGCCTGGCAGTCCTGCCAGGCCGGGGCGGTTCCCTTCAGGGTATCCGCAGATTTGTGAAGACGATAGCTGGCCTCAGGACTTGCTGGAGATACGACGCCACGATGGCGGCACGATGCTGCCGCGACGCACGGCCACGATCAGCAACAGGGCCGAGCAGGAGGAGCAGACGATCAGCGCGACGACCGAAGCCTCAGCACCGAACACGCCGCCGCTCAACCAGTCCGGCCCGGTGCAATTGGACACCAGCCAGCCGTGGGCGGCCGTGCCCGAAACCGGTATGCCGTAGACCGTGCCCTGCATCACATTCCATGCCGCATGCAGTCCGATGCACGGCCACAGCGAGCGCGTCACGTGATAGAGCAGGGCCAGCAAAATGCCGGCCTCGATCGCGATGGCGAGCGAGCTCCACAGCGTGGCACCGGGATTGAAGATATGGGCCGCGCCGAAGAACACCGCCGAGATGGCCAGCGCCCACCAGGTGCCGAGGCCTTCTTCGAGCGTGCGGAAGAGGATGCCGCGCGCGACGATTTCCTCAAACACGCCGGCGCCAATGCCCGTCAGCAGTACCGCTGGCAGCCAGTCCACGTCCGGGTTCGTACCGGTGACGTGATAGCTGCCGGCGAGCCATAGCACGAACACGACAAGGCTGATCAGCAAGGCGCCAGCCAGCAGTCCGGCGAGGCCGAGCGTGAACATGTCGCGCACCGCAAGTTCTCGCAGGGGGCGGCGTTCGATGGCCTTCACCAGCACGGCATACGCCACGAGCGATGAAATCAGCTCCATCGCAAGAATGCCGACGGCGCGCGACAACGGCGACACGCCAGGGCCGACCAGGCCCATGGCTGCAACGCTCACGGAAACGAGCTTGAACAGCACAAAGCACAATGCGCCGAAAAAGAAGATGCGGCCCATCGGCGAGAACACCATCCAGCGTTGCCACGGCGTGGCGGTGGCGGGCGTGGTGAAGGCGAGCTGTCCTGCTGGCATGGATGGATTCCCCTGAGAATGAAGGGGAGGGTAGCAGGCCCCGGCCGTTGCCGGGGCCGCCCATCCGGCTTACAGATCCAGCGAGGTCGCGTGCTCGCGCGTCGCCGAGAAACGCACGCCGGGCGAGCGCTCTTGCGCCAACTGCAGGTTCACTCGCGACGGCGCGAGATAGACCAGTTCGCCGGCCGCATCGATGGCCAGGTTGTTGGCGTTCTTCTCGCGGAATTCCTCGAGCTTCTTGGCATCGTCGCAGTGGATCCAGCGCGCGGTGGCGACGGTGACCTGCTCGAAGCTGGCGTCCACGCCGTACTCGTCCTTCAGGCGATAAGCCACCACGTCGAACTGCAGCACGCCGACCGCGCCCAGGATCAGGTCGTTGCTCATCAGCGGACGGAAGAACTGCGTGGCGCCTTCTTCGGACAGCTGCGCCAGGCCCTTCTGCAGCGCCTTCATCTTCAGCGGATCGCGCAGGCGCGCGCGGCGGAACAGTTCCGGTGCGAAGTTGGGAATGCCGGTGAAGCTCACCATCTCGCCTTCGGTGAAGGTATCGCCGATGCCGATGGTGCCGTGGTTGTGCAGGCCGATCACATCGCCGGGATACGCGCTCTCGACGATTTCGCGGTCGCTGGCCATGAAGGTGAGCGCGTTGGCGATGCGCACGTCCTTGCCGGTGCGCGTCTGCATCATCTTCATGCCGGCGCTATAGGTGCCCGAGCACACGCGCATGAAGGCGATGCGGTCGCGATGCGCGGGATCCATATTGGCCTGGATCTTGAACACGAAACCGGTGAGGGCTTCTTCTTCCGGCTTTACTTCGCGCGACAGCGTGGCGCGCGAACGCGGCGACGGTGCGTGCTCGACGAAGAAATCCAGCAGCAGCTGCACGCCGAAATTGTTCACCGCCGAACCGAAGAACACCGGCGTGAGCTTGCCGGCGAGGTACTGCTCGATATCGAACGGATGCGAGGCGCCTTGCACCAGTTCCAGCTCGTCGCGCAGTTCCGACAGCGCCTCGGCACCGATCATCGCTTCCAGGCCCGGTGCATCGAGGCCCTTGAAGATGGTCGAGTCCTGGCGCGTGAAGTTCTTGCCCTGCTCGAACACGTGCACTTCATCGAGCAGCAGGTGGTACACGCCCTTGAGGCGCTTGCCCATGCCGATCGGCCAGGTGAGCGGCGCGCAGGCGATGCCCAGCACGGATTCCACTTCGTCCAGCAGTTCGATGGGCGAGCGGCCTTCGCGGTCGAGCTTGTTGATGAAGGTCATGATGGGCGTGTCGCGCAGGCGGCACACCTCCATCAGCTTGATGGTGCGTTCTTCCACGCCCTTGGCGCAGTCGATCACCATCAGCGCGGAGTCCACCGCGGTGAGCACGCGATAGGTGTCTTCGGAGAAGTCCGCGTGGCCCGGGGTGTCGAGCAGGTTGACGATGCGGCCTTCGTACGGAAACTGCATCACCGACGAGGTCACCGAAATGCCGCGCTCCTTTTCCAGCGCCATCCAGTCGGACGTGGCGTGGCGGGCCGCCTTGCGGCCCTTCACCGAGCCGGCCATCTGGATCGCACCGCCGAACAGCAGCAGCTTTTCGGTCAGCGTGGTCTTGCCCGCGTCAGGGTGGCTGACGATGGCGAAGGTGCGGCGGCGGCGGGTTTCGGTCAGGTGGGCAGACATGGAGGCGGGGTCGGCAGGAAGGCTAGCCGCCAATGATAGCGTGGAACGGCCGGCCAGCCGGGTTTGGCGCCCCGCCGGCCCGGCTGCGCCTGGCTTCCGGCAGGCCAGCCCGCCGAGTCGTTCAGTTTTGCGGGAGGGGTTCCAGCACCACGGTCGCTGCTAGGGCCTCCGGCTGGCCCATGCGCTTCAGCCACCGGTAGTGCGAGGCGAGGCCCGCGCCAAACGAGGCATTGGCGTGATAGGGCACACCGTATTCGCGGCAGGTGGCTTCGACCACCTTTGAGATGGCCGGGTAATGCACGTGGCAAATGCGCGGAAACAGATGGTGCTCGACCTGGAAATTCAGGCCGCCGACCAGCCAAGTGACGAGCCGGTTGTCGCGCGAGAAATTCGCCGTGGTTTGCAGCTGATGGATCGCCCACGGCGTGTTCATGTGGCCCGGTTCGCTGGGCTCGGGAAACGCGGCCTCTTCCACCGCATGTGCGAGCTGGAACACCAGGGCCAGCTGCAGACCCGCCACCACGGCGACCAGGCCATAGCAAAGCAGCACGGCGCTCACCGAATGGAAGATCAGTGGCAGGCCCAGGGCCAGCGTGAAGAACACCAGCTTGCCGATGACGAAGACCGCCAGATCCTTGCCTTTGGGGCGCGGAAAGCGGCGCTTGCCGATGGTGCCGGTGATCACGTCGCGAAAATCGTCATGCAAATGCCAGCTCACCACCGTCAGGCCGTACAACATCCACAGATAGATGTGCTGCCAGCGATGATGCCAATAGTGCTTCTGCTGCGGCGCGAAGCGCGCCAGCGCACCGAGGTTGATGTCGCTGTCGTAGCCGTCGATGTTGGTATTCGTGTGGTGAAAATGCGCGTGCTTCCAGTGCCACACATACGAGCTGCCACCGACCAGGTCCAACGTCATGGCCATCCACTTGTTGACGCGGCGATGCTCGGAGAAGGCCTGATGGCCGGCGTCGTGCATGATGTTGAAGCCGATCTGCGCGGTCGCCACGCCGAGCGCGACGCTGAACAGCACGCCCTGCCACCAGGTGGCCGCGAAAAAGACCAGCAGCACATACGTGGCGACGAAGCTCGCCAGGATGATCGCCGTCTTCAGATAGATGGCCGCGCCGTCGCGCTGCTTTTGCCCGCTGTGCTTGAAATGGGCCTCGACACGCCGTCGCAACTCGCGCTGGAACGTGTTGTCGCCGTTGAATTTGAGCCGATCCGAGGAGGCAGCCGCATGCGACGTTCGAGCGGCCTCGGCCGTTCGATGAGGTGAAACAGGGGACATGCAGAGCACTCGGGCGGGCGGGGAGTGAGTGCATGCTAACTGATGCACCGATAACGGTTTGTTCGGCGACTAGTCGCGGGTCAGCAGGTCCTCGTAGAACGCGCCGTAGGGCTCGGTCGGGTGCGCGATCTGGATCTCAAGGATCCATAACCCGCTGGACGGTGGTTCGCCGTATTCGCCCAGATCGCCCGCCTTGTGCACCGAATGAGGGAAGTCGCTGACGCGATGACCTTTGATCTCATGGTTGAGGCGCCAGCCCATGGCCTGAGCCTGCTGCTCGGCAAACGTGTACAAGGCTTCGCCGCTGAGGCCTTGGCTCCGCCATGCATCGGCGGTGACGCGGAACAGCTCTCTTGCGGCATCCGCGCAGGCCTGCAGCTCCGGCGCGTTGCCCACCACGAAGGTGTCGCCCACATCGCCTTCATGGCCTTCGAACACCAGGCCCAGGTCGATGAAATAGATGTCGTTCTCGCCCAGCCGGACCGGCTCGGAACGCTCGCGATAAGTCTTGGTGGTATTGCGGCCGATGCGGATGATCACCGGATGCCACAGCCGCTCCATGCCCAGCGCGCGGAACACCTCGGCGGCTTCGGCCTTCGCCTCATCCTCGGAAATGCCCGGACGCATGCGCTCGCGGATGCCGTGCAGCGCCGCCCACGTGCGTTCGCGGGCATGTTGCATCTGTTGCGGGTCGAAACGGTCGCCGACCGCTTCCTGAGGCACGAGAGTCATGACAGGCCGGTGCTGGCGGGGAAGAAAAGCATCGCACAGAGGAGGGTCCGATGCAGGCCCGCCTTCGCAAACGCTCAGGACAGCACCACCAGCACGATGCCGATCAGGGCAGGCAGGGCCTGGATCCACAGCACCTTGCGGCTGGCGGTGAAGCCGCCATAGATCCCGGCCACCAGCACGCAGCCCAGGAAGAACAGCGTGATCGGGCGCCCGGCGTCGCCCAGCCACAGGCCCCAGCCCAGTCCGGCCGCCAGAAAGCCGTTGTACAGGCCCTGGTTCGCCGCCAGCACTTTGGACTGCTCGGCAAACTCTTGGCTCAGCCCAAAGGCGCGGCGACCGGCGGGGCGAGTCCACAGGAACATCTCCAGCACCAGGAACCACACGTGGAGCAGGGCGACGAGGGCAACAACGAGATGGGCGACGAGTGACATCGGAATCCAGGGGCAGAGAGGTCAGGCGCGCAGTGTTGCAGCCCGCGTAGAGGCCCGCAAACCCGTCAAAACTAACCCTTCCGGCCAGTGGCTGTGGTGCTGCCCCCGGCGTAGGTTGATCGGGCTGGGTCTTGGCGCCCGAAGGACAAGGACGTGGCACCTGGGGGTTAGGGCATGGCCTGGCCATTCCTTACTCCGGGGAGTCACCTCCATGAACAAGTCAGTATCGCTAGGCCTGTGCCTGCTTCTGCTGTTTCCCGTTGCCGCGATGGCCGATGGGCCGTTCGACGGCACCTGGAAGGTCGACATGAGCAAGGTGCAGATGCCCAAGAAGCCCGATGTCTTCGTGCTCAAGGACGGCATGTACGACTGCAAGACCTGCGTGCCACCAGTGAGCATCAAAGCGGACGGGCAGGATCATGCGGTCAGCGGCCATCCGTATCTCGATTCGATGGCCGTGCAGGTGGTGGATGCGCACACCATCAAGGAAACCGACAAGAAGGGCGGCAAGGTCGTCGCCACCACGACGATTACCGTGGCACCCGACGGCAAGACCGCGCATTTCGAGTTCAGCGACAGCAGCAACAGCAGCGGTGCGCCGGTCACCGGCAATGGCGAGATGAAACAAGTGGCGGCGGGCCCTGCAGGCTCGCATGCGGTATCGGGCTCATGGGTCACCGCCAATATCGCCAATATGTCGGAGAACGCCACCGAAATCACCTTCAAGGAGGAGGGCGGCATGCTCCACATGAGCGCGCCGACGGGCCAGTCCTATCAGGCGAAACTGGACGGGACCGAAGCGCCGTACAAGGGCGATCCGGGCATCAACAGCGTGACCGTGAAGCAGACCGGCAAGATGTCGATGGTGGAAACCGACAAGCGCGACGGCAAGGTGGTGAATGTACTTACCTCCACCGTGTCCGCCGATGGCAAGACCATGAAGGTCCTGATGGACGACAAACTGCACGATCGCAGCATGGCATTCGTTGCGGTGAAGCAATGATGATCGCCGCGCCCGGCCTCCTTGCAGGCCGGGCGCGGGCTTGATGTGGTTGCAGCTGTAACCGTCACATCCGTCG
The DNA here is from genome assembly GCF_056395965.1 of Dyella sp. 05T440. NCBI lineage: Bacteria > Pseudomonadati > Pseudomonadota > Gammaproteobacteria > Lysobacterales > Rhodanobacteraceae > Dyella > Dyella sp. 05T440. The sequence goes on from NZ_JBFTKN010000005.1 coordinate 186,518, forward strand.
AAAAATGTCGATGGCTAGATGCATAGACGTTTAGACGTCTATTGACACAGCAGATCAGGCTCGTTAGATTCCCCTTTACTCATCGAGACCGGCGGAGGGACAGGCCCTTTGAAGCCGGGGCAACCTGCGGAATTTTCCGCGACGGTGCCAATTCCTGCGGCAGCGCCTAGGGCGCAAGCCGCGAGATGAGGGCAAACCAGCACCACCGCGCCCCGTGCCGGTCGTGCCTTGCTCTCCTCTCCGGTCCGCAGGTCGATGCCGACCGGAGAAGAGCCCCATGTCCAGCCAGCCGCAACCCATCCCGTCCGTCGCCACCGCTCACGCCGCGGTCGCTGGCGGCATGCGGCCGGACCTGACCACCCAGCGCTGCAGCCGTCGCATCGTCATCACGCCCAAGTACGGCAGCGCGCCGTGCGAACTGGAAGTGGGCTACCTGTGGTGCGGCGCGCCGGATGCGCCCACGGTAATCGTGCAGGGCGGCATCTCGGCCACGCGTGACGTGGTGGCGCTGGATGGCGAGACCCCGCCGGGCTGGTGGCAGTCCCAGGTGGGCGCCGGCCAGCCGCTGGATCTGGACCGCTATCGCGTGCTTTCCATCGACTGGATCACCCCGGCCGATCTCGATGGCGCGCAGGCCGTGTCCAGTGAGGACCAGGCTGACGTGCTCGCCGCCCTGGTGGACTCGCTCGGCATTGGCCGCGTGCATGCCTTCATCGGTTCGTCCTACGGCGCCATGGTGGCCCTGGCCTTTGCCGCGCGACACCCCTATGCCCTGGGTCGGCTGGTGCTGCTGGCTGGCGCGCACCGCCCGCATCCGCTCGCCACGGCGCAGCGCTCGGTGCAGCGCGGCATCGTGCGGCTGGGGCTGGCCAGCGGTCAGTCCGACGAGGCCTTGTCGCTGGCGCGCCAGCTGGCCATGACCACCTATCGCGGCAGCGAGGAATTCGCGCGGCGCTTCAATGCCGCGCCGGAGTATCGCGACGGCCGTTTCCATTTCCCGGTCGAGGACTATCTCGAACACGCCGGCCGCCGCTTTGTTGAGCGCTTCGATGTCGAGCGCTTTCTGGCCTTGTCCGAATCCATCGACCTGCATGACGTGACGCCCGAGCAGGTGGCCGCGCCGGCCACGCTGATCGGCTTCCCGTCCGATCGCCTGGTGCCGCTGGCCGACCTGTGCGAGCTGCAGCGCCGCCTGCATGGCCCGGCCACGCTCGAAGTGGTCGAGTCGCCCTACGGCCACGACGCCTTCCTCAAGGAAACCGACCGCCTCGCGCCGCTGCTGCGCGACGCGCTGGCCGGTTGTTGACCCGAATTCAAAACGCATCACGCACGGAGATTCACCATGAGCGACACCCCCAGCCTGTTCACCCGCGCCGTGCGCGCCGGCATCGAATCAGACACCCAGCACGGCGCGGTGGTGCCGCCGCTGCATCTGTCGACCAACTATGCATTCGAAGGCTTCGGCAAGAAGCGCGCGTATGACTACTCGCGCAGCGGCAACCCGACCCGCGATCTGCTGGCGGAGGCCCTGGCCGAGCTGGAGCAGGGTGTGGGCGCGGTGGTCACGGCCAGTGGCATGGCGGCGGTGGCGCTGGCGCTGGAACTGGTGCCTGCCGGTGCCCTGGTGCTCGCTGCGCACGATTGCTACGGCGGCACCTGGCGACTGCTGGATGCCTGGGCCAGGAAGGGCCGCTTCCAGGTCCGTTTCGTCGATCTCACCAATGCGCACTCGCTGGCCGAAGGCCTGGCTGCGAAACCGTCGCTGGTGTGGGTGGAGACGCCGTCGAACCCGCTGCTGCGCATCACCGATATCCGCCACGTGGCGCAGGCTGCGCATGCCGTGGGCGCGCTGGTGGTGGTCGACAACACCTTCCTCTCGCCGGCGCTGCAACAGCCGCTGACCCTGGGCGCTGACGTGGTGGTGCATTCCACCACCAAGTACATCAACGGCCACAGCGATGTGGTGGGCGGCGCGGTGGTGGCACGCGATGCCGCCGTTGCCGAGCAGCTGAAGTGGTGGGGCAACTGCAACGGTCTGACCGGCGCGCCGTTCGACAGCTTTCTCACGTTGCGCGGCTTGCGCACCTTGAACGTGCGTTTGCGCCAGCATCAGGAAAACGCCGTACGCATCGCCGAACGTCTGGACGGCCATGCGGCCGTGCGCAAGACGTATTACCCGGGCCTGCCGAACCATGTCGGCCACGCGCTCGCCGCGCGCCAGCAACAGGGCTTCGGCGCCATGCTGAGCTTTGAGCTGGAGGGCGGCGAGGAGCAGGTCGCCGCCTTCGTCGAAGGCTTGCACTACTACTCGCTGGCCGAGTCGCTCGGTGGCGTGGAAAGCCTGGTGGCGCATCCCGCTTCGATGACGCATGCCTCGATGGCGCCTGAAGCGCGTCGCGCCGCCGGCATCGCTGACACGCTCCTGCGCCTGTCGGTGGGCATTGAAGATGGCGACGATCTGTTGCGCGATCTGGATGCTGCATTGCTCCGCGCCGAAGCGGTGAGCCACGCCAAACGTCGGGTGATCGCGTGAGTGCGGTGCTGATCGAGCCTGTGCAGGCATCGAAAGCGCAGGCGTCTCCGGCCATCGCCGCCGTGCTGCTTGGCACCGGCGTGGTCGGTGGCGCCTTCCTGAAGTTGCTCAACACGCCGGCGGCGGCATCGATCAGGCTGGTGGGTGCGGCCAATTCGCGACGCCAGCAGACACAGGTGGAGCAGCTCGCTGACCGTGCCTTGCGCGAAAAGCTCAAGACCCACGGCGACGTGCGCAATGACGCGGTGTTGCTCGAAGCGCTGGAGACGAACGCTGCGGCGGTCAAGGTAATCATCGACGCCACCGCCTGCGGCACGCTCGCCTCGCGCCATGCCGAGTGGCTGGCGCGTGGGTATCACGTGGTGACGGCGAACAAGTCCCTCGCTGGTGGCGATCTGCCGGGATGGCGCGCGTTGCAGGCGGCGCTTGCGCAGGGCGGACGCTATGGGGATTCGGCCACCGTCGGCGCGGGGCTTCCGGTCATCTCGACCTTGCGTCGCCTGCGTCATTGCGGCGATGCATTGCTTACGCTGGAAGGCGTGTTCTCCGGTTCGCTGTCGTATCTGTTCAACCAGTACGACGGCAGCCAGCCGTTCTCCGCGCTGCTGCGCCGAGCGCGTGAACTGGGCTATACCGAGCCCGATCCGCGCAGCGATCTTTCGGGAGAAGACGTGGCGCGCAAGCTGCTGATCCTCGCGCGCTGTGCGGGTTTTGCGTTGCGTCCGGATGAAGTAGAAGTGGAAAGCCTGGTGCCGGAAAGCCTGCGACAGCTCGACGTCGAAAGCTTTCTGTCGCGCCTGGAGGAACTCGACGAACCGCTTGCTGCGCGCTACGCCGAAGCAAAAGCGCGCGGCGGTGCATTGCGCTTCCTCGCCCGCCTCAACCAGCGTGGCCGTGCGCGCGTCGGTCTGGTCGAAGTGCCGGCAAACCATCCGGCCACGCGCCTGTACGGCACCGACAATCAGTTTGCACTCAGCACCACGCGCTACAACTCGCAGCCGCTGGTGATTCAGGGGCCGGGTGCGGGACCAGAGGTGACGGCGCAGGCGTTGTTGGGCGATGTGTTGGCGTTGGTGTGAAGCCTGAGGGTTCGTGAGTCGCGCTCCCACAGGTCACTCGAAACCTTGTGGGAGCGCACCCTGTGCGCGACTAGCCTGTCGGGAATCTGCCACCGACAAAAGAAAAACGCGCGGTGGTAAGCCGCGCGTCTTTCATGTCACACCACTGACGATCAATCGTGCACGTGCGGATTGGCCTCAGCCTCTTCCACCGACGGCGTGCGCCAGCCGGACTTCACGCCCCACACGTAGAACACCAGTCCAATCAAGGCGACGACGGCCAGGTCCCAGCCATAGCTGAGGTAGCCCTGGCCACCGAAGTCGGTGCTGCCCACGTGCGACACCAGCGCCAGCGTTGGCAGGTAGAAGATCAGCCACCACGCGCCCTTAAGCTGGCGGCCGAAGTCGTGCCACTTCACCTTGGCTTGGTAATACAGGTAGACCGGAAGCGCCACGACCATCAGCAGGATGATCTCGCCGGTGAGCGGCCAGCGTGCCCAGTACAGCAGCTCGGTCGCCATGATGAAGGCGACGCCGGCAAGGATCGGCAAGCCGGTGATGCGCAACGGGCGATGCAGGTTCGGCGCGGTACGGCGCAGCGTCATCGCACTCACCGGGCCGGTGAGATACGAGATGATCGTAGCGACCGAAATCACCGCCGCCAGCGTGCCCCAGCCGCGGAACTGGAACAGGAACAGGTAGGACACGACCAGGTTGAACCACATCGCCGGACGCGGCACGCCCCACTTGGGGTGAATGCGGCCGAGCACCTTCGGCAAGGTGCCGTTGCGCTCCATGCCGTAGATCATGCGCGCCGTGGTGGCGGTATACGTCATGCCGGTGCCGCTGGGGCTGATGAACGCATCCACGTACAGCAGCATCGCCAGCCAGTGCAGGTTGACGATGATGGCCAGCTCGGCGAACGGCGAGCGGAAATCGATGCCGTGCCAGCCGGCCTTGGCCAGCATGTCCGGTGGCACCGAACCCAGGTAGGCGACCTGCAGGATGATGTAGACCACGGTGGCGAGCAGGATCGAGCCGATCACCGCGAACGGGATGCTCTTGCCCGGATTGCGCGCTTCGCCCGCCAGATTCACCGGGCTCTGGAAACCGTTGAAGCTGAAGACGATGCCGGCGGTGGCCACCGCGGTCAGCACGGCGGCAAAGTCGATCGCGTGCGTATCGCCATTCACGCCCACCGAGAAGTTTTCGCTGTGGAAGCCGCTGGCGATCAGGGCCAGGCCAGTCGCGGCCGGCACCACCAGCTTGAATACGGTGATCAGCGTGTTGGAGCGCGCGAACAGTTTCACGCTCCAGAAGTTGACCAGGAAGTAGATCAACACCAGCACGGCGGCGATATACAGGCCGGGCAGGCTCAGTTCGCCATGGCCGTCGGGCATGTGGATGTAGAGATCGTGCGCCCACTGCCACGGCCACGAGGCCATGTACTGCACCGAGGCCTCGGCTTCGACCGGGATCACCGAGACGATCGCGATCCAGTTGGCCCACGCACCGATAAAGCCGACCAGCGAACCGTGCGAATAGTGGCTGTAGCGCACCATGCCGCCGGACTCGGGGAACATCGCGCCCAGTTCCGCATAGGTCAGGGCGATGGTCATGATGATGGCGGCGCCAAGCACCCAGGCCCATACCGCACCCGGACCGGCGAGGCCGGCCGCACGCCAGGCGCCAAACAACCAGCCGGAACCGATGATCGAGCCCAGGCCGGTAAGCATCAGGGCGAACGGGCCGACATCGCGGCGCATTGAAGATTGAGACATGCAGGTCCCCAGGGACAGTGGATCGACGGCCGCCTCCCGGGCGACACAAGGGGCGGATGATGACAGACCGGTTGGGGAACTGTCAGCCCGCTCGCCGCCGCGCAACGTGGCGCAACGCAGCACCCAGGTCATTGAATCGACGGCTGAAACGACTAGTCCGGCGGCCGGACGAGGCCCTTCTGGAGCGGATTGGCGGCATTCCCGGCATCCCGGAAATTGGCGTAGGCGGGGCGGACAGCTAGTATCGGGGCTCCCCCCTCGAGGTCGGCGAACCATGATCCGTGCGACGTGGTTGGTGGTGATGGCCGCGGCGGTTGCCGCGCTTTCCATGCCGGCGGGCGCGGCATCGGGCGATGCGACCCGCGACGCGCTGACCAAGCGCGCCCAGGCCGGCGACACTCAGGCGCAGGTAGCGCTGGGGCGCTCTCTGCAGGACGACGGCATAGCGGCCGACAAGGCCGCCGGCACCGAGTGGTATCGCAAGGCGGCCCTTGCTGGCAGTGCGGAAGGCGCCTGGATGCTGGGCTCGGCCACCATGGCCGGGGTGGGCGTCGCCCGCGATGTTCCCGCTGCGATCGACTGGATGCGCAAGAGCGTGACCATCGACCAGAACCCCGACCACATGGCGGTGCTCGCCGTGGCGCTGTTGTCCACCGGTGGCATGCCCGAAGCCTTGCAATGGGCTCAGAAGGCCGCCGACAAGGGATCGTCCAAGGGCATGGAAGTGCTGGCGATGGCGCGTCTGTCGGGAGAGATGGGCGTGCCCAAGGACATCGCGCTTGCCGAGAAGCTGTTGAACGCAGCGGCGCAGAAGGGCGATGTCGATGCCGAGCTGTCGCTGGGGCAGTTCTATATCACCGGTCTGTTCGGTCGACAGGACGTGGCCGCAGGCGTGCGCTGGCTGCAGACGGCTGCCGATGCCGGCAGCGCGAAAGCGGCGGGCACGCTGGCGTATTTCCTGATCACCGGCAAGCAGGGCGTGCCCGTGGATGCCCCGCGCGGCGTGGCGCTGGCGCGCAAGGCGATGGCCGCCAACGAGATGCTCGGCCACTACGCGATGGGCGTGGCTTATGTCTCGGGAGCGGGCGTTGCGGAGAATCCAGCGGAAGGCTGGTACCAGATCTCGCTGGCGCAGCGCATGGACAACCAGCAGCAGTTGAAGAGCGCCGCCGACTATCTGGCCAAGGCCTCGGCCAAGTTGACGCCGGCGCAGCTGGCGCAGTTGAAGGCGCGCGTGGATGCGGATGCGGGAGCCGCCACGGCGGCATCGGGTTCGTGATTTAGCTGGTGGAGGCGGTGGGGCGCGCAACGCACGTCCAAGGCTTCCATCAGACTTTCCACGGGCGAAGGGGCGCCAATGTCGGCGCCCACGCTACGCAATTGCCAACTCAGCACTCGATGACGTTGACCGCCAGACCGCCGCGCGAGGTTTCCTTGTACTTGTCCTTCATGTCGCGACCCGTTTCGCGCATGGTCGCGATCACCTTGTCCAGCGACACGCGGTGCTTACCGTCGCTCTTGAGCGCCATGCGGCTGGCGTTGATCGCCTTCACCGAGCCCATCGCATTGCGCTCGATGCAGGGAATCTGCACCAGGCCGCCGATCGGATCGCAGGTGAGGCCAAGGTTGTGTTCCATGCCGATTTCGGCTGCGTTTTCCACCTGCAGCACATTGCCGCCGAGTGCGGCGGTGAGGCCGCCGGCCGCCATGGAGCACGCCACGCCCACTTCACCCTGGCAGCCCACTTCGGCGCCGGAAATCGAGGCGTTCTCCTTGTAGAGAATGCCGATGGCGCCGGCGGTCAGCAGGAAATCGACGATGCCGTTCTCGTCCGCCTTCGGAATGAAGCGGTGGTAGTAGTGCAGCACGGCCGGCACGATGCCCGCGGCACCGTTGGTCGGCGCGGTGACGACACGGCCGCCGGCGGCGTTTTCTTCGTTCACAGCGAGCGCGTAGAGATTGACCCAGTCGAGGATGGTCAGCGGATCTTTCAGCGCCGCTTCGGGCTGGCTGCGCAATTCCTCGGCCATCGCCGGCGCGCGACGCGCCACCTTCAGGCCGCCAGGCAGCACGCCGGGCGAGCGCAGGCCGCGATTGACGCAATCCTGCATCGCCTTCCAGATCACCAGCAGTCCGGCGCGTGTTTCCGCTTCGCTGCGCCACACCTTTTCGTTTTCCAGCATCAGCTGGGCAATCGTGAGCTGGTGCTTCTCGCACAGCGCCAGCAGCTCGTCGCCGGTCGAGAACGCGTAGGGTTGCTCGGTCGTATCGGCGACGATGCGGTCTTCAGCCGCTTCGTCGTGGTTCACCACGAAACCGCCGCCCACCGAGTAGTAATCGCGCGTGGCCAGCTCATGGCCTTCGGCGTCATAGGCGGAGAAGCGCATGCCGTTGGTGTGGAACGGCAGCTTCTGGCGCTTGTTGAACACCAGGTCGCGCTTTTCTTCGAACTCGATCTCGTGCTTGCCCAGCACGCGCAGGCGATGGGTGGTGCGGATGCGCTGCAGCGTCTCAGGGATGTGGTCCGGGTCGACCGTATCCGGATGCGCGCCTTCAAAGCCCAGCAGCACGGCCTTGTCCGTGCCATGGCCGCGACCCGTCATCGCCAGCGAGCCGTACAGCTCGGCGCGCACGCGCACGACGCGGTCGAGCACGCCTTTTTCTTCGAGCCAGCGTTCGGCGAACCGCGCTGCGGCGCGCATGGGGCCAACGGTATGCGAGGAGGACGGACCGATGCCGATCTTGAACAGGTCAAATACGCTGACAGCCATGGAGACACGCAAAGTGGGCGGGGAGAATCACCTATTCTACGCGCGCCGCCGGGCGTGCGTTACCGCGCCGCAGCGATGCGACGGTGCGCGGGCGTATGGACTGATTCGTCACATGTCGGAAGGCAGCGTAGCGAGAAGGCGTCCCGCTACGCTGCACCCGTTCAGAACGAGTAGCGGACATTCACCATGTAGCTGCGCGGCGCCGCGTAAAAGCCCTGATCCCAGTACAGGCTCGGGATGTACTTGCGGTTGGTCACGTTGTCGAGGTTGAGCGTGGTGCTCCAGTGCTGGCCGAAGTCGTAGCCCGCCATCAGTCCGACGACCGCGTAAGAACCCTGCGTGGTGAAGATCTCGCTGCCGTCGAGCGCCACCGCCTGCTGGTCGCGGTAGATGCGATCCTGCCAGCGCAGCGTGCCGCCCACCTTGAAGCCGGGCAGGGCGTCGAAGCGGTAGCTGGTGGCGAGACGGAACATGCGGCGCGGCACATAGGTGCGCACGTTGTTGCCCTGCGGATCGACCAGGCCCAGCTGCGTGTAACCGCCACTGAGCTGCCAGTTGTCGGTGAGCTGGCCGCTCACGTCGAACTCGTAGCCCTTCGAGGTGGCATCGATGCCGGTGTAGTAGTCCTGGTTGGTCGCCAGGTTGTGGCCGGCGTATTCGGCCAGACCGTCCTGGCGCGAGCGGAACAACGCGAACGTTGCGTTTAGACGTCCGTCGTACCACTCGCCCTTCACACCCACTTCGACATTCGCACCCGTGACCGGATCGAGCACCTTGTTGTTGATGTCGAGCGAGGTCTGCGGATTGAACAGCTGCGCGTAGCTCGCGTATGCCGAGTAGTGCTGTGCAAAGTCATACACCAGGCCGACGAACGGCGTGGTCTGCGTTTTCTCGAAGTTGCTCGGCACGCCGTAATTGGCGCCGTATTGCTCGATATGCACAAGGCTGGCGCCGGTGATCAGGGTCACCGGGTCGGTCAGGCTCCAGCGCGCGGTGGCGTACATGGTCTTGCGCTTGATGTGAAAGTCGCCGTTGCCATACGACGCATCGAACGGCGGTTCCGGATAATCGCCGGTCCACTCGTTGAGCGGCGGCAGCGGCGTGCCGATGCCTTCGCCATAGCTGGACAGCTGATGCACGTTGTCCTCGGCCCAGTTGGCGCCGAGCACCAGCTCGTGCTTGCGGCCCAGCAGTTCGAACGGACCGGTGGCGTACAGGTCGGCCACGTACTGGCGTTCCTTGCTGGTATACGCGGACGGGTAGGCATAGAGGCCCAGGCCGGTCTGCGCGTCGGGTGTGCCGTAGACGTAGAACAGGTTGCTGTCCTCGGCGATGCGGCGATAGTTGAGCGATCCCTTGATGCTCCAGTCGTTGCCCAGCTGCTGGGTGAGTTCGACGAAGGCGCGCGTATCGGCCACATTCCAGCGCGACCAATCGGCCGACGTGCTGGTGCTGCGGTCGTAATCGGTCGGCGTGCCATCACTGTTGTACAGCGGCAGCGCGCCCCACATGCCGCCGTGGGTTTTGTTCTTCTGGTAAGTGACGCCTGCGGTGAGCAGGGTGCTGCTGCTCAGGTCGGCTTCGACGATGCCGCCGAGCACTTGCTTGCGCAGGTTGTAGCGATCCAGATAACTGTCGGTGTCCTGGCCGGCGGCGATCAGGCGGCCGCGCACGCTGTGCGACTCGTTGAGCGGGCCGGACAGATCCACATCCAGGCGACGGTTGTCCCAGCTCCCCACGGTCAGGCCGACGCTGCCCTGGAAGTCGGCCGTGGGACGCTTGCGCACGAAGTTGATCGTGGCCGACGGATTGCCGGTGAACGACAGCAGGCCGTTCGCGCCGCGCAGCACTTCGACGCTTTGGTATAGCGCCGTATCCAGGTCGCCTTCCTGCTGACCGTTGGCGAACGGCAGGCCGACGCCGTCGACGAGGAAGTTGGTGATGTCGAAACCGCGCGCGCTGTAATAGGTGCGGTCGGTTTCCACCCGTTCCACGTTCACGCCGGTGGTGGTGTCCAGCACCGCATTGATGTTGGTCAGACCGAAGTCCTTCATCTGCTGCTCGGTCACCACGCTGACCGACTGCGGCGTCTCGCGCAGCGACAGCGGCAGGCGCGTGGCGCCCGAGGCGGCCTTGGTGGTGTAGGAGTCGCCATCGCCGGTCACCGTGGCGGTGGTTTGCACGCCTTCCAGATTCTTGACCTTGGTGGTGTCGGACGAATCGGGCACGTCTTCGGCGTGCAAGAGGGGAGCGGACAGAGCTAGCGACAGCGCGAGGAACAGGGCGCGGTAAGGCAACTGGCGTCGCGCGGGCGATGCGAGGGAGGGCATGGGCAGGCCTTGGGTCTTGTTGGTATCGGGAACCGGGGCGGCGGCAACCCGGTGGGCTCGTGTGGCCCTTGGTGCAAATGATAGGCATTATCATTTACGTTTACCAGTCTCGACCTTGGTCGAGATGCCGCAGTAGTCCCTCGCTACCGCCGCTGGCCTGCCCGGAGGGCATCGCGAAAACGCGGGGCGCAAGCTATTGTCGCGGCCCTATGCCGATGCGATACGTGCTCTATCAGCGGGACTACTGCCACCTGTGCGACCAGGCGCTGGCCGTGATGGCCCAGGCGCGTGCGCCTGATTTCGACAGCCTATGGGTGGACGACGACGAGGCGCTTGAGCAGCGCTACGGCACGCGCGTGCCGGTGTTGCGTGACAGCCACGATGGGCGGGAGCTGGATTGGCCGTTTGATGCAGCGGCGGTCCAGGCCTTCGTGGATCTTCCCCTGTAGGAGCGCACTCGTGCGCGACCGCGGCCTCTGGCGCTACCGCACCGTGCGAGGTGGCGGTCGCGCACAAGTGCGCTCCTACAAAAAAGAGGGGCGCTGCCTGGTCGGGAAGTTCATGGAGCAACCTTGTAGGAGCGCACTTGTGCGCGACCGCGGCATCTGGCGCTACCGCACCATGTGAGGCGGCGGTCGCGCGCAAGTGCGCTCCTACAACAAAAACGCTGTGCGCTTATTTGGCGGTCAACGCCAGATGCGCGTTGATCTTCACCTCGTTCGCGATCACCGAGGTATCGGCGTAATCGCCAGTGCCCACGCCGAAATCAAGGCGCTTCACCGTACCGGTGACGTCCATGGTGGCGCCGGTGCCCTGCGGCTTGAACACCACGGTGAGGCTCACCGGCTTGGTCAGGCCGCGCAGGGTCAGGTTGCCATCGGCAACCACCTGCGCGCCGTTTTGACGGAAGCCGGTGGTGACGAAATGGGCCTTGGGAAATTTGGCCACGTTGAAGAAATCCGAACCGGGCAGGGCGCCGTCGCGATCCTTGTCGCCCGTCTTCACACTGGCCAGGTCTACTTCCACGTCGAACTTCGACGCGGCGAGTTTGGCCGGGTCGTAGCTGATCGCGGCGGTCCACTGGCCAAACGTGCCATCGAACGACTGCCCCTGGAAACTGCCGCTGAAGGCGAGCTTGCTGGCTGCGGGCTGCACGGTGTAATCGGCGGCGCCGGCCAGGCCGGGCACGGCCAGAGCGAGCAGCAGCGGGGCGAGCTTGAGCGCGTAGCGGTTCATCAGCGTTCTCCTTGAGAGTTCGGGCGCACACGAGCAAAGGGCAGCATGCGCCGCAGAGTGTTGTCGCGATCGATCAGGTGATGCTTGAGCGCACCGGCGATGTGCAGGACCAGCAGCAACACCAGGAACCAGAACAGGTATTCGTGCACGCTGTGCCACAAGCGGCGCGTATCCTGGTTGGCGGCGGTAAGCGCGGGCAGGTTGAACATCTTGAAATACTGCAGCGGCTTGCCGGCGATGGAATTGAACCACCAGCCACTCAGTGGCAGCAGCGCGACCAGCGCGTAAAGCGTCGTATGCACACCATGCGCCACATAGTGCTGCAGGCGTGAGGTGGGCTCATCTCGCGGCGGGCGATTGGCCAGGCGCCACAGCACGCGCAACAGGAACAGCGCCAGCACGGTCAGGCCGATCGACTTGTGCAGGGCGAGCCAATTGATTTTCTGCATGGGGCCATGGGCGAGATCCATGCAAAGGCCGAAGATGCCGTTGCCCAGGATCAGCAGCGCGATGGTCCAGTGAAAGAATTTGGCGACCGATCCCCATTGATGGTCGGTGTTGCGAAAACTCATGGTGATTCCTTGCTATGGGCCTGGTCTTCCTGGATGGCTTCCAGTTCCAGCCACACGCTCACGCCGTGGCCGATGGAATTGGGCGTCGCGGTGATGCCGTAATCGTCTCGATTGAGCATCGCCGTGCCAGAGAAGCCTGCAATCGTATGCATGCCGTAAATCGTGGTGCCGTGCCGGTTGAAGGTGAATGCAATATCCACCGTATGTGTCACGCCACGCAGGGTTAGGTTGCCATGCAGAACGCCGTGCGTGTCGTCCTTGCGCTCCACGGAAGTACTTGCGAAATGCGCATAACGGGACTTTTCCGCGTCCAGATAGGCCGGCTTGAGCACCGCCGCGTTCCATTCGGCGTCGCCCATGTCCAGGCTGGCCAGGTCGATATCCAGCTCGGTGGCCGATTGCGTCCAGTCATCGGGATCAAAACGCAACCAGCCTTTCGCTATATGCAGCCGCCCGAACGGACGCGAGAACCCGTTGTGGTCGATGCTGAAAAGGATCTGGCTGTGCGTGGTGTCGTAACTGTACGTGGTCGCTGCAGCCTGCACGGAGGCAAGCGGAGCGCAGGCGCACAGGAGGGCGAGCAGCAGGCGGCTGGAGCGGCGTGAGCTTGGCATGCCGGGAAGTCTGGACGATCCGCCGCGGTGGCGCCAGCCGTCGCGCCGGAACGGATTGTTTCCCCACGGCAACGTCGTCGGGGTGGCCCGTCGCGTCGGCCAAAAGCCATGCTCGTTCCTGCGCGGCAGGTCTGGCAAAATCGAAAGATTCCGGGGGAAGTGCATGCTGCCGTCCTTGCTGCTTCGCGTTGTCCTGATCATGGGCGCGTCCACGCTGGTGGCAGTGTGCGTGCCCGCGGCCGCGCAAATCGCGCCGGCGGCAGCAGCGCCTGAGCACGTCAATGCGGCACTGGCGACGCCACAGTTCCGTCGCTTCGGGACGGCCGAAGGCTTGCCGAGCAGCAGTGTCTATACCGTGGTGCAGGCGCCGGATGGTTCGATGTGGTTCGGCACCAAGAGCGGCATTGCGCGCTACGACGGCGTCAACTTCAAAGTGTTCCGCCATGTGGCGGGCGACAGCCAATCCTTGTTCAACAACGGCATCTCCGCGCTGATCTTCGATCGCGCCGGCGGCTTGTGGGCCGCGGGCCTCGAGGCAGGCCTCAACCGCTACGACGATCGCTCGGGCACGTTCCACCACTGGGGTCATGACGCCAACGATCCGGCGAGCCTGGGCAGCGACAAGGCCTGGTCGATCGCACAGACCGGCGACGGCTCGATCTGGGTGGGCACGGCGCTGGGTCTGGACCGCATGCGCCGCGATGGCCGCGGCTTTGACCACGTGCTGGTGACGGGCAGTGCACCGGAAGCCCTGGGCACGGTGGGCGCGCTCTACGTGGACGCCCACGGCCAGCTATGGGTGGGCAGCGACAACGGCGTCTTCCGTCGCGACCCGGATGGCGAGTTCCATCCGATCGCCATGGCGTCGCCGGAGAAGTCGCTCGACGCATGGCGCATCGAGGGCGACGGCGATGAAATCCGCGTGGCCTCCTCGCACGGCCTGTTCATCATCGGCGCGGACGACGTGGCGCGACAGGTGGGCAGCAGCGAACTGCCCGACACCAATATCCTCAGCAGCGTGCGCGACCGCAGCGGGCGCCTGTGGGTGGGCACGCAGCACGGACTTTTCCTCAAGAAGGCACACGACGCAAAGATCGAGGCGGTCACCAACCAACCGGTGCTCTACGGCAACCTGCCGGGCACCTGGGTGTGGCAGATCCGTCCCGACAGCGAAGGGGGCCTTTGGATCGCCTTGTTCGATGGCGGCGTGGCCTACCTGGCGCCAGGCTGGGACAGTGTCAGCCGTTTCACGCACATTCCCGATGACGACAACAGCCTGCGCGATTCCGTCGCCTACGCGGTGGCGCGCGGCCGCGATGGTGCGATCTGGGTCGGCGAACGTGGCGGTCGCGTCGATCGCCTGTGGCCGGCTACCGGCAGAGTCGAGCACGTGATCTCGGGCCTGCGCGGCGACGTGCTCGGTCTTACCGAAGATGCGCAGTCGCGCCTGTGGGTGACCGTGCAGGGCGCATTGTTCCGCTACGCCGACGGCAAGCTCGATGCCGTCGATGGTTCCAAGCACGGACTCAAGCATCCGCTCGAAGTGGAAGTGGGGCCGGATGGCAAGCTGTATGCGCGCAGCTTCGGCGAAGGGCTGTTCCGGGTCGACCAGGACACGCTGGCGGTGACTTCGGTGTCCGTGCAACCCGCGCAGGAAAAAGCACGCTGGGGCAGCCAGCTCACCCTGAGGAACGGCACGTTCTGGTACGCCAGCGACGGCGGCATGCTGCGGCTGGATCGCAGCTACGATCATTTCGAACCGGTGCCCGGCGTCGACAATCGCCAGGCGGTGGATGCGTTCGACTTCACCGACGATGGCGTGTGGATGGCTCGTCCCGATGGCCTGGAGCATTACCACTACGACGGCGACGGCCTGGTGCTCGATCGCAAGATCGACGCCACCCGCGGATGGCCCTCGGTCAACGTGGTGGATCTGGCTGTCGACCAGCATCAGCGTGTATGGGTATTCGGCCGCGATGGCCTGTGGCGTTTCGATCCCGCCATCGCACAGTTCCGCGAGCTCGGGCTGCAGGATGGCCTGAGCAACGGCGAATTTCTCCGCGGCTTCAGCCGCATGCCCGACGGCATGATTTATTCGCCCACCCTGGGTGGCGTGATGGGCTTCAATCCCAATCGCGCGTCACGTGCCACCGAACCGCCGCGCCTGGCGCTCACCCGCATCAGCGTGCGCCGCGAAGGCGCCGTGCGCGAGCTTCCCGTGCCGGAGTCCGGTCATCTTTCCATCGGTTGGCGCGATTCGGGCCTGATCGTGGACACGCGCGTGTTTTCCTATGTGGATCCCGCCGCGAATCGCTATCGGTTTCGCCTCGCCGGCCTCGACAACACCTGGGTGGATACCGGCGGCCATGGCGAGCGCGACCTCACCGGCCTGCCGCGCGGCGATTACACGCTGGAGGTCATGGCCGCCGGCGCGGACGGCGTGTGGACGCAGCTTGCGCAGCCGCTGCACATCCATGTGCAGGCGCCGCCGTGGGCGCGCTGGTGGGCGTGGTGTGCGTATGTGTTGCTGGCGGCGCTGCTGGCGTGGCTGGCCTTGCAGGCGTGGCGTCGTCGCCTGGCCGAGCGGCACCAGATGCAATTGGCGGAGCAGCGCAGCCGCCTGGCCGAGCAGGCCAGCGCCGCGAAAACGCAGTTCCTCGCCACGCTCAGCCACGAGATCCGCACGCCGATGACGGGCGTGATGGGCATGGCCGAGCTATTGCTGACCACCACGCTCAGCCGCACCCAACGCGACTACGCCGAAGCCATGCAGCGCTCGGGCGGCATGCTGCTCAAGCTGGTCAACGACGCACTCGATCTCGCGCGCATCGAAGCTGGCAAGCTGGAGCTGGACAACGCACCGTTCGACCCGCGCACGCTGATCGACGACGTGGCGAAACTCGAGCTGGGCCAGGCGCGCGCCAAGGGCCTGCGCTTCGAGCTGGACATGCCCGGCGATCTGCCGCCGCGCATGATCGGCGATGCGCTGCGCATCAAGCAGGTCTTGCTCAATCTGGCCAACAACGCCCTGAAGTTCACCGAGCGCGGCGGCGTGACCCTGCGCGTGCGTCGCACCGACGACGGCCTGCGCTTCAGCGTGATCGATACCGGTCCGGGTATTCCCGAGGCGAGCCAGGCACGCTTGTTCGAGCGTTTCGAGCAGGTCATCGGCCCACAGCGCCGCGCAGGCAGCGGCCTGGGCCTGGCGATCTGCCGCGAGCTGGTGGCGATGATGGGTGGCAGCGTCGAACTGGAATCAAAGGTTGCCTTTGGCAGCACCTTCCACGTGCGCCTGCCGCTGCCGGTGACGCAGGAGCCGCTGCCCGCGACGACGCAGCGCGGCGATGGCCTCGAGGCATTGCCGCTGCGCATCCTGCTGGTCGAAGACGACGTGATCGTCGCCGCCGTGATTCGCGGCCTGCTCGAACGTGCGGGGCACGAGGTGCGCTATGTCGGCAATGGTTTGGCGGCGTTGGCCGAGCTTGCCCAGGCACCGTGCGATGTGATCCTGCTGGATCTGGACCTGCCGGGCATCGATGGTTTCCAGATCGCCCGGCTGATCCGTCAGCGCGAGGCATCCGAGCAGCGCACTCCGATCGTGGCGATCACCGCGCGTTCGGGCGGCGATGAGGAAGCGCGGGCTCGCGAAGCGGGCATGGATGGCTTCCTGCGCAAGCCGCTGACGGGCGAGCAGCTGCAGGATGCGATCAACCTGCAGATGGCGGTGCACGCGTCGGTCGACGACTGACGCAATGGATTCTCTGTGGGAGCGCACCCTGTGCGCGACAGGCACCCATGGTGAGGCAACGCTACGTAGCTGCCGTCGCGCACAGGGTGCGCTCCCACAGGTGAATGCCGTGGCGCGGCATCACATATCGTGCTTGCTCACCTCAAACTGCCGCCGCTTGTATTCGGTCCACCGGGTGCGCGAACCCTCGCGCTCGGCCGGATCGGCGGCCACCACTTCCAGCACGCGGTCGTAGCGGCCCGGCGCACACTCTTCGCGCAGATTGATCAGCATCGGGCGATCGGGCGTATCGATGCCGGGCGGCACGATCAGCACCGCCGTCGTGTGGTCGTCATCGTCACCGGCGATCTGATGCGTGATGAAGCCGTCCGGATCGAACTCCCACAGCAACTCGTCGATCGCTTCGGCTTGCGCAAAGTCGCGCGCCAGCACCAGGGTGGGCTGCTGGGCGGCGTGCGCACGCTTGGCCAGCTCGCACACGAGCAGCAGGGGCTGCTCGCGAAAGCGCGGCTTGTCGATCAGGTAGAAATCGGCGCGAGGCATAGCGGGAGCCTTTCAAATTTCGTCATTCCGGCGCAGGCCGGAATCCAGTGACGTCGGTATTCGATTGTCGCGATATGCTCAGTGCATTCAAGCGCACCGGCGACAGCCGACCAATACGGCTGCTGGATTCCGGCCTGCGCCGGAATGACGGCAGTGATGGTTTACGCGGCGCGGTCAATCAGCCACTGCACCAGCAGCGACACCGGGCGGCCAGTGGCCAGGCCCTTGCGGCCTTCGTCCCACGCGGTGCCGGCGATGTCCAGGTGCGCCCAGCGCTGGCCCTCGGTGAAGCGCGCCAGGAAGCAGCCTGCGGTGATCGCGCCCGCGTTCTTGCCGCCGATGTTGGCGACGTCGGCAAAGCCCGATTCCAGCTGCACCTGGTAGTCGTCCCACAGCGGCAGGCGCCATGCGCGATCGAGCGTGGTTTCGCCGGCGGCGATCAGCTCGGCGGCGAGGTCGTCATGCTTGCTCATCAGGCCGCTGGCGTGCTTGCCCAGCGCGATGACGCAGGCGCCGGTCAGCGTGGCGGCGTCGATCATCACCTTGGGCTGGAAGGTCTGCGCGGTATAGGTCAGCGCATCGCACAGGATCAGGCGGCCTTCGGCATCGGTATTGAGCACTTCGATGGTGAGGCCCGAGAGGCTCGTGAGCACGTCGCTGGGACGGTAGCTGTCGCCGTCGGGCATGTTTTCCACCGCCGGCACCACGCACACCAGGTTCACCGGCACGCCGAGCTTCACTGCCGCAACGAAGCTACCGAGCACGCCGGCGGCGCCGCCCATGTCGAACTTCATTTCTTCCATGCCCGGGCCGGGCTTCAGACTGATGCCGCCGGTGTCGAAGGTGATGCCCTTGCCGACGAAGGCGTACGGCTTGTCGCCTTCCACGCCGCCCTTGTATTCGAGGATGACGAGCTTGGGCTTGTTGGCCGAGCCGCGGGCCACGGCCAGCAGCGAGCCGAAGCGCAGCTCTTCCATCTTCTCGTGATCGAGCACCGTGCAGCTCACCTTGTCGTGCTGCGCGGCGAACTGTTCGGCCTGCGCGGCGATATAGGCGGGGTTGCAGATATTGGGCGGCAGGTTGGCCAGCTCACGGGCGAAGCGCACGCCTTCGGCGATGGCCGAGGCCTGGGCCAGACCCGTCTTGGCATCGTCGGCGCCGGCAAAGGTGATGGCGGTCAGTTCGGGCTGCGCGGACTTCTCGCGCGGCTTGAAGGTGGCGGTATAGCGGTAGGCGGCGTAGTCGGCGGCCAGGGCGGCCACGCGCACGCGCCAGGAGGCATCGTGACCGGGCACGTCCACCTCGGTGAGGTAGGACACCGCGCTGTCCAGCGGCAGGCGGCCCAGGGCGCGCGCGGCTTCGATATTTATCTTCTGATAGCGTGCACCGTCGAAGGTCTTCTGCGTTCCCAGACCCACCACCAGCACGCGCTTGGCTGCCACGCCCTCGGGCGCGAACAGCACGGCCGTGGTGCCGGCCTTGCCGTTGATGTCCCCGCTCTCGACCTGGCGCTTGATCGCGCCGTGCGCAGCGGTGTCCACGCGGGCGGCGGCACTGGTGAGCAAACCGTTCTCATAGACGCCGACCACTACGCAGGGGGTTTCGACGGATTCGGGAGCGGCGGAGCCAAGGCTGAACTGGAGAGTCATGGAGAAGTCCTACGGAAAGGTCCGGAAAGGCCCGGACAGGCTAGACTTGGGGATTGCCGCGCCCGGGGCGGGCCGGCGCCAAGCCCTTCATCTTATCGCATGTCGAGAAACTGTCCCTCCAACCCGTACACTGCGCAGTCGTTTCTCCTCCCGTGCGACGCGCGCGGGTTCGACCCTGCCTGAGGACCGGTTCTGAGCATCCTCGATCGTTATTTCCTGCGTGAGCTGGCACAAACCGTGGCCGCGACCGCCATCGTGCTGCTGGCCGTCATGGCCGGCACTTCGTTTGCGCACGTCCTGCAGCAGGTGGCGAACGGCAGCTTCCCGGCCAGCGTGATGTTCCAGGTGCTGGGCCTGAACATGCTCGATGGCCTGTCGACCCTGCTGCCGCTGGCGGCCTTCCTGGGCATCCTCAACGGCCTGGGCCGCATGTACCGCGAGAGCGAGATGCATGTGCTCGCGTCCTCCGGCATGGGGCCCGACGGCTTGCTCCGCCCGGTGTCCATCCTCGCCGTGATCCTGGCCATCCTGGTCGGCATCGTGGCGTTGTGGCTGGGCCCCTGGGCCGCGCGCACCTCCGACCAGCTGGTGGCTGCCGCCAACCGCTCGGTGATCGCCGCGGGCCTGGACGCCGGCCGCTTCACCCCGCTGCCGGGCAAGGGCGGCATCATCTTCGTCGATGAGCTGAGCCGCGACGGCAGCACGCTGGGCAACACCTTCATTGCCACCGAGCGCATGGGCCACGACAACGTGCCGCACCTCAAGCTGGTCACCGGCAAACACGGCCAGCTGTATCAGGAAACCGACGGCAGCGGCCGCTTCCTCGCCTTGTGGAACGGCTTCCAGTACGACATCCCGCTGGGCGCGGACAACTGGCGCAAGATGAAATACGAGCGCAATGACGCCTCGCTGGACAGCATCCAGTCCGATGAGGACGCCGAAGATCCCGCGCACTCGATGACGCTGGCGCAGTTGCTGCGCACCGACAACCCGGACACGCGCGCCGAATTCGCGTGGCGCAGCATTGCGCCGGCGATGACCCTGGTGCTGCTGGCGCTGGCCTTGCCGCTGTCGCGCCAGAGTCCGCGCGAGCCGCGCTTCGGGCGCATGTTCCTGGCCATCCTCACGTTCTACTTCTACTACCTGCTGCTGGCGATCTGTCGCGGCCAGATCATCAAGGGCCACTGGCACCACTCGTTCCCGATGTGGATGGTGACCCTGATCGTGTTTGCCGTGGCGGCCCGCATGTTCCAGAACCAATACTCGCCGCGTAAACCGCGCAAGGCAGGTGCCTGATGGCTGCACTGCGCATTCGTCGCGTCGACTGGCTGGTCGGCACCACCGTCCTTGGCGCCATGCTCACCGTATGGCTGGTGATCACCGGCCTCGATGCGGTGTTCCAGTTCCTGCGCCAGCTCGGCAACGTGGGCAAGAACGGCTACACGGTGACCAACGCGGTGGTCTACGTGCTGGTCACGTTCCCGCGTCGTCTGTATGAAATGTTCGGCAACGCGGCGTTGATCGGCGGCTTGCTTGGCCTGGGTGGCCTGGCCGCCACCAACGAGCTCACCGCATTGCGCGCCTGTGGCCTGTCCAAGCTGCGCATTGCCGCGTCGGCCGTGGGCGTGGTGGCCATCCTCGTGGTTGGCGTGGTGATCCTTGGCGAGACTGCGGCGCCCTGGGGCGACCAGCAGGCGCAAGCGATGCAGTTGCGCCTGAAATCCAACAACGTCGGCCTGGGCGGTGAATCCGGCCTGTGGGCGCGCGATGGCGATCGCGTCATCAATGCCAAGGGATGGATGGCCAAACACACCGCGACGCACAGCACCGTGCAGCTGCATGACGTGCGCGTTTTCACGCTCACGCCCGACGGCCAGGTGAAGCGCTTCGACTGGGCGCAGACGGCTGAACACGACGGCCACCAGTGGGTGATGAGCAAGGTGCGCAGCACCACCCTGGACGATGCCGGGACGCATTCCACCACCGCCGATAGCCAGACCTGGGATTCCAAGCTCAATCCGCAGGTGCTGGAGCAGTCGGTGATCCAGCCGCAATACCTGCCGATGCGCGACCTGCGCCGCAATATCACCTACCTCGAGCAGAACGGCCAGAATCCCGGCGTGTATGCCTCCGCGTTCTGGACGCGCGCACTGTATCCGCTCAACGTGCTGGTGCTGGTCTTGCTGGCCATGCCGTTCTCGTTCGGCACCTTGCGTTCCGGTGGCCTGGGCAAGCGCATGTTCATCGGCATGCTGCTCGCCATTGGCTGGTACTTCCTGCAGAAGGCGATGGTGAACTTCGGCACCGTCTATGGCGTGCCGCCGCTGGTGGCCAATGTGCTGCCCGCCTTGATCCTGGCGGTGATTGCCTGGGTGTACTTCCGAAAACACGGCTGACGTGGCGCCGCCCGGCACGGGTGGCAGATCCCGTCGTGTCTTGGCCATCGCCATCACGCATGGCTAGGCGTTGGCGACAGTGGAATCGTCCGGTGCATCCGGCGCGAACTGGCCTTCCTGGGCGAGGCGGGCGAATAGTCCGCCTTTGGCGATGAGCTCTGCAAAGCGCCCCTGTTCCACCAGCCGACCCTGGTCCAGCACCAGGATCAGATCGGCGTTGCGTACGGTCGACAGGCGGTGCGCGATCACGAACGTCGTGCGGCCGACGGTCAGCCGATCCAGCGCCCGCTGGATGCGCGCCTCGGTAGCGTTGTCGAGCGCGCTGGTGGCTTCGTCGAGGATCAGGATCGGCGCGTCCTTCAACATCGCACGGGCGATCGCCAGGCGCTGGCGTTCGCCGCCCGAGAGGGAGCGCCCGCGCTCGGCGACCAGCGTTTCCAGGCCGGCGGGCTTGCGTGCGATGAACGCCGCTGCTTCGGCTGCCGCAACGGCGGCGTCGATCTGGCCAGGCTCCGCTTCGGGATTACCCACGCGCAGATTGTCCAGGATCGAGCGATAGAACATGCCGGCATCCTGAAACACCACGCCGATGTTCTGTCGCAGCGATTCCAGCGTGACTTCGCGGACATCGTGGCCATCGACCGTCACGCGCCCGGCACTGGGGTCGTAAGCGCGATACAGCAGGCTCAGCGCCGTGCTCTTGCCGGCGCCGGTGGGGCCGACCAGGGCGATGGTGCTGCCCGGCCGTGCGCGGAAGTTCAGCTCATGCAGGGCCGGCTGCACCGGGTCGTAGCCAAAACTGACCTGCTCGAATACCACTTCGCCACGCACGCGGGGCAGGGCGATGGCCCCCGGGCGATCGGCGATCTCGGACTGGCGGTCAAGCACGGTGAAGAAATCGCGCAGCGACTGCGATTGGAAGAACAGGTTCGACAGGAAGGTGGCGAATTGCTCCAGCCTGCCGATCAGCAGCATGGAGAAACCCACGAAACTGACGATGCCGCCCACGCTGATCTCGCCACGCGAGTGCAGCGCTGCGCCCACCGCAAAAATCGCCACGATGGTGAGCGTGCTCGCCGCACGATTGAGCACCGAAAGTATCGCCCAGCCGCGCAGCACCGGATATTGCGCATTGAGCGTGCGCGTCATCAGCTCGTGCAGTGCGCGCGATTCGGCGGCCAGTCGCGTGAAACTCTGCACCACCGTCACGTTGCCGAATACATCGCCGGCGCGCGTCGCGATCTCGTGGTGCAATTCCTCCACTTCGCCTTGTGCCTTGTGCGTGCGCTGCACGGCGACGGCGTTGAAAATCGAGAAACACAGCAGTAGCGCAATCATCAGCAGTGCCAGCTTCCAGTTGATCCACAGTGCCACGGGCACCATCACGAAGATCGACAACAACGTAGCCAGATGCTCGCGGAAGAAACTCAGCCAGAGATTGAACAGGTTGCTGACGCCAACGTTCATGATGCGTGACAGCCGGCCCGTGTGATACTCGCCGTGGAACGACATCGGCATGGCCGCGGCATGTTCGAAAAACAATGCGATCGCGGCGAGGCGTCGGCGATGCGCGAGCCGGTCCGCATGCAGCGACACCCACACATTGGCCAGCACGCCGGCAAAGCCCACGCCGGCCCATAGCGCGATCAGGCGAGGCGCATCGCCGGCATGCGTGCTGCCCAGCGCGTCTACCACGCGGCCAAACAGCACCGGTTCGAGGAAAAACACACCGGCCAGCGCCAGGTTGGCCAGCGCCAACGTGATTGCCAGCTTCTTTTCGGGAGCCAGCAGAGCAATCACCCGAAGATACAGACGCAGGAACGACATGCCGTCGCCTCGATCGGCTCGCGTCCCCGCCGCATGCGGAGACCCGATGACAAGGCTAGCCCAAGCCGCTGTGGCCCGTCAGGCCCGCCGCCTTTGATTCTGCCAAAGCGAGCGTTCAAACTCGGGGTCTGATCCAGCTACCGGAAGTCCATCGTGGAACTCATCGACCTGCGCAGCGATACCGTCACCCGTCCCACCCCGGCCATGCGTGCGGCCATGCTGGAAGCCGCCGTGGGCGACGACGTCTACGGCGAAGATCCCACGGTGAACGCCTTGCAGCAGCGGCTTGCGGCGGATCTCGGCTTTGAGGCGGCGCTGTTCGTGCCGACCGGTACGCAATCGAACCTCATCGCGCTGATGTCGCATTGCGAGCGCGGCGATGAGTACCTGGTCGGTGCCGATGCGCATACCTACAAATTCGAAGGCGGCGGCGCCGCCGTGCTTGGCTCGATACAGCCGCAACCGATTCCGCACGACGTGGATGGCATCCTGCCGTTGGACAAGCTCGCCGCGGCGATCAAGCCGGTCGATCCGCATTTCGCGCGCACGCGGCTGCTCGCGCTGGAAAACACCTGGCATGGGCGTGCCCTGCCGCTGGGCTACCTGAAAGCGGCACGCGATTTCGCGCGCGAACGCGGGTTGGGGTTTCATCTGGATGGTGCCCGCTTGTTCAATGCCGCCGTCGCCAGTGGCGTGCCGGCTCGCGAGATTGCCGGTCTGTTCGACAGTGTGTCGGTCTGCTTGTCGAAGGGCCTGGGTGCGCCGGTGGGTTCGGTGCTGGTCGGCTCGGCGGCGCTGATCGACAAGGCGCGGCGGTGGAAGAAGGTGACCGGTGGCGGCTGGCGTCAGGCTGGCATGCTGGCTGCTGCTGCGCAGTACGCGCTGGATCACCATGTGGAGCGTCTCGCCGAGGATCACGCTCGCGCGGTGATGTTGGCGGCGGGGCTGGGTGACCTTCCTGGCGTGAAGCTGCTGGGGCAGCACACCAATATGGTGTTTATCGATGTACCTGCCGATCGCCTGCGGGAATTGGACGTCCATTTGCGGCAGGCGGGTATCCGCATCAGCATCGGCTACCTGCCGACGCTGAGGTTGGTGACGCATCTGGATATCGATGATGAGGGTGTGGCGCGGACGGTGGCGGCGTTCCGGCAGTTTTTTGCGTGATGCTGCGAGTGCCGGCGATCTTCTCCCTCTCCCCTGCGGGGGGAGGGTTGGGGTGAGGGGCGGGTGCTCGCGGGAACGTTTCTACTTTGTCATTCCGGCGTAGGCTGGGATGCTGCGACTTTGCGCTGGATTGTCGTGATACCGCGACCTGGCTCGCCTGCCGCGGGCTTCCGACCTCCTGCCGGAGGCCGGGTCACTTTTCTTTGCTTGCCCACGCACGCGCTTCGAGCGCGTGCGAACGGCGAAGCCGGCCCGAAGGGCGGAGGGCAGGATGCCCGGAGTAAAGCAAAGTAACCAAAAGAAAGGGCCCCCCGGATGACGCGCCTTCCGGGCCTTTGGCCCTCCAGGTGCGCGTGCGGGTTGCGGGGTTTTTCGACAGGACATCCGTGTCCTGTCGAAAAACTGGCCGCATCCCTGCGGCCACCCTTCGGGCTTTCCTCCACCCGCCCGCCGCGTCATACGGGGACCCCGAAGGGCGAGAGCCTGATCAAGAGCCTGATCAAGAGCCCAACGCTCGGCGCTGCGGGGCCGGTCGGTCTTTTGTAGGAGCGCACTTGTGCGCGACCAACCGGAGCGATGCATCGCGGCGCCGCGGTCGCGCACAAGTGCGCTCCTACAAGGGATCGCGCTGGCCTGTGGATGGCGGATCAATGCTGCCGCTCAGTTCTTTGTGGGAGCGCACCCTGTGCGCGACAAACCTACGGAGCGGTACACCGCGGCGCGGCTGTCGCGCACAGGGTGCGCTCCCACAGGCACGCAGAGCCCTCTCCCAGAACGGGAGAGGGGCATAAAGCAGGCTTAGGCAGCCCGCTTATCAAACTTGCGAATGAAATCCCGCACCTGCGGATACACCGTCTGGCGCCAGCGCCGCCCACTGAAAATGCCATAGTGGCCGGCGCCGTCGACCACGCGATGTTCGCGTCGGTCAGCTGGGATCCCGCTGCACAGATCATGCGCAGCTTCGGTCTGGCCAAGGCCGGCGATGTCGTCCAGCTCGCCTTCGACGGTGAACAGCGCGGTCTTGGTGATGGCTGCAGGCTTCACGCGTTCGCCGGAGACATCCCAGAGCCCGCGCGGCAGCAGGAACTGCTGGAACACGGTGGCGATGGTGTCGAGGTAATACTCGGCCGGCATGTCGAGCACGGCGTTGTATTCGTCGTAGAACTTGCGGTGCGCCTCGGCGTCATCCTGATCGCCGCGACGCAGGTTCTCGTAGAAATCCCAGTGCGAGTTCAGGTGACGGCCCGGATTCATCGCGATGAATCCGGCGTGCTGCAGGAAGCCGGGGTAAACCTCGCGGCCGGTGCCCGGATAGTTCGGCGGCACGGTGTGGATGAGGTTGCCGCGGAACCAGCTGAGCGGTCGCGTGGTGGCGAGATTGTTGACGCCGGTCGGATTGCTGCGCGGCTCGATCGGGCCGCCCATCATGGTCATGCTGAGCGGGGTGGCTTCGCCGCGCGCCGCCATCAGGGACACCGCGGCAAGCACCGGCACGGTCGGCTGGCACACGGAGATGACGTGCACGCGCTCGGCGCCGATATGGCGGATGAATTCCTCGATGTACGCCACGTAGTCGTCCAGATGGAACGGCCCCGCGCTGGTCGGCACCATGCGCGCGTCGACCCAGTCGGTGATGTACACCTTGTGGTCCTGCAGCAGGGTTTTCACCGTATCGCGCAGCAGCGTGGCGTGGTGTCCGGAGAGCGGCGCCACGACCAGCACGGTCGGGTCGTTCTTCAACTTCTCGATGGTCTCCGGATCGTCGCTGAAGCGCTTGAAGCGCTTGAGCTGGCAGAACGGCTTGTCCAGCATCACGCGCTCGATCACGGCAATTTCCTGGCCGTGCGCCGTCACCTGCGGGATGTTGAACGCGGGCTTCTCGTATTCCTTGCCCAGACGGTGCAACAGCTCGTAGCCGGCGGCCATGCGTGGCGCTCCGGGGAAATGCGAGAACGGGCTGGTGATGTCGCTCAGCAGCTTGGCGCTGGCTTCGGCGTAGTGGCTCAGCGGGCCAAGGAAAGCGCGCTGCCACTCATGGATCTGATAAAGCATCGGGGTGGAACCGGGAAGCGTCAGAGAGAACCATCTTACCCGGTTTTGGCGCAGTCGTGCTGCGCCGCCGCATTGTCTCAATCCTGCTGAATCAGGTGCTTAGGCGCGGCGACAAAGCAGCAGCAATTCGTCCACGCCGTCGCTGTCGGCCATGCCGCGCTGCCAGCGCAGCGGCTTCTGCAGGCGCAGGCCCAGCGGCATGATCACGCGGTTGTACCACCACAGCGCGCGCTCGCGCTGGTGGGTGAGATACCACTGGCCCAGGCCGAGCAAGGTCTTGGAGGTGGGCTGCATGCCGTAGATGGCGCTCTGTTCGATAGTCCATCCATTGGACTCGAGCTTGCGCAGAATCTGGGCGGGCTCGTAGCGGCGGTAGTGGCCGACGAACTCGTCGAACTCGGTCCAGGCCGCTTCGTGCAGTGGCACGGAGAGCAGCATGCGGGCATCGGGTGCTGCAACGCGGGAAAGCTCGCGCAGCGCCTTGTCGTCGTCCAGCACGTGCTCAAGGATGTCGAGCGCACAGACCAGATCGAAGCTGGCGTCGGCACAGGGCAGGGCGCTGATGTTGGCGCGCGCGGCACTGGCGCCGTGCGAGCGAAGTTCACCCAGGGCGGCCGTGCTGATGTCGACGAAGTAGGTGCCATCGATCGGCAGCCGCGGCCGCAGACCGGGCGCCACTTCCAAGCGGCGCGGCAGCGCCATGGCCAGTTCGCGCACCATCGGCCAGGTATTGAAGCGGCTGGGATCGACCAGTCGCGATCCTGACCACAGCGAGTCGTAGAACGCCTGATTGATGCGTTTAAGCTCGGTGGCGTCGCGACGGGGTAAGGCAAGCGAGGGCATATAACAGTGTTGCCCGAATCCACCTCACTTTCATGTGAAGCTTTCCTTACTTGCGCAAAACCGTGCGCGCGATCACATCATGGAGCGCTCGTCGACGCGGATCGAAAATAGATACGCCAAACCAGACGATCCATGCGGCGGCCATCGCCCACAGTGCCGCCCTGGTGCCGATCCACGGCGCCAGTACCAGCAAGCCCATCGGCGCTGCCGCCACGAGCAATCGCACGAGCGCCTGGGTGAACGTGATGCCAAATCCTTGCTCGTTGCTGACGCGAATGCGCCAGGGGCGCATGCCCAGCGTGCGTCCGCCGCGCAACCACGATGCGATGAAATAGGCCGATACCAGCAGCGCCTGCAGCGGCTGATACCACCATGCGATGTGCGCGTGCCCGTCGGTGCTGATCAGGTTGCCGCCGGTGACGCGCTGGCACACGTAACCGACCACCATCACGATCGCCACCACGGCCAGCAGGTCGTAGAGCAGGGCGAACAGGCGGCGCCATAGCGGGCAATAGATATCGGTGGCGGTGCTGGAAGTCATCGAAACGGCAGCCTGCGTAGGGAACGCTTGCACGTGGCGAGGCGGGCAGCCAGCATCGCGTCCATGCAGCAAGAAGAACCCAGTATCGCCGAAGCCGACCGTCGCAGCATCGATGCTTTCATCGAGCGCGTGTGGTCCGAAGATGGATTGTCCGACCGCACGCTGGAGGCTTACCGCAGCGATCTCGAAAGTCTCGCGCGCTGGCTGGGCTCGCAGGGGCAGAGCCTGCGCAGCGCGCAGCGTCAGCACTTGTCCGCCTATCACGGCAGCCAGCCGGTGGCGGTGCGTTCGCTGGCGCGTCGGCAGTCGGCGTTTCGTCGCTACTACGCCCATGTCGCGCGCACCGAACCGGGTTTCGACGATCCCACGCTGTTGATCGAGCGTCCCAAGATGCCGCGCAGCCTGCCCAAGGCCTTGGCCGAGCGCGAGATCGAGGGCCTGCTGGATGCGCCGGATCTTGGCACGACCCTGGGTCTGCGCGATCGCGCGATGCTGGAACTGATGTATGCCTCGGGCTTGCGCGTGTCCGAACTGGTGCAGTTGCCGCTGGCTTCGCTCAACCTGCGCCAAGGCGTCGTGCGGGTCACCGGCAAGGGCGGCAAGGATCGCCTGGTGCCGATCGGTGAGGTGGCGGCCGAGCGCATCGAGGCTTATCTCGCTGCGGCACGCCCGTCGCTCGCGCGCGGCCGCCAGCCGGTGGCGCTGTTTCTAAGCAACCGCGGCGAGGGCATGACGCGGCAGATGTTCTGGACGCTGGTGAAGCGCTACGCCGTGCAGGTAGGCATCGTCTCAAAGCGCATTTCGCCGCATGTGCTGCGGCATTCCTTCGCCACCCACCTGCTCAACCACGGCGCCGACCTGCGCGCGCTGCAGATGCTGTTGGGCCATAGCGCGCTGAGCACCACGCAGATCTATACGCTGGTCGCCAAGGAAGGTCTCAAGCGGCTGCACGCCCAGCACCATCCGCGCGGCTGACCGGGGCCGCGGCTGTGCCAAACGGCCCGCATCCGCGTTCAGGCGCCTGTGCGAGAATGGCTTTCCCCCACGTTTCCCCCACGGGGAAATGCATGTCCACGAGGTCTGCGATGTTCAAGAAATGGTTGCTGGCGCTGTGCGTCGGCGGATTGGCACTCAATGCCTGCGCCGCGCCGGACGGCACAACGGGTGCGACTGGTGTGGCCACCGCTGCGCCCGCCGCTGTGGCCACCGGGTCGGAAGCCGCCATTCGCCGTGCCGTGCAAGGCCTGGTGCCCAACGCGAGCATCGACTCGATCCGTCCGGCGCCGATGCAGGGCTTTTACCAGGTCATCGCCTCGGGCCATCTGGTCTATGTGTCCAGCGACGGCAAGTACATGCTCAATGGCGACCTGATCGACCTGGGCAGGAAAAAGAACATCACCGAGGATGGCTGGGCCGAGTTCCGCAAGGCCGAGCTGGCCAAGGTGCCCGAGGCCGACCGCATCGTGTTCGCGCCGGCCAATCCGCGTTATCGCGTCACCGTGTTCACCGACGTCAACTGCGCGTACTGCCGTCAGTTGCACGAACACATGGCCGATTTCAACAAGGCCGGGATCGCGGTGGAGTACATCGCCTGGCCGCGCGAAGGCGTCATCAACGAGGCAGGCCGTACCACGCCCACCTATAACGAGATGGTGTCGGTGTGGTGCGCCAGCGACCGCAAGGCCGCGTTCACCTCGGCCAAGCAAGGCAAGGCGCCCAAGGCCACCAACTGTCCGAACCCGGTGAAAGACGAGTTCGAGCTGGGCGTGAAGCTCGGCGTGTCCGGCACGCCCACCATCATTGCGGCCGATGGCTCGATGGTCGGCGGCTATGTGACGCCCGAGCAGCTGCTGCAGGCGCTTAAGACCGGCGGCTGATGTCGGGCGACCGATGCGGCTTTGTGCCCCTGGCATGCGGCAATTGGCCGTAGATTCATTAAGTTAGACTGACTGGGCGGCGTTGGAGTGCCAGCGTCGCCCGAACGGTCGCGATGCTGCGTCGCGGCAGTGTTGATGCGCGATGAGGTACAATCGGCGTTTTCGCCTACCTCCTGTCCCCGCATGATCGCACTCGACGGGCAGAGCGCCCTCTCCCCTTTTCGCCTTGAACGTCTGAACGCACGCCTGGAAGCCATTCACCGTGGCACGCGTGTGCAGGCGTCGTGGTTTATTTATTTCATCGACGCCGACCGCGAGCCGGAGGGCGAGCAGCATCGCCGCCTGCTGGAAGTGCTCGAAGCCAAAGAAGGCAAGCCCGAACACGCCTCGCTATGGGTGGTTCCGCGCCTGGGCACGATTTCGCCCTGGTCCAGCAAGGCCACCGATATCCTGCATGGCGCCGGCTTTGACGTGCGCCGCGTCGAGCGCGGCGTCGCCTGGCAGGTCGCCAGTCTGCCGGCCATTGGCAGCGCGCAGTACGACGCCGTCGTTGCCGTTCTGCATGACGCGATGACGCAGTCGGTGCTTACCGATCTGAGCCAGGCGCACAGCTTGTTCCTCGGTGGCCAGCCCGGTCCGGTGGTCTACATCGAGCTGGGCAGCGAGCCCAAGGCCGCGCTGGACATGGCCAACCGGGAACTGGGCCTGGCGCTGGCCGACGACGAGATCGAATACCTGGTCGCGCGCTACGCCGAACTGGGTCGCAACCCGACCGACGCCGAACTCTTCATGTTTGCGCAGGCCAATTCCGAGCACTGCCGCCACAAGGTGTTCAACGCCAGCTGGACGCTCGACGGCGAGGCTCAGGACAAGAGCCTGTTCGGCATGATCAAGAACACCCACCAGCATTCGCCGGCTCATACGTTGTCTGCCTATAAGGACAACGCAGCCGTGATCGAAGGCTCCGAAGGCAAGCGCTTTTTCACCGATCAGGACGGTGTGTGGCGTTCGCATCCGGAGCGCATCGATTATGCGATCAAGGTCGAAACGCACAACCATCCCACGGCCATCGCGCCGTGGCCGGGTGCGGCCACCGGCGCCGGCGGCGAAATCCGCGATGAAGGCGCCACCGGCCGTGGCGCCAAGCCCAAGGCCGGCCTGACCGGTTTCTCCGTGTCCGACCTGCGCATTCCTGGCCTGCCGCGACCGTGGGAAGTGGATCGCCCGCTGCCGCCGCATATGGCGACCGCCTTCGAAATCATGCGCGACGGCCCGCTGGGCGCCGCTGCATTCAACAACGAATTCGGCCGTCCGGCGCTGGGCGGTTACTTCCGTACGTACGAGCACGAGACCGGTGAAGCGGGCGTGCGCCGTGGCTACGACAAGCCGATCATGATCGCCGGCGGTCTGGCCAATATCCGTGCCGACCATGTGCAGAAGCGCGACGTGCAACCGGGCAACAAAGTGATCGTGCTCGGTGGCCCGGCCATGTTGATCGGCCTGGGCGGTGGCGCTGCCTCGTCGGTGGCCTCGGGCACGTCGAGCAAGGAGCTGGATTTCGCTTCCGTGCAGCGCGACAACGCCGAGATGGAGCGTCGCGCGCAGCAGGTGATCGACAGCTGCTGGGCGCGCGGCGACAAGAACCCCATCGTCAGCGTGCACGACGTAGGCGCAGGCGGTCTTTCGAACGCCATTCCCGAGTTGCTCAACGACGCGGGCGTGGGCGGTCGCATCGACCTGTCCAAGATTCCGTGCGATGACCCTTCGCTGTCGCCGATGCAGGTGTGGAGCAACGAATCGCAAGAGCGCTATGTGCTCGCGATCGGGCCCGAGGATCTCGCCGAATTCGAGGCCTACTGCAAGCGCGAGCGTTGCCCGTATGCGGTGGTTGGCGATGCCACGGCCGAGCGACGCCTGGTGGTGCACGATCCGCGAACCGACACGCTGGTGATCGACCTGCCGATGGATGTGCTGTTCGGCAAGCCGCCGCGCATGCATCGCGATGCCAAGCGTCTGAAGCCGCGCGTCGATCTCTTGCCTGATCTGGCCGGCATCAGCATGGACGAAGCGCTGATGCGCGTGCTGCGCCTGCCCACCGTGGGCAGCAAGAGCTTCCTCATCACCATTGGCGACCGTACCGTCGGCGGCCTCAATGTGCGCGATCCGATGGTCGGTCCGTGGCAGGTGCCGGTGGCCGATTGCGCCGTGACCGTCACCGATTTCGACAGCTACACCGGTGAAGCGATGGCGATGGCCGAGCGCGCACCCGTCGCGTTGCTGAGCAGCCCGGACGCCGCCCGCCTCGCCGTGGGCGAAGCCATCACCAATCTTGCCGCCGCACCGATCGCCTCGCTGGGCGAAATCCGCCTTTCGGCCAACTGGCAGGCGGCGGTGAATTTCCCCGGCGAAGATGCGGCACTGTTCGACGCGGTGAAGGCCGTGGGCATGGAATTGTGCCCGGAGCTCGACATCTCGATCCCGGTCGGCAAGGACTCGCTGTCCATGCAGACGATCTGGAAGGATGGCGACACCATGCAGTCGACGGTGTCGCCTGTGTCGCTCGTCATCACCGGCTTCGCGCGCGTCACCGACGTGCGCCGCACGCTCACGCCGCAGCTGCGCCTGGACCGCGGCGATTCCGAACTCTGGCTGCTCGACCTTGGCGCCTGCCGCGATCGCCTCGGCGGTTCCGCGCTGACCCAGGTGTTCAACCGCGGCGGCGGCGTGCCGCCGGACCTGGATGATGCCAAGCGCCTGAAGTCGTTGTTCGACCTGGTGCAGGAAGCGAACGCCAACGGCCTGTTGCTGGCCTATCACGACCGTTCCGACGGCGGCGTCATCGTGACCTTGCTGGAAATGGCGTTCGCCGGTCACTGCGGCCTGGAAATTCAGCTGGACGGCTGGGCGGAAGCGACGCTGCGCGCGCTGTTCAACGAAGAACTTGGCGCGGTGATGCAGGTGGCCTCGGCCAATCGCGAAGCCTTCGAGGCGCTGCTGGTCAAGCATGGCCTGACCAGCATGGCGTACCGCATTGGACGTCCGAAGGAAAAGCTCGGCATCAAGCTGTTCCACAACGGCGACACCATGTTCAAGTGGAACTGGCGCACGCTGTTCGAAGCGTGGAACGAAACCAGCTACGCCATGCAGCGCCTGCGCGACAACCCGGCGTCGGCCGATGCAGAAAACGCCTGGCGCCTGGACGACTCCGACCCGGGTATCCATCCGAAGCTGAGCTTCGAGCCGGCCGACGACATCGCCGCACCGTACATCGCCAAGGGCGCACGCCCGCGCGTGGCGGTGCTGCGCGAGCAGGGCGTCAATGGCCAGGTCGAAATGGCGGCTGCGTTCACGCGTGCCGGCTTCGATGCGGTGGACGTCCATATGTCCGATCTGGCCAGCGGTCGCATCAAGCTGGCCGACTTCCGCGGCTTTGCGGCATGCGGCGGTTTCTCCTATGGCGACGTGCTGGGTGCGGGTCGCGGCTGGGCCACCTCCATCCTCTACAACGAATACCTGCGCGCGGAATTCAGCACGTTCTTTGCCGACACTTCGCGTTTTGCGCTGGGCGTCTGCAACGGCTGCCAGATGATGGGCCAGCTCAAGGACATCATCCCCGGCGCGCAGCACTGGCCGAAGTTCCTGCGCAATGCGTCGGAGCAGTACGAGGCCCGTCTGGCCACGGTGGAAGTGCTCGATTCGCCGAGCATCTTCTTCAAGGGCATGGCCGGTTCGCGCATCCCGGTGGCGGTGGCGCACGGCGAAGGCCGCGTGAGCTTCCCGTACAGCTGCAGCCCGTCCAAGGCCGGCGCGGCGCTGCGTTATGTGGACAACCGCGGCAAGCCCACCGAAGACTATCCGCTGAACCCGAACGGTTCGCCGGGCGGTCTCACCGGTTTCACCGCCGCGGAGGGACGCGTGACGATCATGATGCCGCATCCGGAGCGCGTGTTCCGCAGCGTGCTGATGAGCTGGCATCCGGAAAAGTGGGGCGAGGATTCGCCGTGGATGCGCATGTTCCGCAACGCACGGGTGTGGTGCGGCTGATGCGTTCGAGCCGCGTCAGGCCTGTGTTGAAGGCCTGACGTGGCCGCCGTCGCGCGCTGGTTGTTGAGAGTAGTTCCGGGGCTCGCCTGGGCGGGCGTGATGGCGCTGTTGCCCTGGTGGCTAGGCTTGCCGCTGCTGTTGTTGTCGGTACTGGGTGCGGTGTGGTTCGACCGACGCGTCGCGCGCTACGCCGAGCTCTGCCGACGCGCCTTGCGCTGGGGCTTGCCTGGCCTCCTGTTCGCGGTACAGCGAGCCTTGGGCGGTGATCTGCTGGCCTGGGGCGCGGCCTTGCTGGGCGCCCTGGTCGGCTTCTCGCTGGTGGTGTTAATGGAGTCGCTGCTCGACCATCGCGTGCAAGGCACGCCGGCGGCGAAGGCATCGCCGGAGTGGAGCGAGCTGGCGATGGCGCCGGTCGGTCCGCCCGCGCACATCATCGAACTGACCCGGGCTCACTGGCAGGTCGCGACTGCTGAATTCGTCGACGCGACTGGCGCTGCGCGCTTCGAGGCGATCGACGATGGGCGAGGGCGTTACGTGTTCGCCCAGGGCCAGGTGATCGACAAGGCGAGTCCGCGCTACTGCAGTAGTCCTGGCGGCCGCTGGTTTGTGGCCAATCTGCCGGGCGGCCGCGGCGAGATACTGTGGGACCGGCAAAGCCGGCACATGCATCGGCTGAGCGGGTGGCAACTGAGCGGCTGGGACGGCGAGCAGCCTTGGCTGGCCGCGGGCAGCGATGCGGCGCCGGCTCCCCTGCATGAAGTGCTGGGGCAGCTGCCGCGACCGTAGTCAAGGCGTTTCATCGGACGGCCCGTCTCGACATACACTTCACAGTTCTCCCCGGGTAGACGCGCCCACAGCGATCTGCGTGAACCCTTGGAACACTTTCAGTCACTCAATCTAGCCCCGGACAACGCATACTTGTGACTGTGACTACCGACGCACCTTCTTCCTTGTCCTCCGTGTTGCCGGTCAGTGTGATCGTGGTGGCCGCCGACAGTGGTCCCAGCCTGCGCGACTGCGTGCGGCGCGTGCTGGCGTGCGAGCTGCCGCTGGAATTGGTGCTGGTGGACAACGCCTCCTCCGACGGCATTCCGCAGGCGATTGCGCGCGCGCACGAGAGCGATACGCGGCTGCGCGTGGTCTACAACCACGCCAACCTGGGTTTCGGCCCGGCAGTAAACCGCGGCGCGGCGCAGTCGCACGGCAAGTCGCTGCTGGTGCTCAATCCCGATTGCCTGATCGACAACGAGACGCTGCAGCGTCTGCTCGACCTGCTGGCCTCGCATCCGCGTGCGGGCGTGATCGGCGCGGTGGTGTGCGATGAAAGCGGTACGCCCGATCCGGCGTCTTATCGTCGCGATCCGTTGCTGCGTCGCGCGTTGAATACGCTGTTCCATCGCGCGGGCGAAGGCATCAATATCGAAGGCCCCATGCCGGACAGCCTGGTCGAGGCCGAGGCGGTGTCGGGCGCGTTGATGCTGATGCCGCGGCGCGTGTTCAACTATCTCGCCGGTTTCGACGAAGCCTATTTCCTGCATTGCGAAGACCTGGACCTGTGCCGCCGCGTGCGCGACGCCGGTTATCACGTGATGCTGGCGGGCGATGTGCACGTGCTGCACGGCAAAGGCAGTTCGAGCCGTCATCGGCCGGTGTTCGTGAGCAGGCACAAGCATCGCGGCATGTGGCGCTGGTTCCGCAAGTTCGATCCGGATTCGCGCAAGCCGTGGATCGCCGGCGTGGTGTGGCTCGGCATCTGGACGCACTTTTTGCTGCAGATTCCCGGGCAGCTGTGGCGACTGGCGCGGCGCAAGCGATCGCAGGACGCCGCGTGACGGCGCGCGAGTCGCGAACCGCGACCTGGGCTACGCTGGGCCTGGTGTCAGTCACCGCCATCTGGGGTTCCACCTTTTTCCTGATCAAGGACCTGGTGGCACGCATGCCCGTGGCCGATTTCCTGGCCGTGCGCTTTCTCATCGCAGCCCTGGCCATGGCTGCGTTGTTTCATCGCCCGCTGCTGCGGCTGAGTCGGCGCGAGTGGTGGCAGGGCAGTGCGCTGGGTGCGATCTACGGCATTGCGCAGCTATTGCAGACCTCCGGGCTGGAACATACGTCGGCGAGCATCAGCGGCTTCGTCACCGGCATGTACGTCGTGTTCACGCCCTTGCTCGGCACGGTGCTGCTGCGCCAGCGGCTGCCGTCGGTCACCTGGATTGCCGTGCTGCTTTCCGTCGGTGGTCTTGGCCTGCTTGCGTTGCACGGTTTGAGCGTCGGTTACGGCGTGTGGCTCACGCTCGCCTCAGCGGCGTTGTATGGCCTGCACATCGTCGGACTGGGAACCTGGTCGCGTCCCGGCAGCGCATTCGCCTTGTCGACGGTGCAGATGATGGTGATTGCAGCGATCTGCCTGCTGGCTACGGTGCCTTCCGGTCCCTCGCTCCCGCCCGATCTCGGCGCCTGGGCGGCCGTCGTGTATATGGCGCTGGCGGCCGGCGCGGGCGCTATGCTGGTGCAGACCTGGGCGCAGGCCCATCTCTCGCCGACGCGCGCGGCCATCGTGATGACGCTGGAGCCGGTGTTTGCGGCGGGCTTCGCGGTCAGCTTCGGCCATGACGCGCTGACCTGGCGCATGCTCGCCGGCGGTGCGCTGGTGCTGGCGGCGATGTATCTGGTGGAGCTGGCGCCGCGCAGCAGTGCGGTGCAGGCGGAAGGGCTGCACCACGAGGTGTGAGCGCCCTCCGTTCTGTGGGAGCGCACCCTGTGCGCGACTGCGGCGCCGGGACGTTATCGCTTCGTAGGTTTGTCGCGCACAGGGTGCGCTCTCACAGGTGTCGCCCTTTCAGTCTTTGCGCTTGGCCGGATGCGGCTGCAACGCAAGACGTACCAGATAGATCACGATGGCGATGTTGGCGATCAGTGCACCCAGCTTGAGCCAGCCAAACTTGTGGATCGTCTCGTACAACTCCAGCGGAATCAGCGAGCCGGTGGCAATCACCGTGAACCATTCCGCCCAGTGCTTGCGCAGCCACAGTCCGGTGCCTTCGGTGGCGAAGATGGCGGCATAAGCGAGCGCCACCAGGCCGATCGCGACGAACTTGCTCGGTCCCAGCGATTGCAGCACCTCCACGAGGCGCCAGCGCAGGCCGTTGCTGTCGGTCAGCGACAGGTGCTCCAGCCAGTGCACCAGCTTTTCGAAGTTCTGCTCGCGGTCCAGGTGGAAGGCGAAAATCGCCACCAGGATCAGGCACACCGTCTTCACGCCCTTGTAGATGGCGATGATGCGCAGGCCGAGGCTGTGTTGGGCCTCGATCTCCGACGAAGGCTGCAGGCGGGAGTGGTGGTGTTTGGTCATCGGGAGTCGTGCAGTGGCGAGCGGCCATGATCTGTGCGGGATGATGAAGGCTAGGGTATCGGATGCCCAGCCCCGTTCAGAGACGAGAAAGGCCATGCCCGGCAGGGCACGGCCTTTGGGATGCTCCGACCGGTCTCAGCCTAGCAGCAGCGTCCGCCGGTTCCCTTGTAGCGGGCAATTTGCCGCTCCCTGAAAAACTCCTTGTAGCTGGGCACGGCGCGATCCGGGTGGTGTTCGCGCAGGTGCTTCACGTACACGTCGTAGTCGGGAACGCCACAGCAGAGGCGGGCGGTTTGCACCGCCCACTTCCTGATCGCCTGCAAGTCCATTTTCATGATGGCAGCCCTCAGCGGCTGGGCACGGTGCCCAGCGCCACGTACGGCTCTTCGTGAGCGGTGGGATGGTTGATGCTCCAGGCCCTGACGATCGCCCGGATGGTGAAGGCGAGCATGGTCAGGATCAGCAGCATGAAAATGCCGGTGAGCGCGGCGTCGACATAGTTGTTGGTCACGATGCGCTGCATTTCCTCCGCGGTCTTGGCCGGCGCCAGCAGTTTGCCGTCGGCGATGGCCTGCGCGTATTTCTGCGCCGCCGCCGTGAAGCTGATCGGACCGCTGAGCTTCTCCCAGCCTGCCGTGAGTGTGCACACGCACAGCCAGATCGCGGGAATGCCCGGCACGAGCACGTAGCGCTCGCGCTTGAGCTTCACCGTCACTACCGTGGCCAGCATCAACGCCACCGCCGCCAGCATCTGGTTGGCGATACCGAACAATGGCCATAGCGTGTTGATGCCGCCCAATGGATCGACTGCGCCTTGATACAGGAAGTAGCCCCATAGACCTACGCAGATGGCGGTAGCCAGCAGGTTGCCGGTCCACGATTCGGTGTGCTGCAGCGGCTTGTAGATGAGGCCGGCGATCTCCTGGATCATGAAGCGGCCCACGCGCGTTCCCGCATCCACGGTGGTGAGGATGAACAAGGCTTCGAACAGGATGGCGTAGTGGTACCAGAACGCCATCATGCCCTCGCCCGGAACGATGCCGTGCAGCAGCTGGGCCATGCCCACCGCCAGCGTCGGCGCTCCGCCGGCGCGGCTCAAGATGCTCGACTCGCCGATGTTCTTGGCGGTATTGAGCAACTCGTCCGGCGTCACCACGAAGCCCCACTGGCTGATCGCGGTGGCCGCCGATTGCGCGGTGGTGCCGATCAGGGCCGCAGGCGAGTTCATCGCAAAGTACACGCCGGGGTGCAGCGAGGCCGCGGCCACCAGCGCCATGATGGCGACGAAGGCCTCCATCAGCATGCCGCCGTAGCCGATCATGCGCGCCTCGCCTTCATTGGCAATCAGCTTGGGCGTGGTGCCCGAGGCGATGATCGAATGCCAGCCCGACACCGCGCCGCAGGCGATGGTGATGAACAGGAACGGGAACAGGTTGCCCTGGAACACCGGGCCGGTGCCGTCGATGAACTTGGTGATGGCCGGCATCTGCAACGTGGGCGCAGCCAGGAAGATGGCCAGCGCCAGCAGCATGATGGTGCCGATCTTGAGGAAGGTGGAGAGATAATCGCGCGGCGCCAGCAGCAGCCACACCGGCAACACCGAGGCGCAGAAGCCGTAGGCGATCAGCAGCCAGGCCAGCGACTTCGCATCGAAATCGAACACTGCCGACCACGTGGGCGAGGCGGCGACGTGCGCGCCGAACCAGATCGAAGTCAGCAGCAGGATCAGGCCGATGATCGACACTTCGAGAATCTTGCCCGGCCGCAGCCAGCGCAGATAGACGCCCATCAGCAGCGCGATCGGAATGGTCGCCGCCACGGTAAAGGTGCCCCAGGGACTGTGCGTCAGCGCCTTGACCACCACCAGCGCCAGCACCGCCAGCACGATCATCATCAGCACCAGCACGCCGAACATGGCCACCACGCCGGCGGTTGGCCCGAGCTCGTCGCGCAGCATATTGCCCAGCGAGCGGCCATCGCGTCGTACCGAGAGGCCCAGGATCATGAAGTCCTGCACCGCGCCGGCAAACACTACGCCGAACAGGATCCAGAGCGTGCCGGGCAGGTAACCCATCTGCGCCGCCAGCACCGGACCGACCAGTGGGCCGGCACCGGCGATCGCGGCGAAGTGGTGGCCGAACACCACCCACTTGTCGGTGGGTACATAGTCCAGGCCATCGTTGCGCAGTACGGCTGGCGTGGCCCGGCTGGGGTCCATGCGCAGCACTTTTTCGTTGATGAACTTGCTGTAGAAGCGGTAGCCGATCACGAACACGGCAATGGCTGCGGCAACCAGCCAGATGGCGTTGATCGGTTCGCCCCGGCGTAGCGCGACCACCCCCAGGCACCAGGCGCCGACGATGGCGATGGCGGCCCACAGGATCTTCCCTGCGGGACTTGGTTTGACGGCGACGGTAGACATTCGCATTGGCTCCTGGGAAGTCCCCCGCAAGGTTCGTCCCGGGGGAGGCGGGGGTCAACAACATATTGCGTCGCCTCGCATTAGCCATTGGTCGAATGGGCGGAGGGGGCGTGCGCATGCGCGGGCATCCCGGCCGGCGCGTACACTGGCGGTCTGTCAGCCGCCCCGCGCGGCCTTGCTAAATCGATGAAGAGGCGAGGATTTTTCCATGATCCGCGAGATCCTGAAGATGGGCGACCCACGGCTGTTGCGGGTGGCCCCGCCGGTGCCTGACGGCATGATCGGCAGCGCGGAACTCGATGCGCTGATCGCCGATATGTTCGACACCATGCACGACGCCGGCGGCGTCGGTCTTGCTGCACCGCAAATCGGCGTGGACCTGCAATTGGTGATCTTCGGCTTCGACCAGTCCGAGCGCTATCCGGACGCCCCGGCGGTGCCGCGCACGATCCTGCTCAATCCGGTGATCACGCCGCTGTCGCAGGACATGGAGGAGGGGTGGGAAGGTTGTCTGTCGGTACCGGGCCTGCGGGGTGCGGTGAGTCGGTATTCGTTGATCCGTTATCAGGGGATCGATCCGCACGGTGCGCAGATTGATCGCAACGCGGAAGGTTTCCATGCGCGCGTGGTGCAGCATGAGTGCGATCACTTGATCGGGCGTTTGTATCCCTCGCGGATCACGGATTTCAGCAAGTTCGGGTATACCGAGGTGTTGTTTCCGGGGATGGATCCGGGGGCGGATGAGTGAGTCAGCTTTGCTCCCTCTCCCCGTCGGGGAGAGGGTTGGGGTGAGGGGCGGGTGCTCGCGGGAACGTCTCTACGCGTCCCAGTTTAGGTAGCTTTTGCTCGTCCTGCGAAGGCGGGAAGCGCTTCTCAACAGCCGAATGGCGGGTCATCTAGAGCCTCGGAGTTTAGTTGTTGCGATACGGCGACCTTGCCCGCCTGCCGCGGGCTTCCGTGCCGCTGCCGCGGCCCGGGTTACTTTTCTTTGCTTGCCCAAAGAAAAGTAACCAAAAGAAAGGGCCCCCCGGATGACGCGCCTTCCGGGCCTTCGGCCCTCCAGGTGCGCGTGCGGGTTACGGGGTTTTTCGACAGGACATCCCTGTCCTGTCGAAAAACTGGCCGCATCCATGCGGCCACCCTGCGGGCTTTCCTCCACCCGCCCGCCGCGTCATACGGGGACCCCGGTGGCAAGAGCCTGATCAAGAGCCCAACGCCCGGCGTTGCGGGGCCGGCCGGTCTTTTGTAGGAGCGCACTTGTGCGCGACCAACCGGAGCGATGCGCCGCGACGCTGCGGTCGCGCACAAGTGCGCTCCTACAAGGGATCGCGATGGCCTGTGGATGGTGGATCAATCTTGCCGGTCGGCTCTTCTGTGGGAGCGCACCCTGTGCGCGACAATCCTACGGAGCGGTACACCGCAGCGTGGCTGTCGCCCACAGGGTGCGCTCCCACAGACAAGCCCGCGTGGCAAAGGGAAGTGGGACAAGGAAAGCCGATGCGCAGCGAGGCCCCGCTTTAAGTCCTCAGCGATTCGGGCGCGTTGCGCAGCGCTTGGCAGTACCCGCTTTGTACCCTCGGAGGCTGTCCCACAACAGCGCACCTCAAGCGTTCGGGCTTATCCCAGCACGATGCTGCGGGCGTTATCAGGCCATTCTCTTTGGGTTACTTTCGACGCGAAGCTAGTCCCGTGGGATCTCTTGGGCCAGCAAGAGAAAAGTGACTCGGTCGGCGGCAGCCGATCGAAACGCCCGCCGCGTAGGCGGCGCCCTGGCCGCAAGGTGACAATCAGAAGCCAAGGATCTGGATGGTCAGCCGTGCGACGGTTGAAAAGCGCCTCAGGCCAACGCCGGGACCGGCAAAAGGGAAATCCCGCCCCCCGCCGGGACGACGAGCAAGCAGATGCGGCTCCGGGGCAAGCCCCGCCCCCTCCAAACCTGCCCCAAACGAGGAAGGCAGGCCCCCAACCCCGTCAACCCGTTGCGATTCCAAGCAAATCCGGCAACCCTACGCGCTGACCCGCCTTCCGGCGGGCTGTCGTATTCATGCTATGCCGCCCCAGGGTGGCCAACAGGGGACCCATCACATGACCGGACGACTTTCGTGAGCGGCAATCTTTCTCAGACCGAAAATCGCAAAGAGCTGACCGTTCGCGGTCTCATCCTGGGCGTGATCATCACGGTGGTGTTCACTGCCGCCAACGTCTTCTTTGGCCTCAAGGCCGGCCTCACCTTCGCCACATCGATTCCCGCGGCGGTGATTTCCATGGCCCTGCTGCGCGGGTTCAAGGATTCCACCATCCAGGAAAACAACATCGTGCAGACCATCGCGTCGGCGGCGGGCACGTTGTCGTCGATCATCTTCGTGCTCCCGGGCATGATCATGATCGGCTGGTGGACCGGCTTCCCGTTCTGGACCTCGTTTGCCGTGTGTGCCTTGGGCGGCATCCTGGGCGTGATGTATTCGATCCCGCTGCGCCGTGCACTGGTGACGACCTCCGACCTGCCGTACCCGGAAGGCCTGGCCTGCGCCGAGGTGTTGAAGGTCGGCAGTGGCGACGATGCCGATGCAGGCAGTGTGGAAGAAGGCCGTGCGGGTCTGCTTGCCGTGCTGTGGGGCTCCATCGTTTCCGCCGTGTTTGCGGTGATCGTGGCCACCCAGGTGTTCGCCAGCGACTTCGTGCGCTACTTCCGCGTGGGCGACAAGGGTTCGGTCAGCGGCTTCGACTTCAATCTTTCCTTCGCGTTGTTCGCCATTGGCCACCTGGTGGGCCTGTCGGTGGGTATCGCCATGCTGATTGGCGCGATCATCGGCTGGGGCTGGGGCGTGCCGCATTACTCGCTGCTGGGCGACATGAGTGCGTCGGTGGCGGATCTGGCCAATGGCACCTGGAGCCACAAGGTTCGTTTCGTCGGTGCGGGCGCGATCGGCGTGTCGGCCATCTGGACACTCGCCAAGCTGGTGAAGCCGGTGATCAGCGGCCTGACTTCGGCCATGGCTGCCTCCAAAGTGCGCAAGGCCGGCAAGGCCGACTCGCTGCCGCGCACCGAGCGCGACATCCCGATTGGCATCGTGGGCCTGATCACGCTGGCCTGCTTCGTGCCGATCGCCTGGTTGCTCGGTTACTTCGGTGAGATCAGCGGCCTGGGTGCCCATGTCGGCGTGCTCGCCATCGGCGGCGTGGCCTTCGTGGTGCTGATGGGTTTCTTTGTCTCCACCGTGTGCGGCTACATGGCCGGCCTGATCGGTTCGTCCAATAGCCCGCTGTCGGGCGTGGGCATCCTGGTGGTGATCGCAGCCGCCTTGCTGCTGGTGGCGTTCGTGAAGCCGTACGTCGGCCCGGAAGAAGGCAAGGCGCTGGTGGCGTTTGCGCTGTTCATTACCGCGGTGGTGTTCACCGTGGCGGCCATCGCCAACAACAACCTGCAGGATCTCAAGACGGGTCAGCTGGTGGACGCCACGCCGTGGCGTCAGCAGGTGGCGCTGGTGATCGGTGTGATCGCGGGCGCAGCGGTGATCCCGCCGGTGCTCGACCTGCTCAACAAGGCCTATGGATTTGTCGGTGTGGCGGGCGTGGGTGCGCATGCGCTGCCGGCGCCGCAGGCCGGCCTTATTTCGGCGCTGGCGAACGGCGTGATCACCGGCAATATCGACTGGAGCCTGATCATCACCGGCATCTGGATCGGCGTGGCGATCATCATCGTCGACGAGATCCTGGCGCGGACCACCAAGCACATGCGCATACCGCCGCTGGCGGTAGGCCTGGGCATCTATCTGCCGACGGTCAGCACGCTGATGGTGGTGGTCGGTTCGGTGGTCGGCTGGTATTTCGATCGTCGTGCCGATCGTTCGAAGAAGCCTGAAACCACCAAACAGCTTGGCGTGCTGCTGGCCTCCGGCTTGATCGTGGGCGAGAGCATTATTGGCGTCCTGATCGCAGCGATCGTGGCATTCGCGGACCGCCTGGGTTTCAGCAACCTGCAAGCGCCCTTGGCACTCGTGGGACCTGAGTTTGCCGACAAGGCCCAGTGGATCGGCGGCATCGCCTTCGCGGTGATCGTGCTGGTGCTGTACCGCTGGATTGCCCGCATGGCCAACGGATTGGGCGCCAAGCCCTGACCTCACACGGTCGCGACCTGCCTGAAGCGGGCGCGACCGAATGTCATGCCTGCATGCCACGATCGAACAGAAGAGCACGTTGACCGGCTATCCTAGACGGTCGCGAATATCTTGCGCGATGGTCATGTGGAGGCGGTAAACGCGTGGTGGAGCAGACAGGGGCCCAAGCCCCGATTTCCGGTGAAATGCTTGCACGCCCTGGCCTGATGGCCAGGTTGCGCAGGCTTGCCGGTCCGCTGCTTTCGGTGGCCATGCTGTGCCTGGCGCTATGGGCGCTGCACCGCCTCGCCAGCGAGGTGAGCTACCGCGAGGTGGCACGCTACGTCCACGGACTGGAGAACTACCGCGTCGCCCTGGCCGTGCTGCTCACCGCCGGCAGCTACGGCGTGATGATCCTCTACGACTGGTTCGGCCTGAAGTACATCGGCAAGCGTTTGCCGGGGCCGCAGGTCAGCCTGATCTCCTTCATCAGCTACGCCTTCAGCAATGCGCTGGGCATGGCTTTGCTGATCTCCGGTTCGATCCGCTACCGCTTCTACATCCAGGCCGGACTTTCCACGGCCGAAGTGGCGAAGGTGGTGGTCTACACCACGTTGAGTTTCTGGCTCGGCCTGAGCGCGCTCACCGGCGTGACCTTGCTGCTGGTGCCGATTCCGCCGTCCTTGCCGCTGGCCAGCTGGCGCATTCCGGTGGCCGCGGTGCTCACCCTGATCCCGCTGCTGTGGATCGTGGGCAATCGCCTGCTTGGACGTCCATTGCGTATTTGGCGATGGCGCCTGAGCTTGCCGACCACCCTGGTCGCCACGCGGCAGGTGTTGGTCGGCGCGGTGGATTGGGGTTTGGCCGCCTATGTGCTTTATCTGCTGATGCCCAATCAGGTGGACACGGGCTTCGGGCATTTCCTTGCGATCTTCGTGCTGGCGCAGATCGCCGGCCTGATCAGCCATGTGCCCGGTGGCCTGGGCGTGTTCGAGGCGGTGATGCTGGCCGGCTTCGGCGCCGAGGGTAACCAGGGTCTGGAAGCGCCCATCCTCGGTGCGCTGGCGGCGTATCGCCTTATCTACTATTTCCTGCCGCTGTTCGC
Source organism: Dyella sp. 05T440 (assembly GCF_056395965.1). Taxonomy (NCBI): domain Bacteria; kingdom Pseudomonadati; phylum Pseudomonadota; class Gammaproteobacteria; order Lysobacterales; family Rhodanobacteraceae; genus Dyella; species Dyella sp. 05T440. The sequence goes on from NZ_JBFTKN010000005.1 coordinate 231,073, forward strand.
AGCGACCGTGGTGGTGCTGTGGCGCGAGGCGCGTGGCCTGCGCCAGAAGACCTTGCTGGCGCCGTGGTTCACCGGTTTGCTGCCGCCGTTCTTCGCGGGCCTGACGCTCGTGTCGGGCGCGGTGCTGCTCTTCTCGGGTGCCACCTCGGCGCTGCCCACGCGCATGGCCATCCTGCGCGACGTGCTGCCGCTGGCCGTGCTGGAAGTGTCCCACTTCCTTTCCAGCGTGGTCGGCATGATGTTGCTGATTCTTGCGCGCGGTCTGCAGCGACGCCTCGATGCAGCCTATGTGCTCACACTGATCCTGCTGGTGCTGGGCGCGGTGCTGTCGCTGCTCAAGGGCATCGATTACGAAGAAGCCACGCTGTTGTCGGTGCTGGCGCTCGCGCTGGCGCCGGCGCACAAGTTGTTCTATCGCCGCGCGTCGATGTTCAGCGCGAGCTTCTCGTGGGGCTGGATCATCGCCATCGTGGCGGTGCTCGGCTGTGCGGGCTGGCTGGTCGGCTTCAGCTACAAGCACGTGGAATACAGCAACAACCTGTGGTGGGAATTCAGCTTCTATCACGGCGGTGCGCCGCGTGCGCTGCGCGCATTGGTGGGCGCGACCACCGCTGGCCTGTTGTTTGCGCTGGCCAACCTGATCCGCCCCGTGCGGCCGGACCTGCACCTGCCAAGCGAAGAAGACCTGCAGCGCGCGCTGCCGCTGATCAAGAACTACAACTCCGCCCAGGCGCATCTCGCCCTGATGGCGGACAAGACCCTGCTGTTTGATGCCGACAACCGCGCCTTCATCATGTACGACGTGGAAGGCCGCAGCTGGGTGGCCATGGGCGATCCGGTGGGCGAGGACGAAGAGGCACGTCGCGAACTGGTGTGGACCTTCCGCGACCAGTGCGAGCGTGCCGGCGGCTGGCCGCTGTTCTACCAGGTGCGCCAGGATGATCTGGACCTGTACCTGGAAGTGGGCATGAACTTCCTCAAGATCGGCGAAGAGGCCCGCGTGGAACTGGCCGGCTTCAACCTCGACGGCAAGTCCAAGAAGGTATTGCGCAACACCATCAACAAGCTCACCCGCGAAGGCATGCGCATGGAGATCGTGCCCGCCGACGCCGTGGCCGCGCTGATCCCGCAACTGAAAAAGATTTCCGATGCGTGGATGCGCGACAAGGGCGTGCGCGAGAAGGGCTTCTCGCTGGGCACCTTCGATGCGCGCTATCTCGAACGCACGCCGATGGCGCTGGTGTGGCAGGGCGAGGAACTGGTGGCCTTTGCGAACCTGTTCCTCACCGACAACAAGGAAGAGGCCTCGCTGGACCTGATGCGCCATCTGCCCGACGGCACGGCCGGCATCATGGATTTCCTGTTCATCAGCCTGATGCAGTGGTCCAAACAGGAAGGCTATCGCTGGTTCAACCTCGGCATGGCGCCATTTTCCGGCCTGCAGAATCGCCGCAGCGCGCCGCTGTGGAGCCGCCTGGGTGCGATGCTGTTTGGTCGCGGCGAGCGCTTCTACAACTTCCGCGGCCTGCACAAGTACAAAGACAAATTCGATCCCGTGTGGGAGCCTCGTTATCTTGCGGTGCCCAATGGCATCGCCCTCCCGCTGGTGTTCGCCAATGTGGCAAGCCTCATTTCGGGTGGACTGTCAGGCATGGTGCGCCGTTGAAACGACTCTGGAAGTGGTTCGCTCTCGTTGTGTTGATCGCCGCCGGCGTCGGCCTCTGGGCCTGGCAGCCCTGGCATCACGCCAGCATGCAGGAGTCGCTGGTGCAGGTGCCTGCACAGGCCGGCGTCACGCCGCTGGCGGGGCGCGAGGATGTAGTGGCGATTTTCTATTCCGGCGATGGCGGCTGGCGCGATCTGGACCAGTCGTTGGGCAAGATCATCGCCTCGCACGGCATCCCGGTGCAGGGTGTGAGCCTGCTGCAGTACTACTGGCGCAATCGTCCCGCAAAGGAGTCGGCTGTCGATCTGGATGCCTTGATCGCGCAGGCGGTGTCGCAACCGGGCAAGAAGCGCGTATGGCTGATCGGCTTCTCGTTTGGCGCCGACGTGCTGCCTTCGGTGATCGATCAGTTGAGCCCTGAGGGCCGCGCGCGCATCGCCCAGGTCGTGCTGCTGTCGCCCAGTCACGATGTCAATTTCGAAATCGAAATGGAAGGCTATATGAAGGAGGGCTGGTGGAAGACGCACACCCAGGACTTCTTTCAGTGGCTCAATCCCGTGCAGCATTACGATGCCCTGCCGCCGCTCGAAGCATTGAATGATCATCCGCCGGTGGTCTGCTACTACGGCGTCAAGGATAAGGACGACGCGCTTTGCGCCGACCCGAAATTGCCGACGTGGATCAAGGTCTACGAAAAGACCGGTGACCATCACTTCGACTACAACTACGAAGGCCTGGCGCAGCAGATGATTCACGATCTGCCGGCGGCACAGTAAACGCCTCTCACCTTGTGTGAGCGCAACCTGTGCGCGACGGGTTGGCGAAGAGAAGGCGCTCCCGCGCCTTGTTCGCGCACAGGGTGCGCTCCTACAAGGATTCGGTGGATGGATGCGATGACTGACCCTCAGGCTCAACGCAACACCGGCATCGACCTGCTGCGCGGCTTCTCCATTCTGCTGGTGGTGCTGCACCACATCGGCCTGCGCATTCCGCTGCGCAAGACGGCCTTGCTCGACGTGCTGCCGAAGAAGTTGCTGACGGCGCTTAATTTCAACGGCTACGAAGCGGTTTTCATCTTCTTCGTGATCTCGGGCTTTCTCATCACCAGCAATGCGCTGCGTCGCAGTGGTTCGCTGGCCGGCATCGACCTGCGTGCGTTCTATGCCCGACGCTTCTCGCGCATCGCTCCCTGCCTGCTGTTGCTGGTGTTCGTGCTCAGCTTGCTGCATTTGGCGGGCGCGCCGGATTACGTGATCGATCGGGCAGGGCAGTCGTTGCCACGTGCCATCGTGGCGGCGCTCGGCTTCCATCTGAACTGGTACGAAGGGATGACCGGTTACCTGCCGGGCAACTGGGACGTGCTGTGGTCGCTGTCGATCGAGGAAGTGTTTTATCTCGGCTTCCCCATCGTCTGCCTGCTGACTCGGCGTACTTGGGTTTTAGTGCCGATGCTGATCGCATTGGCGGTGTCGCTGCCATGGACGCACGCCGCATTGGCTGACAATGAGATCTGGCAGGAGAAGGCTTATCTGCCCGGCATGGCGGCGATTGCCACCGGTGTGCTCGGCGCGCTGATCGTGCAACGTTGGCGCAGCCTGCCGCGCGCTGTGGTCTGGATGCTGGTCGTCGTGGGCGTCCTGGGTCTGTACCTGGTGATGTTCGAGGGCAAGCTGCTGTGGCAGACGATGCGCGATGGCTACATGCTCGTGCTTACCACCTCCGCGCTGTGCCTGGTGTTGGCCAGCGCTTGGTCACGTCGTGCGGCGTGGCGCGGCTTAGGCTGGCTGCGTTCGTGGGGCCGTCTGAGCTATGAGATCTATCTCACGCACATGTTCGTGGTGTACGGCGTGGTGAGGATCTACAAGGCGATGGGCTCGGATATCGCCCACGGCTATCTCTGGTATCTGCCAGCCCTGCCGCTGTGCTGGTTGTTGGGCAAGGGCGTGGAGCGTTGGGTGTCGACGCCCGCCGAGCGGTGGTTGCGTGAGCGGATGTTGCGTGAGGGTGGAGCGTCAGCCGTAGTGCAAGGCGTCACCTTGTAGGAGCGCACTTGTGCGTGACCATCGTGCGGCAACGTAACATCGTGGCGCTGCGGTCGCGCACAAGTGCGCTCCTACAAAAAAACTGGGGCGACGATCAGCGGAAACGATTGATGGTGTCGCGCAAATCCAGCGCAGCAGTACGCGCAGCCTGCGCGAAATCCTCGTCATTGCCCGCGTAGAGAATTGCACGCGAGGAGCTGATCATCAGCCCGGTGCCGTCGGCGCTGCGGCCATGCTTGAGCACGGCTTCCACATCACCGCCTTGCGCACCGATACCCGGCACCAACAGCGGCATGTCGCCCACGATGCTACGCACCTTGCCCAGTTCTTCCGGCCAGGTGGCGCCGGTGACCAGCGCGCAGTTGCCGTTGGCGTTCCAGTCGCGTGCAATGGTTTCAGCCACGCGCAGATAGAGCGGCTGACCGCCGCAGTCGAGCGCCTGGAAATCCGCGCCGCCGGGATTGGATGTGCGGCACAGCAGGATCACGCCCTTGTCGGCACGTTCGAGAAACGGCTGGGCGGAATCGCGGCCCATATAGGGATTGAGCGTCACGGCATCGGCGCGGTAGCGATCGAACGCCTCGGCGGCATAGTGCTGCGCGGTGCTGCCGATGTCGCCGCGCTTCGCGTCGAGGATCACCGGCACGCCGGGATGCTTGTCGTGGATGTGCGCGATCAGGCGTTCCAGCGCGTCTTCGGCACGCAGCGCGGCGAAGTGCGCGATCTGCGGCTTGTACGTGCAGACCAGGTCAGCCGTGGCATCGACAATGTCGCGGCAGAATTCGAACACCGCGTCCGGGCGACCCTTGAGGTGCGCGGGAAATTTCGCGGGCTCGGGATCGAGGCCGACGCATACGAGGGAGTCATGGGCAGCCCATGCCTGTTGCAGGGATTGCATGAAGTGCATCGTGTTCTCCTCGTCGCTGCCTTTCACTCCCTCTCCCCTCCGGGGAGAGGGTTGGGGTGAGGGGACAATCTTGCGTTGTCGCTGATTTGAAATCTTGTTCTTTTGAGGATCGGGGCCAGCCGTGGCCCCTCACCCCAGCCCTCTCCCCGGAGGGGAGAGGGAGCAGGAGCTCGCTTACGCCAGCTTCTTGTACTTCACGCGATGCGGGCCGGCGGCTTCGTCGCCGAGGCGGCGTTTCTTGTCGGCTTCGTACTCGTTGTAGTTGCCGGGGAAGAACTCCACGTGCGAATCGCCTTCGAACGCGATGATGTGCGTGGCGATGCGATCGAGGAACCAGCGGTCATGCGAGATCACCATCGCGCAGCCCGGGAATTCCAGCATCGCGTCTTCCAGTGCGCGCAGCGTTTCGACGTCCAGATCGTTCGACGGTTCGTCGAGCAGCAGCACGTTGCCGCCCTGCATCAGGGTCTTGGCCAGGTGCAGGCGACCACGCTCACCGCCGGACAGGCTGCCGACCATCTTCTGCTGGTCGGTGCCCTTGAAGTTGAAGCGGCCGATATAGGCGCGCGACTGCAGCTCGTAACGGCCGATGGTGATGATGTCGGCGCCGTCGGAAACTTCCTGCCACACGTTCTTGTTCGGATCGAGGCTGTCGCGCGACTGGTCCACATAGGCCAGCTGCACGGTGTGGCCGAGCTTCACTTCGCCGCTATCAGGCGTTTCCTGGCCGGTGATCAGCTTGAACAGGGTCGACTTGCCGGCGCCGTTCGGGCCGATCACGCCGACGATGGCGCCCGGCGGAATCTTCATCGACAAGTCGTCGATCAGCAGGCGGTCGCCGAAGGACTTGGACACGTTCTTGAACTCGATCACTTCCTGGCCCAGGCGCTCGCCCGGCGGGATGTAGAGCTCGTTGGTTTCGTTGCGCTTCTGGTACTCGACCGAGTTCAGTTCTTCGAAACGGTTGATACGCGCCTTGCCCTTGGACTGACGGCCCTTGGCGGCCGAGCGCACCCACTCCAGCTCGCGTGCGAGAGCCTTCTGGCGACCCTTTTCGGCGGCTTCTTCGCGGGCCAGACGCTCGCTCTTCTGTTCCAGCCAGTCGGTGTAGTTGCCCTTCCACGGAATACCGCGGCCGCGATCGAGTTCGAGAATCCACTCGGCGGCGTGCTCGAGGAAGTAGCGATCATGGGTGACCGCCACGACGGTGCCCGGGTAGTTCTGCAGGAACTGCTCCAGCCAGTCCACCGACTCGGCGTCCAGGTGGTTGGTGGGCTCGTCGAGCAGCAGCATGTCCGGCTTGGACAGCAGCAGGCGGCACAGCGCCACGCGGCGCTTTTCACCACCGGACAGCGGCCCGATCTTGGCATCCCACGGCGGCAGGCGCAGCGCGTCGGCGGCCACTTCGAGCTGGCGCTCCAGGGCGTGCGCATCGTTCACGGCCAGGATGTTTTCCAGCTCCTGCTGTTCCTTGGCCAGCTTGTCGAAATCCGCGCCTTCTTCGGCATAGGCGGCATAGACCTCGTCGAGGCGCTTCTGCGCATCGAGGATCACCGACACGCCTTCCTCGACCGCTTCGCGCACGGTCTTCTCCGGATCGAGCTGTGGCTCCTGCGCCAGATAGCCGACCTTGATACCCGGCTGTGGGCGAGCCTCGCCCTGGAAGTCCGTGTCCACGCCGGCCATGATCTTCAGCACCGTCGACTTGCCCGCGCCGTTCAGGCCCAGCAGGCCGATCTTGGCGCCGGGGAAGAAGCTGAGCGAGATGTCCTTGATGATCTGGCGCTTCGGGGGAACGATCTTGCTGACCCCGTTCATGGTGTAGATGTATTGCATGGAACCTCCGGCGACGTGCACCCAGCCGGCCGAGAGGGCAGGCAGTGCGATCAGAGTGGGTGTAAACCACTCATTATAGCGGCTTGTGGGGTCGCTCCGGTGACTGCTGCCCGACCCCCGCGACCGTTCTGCCCGCGTCTTGCCCGATCCCGCCCCGGTCGTCGCCCAGGCCTTGGCCATGCTGGGGTTTTCCCGGATCAGGCCTATGGACAGGACAGCCACGCGGGCACCACAGCACTTGCTGCGCGTCGCCACCTCACTGGACGAGGAAGCCGCCCGTTGGGCCCGGGTGCGGGGGCCCTGGGCCGTGGTCGTGCACGAACTGGTCTGCTTCGGCGTCAAGCAGGCCAGGGCATGCCTGTTCGGCGGATGCATGCTGGCCCTGTTGTTGGCGACATGGGCCTGGTATCCCGTCGATGCGCCGCTGGCCCGCTACGACTTCCTTGTGCTGGCGGCGCTGGCCCTGCAGGTGCTGCTGATCGCCATGGGACTGGAGACGCGGGACGAGGCCAGGGTGATCCTCTGTTTCCATCTGGTCGGCACCGCCATGGAGGTGTTCAAGACCGCCATGGGCTCGTGGGTCTATCCCGAAGCTTCGCTGCTGCGCGTCGGCGGCGTGCCCTTGTTTACGGGATTCATGTATGGCGCCGTGGGTAGCTATATCGCCCGCGCGTGGCGGCTGTTCGAGTTCCGTTTCATCCGCCATCCCCCGTTCGCGGCCACGGCGTGGCTCGCGCTGGCGATCTACGTGAATTTCTTCACGCATCATTTCCTGCCTGACGTCCGCTGGCTGCTGTTTGCGGTGTTGGCTGTCTTGTTCGGCCGCACCTGGATTTTGTTCCGCGTGCGCCGCGCGTATCGCAGGATGCCCCTGCTTTTCGGCTTCGTGCTGGTGGCGCTGTTTATCTGGTTCGCGGAAAACCTGGGGACATTCGCATCGGCGTGGCGTTATCCGGCGCAGCGCCATGGTTGGGAGATGGTGCCGCTCGACAAACTTGGCGCATGGCTGCTGCTGATGGTGATCAGCTATGTGCTGGTGTCCGCCGTGGCCCGACGAACGCGTGGGCAGCGCTCCGTCGGATGTCGCGCACAGGGTGCGCTCCCACAGAAGTCAGCGCACCGGCCGGGCGGCGTCGAAGATCGCGCTGACAGTACGCGTATGCAGTGAGGCGGCGTCGTAGCCCGGGGGCAGCATGCCGGCGATTTCCAGCATGACTGCGCCATGCAGGGAGGCCCAGATCTGGTGGCCGATGATGGGGGCGTCGGCGTCGGCTGCGATGGTGCCTTCGGCGATCATTACGTCCACATGCGCGGCAATGGTGCCCCACATGCGCTCGTGCGCCTGGCGATAGGCGGGATCGTCCTGCCGTGTCTCCGGGTACTCGAACATCAGCCGGTAGGTGGCGGTGTTCTCGCGGGCAAAGGCGATATAGGCATCGCGCACGGCGCGGCTGCGGGTGCGGCCGTCGCCGGGCGATGCCAGTGCGCGTTCCAGGGCTTCGGAGAAACGGTTGAGGCCGCGGGTGCGCACCGCCGTGATGATTTCTTCTTTGTTATGGAAATAGCGGTAGGGGGTCATCGTGCCCACGCCCAGGTCGCCGGCCAGGCGCCGCATGGTGACGGCGGCCGGGCCTTCTTCCACGTAGATCTTCGCCGCCGCCTCGCACAGGCGTGCGCGGAAGGCTTCGGTTTCCTGCTCGCTCAGCGCCTTGGGCACGCGTCAGTCCTTGACCTTAAGCGTCTTGCGGAAGAACGCCAGCGCATCGGCATTGACCTGCTCATGCACCTTGGCGCGATCCACGCCGGCCGGATCGGTACACATCGGTGCGATCTCCTTGGCCAATTCAGCGGAGCAGGGCGGCAGGAACACCCAGTGGTCGGCGTGCGGTACTTCCTTCACTCCCGCCAGCGTCTTGATCAGCGGCTGGATGTGTTTGGCGTTGGCTTCCGGCGGCAGCACCTTGTCGTTCTGGCCGTAGTAGAGAAAAACCGGGACATGCACCTGATCGAAGCTGTGCGCGTCGAAGATCAGGCTCATCGGGGCCATCGCAAACGCTGCTTTCACCCGCGGATCGGCGGTGTCTCCGTACTTTCCGAGCTGGCCCTGCATGTCCTCCAGCACTTGTTCCATGGTCTTGCCCTGCCTGGCGGCGTTGGCCTTGAACTCCGCGGCGTGGCCGCAGACGTCCTGGTCGTGCGGATAGCGCTGGCAGAAGGCGACGAAGCGCACGAAGCGCGGCTGGGCACCGGCCAGCATCAAGGCCGTATAACCGCCCGCCGAGAAGCCGGCCACGCCGATGCGGTTCGGGTCGATCAGCGGCTTCCAGCGCGGATCGGCGAGCAAGGTGGAGATGGCGGACTTCACCTGCACCGGCCGACCGGCCAGCACTTCGATATGGCCGACCTGGCTGGTATCGCGAAAGTAGTCGCCCAAATGATTGAGCGTGGCGACCACGAAACCGTGGCTGGCGAGGTAGGTGGCCAGATCGTGATGGCCCAGGTTGCTGCCGCCGTTGCCGTGGGAAAGGATCACCAGCGGCTTGGCGCCAGGGATGGCGGGCGCGTCAGGCGTGGCCGCGACGTCGTAGGGGCCGATCGCCGTGGTGCCATGCGTCGGCTGCGACGAGGGATAGAACACATAGCCCTCGGTCGGCTTGCCGCTGACCGGGTCGGGGATCTGGATGGCGCTGATGCCCACGCCGGTGACGTCGGACGCCAGGGCGGCCAGGGGCAGGAGCAGAAAGATCAGAGCAAACGCGGCGAGCTTGCGCAGCGGGCGTACCGAGGCGCGGGACGGCTGGATCGGCATGGCGAGGTCCGTAGGCTGAGTTGCGTGCGCCGTACGGTACGATGTACGTAACCGGGGCGCAAGTGACCCCAAGGTGGCCGCAATAGCACATCACGGCTACAATTTCGCGTTCTAGCCCTGCTTGCCACCCCCACGAGGTCAGGATGTTCCCGAAGCACGAGACGATCGCCGGTTACGACAACGAACTGGCCCAGGCTATGGCCGACGAAGCCCGCCGTCAGGAGGACCACGTCGAGCTGATCGCTTCGGAGAACTACGCCAGCCCCCGCGTGATGGAAGCCCAGGGCAGCGTGCTCACCAACAAGTACGCCGAGGGTTACCCGGGCAAGCGCTACTACGGCGGCTGCGAATTCGTGGACGTGGCCGAACGCCTCGCCATCGATCGCCTCAAGCAGCTGTTCGGCGCCAACTACGCCAATGTGCAGCCGCATTCGGGTTCGCAGGCCAACCAGGCCGTGTACCTCGCGCTGCTCAATCCGGGCGACACCATTCTCGGCATGTCGCTCGCACACGGTGGCCATCTCACCCACGGCGCCAAGGTCAACGTCTCGGGCAAGCTGTTCCACGCCGTGCAGTACGGCGTGAACGAGCAGGGCCTGGTCGATTACGACGAAGTCGAGCGCCTCGCCGTCGAGCACAAGCCCAAGATGATCGTGGCCGGTTTCAGCGCCTACTCGCAGGTGATGGATTGGGCACGCTTCCGCGCGATCGCCGGCAAGGTGGGTGCGTATCTGTTCGTGGACATGGCGCACGTCGCCGGTCTGATCGCCGCAGGCGTCTATCCGAACCCGCTGCCGCATGCGCACGTGGTCACCTCCACCACGCACAAGACGCTGCGCGGTCCGCGCGGCGGCATCATCGTGGCCAAGGACGCCGGCGAAGAGATCGAGAAGAAGCTGCAGTCGATCGTGTTCCCGGGCATCCAGGGTGGTCCGCTGATGCACGTGATCGCCGCCAAGGCCGTGGCCTTCAAGGAAGCGCTGGAGCCGGAATTCAAGGCCTACCAGACCCAGGTGGTGAAGAACGCCAAGGCGATGGCCAAGACCTTCATCGAGCGCGGCTACAAGATCGTTTCCGGCGGCACCGAGAACCATCTGATGCTGGTCGATCTGATTGGTCGCGACGTGACCGGCAAGGACGCGGAAGAAGCGCTGGGCAAGGCACACATCACCGTCAACAAGAACGCCGTGCCGAACGATCCCCGCAAGCCGTTCGTCACCTCGGGCCTGCGCGTGGGCACGCCGGCCGTCACCACCCGCGGTTATCTGGAAGCGGACGTGGTCGAACTCACGCAGTGGATTTGCGACGTGCTTGACGCACCCAACGATGACGCCGTCATCGCCAAGGTGCGCGACAAGGTCACGGCGCAGTGCCACAAGTTCCCTGTCTACGGCTGAGCCGTCACGAAGGATGAGGGCCGATAAGAAACGAGAAGTGAGCAGGGGCGCCTTTTCTCGTTTCTTCCTCCCTTCCAGGAATCGATGAACCTATGCATTGCCCTTACTGCCAGCACGAAGACACTCGCGTGATCGACTCGCGCCTCGCCGAAGACGGTGCCACCGTGCGCCGTCGACGCGAGTGTCCCAAGTGCAGTGAACGCTTCAATACCTTCGAAACCGCCGAGCTCAAGCTGCCTTCCATCGTGAAGAGCGGCGAGCGCCGTGAACCGTTCGACGAACACAAGCTGCGCGTGAGCTTTGAACGCGCCCTGCAGAAGCGTCCGGTGCCCACCGATTCGGTGGACACCGCCGTGCGCGAAATCATCAACGACCTGCGGCGCTGCGGCGAACGCGAAGTGCCTTCGCGGCAGGTGGGGGAGTTGGTGATGCGTGAGCTGAAGAAGCTCGATCAAGTGGCGTATGTGCGCTTCGCTTCGGTGTATCGGAAGTTTGAGGACGTGCAGGCGTTTCGCGAGGAGATCGAGAAGTTGGAGCGCGATTTGCCGGAGCTGGAGGCGTTGCAGTTGTCGTTGTTGGGGGAGCAGGTGGCGCGCAGGAAGAAGTCCTGAGGGGACTTTTTTTGGAGGCGTGATGCTTCTAGGGTCTTGCTTCTTGCTTCTTGCTTCTTGCTTCTTGCTTCTTGCTCCTTGCTCCTTGCTCCTTGCTTCTTGCTCCTTGCTCCTTGCTCCTTGCTCCTTGCTTCTAGCTTCTAGCTTCTAACTCCTAGGTCTTGAGCTCTTCGGTCTCACTCCCTCTCTGAGCTCGTCATCCCGGCGCAGGCCGGCAGCGCTGTTCAACAGCCGAATGGCTGGTCATCCAGAGCCTCGGTGTTTGGCTTTAGCGACACGGCGATCTGGCTCGCCTGCCGCGGGCTTCCGTCCTCCTGCCGGAGGCCGGGTCACTTTTCTTTGCTTGCCCAAAGAAAAGTAACCAAAAGAAAGGCCCCCCGGATGACGCGCCTTCCGGGCCTTTGGCCCTCCAGGTGCGCGGTCGGGTTACGGGGTTTTTCGACAGGACATCCCTGTCCTGTCGAAAAACTGGCCGCATCCATGCGGCCACCCTGCGGGCTTTCCTCCACCCGCCCGCCGCGTCATACGGGGACCCCGGGGATCAAGAGCCACATCAAGGGCCGCGTAACGGACGGTGTTACGGGGTGTCTCTTCTTTTGTAGGAGCGCACTTGTGCGCGACCAGCCTACGGAGCGGTACATCTGAGCTCCGCGGTCGCGCACAAGTGCGCTCCTACAAGGGATCGCGATGGCCTGTGGATGGCGGATCAATGCTACCGCTCAGTCCTTTGTGGGAGCGCACCCTGTGCGCGACAAACCTACGAAGCGGTACACCGCAGCGTGGCTGTCGCGCACAGGGTGCGCTCCCACAGACAAGCAGACGCGGCAGGCGGATGGAGCAATACCTAAAGCCGATGCGCAGCGAGGCCCCGCTTTAAGTCCTCAGCGATTCGGGCGCGTTGCGCAGCGCTTTGAGGTACCCGCTGTGTACCCTCGGAGGTTGTTCCTCAACGACGCGCCTCAAGCGTTCGGGCTTATCCCAGCACGATGCTGCGGGCGTTTTAGGCCATTCTCTTTGGGTTACTTTTCTCTTGGGCCAGCAAGAGAAAAGTGACTCGAGCGGCGGCAGCCGTTCGAAACGCCCGCCGCGCAGGCGGCACCCTGGCCTCAAGGTGACAAGGAAACACCGAAGCTCTGGATGATCAGCCATTCGGCCGCTTGGGCAAAAGCCCCAACAAAAATCCCCGAATCACAAGTCCCCCACCTCTTCACCTAAACTCTCCCCACCGCACCCCAAAGCGACCCCGCATGGCCTCCCCATTCACCGCCATCGACCACCTGCACATGGCGCACGCCTTGCGCCTCGCCGAGCTTGGCCTCTACACCACCCATCCCAATCCTCGCGTCGGCTGCGTCGTCGCACATGGCGAACAGGTGGTGGGGGCGGGTTATCACGTGAGGGCTGGCGAGCCCCATGCCGAGGTCCACGCGTTGTGCGAAGCCGGTGAGCAGGCGCGCGGCGCTACTGCGTACGTGACGCTGGAGCCCTGTGCCCATCACGGTCGTACGCCGCCATGCGCGGATGCGCTGATCGCTGCCGGCGTCTCGCGCGTAGTCATCGCCGCGGAAGATCCGTTCCCCCAGGTCGCCGGGCGCGGCATCGGCAAGTTGCGCGACGCCGGCATCACGGTGGAAACCGGCCTGATGCGCGAGCCGGCACGCGAACTCAATATCGGTTTCTTCAGTCGTCTCGAACGCGGACGCCCCTGGGTGCGCGTGAAGCTAGCGATGAGCCTGGACGGCCGCACGGCGCTCGCCAATGGCGAATCGAAGTGGATCACGGGCGAGGCGGCGCGTGCGGATGTGCAGCGCTGGCGTGCGCGCAGTTCGGCGATACTCACCGGATCGGGCACGGTGCTGGCGGACAACCCGCGACTCACCGTGCGCCTGCCGGAAGGCGAGGCATTTACGCCTCCATGGCGCGTGGTGCTCGACAATCGCCTGCGTACGCCGTCCAACAGCCATGTGCTCGATGGCACGATGCCGACCCTGGTGCTGCACAACGAACAATACGCGCCGGTCGATCCACGCTTTCAGGCAACGGAGTTGGCGGTGGTCGCGGAGCAGGGCGGTGCGATGGACCTGCATGCCGTGATGGACGAGCTCGCGCGTCGCCATGTCAGCGAGGTCCATGTCGAGGCCGGCCCCAATCTGTGCGGCGCGTTGTTCGCCGCCGGACTGGTCGACGAGCTGTTGCTCTACATCGCGCCCGTGCTGCTCGGCGACAACGCACAAGCGCTACTGGGATTGCCCTCACTCAGTGATATGGCGTCGCGCTGGAAACTGCGCACGCTCGATCGGCGCGTGCTGGGCGAGGATATGCGGCTTTTGCTGCGTCCCGTCGTGTGAGCGACGGATTCACGATCAAGTTTGATGGCTATCACGGGCCATATCGCAAGCAGGAGTTCAAGAGCACATGACGAAGGCAGCGGTACGTTGGGGCATCATCGGTTGCGGCAACGTCACCGAGGTGAAGAGCGGTCCGGGCTTCAGCAAGACGCCCAACTCGGCGTTGATGGCGGTGATGCGCCGCGACGGCGAAAAAGCCCGCGATTACGCCGAACGCCATGGCGTGCCGCGCTGGTACGACGATGCGGCCAGGCTGATCGACGACGCCGACGTCAACGCCGTCTACGTGGCCACGCCGCCATCGACGCACAAGCAGTACGCCTTGATGAGCATTGCAGCAGGCAAGCCCGTGTACATCGAAAAACCGATGGCGATGGATCACGCCGAGTGCGAGGCCATCATCCATGCGGGGCAGCAGGCGAAGGTGCCCGTGTTCGTTGCGTACTACCGCCGCAGCCTGCCGCGCTTCCAGAAAGTGCGCGAGCTGATCTTCGGTCAGCTGGCGATCGGCAAGCCGCACATCGTCAACACGGTGCTGTACGAACCGCATCATCCGCGTTATCAGGATCCGGCCAACTTGCCCTGGCACGTGCGTCCGGAGATTTCCGGCGGCGGTGTGTTCATGGATCTGGGCTGCCACACGCTCGATATCCTCGACTGGCTGTTCGGCCCCATCGTTTCGGTCAGCGGGCAGGCAACCAATCAGTTGGGTGCGTATCCGGTCGAAGACGGCGTGGCCATGTCGTTCCAGTTCGGCAACGGCATGCTCGGCACCGGCCTGTGGAATTTCGACGGCTTCAAGCGCCACGACCAGATCGAAGTGATCGGCGACAAGGGCCGCATCGCTTTCGCCACCTTCGGTGACGGGCCGATCCACGTGGAAAACATGGAAGGCTCGCACGACTACCGCGTGGCCAACCCGCTGCATATCCAGCAGCCGCTGATCGAAACCATCGTGGCGGAGCTGACCGGGTACAAGGGCGCCTGTCCGTCCACCGCCGAAAGCGGCGCGCGCACCAGCTGGGTGATGGACCAGGTGCTGCGCGACTACCGCCAGGAAACTGGCCAGATCGCGAGCCTGTAACCCAAAGGCTCGCGGAAGGCACTCACTCCCAGGCGACACATTGTTCCCCGGGGCGGACGCTGCAGCGGCGGCCGTTGCCCGGGATGGTGTTAAACTGCGCCGGCCGGTTCGCCGGCAAACTACAAAAGACGTCTTCAGGGCGGGGTGCGATTCCCCACCGGCGGTAGGTGCCGTAAGGCACGAGCCCGCGAGCGCTTCCAGGTCATCGGAAGGTCAGCAGATCCGGTCCAATGCCGGAGCCGACGGTTGGCAGCCAGCGATGGCGGCCAGAAAGTCCGGATGAGAGAAGACGGTACGGTGCAGGCCCTGGTGGCGTGCGCCTGCCTGACGCCTTGGGGCGTTTTTCGCACTCTTACGCGGGAAACGTTTCATGTCCAAGCATCGTTGCCATTCTTTCGCCACCTCCGTTTCGGAGGTGCGCTGATGTTTACCGGCATCATCCAGAGCGTGGGCCGCATCGCGCGGCTGGAACCACGTGGCGGCGACGTACGTCTGTACGTCGACACGGCCGACCTTGACCTCTCCGACGTGCAACTGGGCGACAGCATCGCCGTGTCCGGCGTATGCCTGACCGCGGTGACGCTGGAGTCGCGCGGTTTCAGCGCGGACGTCTCCAACGAAACGCTCTCGCTGACCACGCTGGGCAAGCATCGCACGGGCGATCCGGTGAACCTGGAAAAGGCCTTGCGCCTGGCCGATCGCCTGGGTGGGCATCTGGTGTCCGGCCATGTCGATGGCGTGGGCAAGGTGGTGTCGATCACGCCCGATGGCCGCTCACTGCGCTGGGTCTTCGAGGCGCCTGCATCGTTGTCGCGCTACATCGCCGCCAAGGGCTCGATCTGCATCGACGGCACCAGCCTCACCGTGAACGAGGTGAACGGCCATCGGTTCGGGGTCAACCTTATTCCGCATACGGTGGAACACACGGCGTTCAACGCGCGTCGCGCGGGCGATGCAGTGAACCTCGAAGTCGACGTGGTAGCGCGTTACATCGAGCGGCTGATCGCCAGTGGCGATGCGCCGCGGATT
The DNA here is from genome assembly GCF_056395965.1 of Dyella sp. 05T440. Classification (NCBI taxonomy): domain Bacteria; kingdom Pseudomonadati; phylum Pseudomonadota; class Gammaproteobacteria; order Lysobacterales; family Rhodanobacteraceae; genus Dyella; species Dyella sp. 05T440. The sequence continues at coordinate 246,802 of NZ_JBFTKN010000005.1, forward strand.
GATGAAGCGTTTCTCAAGCAACACGGTTTTGCGTGATCGCCATGTCGCCACGCGCGGCGCACAACGTTACTGACTTGGACACCCCATGAGCTTCAACACCATCCCCGAAATCCTCGAAGACATCCGCGCCGGCCGCATGGTCGTGATACTCGACGATGAAGATCGCGAGAACGAAGGCGACCTCATCATGGCCGCACAGATGGTGCGCCCCGAGGACATCAACTTCATGGTGCGCGAGGCGCGCGGCCTGGTCTGCCTCACGCTTACCGAGCAGCGCACGCGCCAGCTGGGCCTGCGGCCGATGGTGGTGGACAACACCTCGCCGTATCAGACCAACTTCACCGTCTCCATCGAGGCGGCCGAAGGTGTCACCACGGGTATTTCCGCGCACGATCGCGCGCGCACCATCCAGGTTGCGGTGAAGTCCGATGCCAGGCCGCAGGATCTCTCGCAGCCGGGCCATATCTTTCCGCTGACGGCGCAGCCGGGCGGCGTGTTGACGCGTGCCGGACATACCGAAGCGGGCTGCGATCTTGCCGCGCTGGCGGGGTTGGAACCTTCGGCAGTGCTGATCGAAATCCTGCATGAAGACGGCTCGATGGCGCGCCGCCCCGAGCTGGAAATCTTCGCGAAGAAGCACGGCCTGAAGATCGGCTCCATCGCCGACCTGATCCGCTATCGCCTGGAAACCGAGAAGACCGTACAGCGCGTCTACGAGGGCGACGTCGATACCGAATTCGGTGCGTTCAAGCTGGTGGCTTATCGCGACGCCATCCGTCATGGACTGCATTTCGCCCTGGTGCGCGGCAAGGTGGACGACGGCGAGCCGGTGCTCACCCGCGTGCATGTGCGCAACACCTTGTCCGACGTGCTGCATCTGCAGCGCGACGACCTCGGCCTCACGGTGACCTCGGCGCTGCGTCGCATTGCCGATGAAGGCCGCGGCGCGCTGCTCGTGCTGTCGGGCGAAGACACCGCCGACGCCTTGCTGCGTCGCCTCAATCGCCAGCCCTCGGTGCAGGCGCCGGAGGAGGCGCAGCAGCAGGAATGGCGACAGCTGGGCCTGGGCGCGCAAATCCTCGCGGACCTGGGCATCCGCCAGCTGCGCGTGCTGGGTACGCCGCGCAAGATGGTGGGGCTGGGCGGCTTCGGGCTGGAAGTGACCGAGTACGTGTGAGCTAGCCTCTCCCCTGTGGGAGCGCACCCTGTGCGCGACTGACGGTGCCTCATGGCCTGAGGCCGTCGCGCACAGGGTGCGCTCCCACATCAAACTTGCCCGGCACGGCCACTTCCACGCCATCCATCCACCGGCATACTCAGGTTTTCACCACAAACCACCGCCATGACCTCTCCCGCCATCCGCCTCATCGCCCCTTCGGGCTATCCGCATGACCGTGACGCCATGGCGCGCGGTATCGCGCGTCTGCAGGCGGCCGGTTGCGCGGTGGATGGCTTGGAAGTGCTCGATCGCGTCGAACATCGTTTTGCCGGTCCCGACGCATCACGCGCAGGCGACCTCAATGCGCTGGCGACGATGCAGCAGCTGCCGGACATCGCGCTCGCCATCCGCGGCGGCTACGGCGCCACCCGCCTGCTCGAGTACCTGCACTACGACGCGCTGCGCGAGCGGCTGACAGGCTCCAACACCTTGCTGGTTGGCCATAGCGACTTCACCGCCATCCAGATGGCGCTCTACGCAAAGAGCGGACTGGTCACCTTCGGCGGCCCCATGCTGGGTCCCGATTTTGGTGCGCCCGAGCTCAACGGCCTCATGTGGGAACACTTCTGGCGCGCCGTGGGCGAGCCGCAGGCCACCGCCAGCTGGAGCACCTCCAGCGCCGCGGAGTTGGAGGTCGAAGGCCCGCTGTGGGGTGGCAACCTCGCGATGCTGTGCAGCCTGCTTGGGACGCCCTATTTCCCGGTCATCGACGACGGCATCCTGTTCGTGGAGGACATCGGCGAGCCGCCGTTCCGCCTCGAGCGCCTGCTGTACCAGTTGCAGTTGTCCGGCGTGCTGGATCGCCAGCGCGCCCTGGTCCTGGGCCATTTCACCCAGTGCCGTCCGCATAGCTACGACAACGGCTACGACACCGAGGCCGCGTTCGAGCAACTGGCCCGGGTGGCGCGGATTCCCATCGTCCGCGACCTGCCATTTGGCCATGAGCCGGACAAGTTCACGCTCCCGTTCGGCGTCCCAGCCCGCTTGCGGGTGGCAGCAGGCCAGGCCAGCCTGAGCTTTCGCGGCCATCCGACCCTCGCTGGGGCGGTTTCCCGGCCCGATCCGGGCACGCCGCCCTTGCATCCCGTAAAATAGACGGCCCCTCCGGGCCCGGAACCCAGGAAACGCATACCCCATGAAGACCATCGAAGGCGATTTCGCCACGCCCAAGGGCCGTTTTGCCATCGTCGCCGGCCGTTTCAACGGCTTTGTCGTTGAGCCGCTGGTGGCCGGCGCACGTGACGTGCTGGTGCGCCATGGCGTGAAGGACGATGCGATCGAGCTGATCCGCGTGCCGGGCGCCTGGGAAATCGCGCTGGCCGCCAACAAGGTCGCCAGCTCCGGCAAGTACGCTGCGGTGATCGCGCTGGGCGCGGTGATCCGCGGCTCCACCCCGCATTTCGACTTCGTTGCCGGTGAATGCGCCAAGGGCCTGGCCCAGGCAGCCTATGCCTCCGGCGTGCCGGTGGCCTTTGGCGTGCTGACCACCGACACCATCGAACAAGCCATCGAGCGTTCCGGCACCAAGGCCGGCAACAAGGGCGCGGATGCCGCCCTGGCCGCGCTCGAGATGGTCAATCTGTACGGAAAGCTGTGATGAACTCTCGCCCCGAAGGCATCGATCTGGCTGCACGCTCGCGCGCCCGTCGCCGTGCGCTGCAGGCGCTGTACGCCTGGCAGATCGGCGGCAGCCGCATGAATGCCGTGATCGAGCAGTTCCGCCACGAGCAGGATATGGAAGTGGCGGATCTGGAATACTTCGAGGACCTGCTCAACGGTGTCGAGCGCAACGTCAAGACCATCGACGAGGCGATCAAGCCCTACGTGGACCGCGACGTGGAGCAGATCGACCCGATCGAGCGCGCCGCCCTGCGCCTGGCCACCTATGAGCTCAAGTACCGCCCGGACGTGCCGTACCGCGTGATCATCAACGAGGCGATTGAAGTCACCAAGCGCTTCGGTGCGGACCACGGCCACAGCTACGTCAACGGTGTACTCGACAAGCTCGCCGGCGTGCTGCGCACCACGGAGAAGCGTCACTGATGGACGGGGCCGCGGAGCACGCGTCCGTGATTCCGGTGATCGAGACAGCGCGCCTGCGCCTGCGCGCGCACCGCGTCGACGATCATGCCGAGCGCGTGGCCTTGTGGTCCGACCCTGAGGTGACCCGTTTTATCGGCGGGCGTCCCTTTGGCGCGGAAGAAGTCTGGCGGCGCTTCCTGCAGTACATCGGTCTGTGGCACACGCTTGGCTACGGCTATTGGGCCGTCGAAGAGAAAGCCACGGGCCGCTTCATCGGCGACGTCGGTTTCGCCGACCTCAGGCGCGAGATGGAGCCTTCGCTGCAGGGCATGCTGGAATTCGGCTGGGCACTGGCACCGCATGCGCAAGGCAAAGGCTATGCGAGCGAAGCCGTGGCCGCCGCCATCGCCTGGGGCGAGCGCAACTTCGCCGATCGACGGCAGGTGTGCATCATCTCGCCAGACAACCTGCCTTCGATCCGCGTGGCGGAGAAGGCCGGTTTCACGTTGTGGCAGGAATCCACCTATCACGACGCTCCCACCCTGGTCTTCAGCCGCTGACTTTCTGGCTGGACCGACTGATCAGCGCAGGTCGCAAGCCATGGAATTCCGACTGATCGACCGTATCCGCGAACGCACCGCGCAAGGCCGCGAAGACGTGAAGTTGGGCATCGGCGACGATGCCGCCGTGGTCGCGCCACCGACAGGGCAGGAGCTGGCCATCGCGATCGACACCATGGTCGAAGGCGTGCATTTCCCATATGGCACGGCGGCAGCGGATATCGGCTGGAAGTCGCTGGCGGTGAATCTTTCCGATCTCGCCGCGATGGGTGCGAGCCCGGCCTGGGCATTGCTGGCGCTGACGTTGCCGACGCAACCGGCGGAGCAGCTCAGCGCTTTTATTGATGGCTACGCCGAAGGGTTTGCCCAGTTGGCGCAGCCGCACCGGCTTGCCTTGATCGGCGGCGACACCACGCGCGGCGCACTGACCATCAGCGTTGCGGTGCATGGCTTCGTTCCGCCCGGCAAAGCGCTGACGCGCACCGGCGCGCGCGCAGGCGACGTCGTGCTGGTTACCGGCACGCTGGGCGACGCAGCCGCTGGTTTGCATCTGCTACAGCGCGGCGCGCGCGTGGATGAAGGCGATGGGCGCGCCGCCTATCTGATCGAACGACTGCATCGGCCCACGCCTCGCCTTTCGGTTGGCCTGGCGCTGCGCGATCGGGCGAGTGCCTGCATCGATATCTCCGACGGCTTGCTCGCTGACCTTGGGCATATCTGCGAGGAAAGCGCCGTGGGCGCGGAAATCGAAGCGCCGTTGCTGCCGTGCTCGCCGATGCTGATGGCAAGCTTCGACGACCTGTCCGTGCGCGACTTCGCGCTGGCCGGCGGCGACGACTACGAACTGTGCTTCACCGTGCCGCCGGCACTGGTGGCCGACGTTCAGACCGATCTGGCGCGCCTTGGCTGCGGCGCCACGCGGATCGGGCGCATAATCGAAGGCGCCGGCGTGCGCGTGCGCGACGCCCAAGGACAATGGCTGGAACCCTCGCAACGCGGCTGGGACCATTTCGCATGAGCGACAAGACGATCCTCACCCCGGAACAACGACGCGCCTTGCTCGCTACGCCAGCGGGCTGGCTGGCCTGCGGTTTTGGTTCTGGCCTGGCGCCGGTGGCGCAGGGCACGTTCGGCTCACTGGCGGCGCTGCTGCCATGGTTGTTGCTGCGCAGTTTGCCGGTGCAGCTCTATGTGTTCGCGATTGCGGTGGGCTTCGTCATCGGCGTGTGGGCGTGCGGGGTGGCGGGGCGCCTGGTCGGTGTGGACGATCATCGGAGCATCGTGTGGGATGAGTTTGTTGGGTTGTGGATTGCGCTGATTCCCGCGGTGACGGGGCCGTGGTGGGCGGTGGTGCTCGGGTTTGCGTTGTTTCGGTTGTTTGATGTGTGGAAGCCTTGGCCGATTGGGTGGTTGGATCGTCGGCTTAAGGGTGGGGTGGGGGTGATGGTGGATGATGTGGTGGCGGGGGTGTTTGCGGCTGTGGTGCTTGCCATTTTGATGGCGTTGCTGCGTTGACCCCGTTCGCCGTCACCATGACGCAGACCGGATCCGGCTCTCAGCTTGTCATCCCGGCGTAGGCCGGGGACGCTGTTCAACAGCCGAAGGCTGGTCGTCCAGGGCCTCGGTGTTTGGTTGTCGCCTTGAGGCCAGGGTGCCGCCTACGCGGCGGGCGTTTCGAACGGCTGCCGCCGCTCGAGTCACTTTTCTCTTGCTGGCCCAAGAGAAAAGTAACCCAAAGAGAATGGCCTGATAACGCCCGCAGCATCGTGTTGGGATAAGCCCGAGCGCTTGAGGCGCGTCGGGATGGGACAACCTCCGAGGGTACACAGCGGGTACCGCAAAGCGCTGCGCAACGCGCCCGAATCGCTGAGGACTTAAAGCGGGGCCTCGCTGCGCATCGGCTCTTGTCATCCCTTCTCCGTCTGCCGCCCGGGCTTGTCTGTGGGAGCGCACCCTGTGCGCGACAGCCACGCTGGGGTGTACCGCTCCGTAGGATTGTCGCGCACAGGGTGCGCTCCCACACAGACAAGCCGATCGGTACAGGCCTGATGGCTCCCTTGTAGGAGCGCACTTGTGCGCGACCGCGGCGCTGGGGTGTATCTCTCCGTAGGTTTGTCGCGCACAGGGTGCACTCCCACATGGTTAGGTTGGCGCTGGGCTGAAGGTCGGGGCATTGGCATCTTTACGGCGGTGCTTCCATGCGGCAGCTGAAGCGGGCCAAGCCCCGCTTTCGCCACAAACCCAACACCGTCCCGCCTGCGCGCCGCGATATATTTCACGGTCGCGATTCCGTTCGATGCGTTCGCGTCGGATGCCGCAGGGATGCCAAGGGGAGATGACGTGAACCGATTGCCGGGTCTGGATTTACTGCGCGCGATTGCAATCGTGTGGGTGATGATTTTCCATTCGTACATCATCGGTGGCTGGGGTCACTTCGGCGGGATCGAGCAGAACGGGTGGATGGGTGTCGACCTGTTCTTTGTCCTCAGCGGCTTTCTGATCGGCTCGCAGGTGCTCAAGCCGCTGGCGGAGGGGCGGGGATTCTCGTTCGGGGATTTCTACCAGCGCCGCGCCTTTCGTATCCTTCCGGCGTACTTGGTGGTGGTGGCGGCGTATTTCATTTGGCCGTCCGTGCGCGAGCAGGGGGAGCTGCAGCCGCTGTGGCAGTTCCTGACCTTTACGGTGAACCTGCTGATCGACGCCAAGGATCACCTGGCGTTCTCCCACGTATGGTCGTTGTGCGTGGAGGAGCATTTCTACCTGCTGTTCCCGCTACTGGCATGGTGGCTGGCGCGGCGTCCGTCCGTGCGTCGGTTCGTGCTGGTATGCACGGCGGTGGTGCTGGCGGGGATGGTGGTGCGGGGTGTGATGTGGGCCTGGGAACTGGCGCCGTTGGCCGGTCTTGACCAAAATTCCTATGGAAAAACCTTCCTGGAGCGCATTTACTATCCCACGTGGTCCCGTCTGGACGGCCTCTTGATGGGCGTGATGCTGGCTACGGCCAGGGTCTACCGGCCCGTCCTCTGGTCCCGATGGGGACGACATGCCAACGGCTTTCTGCTCGCAGGGGTAGCGGTAGTCGGCGGTGCGATCATGTTGTTCCGCGATCGGACCGGCTTCATTCCCACCGTGGTGGGGTATCCGTTGCTTTCCTTCGGCTTGGGGCTGCTGGTGTTGGCCGGCGCTCAAACGTCTGGCGTGCTTGCGCGTCTGCGCGTACCGGGTGCCGGCTGGTTGGCGGCGGTGTCGTACAGCTTGTATCTGTCACACAAGGCGGTATTCCATCTGGTGGAATCCGCCGCGGGGGAAAAGCTGGACGGACATGGCCTGCTGACTTTTGCAGCTTATGCGTCAGCGGTGTTGGGGGTCGGAGCGTTGCTTCACTACGGGGTGGAGCGTCCATTCCTGAAACTGCGGACGCGGGTTTTACATCAGGCGCCGGCTGCAGCTCACGCGTCTGGCGTGATTGCCGGAGCCGGAACGGATGCGGCCTGATGTGGGTTAGGGGATTCACTCTAAGGGGAGGGTGTCATGTGCAAGCTCATGCGCATTGTGTGTTTCATGCTGCTGTTGTCCGTCGTGCCTTGTTCCGTGTTTGCCGCCACGGCGGCGCCGGCGGGCCCTTGCCGAACGATTGATCCGTCGACCTGCGCGAACGCCAACCAGCTCTCGCGAGCCAATGGCTTCGTGACGGCGCTGGGGCATTTCGCCGGCGACAGCAAGGTCAACTATTTCCGCGGCAGTCGCTCGGTGAGCGAGCAGGCGTTGTCGGCGCTGGGCGGCTCCTCGCCGTCGGTGCAGGTGCTGGCCGATAAGCGCTTCCTGTTCACGGCCTGCCCGGCGCGCGAGTGCGGTGGCAGTGCGGCTGCGGTGATCCTCAACGAGTACGGCCAGATCGAGGCGCTGGGTTTCTCCAGCTATCACTGCGATACCGCCTGCGACGATTTCCGCCACCTGGATTTCTACGTCCGCAAAGATGGCGACAACGAGGCGCTGATCAGCGAGTTGAAGGCGTGGGGTCTTGGCGATCCGCTCAAGAGCACGCTGTGGCGTCCCGAGGCCGACCAGGGCATCGAGAACCGTGTAGACGTCCATACGCTGCCGTAAGTGCAGCGTTCTCATCGACGGCCGCCTGGTCGGGCGGCCGTCGATACTGCTTCAGGCGGCTAGGCCTTGAGCACGATGCGATAGCGCGCCTTGCCCTCCTCAAGATGCTTGAGCGCGGCATTGACGTCCGACATGGGGAACATTTCCACCTGCGGGCGGATGTCGTGGCGGGTGGCGTAGTCGAGCAGGGTGGCGATATCCACCGGTGCGCCGGTGGGCGAGCCGGAAACCTCCCGCTCCGTCAGAATCAACGCGAACGCCGAGACGGGAATGGGCTCAAGCACGCCGCCCACCACATGCATGCGACCACGCGGCGCGAGTGTGCCGAGCAGCGCCGCCCAGTCCAGCGGCACATTCACCGTCACCAGCAATAGATCCAGCGAGCCGGCGATGCCCGCAATCGCGTTGGCATCGCGACTGGAAACGACGTTGTGCGCACCGAAGCTGCGCGCCTCGTCCGCCTTCGACGCGTTGGAGGTGAAGGCAGTGACTTCGCAACCCCAGGCGCGGGCAAACTTCACCGCCATATGCCCCAGGCCGCCGATTCCAACCACGCCAACGCGGGCGCTCGGGCTGATGTTGTAGGCCAGAAACGGCTTGAGCACCGTGATGCCGCCGCACAACAGCGGGCCCGCACTCGGCAGGTCGATGCCGTCGGGCAGGGGGATGGTCCAGGCCCAGTGGGCGCGCACTTTGTCGGCAAAGCCGCCGTGATGGCCACCAATGGTCGGCTGCACTTCGGGACACAGGTTCTGGTGACCTGACAGGCATTGATGGCAATGCATGCAACTGCCCGCGGTCCAGCCGATGCCCACGCGCTGGCCGACCTTCAATCCTTTGGCCTGCGGGCCCAGAGCCGTGACTCGTCCGACGACCTCGTGACCCGGTACGAAGGGAAAGCGCGACATGCCCCATTCGTTGTTGATCATCGAAAGATCGGAGTGGCAGACGCCGCAATAGTCCACCGCCACTTCCACTTCTTCGGCGCCCAACGGGCCGAGATCGAACTCGGCAAGCACCAGCGGCTTGCCCGCTTCCTGGACAGCCCAGCCTTGCATGGTTGACATGGCATTGCTCCGGTCGGGGAGGGTGGCGTGTGGGAAAACGCGCAGTCTAGGGCGCCCCGTGTCGGTGCCACGTGTAAAGCACAACGATGGACGAATGACGCACGCTGTTGGCATGCTGTTCCATCCCCACCCGTGGAGCGCTCCCATGCAATACCGTCGCCTTGGCACATCCGGCCTGCAGCTTTCTGCGCTCTCGTTCGGCGCATGGGTCACCTTTGGCACCCAGGTGGGGCGTTCGCTGGCGCGCGATCTGCTCGCGATGGCCCACGATCACGGCATCAATTTTTTCGACAACGCCGAGGTCTACAACCATGGCGTCGCCGAGACGCTGATGGGCGATGTGCTCGCCGATCTGCGCTTTCCCCGCGACAGCTACTGCGTGTCGAGCAAGGTTTATTTCGGTGCGGTCGACAGTCCGCTGCCCACCCAGCGCGGCCTTTCGCGCAAGCACGTGATCGAGGCCTGTCATCAGGCGCTGGAGCGCTTGCGCGTCGATCATCTGGATCTCTACTTCTGCCATCGACCCGATCCGGATACGCCGATTGTCGAAACCGTGGCGGCGATGGATACGCTGGTGCGCCAGGGCAAGGTGCTCTATTGGGGCACCAGCGAATGGCCGGCGGAGGCCATCATCGAAGCCCATCGTGCGGCGCGCGACAACCACATGTTCGCGCCGACGATGGAGCAGCCGCAGTATAACCTGCTGCATCGCGAGCGCGTGGAGCAGGAATACGCGCCGCTGTACGACACTTACGGCATGGGCACCACGATCTGGTCGCCGCTGGCCTCGGGTTTGTTGAGCGGCAAGTACAACCAGGGCGTGCCTGCCGAATCGCGTCTGGCGCAGCCGGGCTACGAGTGGTTGCGTGAAGCGGTGCTGGAGAACGATGGCTCGCGACTAGAGAAGGTGCGACGCCTGGCGCCGATCGCCGATGAACTCGGCGTCTCCATGGCGCAGCTGGCGATTGCCTGGTGCCTGGCCAATCCGCACGTTTCCACGGTGATGCTGGGGGCGAGCAAGTTGGAGCAGCTGGAGCAGAATCTTGGTGCGTTGGCGTTGTTGCCGAAGTTGGATGGGGATGTTTTGAAGCGTATTGCGGCAGCAGTGGCGTGACCTGATCTTCTGTGGGAGCGCACCCTGTGCGCGACCGCCACGCCCGGGTGTATCGCTCCGTTGGTTTGTCGCGCACAGGGTGCGCTCCCACACACAGCAAATGCCCTTTGCCCGCGGTTTGCCACAACTGGTCCCCGTGTCGCCCGCGCACGGCCCTCGGCATCCGCAAAAAGCGCGACATGCTGCCCCGACTTTCCATCAAGGATGTTGGCTTATGAAACTTTCCCGCATCGCGATTGGCGGCTGCCTCGCGCTCGCCTCGATCACCGTCGCGCACGCTGACAAGGCGGCCTGGACGCAGCCGCAGCAGCCGTTTCGCATCTACGGCAACACTTACTACGTCGGCACGCACGGGCTCACCGCCATTCTTATCGCTTCATCTGACGGTTTGGTGCTGCTTGATGGCACGCTGCCGCAGAACGCCGCGCTGGTCGAGGCCAATATCAAAGCGCTGGGCTTTCAGCTGCACGATGTAAAGCGCATCCTCAATTCGCACGCGCATTCGGATCATGCCGGCGGCATCGCTGCGATCGCGCGCGACAGCGGTGCACGTGTGATGGCAAGTGAAGTCGGTGCGAAGGAGTTGCAGCTGGGTGGCCACTACCCGGACGATCCGCAATACGGCGACGCGCCGACGTATCCGCCGATGAGTTCGGTGGAGGTCGTTGCAGACAACGGCGTGGTCCGCCTGGGCGACGTGACCGTGACTGCCCATTACACGCCTGGACACACGCCCGGCAGCACCACCTGGACGTGGCAGTCGTGCGAAGGCACGCGCTGCCTCAACATGGTTTACGCCGATAGCATCAGCGCGCTGACGGCCGGCAGTTTCCGCTACAGCGATCCGGCCCATCCGGAGCGGGTGAGCAACTACCGGCACGGGCTGGCCGTGATCGCCAGCTTGCCCTGCGACATTTTGATGGTGCCGCATCCCGACCAGATCGATTTCCTCGAGAAGGTCGCCCGCCGCAGCGCCGGCGCGCCCGATCCCCTGGTGGACCCCGCCGCCTGTAAGGCCTACGCGCAGATGGGAACCCGCAGCCTGGATGACAGGTTGGCCAAGGAGCGCGTAGGGCAATAGACCGCCCGTAAAACAGGGTGTTGACACGGAAATGAGAATTATTATCATCTGAGGTGTCACCACTCTCCTGCGGAGCTCCACCATGACCACGACGGTTTTGTCCCTCCCCCAGGGTGCCGACGCCCTGGCGCGCCCGTTCCGCCTGCTCAGCCTGAAGCCATCGGCCCCCTCATCGGACGCCGTCACGCGCCGTGTTTCCAGCCAGATGCTGCTCAAGGGCGAACGTGAACTGGTGATCCAGCACCAGGGCAACGAATACCACCTGCGCCTGACCCGCAACGACAAGCTGATCCTCACCAAGTAAGGCTTGCCACGGCCGCGCCTGACGCGGGTCAGTGACGAGCGTGCCGTCCCCCGAGGGAGCTTCAGGGGCAAGGACGCCTTCCTCCGGCCATGACCGGAACACCTCCCCAGACCATTAGCCACGCGGTTCTCCCCGGACGCCAGCCAGGTCGCTTCCTGCCAAGGAGTACTGACGATGTTTGGCTGGCTTGCACATGCCTTTGCTACGAACCGATCCGGTACAGACACGGCGGCATGGACCATCAGCCGCAGCTCGGTTCGGATCGACGGCACGACGCTCGCCGCGCGCCTGCCATCGCTGGGTGGCGTGCTGTATCTGCCGGCTTGCGCCGCCTCGCGTCCCGCACGCGAGCTGGCTCCGGGCTGGCTGGTGACGCGGCAGGATCTGGCGCCGCTGCTGCAAACGGAAGAACTGCGCGCATCAAGCATGATCGGCGCAGACGGCCCGCGCGAATGGATCGACTGCTTCGATGCGTCCGGCACGTTCTGCGCCCGCCTGCACCTGCTGCCGGACACCGACTATCTCGCCTGGGATGCCTTGCTTGCCGGTGGCACGCCGCTGCCGGCCGCGCCGGTATGCCCCGGCGAAGTGGCCTGCAAGGCGGCGATTGCGGAACTGCTGTGTTTTCACACCGCGCGGATCGCGTCGCTGGATGTGCTCGACACGCTGCCGCTGGGACAACTCTCCTCACTGGGCCGAGGCATTGCCCGCGACGTGGCGAGGGCGGCGGCGGTGTCGCTGGCGCCGGCGTTCGACTAGGCAGGCGTCACGGTCACGTCCGCGGACGTTTGTCCGCCTGTCCGTGCAGGTGTCCGCGGACAGCTGTCCGCGCCCTGGGTGTGATTTCAACTCGCTGAAAAATATCGAATAAATTGGCGCTTTGGACTTGGCACGCGGATTGCTCAGTAGGGTCAGGGGCCGCATTGTCAGCGGCCAGGGACCCATCGATGATTCGCGATACCTCCGCACAAGACCGACTGGTCGAGGTCAAATCCAATCCCAAGCGCCGCATGCTGCTGATCGGCATTGGCGTGGCCGTGGTGGCCGTGCTGGCCTTGTTCGGTCCGCGCATTGGCCGCCTGTTCTCGGCCGACGCTTCGGTGAGCAGCTCGCGCCTCGCGTTCGCCACGGTGGAGCGCGGTCCGTTCGTGCGCGACATCGCGGCCGAAGGCAAGGTGGTGGCGGCAGTCAGCCCCACGCTCTACGCCACCTACGGCGGTGCGGTCACGCTCAAGGTGCACGCGGGTGATGCGGTGAAGAAGGGCCAGGTGCTCGCCGTCATCGACAGTCCCGAACTGACCAACAAGCTAGCCCAGGAAATGAGCGCCGCCGACGCCATGCAGGTGGATTACCTGCGCGCCCAGATCGACGCGCGCAAGACGCGTGGCGAGCTGCAGAAGGCCTTCGACAACGCCAGCATCGACAAGCAGGGCGCGGAACGCGACCTTGCCCGCTACCAGAAGGCCTTTACGCTGGGCGCCGTGCCCAGCATGGACGTGGACAAGTCCAAGGACACGCTCGAGAAGATGCGCATCACGCTCGAGCATGCCAAGACCGATCTGGCCACCAACACCGACAGCCTGAACTTCGACATCCAGTCCAAGAAGCTCGCGCACGATCGCCAGCTGCTGATGGTGAAGGATCTGCAGCGCCAGGTGGACGACCTCAACGTGAAGTCGCCGGTGGACGGCCAGGTCGGCCAGCTGTTCATCGCCGAGCGCGCCACGGTGGCCAAGGATGCCCAGCTGGTCAGCGTGATCGATCTGTCCGCGCTCGAAGTGGAAATGAAGGTGCCGGAAAGTTTCGCGCGTGACCTGGGCATCGGCATGACCGGCGAGATCAGCGGCAACGGCGTCACCTGGAAGGGCCTGGTGAGCGCCATTTCGCCCGAAGTGGTGAATGGCGAAGTTGCCGCCCGCCTGCGCTTCGACGGCCAGACGCCCAAGCAGCTGCGCCAGAACCAGCGCCTGTCCGTGCGCATCCTGCTCGACAAGCGCGACAACGTGCTCACCGTGCAGCGCGGCTCTTTCGTCGACGAATCGGGCGGCAGCTATGCCTACCTCGTGCGCGACGGCGTGGCGGAAAAGCATCCCATCCGCGTGGGTGCCAGCAGCATCGACAAAGTGGAAATCCTCGATGGCCTGAAGGAAGGCGACAACATCGTGATCTCCGGTACCGACAGCTTCAAGGGCGCCCAGCGCGTCGCCATCTCCAACTAACCACCACTCGAAGGACAACACCATGCTCAAGATGACTCATCTGTCCAAGGTCTACCGCACCGAAGTGGTGGAGACCTATGCGCTGCGCGACTTCAACATCAACGTGAACGAAGGCGAGTTCGTCGCCGTGACCGGTCCGTCCGGCTCGGGCAAGACCACCTTCCTCACCATTGCCGGCCTGCTGGAAACCTTCACCGGTGGCCAGTACCACCTCGACGGCGTTGAAGTGAGCAACCTCAACGACAACGAGCGCTCGCGCATCCGCAACGAGAAGATCGGCTTCATCTTCCAGGCGTTCAACCTGATTCCCGACCTCAACGTGTTCGACAACGTCGAAGTGCCGTTGCGCTATCGCGGCATGAAGGCGGCCGAACGCAAGGAACGCATCATGGATGCGCTCGAGCGCGTGGGCCTGGCGTCGCGTGCCAAGCACTATCCGGCGGAACTCTCCGGCGGTCAGCAGCAGCGCGTCGCCATCGCGCGTGCGCTCGCCGGTTCGCCGCGCCTGCTGCTGGCGGATGAACCGACCGGCAACCTCGACACGCAGATGGCCCGTGGCGTGATGGAGCTGCTGGAAGAGATCCATCGCGAAGGCGCCACCATCGTGATGGTGACGCACGATCCGGAGCTGGCTGCCCGCGCGCAGCGCAACGTGCACATCATCGACGGTCAGGTGGTCGACCTGGCGGAAGACCCGCGCTTCCACCACGCCGTGCACGCCGCCCGCAACAACGCTCCGGCCTGATAGCCGGCCGCCGATGCCTCCTGCTTCGGCAGGAGGCGGATTGAAGCCCTGTAAAGGACGACCATGTTCGCCTACTACCTCCAGCTTGGCTTGCGCAGCCTCCGCAAAAATCCGCTGTTGACCCTGCTGATGGTGTTGGCGATCGGCTGCGGTGTGGCCGCGTCGATGACCACCTACTCGGTGTTCCGCGCGACCTCCAACAACCCGATTCCGCAGAAGTCCTCGCAGCTGTATGTGCCGCAGATCGACAACTGGGGTCCGGAAGCGCAGCAGGACAACAAGGGCGAGCCGCCCAACGCGATCACCTATACCGACGCCATCAACCTGATGCGCGACAAGCGGGCGACGCGCCAGACGGCCCTGTTCCCGGCGGCGATGTCGATCGTGCCGGCGGATCCGTCCATGCTGCCGTTCCGCGAAACCAGCTACGCCTGGTATGCCGATGCGTTCCCGATGTTCGACATTCCCTTCCTCTATGGCCATGGCTGGACGGCGGACGAAGATGCCTCGCACGCAGCGGTAGCCGTGATCGGCAAGGCGCTCAACGACAAGCTGTTCAATGGCGCCAACAGCGTAGGCAAGAACATCAACCTCAACGGCCGCGATTACCGCATCGTCGGCGTGGCGGCCAAGTGGAACCCCGAGCCGGTGTTCTACGACGTCATCAACACCAACGGCTTCGATGATCCGATCGAAGTGTTCATTCCTTTCACGCGTGCCGTGGAAGTGCAGACGACGACCAACGGCAACAACAACTGCAGCAAGGACCCGGGCAAGGGTTGGGATGCGTGGATCAAGTCCGAGTGCGTGTGGTTGGGTTACTGGGCAGAATTGCCGACCACGGCCCAGGCGGATGCCTATCGCCAGTATCTCAACGGTTACGCCGCCGAGCAACAGCGTGCCGGCCGTTTCCACTGGGCACCCAATACGCGCCTGCGCAATGTTACCGAATGGCTCGATTACCAGAAGGTGGTGCCGCAGGAGGCCAAGGTCTCGCTGCTGGTGTCGCTGGGTTTCCTGCTGATCTGCCTGGTAAACACGGTGGGTTTGCTGCTCGCCAAGTTCATGAAGCGCTCCTCTGAAATCGGCGTGCGCCGTGCGTTGGGGGCGACGCGCAAGGAGATCTACCTGCAATTCCTGATCGAGGCAGCCGCGATCGGTCTGGCCGGTGGCGTTGTGGGCTTGGTGCTCACGGGCTTGGGCGTGATGGGTATCTCGCTGGTGTTTGAACCGGATATCGCCAAGCTCGCCACGCTCGACGGATCGCTGGTACTGCTCACCATGCTGCTGGCAATCCTGGCGACCGTGCTGGCGGCCTTTTATCCCACGTGGCGTGCTGCGCAAGTGCAGCCGGCATGGCAGCTGAAATCCAACTGAGGCGACGACGATGCTACAGATCAAGCCCATACTCGCCGCGCTCAAGCGTCACAAGGCAGGCACGGTTCTCATCGCCATGCAGATCGCCCTGACTTTGGCGATCGTCTGCAATGCGATTTTCATCATCCATCAACGCCTGGACCGCGTGCAGCGTCCCACCGGCATGGTGGAAAGCGACCTGATGGCGATCCAGACCCGCTTCGTCGGCACCGAGGAAACCAAGGCGGGTCCTCTGGTCAAGGCGGACCTGGTCGCGCTGCGCCAGCTTCCGGGCGTGCAGGATGCGGTGGCCTTGAACTCCTATCCGCTGCGCGGCGGTGGCTGGTCCACCGGTGTGCGCACCGATCCGGATGCGAAGAATTCCAAGGGACATACCACCCAATACTTCGGCGACGAGCACACCTTGCCGACCATGGCGCTCAAGCTCATCGCCGGACGCAACTTCCGTCCGGACGAAATCGTGGAAGCCGATCCGCAGGCCATACCCGATCCGGCCGCGATCATCGTGAGCAAGGCGCTGGCCGACAAGATGTATCCGGAAGGTTCGGCACTGGGCAAGACCATCTATATCGGCGATTCCAAGTCGCCCAGCACCATCGTGGGCATCGTGGAGCGCCTGCAGGTGCCGTGGAATGGCACGTGGTCTGACTCGTTCTACGAGAACTCGCTGATTCAGCCTGTACAACTCACCAGTGCGTTCACCAATTACCTGATCCGCACCAAGCCCGGCCAGCTGGCCGATGTGATGAAGGCGGCACCGGCGGCCTTGGTCAAGGCCAACCGCATGCGCGTGATTCCTTCCGAGCGTGGCGTGCGCAGCTTCGCCCAGGTGCGTGAGTATGCGTACAAGGGCGACCGCGGCATGGCCATCCTGATGGGCGTGGTGTGCCTGGTGCTGTTGGGCATCACGGCCGCGGGCATCGTCGGCTTGACCAGCTTCTGGGTTGGCCAGCGCCGCAAGCAGATCGGCGTGCGACGCGCACTGGGCGCGACCAAGCACGACATTCTCAGCTACTTCCTCACCGAGAACCTGTTGATCGGCATTGCCGGCGTGGTGATTGGCGCCTTGCTCGCGGTCGGCATGAACCTGTGGCTGGTGACGCAGTTCGAGATGGCGCGTTTGTCCGTGGTCTATGTGTTGGTGGGCGTGGTGACGCTGCTGCTGCTGGGGCAGGGTGCCACCCTGGCGCCGGCCATGCGCGCCTCGCGCGTGTCGCCGGTGGAAGCCACGCGCTCGGTCTGACCGGCGCGTGGTGTAGCAAGACAAGGATCGCAAGGCCTGTTGGGAAACACGAGGTAACGATGAGCGGCATGTTTGTGCACAACTTGCGACTGGGCGCGGCGAGCCTTCGGCGCAACGTCTTGCTGACGACTTTGATGATCATGTCGATCGGCTTTGGCGTGGCGGCGTCGATGGTGACCTTTGCCGTGTTCCGTGCAGTATCGGGTGATCCGATCCCGCAGAAGTCGTCGCAGTTGTTCGTGCCGCTGATCGACAACCGTGGACCGCAATACAACCGCCACGGCGAGCCGCCCTCGGCGCTCAACTATGTCGACGCCGTGGCCCTGATGCGGGCACACAAGGCGGTGCGCCAGACCATGCTGTATCCGGTGGGTCTTTCGGTGATGCCGGATGACCCGCACCGCATGCCGTTCAAGGCGCCGGGCTATGCCACCTACGGGGACTTCTTCAGCATGTTCGAGGTGCCCTTCCTGTATGGCAGTGGCTGGAGCAGCGCCGAGGACGATGCGCGCGAGCCGGTCATCGTGATCAGTCGAGATCTCAATCAAAAGCTGTTTGGCGGCAACAACAGTGTCGGTCAGCGACTGGTGCTGGATGACAAGCAGTACCGCATCGTCGGCGTCACCAACAAGTGGGATCCCAAGCCGCGCTTCTTCGACACCTTCAGCGGCAACGCGTATGCCGATCCGGCGCAGATCTATATCCCCTTTACGTACGCCATCGCGCAGCACATCGACACGCGCGGCAACAACAATTGCGGCAGCGACGGTAAGCGTGGCGACACGTGGGATAGCTGGTTGCAAGGCGAATGCGTGTGGATCAACCCGTGGGTCGAGCTGAACAATGCCGAGCAGGTCCAGGCCTACCGGCAATTCCTGGACGGCTACGCGCGTGAGCAGCGCAAGGCGGGTCGCTTCAATTGGGCTCCCAACAATCGACTGCGCAACGTGCGCGCGTGGCTGGACTACCAGCATGCGGTGCCGCCGGAAAGCCGTATATCGATGACGCTGGCGTTTGGCTTCCTGCTGATCTGCCTGGTCAACACGATTGGCTTGTTGCTCGCGAAATTCATGCGCCGCGCACCGGAGATTGGCGTGCGTCGCGCGCTCGGTGCCTCGCGTGCTGACATCTATCGCCAGTTCCTGGCGGAGGCGGCGATGGTTGGACTGGCGGGCGGTGCCCTGGGATTGCTGTTCACCGCGATCGGCATGCTCGGCCTGGGCATGGTGTTCGAGCCGCAGATCGCGCGGCTTGCGCATCTGGACGTGTCGTTGATGCTGTTGACCTTGCTGGTGGCCATCACGGCGACCGTGGTTGCGGCGTTCTATCCCACCTGGCGGGCGGCGCAAGTGCAGCCCGCCTGGCAGCTCAAGTCCAACTGAGGGGAGGGACGAGCCATGCAGATCAAACCGATTCTTTCCGCCTTGCGCCGGCACAAGGCGGGCACCTTTCTGATCGCCGCGCAGATCGCGCTGACGCTGGCGATTGTCTGCAATGCGTTGTTCATCATCCAGCAGCGCGTGGCGCATCTGTCCGAACCGAGCGGCATCGACGAAGCCAACACCTTCGTGATCAAGAGCGAATGGGTAGGCGCGCCCGGCCCCGATCAGGCCGATGCGCAGATGCGCGAAGACCTGCAGGTGCTGCGCCAGGTGCCCGGCGTGCAAAACGTGACGCCGAGCAATTCGTATCCGCTGCGCGGCGACGGTTGGGATGACGCCATCAGGCTCAAGCCCGACCAGGTCCAGGACACCTCCGGCGCCACCATCTACTTCGCCGACGAAAACTTCATCGACACGCTGGACCTCAAGCTCATCGCCGGGCGCAATTTCCGGGCCGAGGAAATTGGGCATATGGACCTGCGTTACAAGCTCGCGCCGCCGGTAGTCATCATCACCAAGGCCCTGGCGGAAAAACTCTTCCCGGGCGAAACCGCGGTGGGCAAGACGATCTACCTGATCGGCGGTCCGGCGACCGTCGTGGGCGAAGTGGAGCTGCTGCAGGCGCAAAGCGTGGAGCATTGGGCCTCCGAGTTCGCCTATCGCTCGGTGATCATCCCCGAGCGGCTCAATGTGTCGCTGGGCGCGTTCTACATCGTGCGCACTCGACCGGGGCAGCTCGATACAGCCATGCCGGCCGCGGTCAAGGCGCTGTTTGCGCATAACCCGCGACGCGTGATCAACGAGGACGATGGCGTGCTTCCATTCAGCGAAGTGCGCTCGCGCGCCTACGAGAGCGATCGCGGCATGGCCATCCTGATGGGTGTGATCTGCGCGGTGCTGCTGGCCGTTACCGCGGCAGGCATTGTCGGTCTCACCAGTTTCTGGGTCGGCCAGCGCCGCAAGCAGATCGGTGTGCGGCGCGCACTGGGTGCGACCCGGCGCGACATACTCAATTACTTCATGACCGAGAACCTGCTGATCAGCGTGGGCGGCGTGCTGTTCGGGGCGGTGCTTGCGATTGCGATCAATTTGTGGATGGTCACGCGTTTTGAGATGCATCACCTGTCGATGGTGTATCTGATGGCAGGCGTGGCGATGTTGTTGTTGCTGGGACAGGGTGCGGTGCTGGCGCCGGCGCTTCGCGCGTCGCGCGTGCCGCCGGTGGAGGCCACGCGATCGGTGTGATCGCGTGGAGGGTGCTAAGGAGGGGAAACCACATGTTCGGCTATTACCTTGACCTGGCGCTACGCAGCCTCAGGCGTAACAAGATTCTCACCGCGCTGATGGTGGTGGCGATCGCCCTGGGCATCGGGGCGAGCATGACTACACTCACGGTGCTGCATGTGCTGTCGGGCGATCCGTTGCCCGGCACCAGCGCCACGCTGTTCTATCCGCAGGTCGATCCGCGCGACATGGACGGCTACGAGGAAGGCAAGCGCCCGCCGGAACAGGTCAGCTGGGTCGACGGCATGAACCTGCTGCATGCCAAGCGCGCTGACCGCCAGGCCTTGATGACGGGTGGTGCCGTGCCGGTGCAGCCGGCACAGGCCAATATCGATCCATTCTTCAGCGATGCGCGCTACACGAGCAGCGACTTCTTCCCGATGTTCAAGCTGCCGTTCCTGTACGGTCGTCCGTGGAGCGAGTCCGAAGACAACGCCAAGGCGCGCGTGGTGGTGATCAGCCGCACGCTCAATGAGAAGCTCTTCGGCGGCAAGAACAGCGTCGGACAAACGCTGCGCATGAAGGACAGTGCGTTCCAGGTGGTTGGCGTGCTGGACACCTGGCGCCCGACGCCGCGCTTCTACGACTTGAACATGGAAAGCTACGGCTCGGTGGAAGACGTCTTCGTACCGCTGACCACCGCTCGCGATGTCCACTTCGAACACAGCGGATCCACCGATTGCTGGGGTACCGGTGGCGGCGACGACGAGCACGCCGAAACTTCGCCGTGCGTCTGGCTGCAGTTCTGGGTGCAGATCAACGGTACGGACAAGGTTGCCGCCTATCGCGACTACCTGGTGCATTACTCGCAGGAGCAGAAGACGCTCGGTCGCTTCCAGCGTCCGCCGAATGCGCAGCTGCCCAGCCTGATGGAATGGCTGGACATCAACAAAGTGGTGCCCGGCGACGTGCGCCTGCAGACCTGGCTGGCGCTGGGCTTCTTGCTGGTGTGTTTGGTCAACACGGTGGGCCTAATGTTGGCGAAATTCCTGCGCAAGTCGGGCGAGCTGGGTGTTCGCCGTGCGCTGGGCGCTTCCAAGCGTGAGGTGTTTGCACAGCTGCTGATCGAGTCCGGCGTCATCGGCCTCGCCGGCGGCATGGTCGGGCTGCTGCTGGCCTTCCTGGGCCTGTGGCTGGTGCGCAAGCAGCCGTCCAGTTACGCGGCGCTCGCGCATATGAGCATGGGCATGTTGTTGGTGACGTTCCTGCTGGCGGTTGGCGCCACCTTGCTTGCCGGCCTGCTGCCGGCATGGCGCGCCTGCCAGATCACTCCCGCACTGCAACTGAAGAGCCAGTGACCATGGACATTCTTCCGATCCTCTCCACGTTGCGCCGCCACAAGACCACCGCGTTCCTGGTGATCGTGGAAATCGCGCTGACCTGCGCCATCGTGTGCAACGCAGTGTTCATCATCAACCAGCGCATCGAGCGCATCCACATGCAGAGCGGCGTAGATGAGCAGCGTCTGCTGCATATCGCGCTGACCAATATCGGCGTGACCAAGGACGACAAGGCGCGCCGTGCGGAGGACCTGGCCGCGCTGCAACAGGTGCCGGGCGTGGTGTCGGTGGCCTCGGTCAACCAGGTGCCGTTCGGCAATTCATCGTCCAACGGCAGCATCAAGCTCGATCCCAAGCAGCGCCTCGCCACGCTCAATGCCACCGACTACTTCGGCGAGAACGTCACCCAGACGCTGGGCACCCAGCTGATCGCGGGGCGCGAACTGCACGCCGATGACTATATGGACATGGACCAAGTGGTCAGCGCGGCGGCGGCAAAGGATGCCAAGGGCATTCCGCACGTCACGGTGATTACGCAGAAGATGGCCAATCGCCTGTGGCCGGGACAGTCGGCGCTGGGCAAGCAGGTCTACATGTCCGACTACGCATTCACCGTGGTGGGCGTGGTCAAGGAGCTGATTCGCCCATCGATCTGGGACGATTCGGCGGCCAGCTACTCGATGGTGTTGCCGATACGCGTGGCGAACAACGAGTACATCGTGCGCGTGGACGACCCGAAGAATCGCGAGCGGGTGCTGAAGGCGTCAGTGGCGAAGCTCAAGGAGATCAACCCGCATCGCATCGTGCTCAAGCAGCATCTGTTGTCGAACATGCGCGAGGATTTCTTCCAGAACGATCGCGCGATGACGGGACTGCTGGTGGCTGTATGTGCGGCGCTGCTTGTGGTCACCGCACTGGGCATCGTCGGCCTGGGCAGCTTCTGGGTCGCACAGCGTCGCCGGCAGATCGGCGTGCGGCGCGCGCTGGGTGCGACGCGCAGAAATATCCTGCATTACTTCCAGACCGAGAACTTCCTGCTCGCCACCATCGGCATCGGCGTGGGCATGGTGCTGGCCTACGGCATCAACCTGCTGTTGATGGTTCACTACGAACTGCCGCGGCTGCCGGCGATTTATTTCCCCGTGGGCGCCTTGCTGCTCTGGACGATAGGGCAGCTGGCCGTGCTGGGGCCGGCGATGCGTGCAGCAGCGGTGCCGCCGGTGGTCGCCACGCGTTCGGTCTGAGTCACGGAGGGACAAGGGAATGTTCGGTTACTACCTCGATCTGGCGCTGCACAGTCTCGGCCGCAACAAGATACTCACCGCATTGATGGTGTTGGCCATTGCGGTGGGTATCGGCGCCAGCATGACGACGCTCACGGTGGTGCATCTGCTCTCCGGCGATCCCTTGCCGGGACGCAGCCAGGCGATCTTCTATCCGCAAGTGGACGCCGATCCGAAGAACAAGGACAGCAGCGAACCGCTGGACATGCTGGACTACCGGTCAGCGCTAGACCTGTGGAGCGCCAAGCGCGCCGATCGTCAGGTGATGCTGGTGCAGAGCACGGTGCGGCTGAATACGGCCGATGCCGGCAAGCCCGCCGTGATGATGCCGATGCTGTCGGCCACGGCGGACTTCTTCAGCATGTTCAATGTGCCGTTCCGTTATGGCGGGCCCTGGAGCGAGCAGGATGATGCGGCCCGCGCGCGCGTGGCCGTGATCACTGACGATCTCAACCAGAAGCTGTTCGCCGGCGAGAACAGCGTGGGGCGCGTCCTGCGCCTGCGCAGCAGCGACGTGCGTATCGTGGGCGTGCTCAAGCCATGGCGACCTTCGCCACAGTTCTACGCAGTCCGGGGCGGCCGCTTTGCCGCGGGCGATACCAGCGACTTCTATGCCAAGCCGGAAGACGTGATCACGCCGTTCTTTACCGGGCTGGACGTCAACGATGGCAATTTCCAGCAATTCACCTGCTGGCAGATGCCCGCGCGTCCGGGACATTTGCAGGATTCTCCCTGTGTTTGGGTCGCGCTATGGGTGCAGATCAACGATCCCACCCACGTCGCCGCTTATCGACGCTTCGTGGCTGACTACGCGGCCCAGCAGCAGGCAATCGGTCGCTTTACGCATTCGGGCAACACGCGTATGCGCAGCCTGATGGGTTGGCTGGATTTCAATGGCGTGTTGCCCAGCAATGTGCGACTGCAGGCTTGGCTGGCGGTGGCTTTTCTGGCCATCTGCCTGGTCAACATGGTGGGCTTGTTGCTGGCGAAATTCCTGAGGCGCAGTGGCGAAATTGGTCTGCGCCGCGCACTGGGCGCCAGTCGCGCGGCGGTATTCGCGCAGTACATGGTGGAGTCGGGCCTGATCGGTTTGATTGGTGGGGCGTGTGGCTGGTTGCTGACCATGGCCGGGCTCTGGTTCATCCGGCAACAACCGGTGGCCTATGCGGATCTTGCGCGACTGGATGTGCCGATGTTCCTGCTCACCTTCGTCGCCGCGATCGGCGCCAGCCTGCTGGCCGGCGCGCTACCGGCAGTGCGTGCGTGCCGCGTGGTGCCGGCATGGCAACTGAAATCGCTGTGAGGTCCGCCATGACGCAATTTGCTCCCATCCTTTCCGCTTTGCGCCGTCATCGACTCGCCACGGCGCTTATCGCGCTGGAAATCGCGCTCGCCTGCGCCGTGTTGTGCAACGCCTGCTTTCTTATCGTGGGACAGCTGCGGGCGCTGCATATCGAAAGCGGTGTGGCCGAATCCTCGCTGGCGGTGATCAACCTAGGTTGCGACGGATGCAAGGGCTCCGACCTCAACGCCAGGGTGACCACCGCGCTGCGCAGGGTGCCTGGCGTGCAGTCGGTGGCGGTGGTCAATGCCGTGCCGTTCGCGCAACCCACAGGCTATGCCGGCATCAACCTCGACCACGAACATTTCATCGCCGTGCCGCACTTCTACGCGGGCGGTCCTGGCGCCGTGGAAACGCTGGGGCTGCAACTGGTGGCGGGACGTGCATTCCAGCCGGAGGACTTTCAGACGGCCGAACTGTGGTTGCCACAAAACCCCTCTGTGTGGATCACCCGCGCCTTCGCTGAGCGGTTGTGGCCGGGACAGGATCCGCTGGGCAAAGAGTTCTTTTCGGACCAGTACCACTTCCGCGTGGTCGGCGTGATGGCGCACTTGACGCCTCCCGATCCAGGTGGCGGTCATGGCGACAGTGCGGGCGAGTGGTCCGTGTTCGTGCCGGTGAATCCAGGCACGTCGCTCAATGGTGTTTATGCGGTGCGCGCGAATCCCGCCGATCTGCCGCGTGTACTCCGCGAAGCTCGCGACGCGGCGCAGAAGGCTGCCCCCGAGGCGGTGCTCGACCTGCAACAGAGCCGCACGGTGCCTGAGTTGCGCTCGGATTTCTTTCGCCAGACGCGGATCATGGTCGGCACGCTGGCCGGCGTCATCGTGGCGTTGCTGCTGGTGACGGCGCTGGGCATCGTGGGGCTGGCCAGCTTCTGGGTGCAGCAACGGCGCAAACAGATCGGCATACGCCGCGCCATCGGCGCCACGCGCGGCGACATCCTGCATTACTTCCAGGCCGAGAATTTCCTGATCGTGACGGTGGGCATCGCCATCGGCATGGTGCTGACCTTCGCACTCAATCTGGTGCTGATGAAGTTTTACGAAGTGCCGCGCCTGCCGGTGTATTACCTGCCAGTGGGTGCGCTGGTGCTGTGGGGACTGGGGCAGCTAGCCGTATTGGCGCCGGCCCTGCGCGCGTCGCAAGTACCGCCGATGGTGGCGACGCGATCGGTGTGATTTCTTGCGGGGAATGGCATGGACGGCGCTGCGCCGGTTAATGTCACAGGGGAGCAGCGTGCCGCGAACGCTGCGGCACGATGGTGACTCAAACAACAGGGCAGGGAACGGATGCGTTACAACCTGATGTTGGCGTGGCACGGACTCAAGCGATTTCCACGCAGCACCATACTCGCCGTGCTCACCGTGGCGATGGGGCTGGCCGCCACCATGACGACGCTGGCCTTGCTGCACCAACTCACGGCCGATCCGTTGCCGGGGCGCAGTGGCCATCTGTATCTGGCGTGGGTGGATACGGTGAGGGCCAAGTCGGCGCAAAGTACATCGCTCAACGGTGTGGCGATCAACGCCAACCACCGGATCAAACTGGACGATGCGAAGGGGCTCTTGCACGACCACCGGGCCCACTGGCAGGCCCCCATGGCCAGCACCTCCGTGGAGATGACCGGCAGTGGGCCCAATCCGCGCAGCAAACACGATTACGTGATGGCAACCACCAGCGAGGTGATACCGCTGTTTGGCATTGCGCTGCGTAGCGGGCGCGGTTGGACGCCTGGTGAGGACGAGCTGCGCGCACGCGTGGTCGTGATCGACAGCGAGCTTGCGCAATCGATCTATGGGACGGTCGACGTTCTAGGTCGTGAATTGAAAATCGGCAAGGGTGTGTTTCGCATTATCGGTGTGAGCGCGGTTTTCGCGCCTCAGCCGCATTTCTACGATCTTTCGGCATTCGCATTCAGTGGCACACGGCGGGATCGTGCTTTCGTTCCTGTATCCGCCTTGCTGGATGCCGGTGGCGAACTGTCCGGCAACGATGGCTGCGACGAAGACGCGCCTGCGAAAAAGACCACGCTCTTTGGCACCGACGTCGCGCATTGCGCCGCGTTGAGCTATTGGGTGGATCTCCCTTCGAAAGCCCAGGTCGACGATTTTCGGTCTTATCTCCAGCATTACGTGGAAGAGCAGAAATCGCTGGCAGGTTTTGACAAGCCCGCGCGCTCTGACCTCATAGGCGTGGGGGCATGGCTGAGCAGGCAGAACGTGGTGCCGGACAACGCACGGTTGAACGCGTGGCTGGCGGGCTCGTTCCTGCTTCTGTGCATGGCCAACGTGGCGGGCCTGTTCGCGGCGCGCTTCCTGCGTCGTGGCGCGGAAATCGGCATTCGTCGTGCTCTGGGTGCACCTCGGCGTGCGATTTTCCAGCAGCACGTCTTCGAGGCGGCACTGATTTGCCTGGTCGGTGGTTTGCTGGCGCTACCGCTGACTTTGTTCGGGCTGTGGACGTTGCGTCTGCAGGACAGCGGCTTCACCGATCTGGCCCGCCTGGATCCGGCGATGTTCGGTGCACCGTTCCTGCTTGCGTTGGGCGTGGGTGTGCTTACGGGGTGGTTGCCTGCCTGGCGGGCGTCGCGCGTTGAGCCTGGCTTGCAGGTCAAGAGCGCATAAGGGGAGCGCGATGTCACTTCGGATCATGCTCAAGATCTTGCAGCGCCATGCGCTGATGCCTGCGCTGGTCTTGCTACAGGTGGCGTTGGCATGCGCCATTCTGTGCAATGTCCTGTTCCTCGTCTGGCAACGCGTGCAGCCGATGGTCGCCCCCAGCGGCCTTGCCGAGGACGAACTGGTGCTGGTGGATCAGATCGCCTCACACGTACGGCCGTGGACCGCTGCCGAGGCGCGCGAGGGGCAGCTTGCACTGAGTCATCTCCCAGACGTGCGTTCGGCGTCGGGTGCGCTGGGGTTGCCCATGATCGGCCAGGTGACCGTCGATTACGCGCTCAAATCGCCCTCGGGCGTGTCGGTGGGTGTGAACGGTTATTTCGGCGATGGCCTGGTCAAGACACTGGGTCTTCAGTTGGTCGAGGGACGTGATTTCCTGCCCGGCGAGTACGGAGACATTGGTGTCAGCCAGAGCTCCAGCGGCGTGCCCACCGCCAAAACAGCTCAGTCCATCATCATTACGCAGTCGCTCGAGCGGCAGTTGTTCAAAGGTGAGTCTGCGGTGGGCAAGCTGTTGGCTGTCCCCGATGACCCCAGCGACCCGGGCTATCGGGTGGTGGGTGTCGTGCGCCATCTGATGCGCAACCAAGTCGATCTTGCGACGGATGGGCGCGCCGACAACACCATACTGGCGGCCCTGCGTGTCGGCGATACAGCCATCCTCAGTTACGCCGTACGGATCGATCCGGCCATGCGCGAGGTGGCCTTGCGTGGCATCCGCGACACCATCAAGCGTGAGTTTGGTCCCCTGATGGGCGGGGAATCCTTTGTGCGCATCGGCACCTATGCCGAGCGCCGCAGTGAAGCATTGAGGAGCGCCCGCGCCGCCCTGTGGCTCTTCGCCGGCGTCACCATCGCCGTCATCGTCGTCACCGCCATCGGCATCATGGGCCTCACCGGCTTCTGGGTGCAGCGGCGCACGCGCCAGATCGGCATCCAGCGGGCGCTGGGGGCGCGTCGCTCGCAGGTGTTGCGCTATTTCATGCTGGAGAACCTGCTGATTGCCGGCGCTGGCGTGGTGGTCGGCATGGCGTTGGCTTATGTGGCCAATGGGCTGCTGATGCATTACTACGAGCTGCCGCATCTGCCTTGGAACTACCTGCCCATCGGTGGTGCGGTGGTGCTGCTGCTGGGCCAGTTGGCCGTGCTGGCGCCGGCCAGGCGGGCGGCCGAGGTGCCCCCGGTGGTGGCCACGCGGGCTATCTGAACGAGGGGCCGTGCAGTTCGGCACGGGCAGCGCGGCCCGCGGTGTGCAGAATAGGCGTTATCTCAACCCGAGGATGTACCCATGAAGATTGGACCACGTATGCTCCTGGTCAGCCTGGCACTGTCTGCGGCCTGTGCCGCCTCGGTGCAGGCCGCCACGGCGGATGTCTCCACGCGCGAAAAGGCGTTGAACGATCTGCTGGCCGAGCAGTGGCAGCACAATCTGGAGAACTCGCCGGAGTTCGCCACCATCCTCGGCGATCTGCGCTACAACGACCGCTGGACCGACGCCTCGCTGGCGCACCAGCAGGCCGAAATAGCCAAGGCCCAGGACTTCCTCAAGCGCTTCCAGGCGATCGACACCACCGGCTTCTCCGCCGATGACAAGCTCAACCAGCAACTGATGGTTCGCCAGCTGCAGGACGCGCTCAAGTCGCATCAGCTGAAGCTCGACGAGATGCCGCTGGACCAGATGAGCGGCGCGCACCTGCAGCTCGCCGGTTTCATCAGCTCCATCCCGTTCGACAACACCAAGGAATACGACGACTACCTCGCGCGCCTGAAGGCCGTGCCGGCCCTGTTCGACCAGGTCACCGCGGTCGCGCAGCAGGGCCTGAAGGACGGCATGATGCCGCCGAAGTACCTGCTCGAAAAAGTCGTCACGCAGATCGACAGCATCGGCAAGCCGGCCGGCATGGACAGCGTGTTTGCCGAGCCGTTGAAGCACTTCCCCAAGTCGGTCTCCGCGGCTGACCAGAAGCGCCTGCACGACGCCATCCTCGCCGCGATCGACCAGCAGGTGCGCCCGGCTTACCAGAAGCTCGGCGCGTTCGTGAAGAACGATTACGCCCCGCACGGCCGCAGCGAGCCGGGCGTGTGGCAGCTGCCCAACGGCGCGGCGATCTATGCCTTCCAGGTGGAGCAGATGACCACCACCAAGGAAAGCCCGGAGCGCATCCACGAGATCGGCCTGTCCGAAGTGAAGCGCATCGAAGGCGAGATGACCGAGATCGCCAAGCAGCAGGGCTTCAAGGATTTGCCGAGCTTCCGCGAGTCGCTCAAGACCAACCCGAAGGTGCATGCGACCTCGCGTGAGGACATCCTCAACCGCTATCGCAATTACCTGGCTGGCATGCAGCCGGAACTGCCCAAGCTGTTCGGCCTGCTGCCCAAGACCAAGGTGGAAGTGGTGCCGGTGGAAGCCTTCCGCGAGAAGGAAGCCGCTGCGGCCGAATATCACCAGGGCACGCCGGATGGCTCGCGTCCGGGCCAGATCTTCGTCAACACCGGCGACTACCAGAACCGCAGCGTGCTGAGCATCGAGTCCACCGCCTATCACGAAGGCATCCCGGGCCATCACATGCAGATCTCGATCGCGCAGACCCTGCCCAAGCTGCCGCCGTTCCGCCAGCAGGCGGGCTATACCGCGTATATCGAAGGCTGGGCGCTGTATGCCGAGCAGCTGGGCAAGGAAGTGGGGTTCTACAAGGATCCGCTGTCCTACTACGGTCATCTGTCCGATGAACTGCTGCGCGCCGATCGCCTGGTGCTCGACACGGGCGTGCACTACAAGCACTGGTCGCGCCAGCAGATGGTCGACTTCTTCCATGCCCATTCCAGCGAAGATGAGCCGGATGTGCAGGCCGAAACCGACCGTTACATCACCTGGCCGGGCCAGGCGCTGGCGTACAAGATGGGCCAGCTGAAGATCCTCGAGCTGCGTGCGCGCGCCAAGAAGGAGCTGGGCGACAAGTTCGACATCCGCTCGTTCCACGACGAAGTGCTGGGCGGCGGCGCACTGCCGCTGGACGTGCTGGAATCGCGTACCGATGCCTGGATTGCGGCCGTGAAGGCGGGCAAGGCGCCGGTGCATCCGGTCGCTGGTTGATCCACCTGCGTGCGTCGCCCTCGGGGCGGCGCACGCATCCCTGGCCAGGATGGACGGGAAGATGAACGACGAATCGCCACGAATCGACCGATTGATGGCAACCTTTTGGCGTGGAGATGCATCCACGTCTACATGTGCAAGCGACGAATGCGAACCGTACTGATCATCGACGACAACCCGGCCGTGGGTGAGGCGCTGTCCCTGGCGCTCTCCCTGCATGAGATCCGCCCGCTGATCGCGCTCACGCCCGAGCAAGGCCTGGCCATGCTCGAGACCGAGCGGGTGGACGTGGTGATCCAGGACATGAATTTCACTGCCGATACCACCTCGGGCGAGGAGGGCATCGCGCTGTTCCGCGAGCTGCGCCAGCGCCACACCGATATGCCGGTGATCCTGCTCACGGCCTGGACCCACCTGGAAACCGCGGTTGAACTGGTCAAGGCGGGGGCGGCCGACTATCTCGCCAAACCGTGGGACGACGCCAAGCTGCTCGCCACGGTGGAGAACCTGCTGGAGCTTTCCGAGTCCACCCGCGAGGTCACGCGCGCGCGCAACGAGCGCCGCAAGCGCCGCGAAGACCTGCAGCGCCGCTACGACCTCGACGGCATCGTGTTCGCCTCCGAAGCGATGGCACGCACGCTGGACCTGGCCTGCCAGGTGGCGCGCTCCGACGTGCCCGTGCTCATCACCGGGCCCAACGGCGCCGGCAAGGAACGCATCGCCGCCATCGTGCACGCCAACTCGGCAGTCAAACGTGGCCAGTTCATCGCCGTGAACTGCGGTGCGCTGCCGGGTGAATTGATCGAAGCCGAATTGTTCGGCGCCGAAGCCGGCGCTTACACCGGCGCCAACAAGGCGCGCGAAGGCCGCTTCGAAATGGCCGACGGCGGCACCTTGTTCCTCGACGAAATCGGCAACCTGTCGTTGTCGGGACAGGTGAAGCTGCTGCGCGTGCTGGAGACCGGCCAGTTCGAGCGACTGGGCTCGGGTCGCACGCGCCAGGTAAAGGTGCGCGTCTTGAGCGCCACCAATGCCGACCTGAAGGCCATGATCCGTGCAGGCACCTTCCGCGAAGATTTGTATTACCGCCTCAACGTGATCGAAGTGAACCTGCCGCCGCTGGCCGATCGCGTCGACGACATCCTGCCGCTGGCCGAATTCTTCCTCGGTGGCCGCGCTGAACTGACCGATGCCGCGCGCGATTCGATGCTGAGCTATCCGTGGCCGGGCAACGTGCGTGAATTGAAGAACTCCATCGAGCGCGCCGCTTTGCTGGTGAGTGATGGCCGCATTACGCCCGAACAGCTGAACCTGCCGCAGATTGCCGTAGCCGGCACACGCAACCTGGATGAACCCAGCCGCGAGTCGGTGGAAGCCGCGCTCGACAAGGCCGGCGGCGTCGTCAGCCGCGCGGCCCAGACCCTGGGCCTGTCGCGGCAGGCGCTGTATCGCCGCATGGAACGTTACGGCCTGGCCCAGGCGTGATAGCCGCAGGAGCGGCAGCAAACACCTGTGGGAGCGCACCCTGTGCGCGACACGGGGTCGCGAAAAGCTGTCGCGCACAGGGTGCGCTCCCACAGGGGCAAGCCCGCTGGGCAATTGCCCGCACGCCTAAGCCCGAGGATGATGTTGACCGTGCAGAAGGAGTCCGCCATGCGACACCGCACCCTGCTACTCGTCATCGGCTTGTGCTGCCTGAATGCTGCAGCCTGGGCCCAGGGCAGCGCGCCCCCCAAAACTCCCAACCTCACGCTGCCCACGATGCCGCCCGCCCCGGCGAGCACGGTGGCAGACGGCTATCGCGACACCTTGAGCAGCGCAGCCAACGATGCGCAACGCTTCAACTTCAGCGCCAACCCCGCCAGGGACAAGGCGCCGCCCGATCAGTCGCCAATCCGCGTGATCATCAACAACGGCCACGGGCCGAACGTAAACTGCGTGCCCATGGGGCCAGGCGCGGGATGCCACTGATGCGGATGGCTCACGGAGGAGACTTTTGATGCGGCTGGGTTTGCGTTCGCTCGAGTCACGCATGGTGATCCTGCTGGGCTTTGCAGGCCTGACCGGCGCACTCATCTATGCCGGCGTCACCCAATGGCCGCTGCCGCAGATCCTGGTGTGGATGCGGCACGACCTGGGCATCGACCTGGGCGCACCGGCGCGCTTTGGTTTCTATGGCGGCATTGTTGTGTCGCTCGCGTTCCTGCTGCCGTTGTCGCTGTGGCTGGGCCATCGCGTGATGTCGCCGATCACCAAACTGCTGCGTGCGCTCGAAGGCGCCGTTGCCAGCTATCGCGATGGCGACTTCAGCTTTTCCATTGCGGCCACGCGTCGCGACGAACTGGGCGAACTCATCCGCATGCACAACGCGCTGGGCCAGACCCTGCGCGAACAGCGGCAGAACCTCGCCCAGCGTGAATTGCTGCTCGATACCGTGGTGCAGAACACGCCGGTGGCGCTCGTGCTCACCGATGCGAGCAACCGCGTCACCTACGCCAATATTGCCGCGCGCCATCTGTTCAACGAAGGCCGCACGCTGCATGGCCTGAGCTTCGCCGAGCTGATCAGCGACAGCCCCGAAGCGCTGCGGCGTGCGGTGGAAGGCGGCGAGGATGCGCTGCTCACCGTTGAAATGGATGGCGGCGAAGAGACCTTCCATCTCTCGCAACGCAGCTTCCGCCTGCATGGCAGGCCGCATCGCCTGCAGCTGTTTCGCCGCATGACGCGCGAGTTGTCGCGCCAGGAAGTGGCGACGTGGAAACGCGTGATCCGCGTGATCAGCCACGAACTCAACAATTCGCTGGCGCCAATTTCCTCGCTGGCGCATTCGGGTGCGGAACTGGCGCGTCGCGGTGATACCGCGCGCCTGCCGGGCGTGTTCGCCACCATCGGCGAGCGCGCGCGCCATCTGCATGGATTCATCGCCGGCTACGCCAGCTTCGCCAAGCTGCCCGCACCCCAGCCGGTGGCGATCGACTGGAAGCCGTTCCTCGACGGCTTGTCGCTGCACTGCAAGTTTCAGCTGCGCGGCTCGGTTCCCGAACAAGCGGGCTGGTTCGATGCCGCGCAGATCGAGCAGGTGCTGATCAACCTGGTCAAGAACGCGCACGAATCGGGCAGTGCCGACGACGAGGTCTCGCTATCGCTCGGGATCATCGGCCGCGACGTGCGTATCGAAGTGGCCGACCGCGGCCCCGGCATGAGCGAAACCGTGCTGGCGCAGGCGCTGCTGCCGTTCTATTCCACCAAGCGCTCGGGCACGGGTCTGGGCCTGGCCCTGGCGCGCGAGATCGCCGAAGCCCATGGCGGCCGCATCGCCCTGGCCAACCGGGAAGAGGGCGGCCTGCGGGTGAGCCTGCTCCTGCCCCTGGGGCCGCGCTGACCCGCTGATCGCTTGTCTCCGCGCTCGCCTATACTCGGGGGCAACCTTCATGGAACGGGGATGTGGCAATGGGACAGCTGTTTGCTTTGGTGATCATCCTGGTCGCGGTGATCGTGCTCGCCAAACTGGTGCGCATCGTGCCGCAGGGTTACGAATGGACAGTGGAGCGCTTCGGACGCTACACGCGCACGCTCTCACCCGGCCTGCATTTCCTGGCGCCCTTCATCTACAACATCGGGCGCAAGATGAACATGATGGAACAGGTGCTGGACGTGCCCTCGCAGGACGTCATCACCAAGGACAACGCGGTCGTGCGCGTGGACGGCGTGGTGTTCTACCAGGTGCTGGATGCCTCCAAGGCCGCCTATGAGGTGGCCAATCTTGAGCAGGCCGCGTTGGCCTTGATCATGACCAATATCCGTACCGTGCTCGGTTCGATGGATCTGGACGAATCGCTCAGCCAGCGCGATGCCATCAATGCCAAGCTCCTGAAAGTGGTCGACGAAGCCACCCATCCGTGGGGCGTGAAGGTGAACCGCATCGAGATCAAGGACATCGCGCCGCCGCGCGACCTGGTCGATTCGATGGCCCGCCAGATGAAGGCAGAGCGCGAGAAGCGCGCCAATATTCTCGACGCAGAGGGCTTCCGTCAGGCGGCCATCCTCAAGGCCGAAGGTGAAAAGCAGTCGGTCATCCTCGCCGCCGAAGGCGAAAAAGAAGCCGCCTTCCGCGCCGCCGAGGCCCGCGAACGATCCGCCGAAGCCGAGGCAAAGGCGACCGCGATGGTGTCCGAGGCGATCGCCAACGGCAACGTCAACGCGCTCAACTACTTCGTCGCCACCAAGTACGTCGAGGCGCTGAAGGAAATGGCCAACTCGCCCAATCAGAAGATGTTGCTGCTGCCGATGGAATCCACCGGCATCCTCGGCTCGCTCGCCGGCATTGCCGAACTGGCCAAGGATTCGCTCAGCCAGCAGCAGGCGAGCACTACGGTCCGCCGTACACCGCCCTCGATCAGCTGAGACCAGGGACGCGACGACGATGGAACAGATCGCCCTTCACTACCTATGGTGGATTCTTGCGCTGGTGCTGATCGCCATTGAAGTGATCCTGCCCGGCTATTTCATGTTGTGGATCGGCATTGCCGCCGGCATCACCGGCGTTGTGGTGCTGGTGGCGTCGGATTTGTCGATGCTGGGGCAGGCACTGGTATTCGCGGTGCTCGCTTTTCTGTCGTGCGCCGCCTACTGGTATGGCCTGCGCCCTCGCCTGATGCGCGACGAGCCGGGCGATGCGCTGCTCAATCGCCGCGGTGAACAGAAGATCGGCCAGCGCTACGTGCTGGTGGAACCGATTGTTCATGGGCGAGGCAAGGCGAAAGTGGGCGACGGCATGTGGCTGGTGAGTGGGCCGGATTTGCCGGCGGGGGCGATGGTGGAGGTGGTTGGGGTGGAGGGGACGACGTTGCTGGTGAAGGTGGCGGATTAGGTTGTCGTTGGATTGAGTCGATCCCATCTGCTCGTCATCTCGGAGTCGGCTGCCTCTTGCTCGTCGTCTCGGCGCGGGCCGGAGGCGCTTTTCAACAGCGAAGCTGGTCATCCAGGTGCGGTGCGTTGCGATTGTTGCGATACCGCCAGCGTGCCGCCTACGCGGCGGGCGTTTCGAACGGCTGCCGCCGCTCGAGTCACTTTTCTCTTGCTGGCCCAAGAGAAAAGTAACCCAAAGAGAATGGCCTGATAACGCCCGCAGCATTGTGTTGGGATGAGCCCGAACGCTCGAGGCGCGTCGTTGTGGGACAACCTCCGAGGGTACACAGGGGGTACTTCAAAGCGCTGCGCAACGCGCCCGAATCGCAGAGGACTTAAAGCGGGGCCTCGCTGCGCATCGGCTTTGGGCATCGCTCCATCTGCTGCCACGCCCGCTTGTCTGTGGGAGCGCACCCTGTGCGCGACAGCCACGCCGCGGTGTACCGCTCCGTAGGTTTGTCGCGCACAGGGCCCTTGTAGGAGCGCACTTGTGCGCGACCGCAGGACTGGGATGTACCGCTCCGTTGGCTGGTCGCGCACGAGTGCGCTCCTACAAAAAGCCATCCAAATCAGTTTTACTAGGGTCATGCCCATGACCCCACCTTCATCATCCGCGGCCAACGCCGCCCCCACGGTCACGCGATGAATCCTTCGACCGTCCTCACCCCGCTTGCCCTGGCGCCGCTCAATACGCGCATCGCGTTCCTGCTGGAGCTGGCGCGACGGCTGCATCAGTACGGCACGGCGGCGCCACGTCTGGAGGGGGCGATCTGGGGCGCGGCCCAGCGGTTGGGGCTGGTGGCGGACGTGTGGTCCAGTCCCACGGCCATCATCATTTCGTTCACCGACCTGTCCCAGGGTGAGGACGAAGTGGCGCAGGTGACGCAGGTGATGCGGCTGGCGCCCGGTGATGTGAACCTCGGACGCCTTAGCGACGCCGATGCCATCGCCGACAAGGTGATCGCTGGCGACATCGAATTGCGCGAGGGTTTTCGCCTGTTGCGCGAGCTGGGTCGACCCGATACGCGCCGCGCGCAAGCCGGTGTGATCGCCAGTTACGGCCTCGCCGCCGCCAGCGTGGTGGCGCTGCTGCTGCACAGTTCGTGGGCCGACCTGGTGACGGCCGCGCTGATCGGACTGATCATCGGCACCATCACGGTGCTGTCGGCCACGCGTCCGCGCCTGGCAGTGGCGAGTGAGGCGATCAGCGCCTTGGTCGCGACCACCATCGCCATCGTCGTCAGCCAGTTCGTGGTGCCGCTGGCGATCAAGTCGGTGATTCTGGCGGGACTGATCGTCCTCATGCCCGGCATGGCACTCACGACGGCAGTGCGCGAAATCTCCAGCCAGCATCTGGTGGCTGGCGTGGCACGCATGGGCGGCGCCATCGCCACGCTGATCAAACTCACCTTCGGTACCGTCGCCGCCACGCAGCTATGCAGCGCGTTCGGCATCGAAGGGCGTGATTACGCACTGCCGCCGTTGCCCGCATGGACGGACTATCCGGCACTGCTCGTCGGCGCTTTCGCCTTCGCCATTTCCTTCCGCGCGGCACGACGCGACTGGCTGGTGGTGATGGCGGCCGTGGTACTGGGCTATCTCTCCACACGCTGGGGCGGTGCGTTGGCCGGCAAATTGCCGGCGGCGCCGTTTGGTGTGTTTCTTGGCGGATTGATCCTCAGCAGCGTGGCCAATCTCTATGCGCGCTTCGTGCATCGGCCTGGCGCCTTGATTCGCGAACCGGGCATTATCCTGCTGGTGCCCGGTAGCGTAGGGTTTCGCAGCGTGTCGTATATGTTGGAACGCGATACGACCCTGGGCATGGACAGCACCATGCTGCTCATCACGCTGCTCATTGCCCTGGTGGCAGGGTTGCTGTTTGGCGACCTGTTGATCGCGCCACGCCGCTCGCTTTGAAACATGCCCGCCGCGCCGGTATTCGCTGACAGGACAGCACGCCAATAGCCTGTACGTCGCATCGTAGTATCTCCGGCAGGATGCACCTTACGATTCTTACTTGGGCTGCAACGGCCATCTGTCGAATGGAGAAGAACCTTGCAGCCGGATGCGATGGCGGAGGGGCAGCTGCGCAGCGTTCTGATCGTCGATGACCATCCGATGTTCCGGCTGGCCTTGCGTTATGCGCTGACTACGCGCCATGCGCATGTGAACATTGTCGAGGCGGCGAGCCACGCAGCACTGGAGGCTGCCATCACGGCGGACGCGTTCGATCTCGCCCTGCTCGATCTGGCCATGCCCGGCGCCAACGGTTTCTCCTCGTTGGTGCATTTGCGCTGCGAGCGCCCGGATATGCCGGTGATCGTGATTTCCTCCTACGAGGACCCCTACACCGTGGGCCGGGCAAGGCAGTTCGGTGCTGCCGCTTTCGTGCCGAAATCCGCCACGGCGAGGGACATCTGGCATGCGATCGAGATCGTGCTCGCCGGCGGCACTTGGTTCCCGGCCGATAAGATCGATGATGGCAGCGCCAATGCCCGGACCCGGCGACGCCTCACCTCCCTGACAACACAACAGCTTCGAGTGTTGCTGTGCGTTGGCGAGTGTCTGCTCAACAAGCAGATCGCCGACGAACTGCATCTGTCGGAAAACACCGTCAAAGTCCATGTCAACGCGATTCTTAAGAAACTCCAATGCACTACGCGCACACAGGCGGCGGTGCTGATACGCAGCCTTATGCTGGACTCACCGGTCGCGTCTTTGCAGATTCGCGGTGAAGGCGTCAGCTGACAACGCATCGCTATGGCGCGGCCTTGATCGGGCAGATGGATCATGGGCGGGATGGGCCTCGATGCACGCCCATAGTCACGAAAAAAATCGGTAAAGGCGCCCCGGATATGCTTCAAATAGGGCAAATCGTCTTGCTTGAAATGATTGGCTTCGATCGTTCTTTGGACGTCCAAATCGAATGCGCGTACGTGCGTGAGATCGCGCGAGCTTGATTGATGTTGCAGTGCGTTAGTACCAATTAGCTATAGGTCGCTGCAGCGTCGCTTCCCTAGGATGAATGAACACCACGCGGTTGCCACGAGCAAGTCGCGTCGCGCGCCATGCGTGATCAAACACGGGGGAGACGATGAGAGCAAAGGTTGAGGAATTCCAAGGCGTCGACGCGGCGCCGTCGCTGTCGTCCCTGCAACGACTGAAGTCGATCGTGGGCGGCTCGATCGGCAACTTGGTCGAATACTACGACTGGTACGTCTACACGTCGTTCTCGCTGTACTTCGCCAAGGCGTTCTTTCCACAGGGTGATGCCGTATCGCAGGCGCTCAACGCCGCGGCCATCTTCGCGGTCGGCTTTCTCATGCGGCCCATCGGCGGCTGGTACTTCGGCCGTTACGCGGACCGCCATGGGCGGCGCGCGTCGCTCATGCGCTCGATCGTACTGATGTGCGCGGGTTCGCTGCTGATCGCGCTGTGCCCGACCTACGACACGATTGGTGTCGCCGCGCCTGTATTGCTGGTCTTTGCACGCTTGATGCAAGGCTTGAGCCTGGGCGGCGAGTACGGCAGTTCGGCGACGTATCTGTCCGAAATGGCTACCGGCAAGCGGCGGGGCTTCTGGTCGAGCTTTCTCTACGTCACCCTGATCGCGGGCCAATTGCTGGCGCTGGCCGTGCTGATCGTCATGCAGCAGTGGTTTTTCAGCGAGGGACAGCTCAAGGCCTGGGGCTGGCGTATTCCCTTCGCGATTGGTGCCGTCGTGGCCCTCGTCGCACTGTTCCTGCGTCGGAACATGGCCGAAACCGCTGCGTTCGTGAGCAGTCAGGCCAAGGCGGCGACTGTCCAGCGGGCGAGTTCGCTGGGCTTGTTGATCAAGCACTGGCGTCCGGCGCTGATCGTGGTCGGTTTGACCATGGGCGGCACGCTGGCCTTCTATACCTATACGACCTACATGTCGAAGTTCCTGGTGCTCAGCGTCGGCCTGAGCAAGGAGACGGCGACCCTGATAAACGCCGCCACCTTGTTGGTCTATATGTTGCTGCACCCGCTGGTGGGCGGTCTCTCCGACCATATCGGCAGGCGTCCGATCCTCATTGCATTCGGCGTACTCGGCGTGCTGTTGACGGTGCCGGTGCTCAGCACGCTGCGTGGCGTCACGAGTCCTTACGAGGCCTTTGCACTGATCATGCTGATGCTGGTGGTCGTGTCGGGTTACACGTCGATCAACGCGGTCGTGAAGGCAGAGCTGTTTCCTGTCGAGATACGCGCCCTCGGCGTGGGTCTTCCGTATGCCCTGGCGGTCGCGATCTTCGGCGGCAGCGCAGAGACGGTCGCGCTTTGGTTCAAGCAGAGCGGCCATGAGAGCGGGTTCTATTGGTACGTCACGGCGTGCATCGGCTGCTCGTTGCTGGTTTACCTCTTCCTCCCCGATACCAAAAAGACCTCGTTGATCGAGGACTAAGCAGCAGCTTTTCCCTCCGCATCTCCCGGTCCGCGCAAGCGGGCCGTAGGGAAGTGCGGCCTTTTTTCCCGCGAAAAGTCGAGGAGCCGGTTGATGAAGAACAGAATGCGCAATGCCTTATCGTTGGCCGCGTTGCTCAGCGCGGCCGGTTTTACGACCACGGCGCAGGCCGCCGATGAACTGACCTGGCATGGCCTCACGCTGTATGGCACGTACGACATCGGCCTTGTGCACCAGACCCATGGTGCGCCAGTGAGCAAGGACTGGGGCGTTGGCACGGCGTATCTGATTGCAAAGAACAGCGACAAGCCGCAGACGACGATCGCGCCGAATGGGCTTTCGCAATCGCGCATCGGCCTGAAGGGCAAGCAGGATCTGGGCGGCGGCGTCGCCTTCGTCTTCAATCTCGAAGTCGGCTTCAATCCGCAGTCGGCTCGACTTTCCGATGGTCTGGCTTCGCTTGCCTACAACAACGGTCGCGCGCTGGACCAGCAGAGGTCGGCAGGCGATGCGTCGCGAGCAGGCCAGCTGTTCAACGGCCCGGCATTCGTTGGTTTGAGTTCGAAGGAGCTGGGAACGCTGACGGCCGGACGCAACAATACGGTGTTGCTCGACAATATCGGTCGCTACGATCCGATGAACAGTTCATATGCGTTCTCGGTGATCGGCCTGCAGGGCGCCACCTCAGGTGGTGGTTATACGCAGGATGCGCGGGCCGACAATTCGCTCAAGTACAACGGGAAGTGGGGCGGCGTGCGCCTGGCCGCGTTGTACCAGGTCGACAGTGGACATGGCGGCCAGGGCACGGGCTGGCAACTCAATGCCGGCTTCGATGGGCAGAATTTCTCGGTGGATGCGGTCTACGCGAGCAAAAAGGATGGCGTGTCCGCCGCCTCGCTCAATGCCGCGCAAGCCAGGATCATGCCGCGCGGTTCGCTCGCCGCCGTTGTTTCGGACAACAGCGCGTGGACGATCGACGGAAGCTACACACTCGGCGCTTTCAAGCTATATGGTGGCTTCGAGCGCATCGAATTCGAGAATCCTTCGCGCCCGCTCCGGCCGGGCTTCACCGGCCTCGGGGGATATACCTTCAGCGTGGTCAACAACGAGGCATTTCCACATGCCAAGCACCTCGACGTATCGTGGCTTGGCGTGAAATACGCCATCAACAAGGATTTCGACCTTACCGGCGCCTACTATCACTACAACCAGAACGCCTACGGCAAAACGATTTGTCATGAACGCAGCGCGGCCAATTGCAGCGGCCAGCTCGATGCCTATTCGGTGCGTCTGGTCTGGCACAACTTCGCCAAGCGTTTCGACGCTTATACGGGTGCGATGTTCTCAAGTGTTTCGGACGGACTCGCCGCAGGTTACCTGCACAGGTCGACGATTGATCCGATGGTGGGTGTGCGCTTTCAGTTCTAGGCGCTCTGAAAATCAACGTGCACGGATAAAAAAAAGCCGGCCAATGGCCGGCTCTTTCTATGGCGCTGATTAGCGATCAGATCGCCAGATCCTTTTCTTTTTTACCGGCCTTCAGCGCATCGTTGAACCAGCGCGGACGCTTGCCGCGGCCGGACCATACCTGTTCGGGGTCGGCGGGATTGCGATACTTCGGTGCCACCGTGCCGCCGCTGCGGCGCGTCTTTCCGCCACGTGCATTGCCGAAGATGTCTTCGARGGAATAACCCTCGGCCTTGATCAGTGCGTGGATTTTCTCGCGCAGCTTGCCGACTTTTTCCTTGCGCAACTCCTGCTGGCGAACCTGCGCTTTATTGATCAGGTCATTGAGCTGGTTATGGTTGAGACTCTTGAGATCAACTGCCATGCGTAACTCCCGGGGTGAGTGTGACTGCCTGACTTGGGTACTGCGACTTAAGCAGTACCTCTTTTGGATTATTGATTTTTACCGATTAACTGAACTGTTGCAAAGCAAATAGTACTGATTGGGAAAAATTCTTAGCGATCTGCCAGGACATTAATGCCAATAGGGACCAAAGCCCGTATCGAGCCAGAGGGGGGGCAGAGCGACATCGGAGGGTGGCCTCCCGCGCTCCGGCAGCGCCCGCGTCGCCCACCAGCGACCCGGGTTATTGCGCGGATTCACATAAAAAAAGCGGCCGCTAGGCGGCCGCTTTCTGGGGCTTTCAGTGGCGATCAGCCCAGGAGTGCAAACAGCTCGTCCTGGCTGATGGCGCGGGCCTCGGCTTCGTGGCGCGCCCGGTACTCCAGCGTGCCGGCGGCCAGGCCGCGTTCGCTGACCACCACGCGATGCGGGATGCCGATGAGTTCCATATCCGCAAACATGGCGCCCGGACGCAGGCCGCGATCGTCCAGCACCACGTCGATGCCACGTCCCTGCAGGGCCTGGTAGAGCGCGTCGGCCGCCTGTGCGATCTCCGGAGCGTTCTTGGGATTGATCACGCACACGGCCACGCGCCAGGGCGCCATGGGCTCGGGCCAGATGGCGCCGGCGTCGTCGTGGCGCTGCTCGATGGCGGCCGCCACAATGCGGCTGACGCCGATGCCGTAGCAGCCCATCATCATCACCTGGGCCTTGCCGTTCTCGTCCAGCACCGTGGCCTTGAGCGCCTCGGCGTACTTGGTGCCGAGCTGGAACACATGGCCCACTTCGATGCCGCGGGCCATGTGCAGGGTGCCCTTGCCATCGGGCGAGGCGTCGCCCGCGACGACCTTGCGGATGTCCTCCACCCGGGTCACGCGCGCGTCGCGATCCCAGTTGGCGCCGGTGTAGTGGGTGCCGTCCTGGTTGCCGCCACAGACGAAATCAGCGAGCACGGCGGCGTCGCGGTCGACGATGACCGG
Source organism: Dyella sp. 05T440 (assembly GCF_056395965.1). NCBI lineage: Bacteria > Pseudomonadati > Pseudomonadota > Gammaproteobacteria > Lysobacterales > Rhodanobacteraceae > Dyella > Dyella sp. 05T440. The sequence goes on from NZ_JBFTKN010000005.1 coordinate 288,366, forward strand.
GATTTCCGCGGGCAGCTTCACCGGGCCGATAAAGCCCGGGCGGGTGCCGGTGAGCGCGAGGATTTCCTCTTCCGTGGCCAGCACGGATTCGCCCGGCATCTCGGCCAGCTTGCCGGCCTTCACTTCATTGACTTCGTGATCGCCGCGCACGCACAGCGCGACCAGACCATCGGTGCCGCGCACCAGGATGGTCTTCACGCATTGCTGCGGCGAGACCTTGAGGAAGCTGGCGACGTCCTCGATGGTCTTCTGCGTGGGCGTATCCACCCGCGTGAGCTCGGCGGCCGGGGCAGGGCGCGCCGTGGTGGGTGCGAGTGCCTCGGCCTTCTCGATGTTGGCTGCGTAATCGGAGGCATCGGAGAACGCGATGGCGTCTTCGCCCGAATCGGCCAGCACCTGGAACTCGTGGCTGGCGTTGCCGCCGATGGCGCCGGTGTCGGCCTGCACGGCGCGGAATTTCAGGCCCAGGCGCGTGAAGATGCGCGCGTACGCCTGGTACATCGCGTCATAGGTCTGCTGCAGCGATTCCTGCGTGAGATGGAAGGAATAGGAATCCTTCATCAGGAACTCGCGCGCGCGCATCACGCCGAAGCGAGGGCGGATCTCGTCGCGGAATTTGGTCTGGATCTGATAGAAGTTGACCGGCAGCTGCTTGTAGCTCTTGAGCTCGTTGCGCGCGTAATCGGTGATCACTTCCTCGGCGGTCGGCGCATAGCAGAACTCCTGCTCTTTGCGATCCTTGACCTTCAGCAGCTGCGGACCGAACTTGGACCAGCGGCCGCTTTCCTCCCACAGCTCCTTGGGCTGGATGGTCGGCATCAGCAGCTCGACGGCGCCGGCGCGATCCATTTCCTCGCGCACCACGGCCTCCACCTTGCGCAGCACGCGCAGGCCCAGCGGCGACCAGGTGTACAGGCCGGCAGCCAGCTTGCGGATCATGCCGGCGCGCAGCATCAGGCGATGGCTGGCGATTTCGGCGTCGGCAGGGACTTCCTTGACGGTGGCCAGGTGGAATTGGCTGAGGCGCATGCGAGCGGATCCGGCGGAGAAAGAGGCCGATTATAGCGGCCCGCGATGCTCAAACTCGCGGGTCGCGGCAGCTTCTTCGCGCTGAAGCAGGCTCAGTTGCCCGAGCAATACTGCTGGTATTGCGCTTCGGCGGCGGCCTGTTGCTGCTTGCGCTGGTCGGTGTTCATGACCTTCTGCTGATCGCCGTCCTGCATCACCACCGGCCCGCTGCTCTTGAGCGTCTCCATATTGTTCTTGAGATTGGCGCAGAGCTTGGTGCGGTTTTCGGGCGTATCGGCCATCGGCTGTGGCTTGGCCTGCGGCTGGCTGTCGCTCTTGGGCTCGCTATTGTTGCTATTGGAAGGTTCGGGGGCGGTCAGAGGCTCGACCGAGCCCGAGGTGGTGACCTTGTTGTACTTGGTGCCCTGCGGCGGCGGCGCGTCGGAGTAGTGCACGGTGCCGCCGGCATCGGTCCACTTGTAGGCCTGGGCGGCGGCCAGGGGCGCGACGAGCAGCAGCGCGGTGGCGATCAACAGTCGACGCATGGTGGGCTCCGGGACGTTGGGCGGTGTGCGGGTTTGTTAAGGAAAGGGTCGTCGTTCCGGGCGGACTTGCCGGGCTTGACCCGGTGCGCCGGCGAGGCCGGCCGCGTCCCCCTGCGACGCCGTAGCATCCTTGCACCCCGTCCAGCCGGACTCAAGCGGGGGATGGTTTACACTGCGCGCATTCCGTCACGGATTGATTCATGAGCGACAGTGCGCCCGTCCGCCCCCCGCGCCACCGGGGCATTTATCTGCTGCCGAACCTGTTTACCACCGGCGCGATGTTTGCGGGCTTCTACGCGATCGTGACGAGCATCGCCGGCGATTTCAGTTCGGCCGCCATTGCCGTGTTCGTGGCGGCACTGCTGGACGGCATGGATGGTCGGGTGGCACGTCTTACCAACACCCAGACCGAGTTCGGCGTGCAGTACGACTCGCTGTCGGACCTGGTCAGCTTCGGCCTGGCGCCGGCGCTGGTGATGTACACCTGGTCGCTATCGAGCTTGAAGGACTATGGCCCGACCTGGGGCAAGATCGGCTGGGCCGGCGCCTTCATCTATGCCGCCTGTGCGGCGCTGCGCCTGGCGCGCTTCAATACCCAGGTGGGCGTGGTCGACAAGCGCTATTTCCAGGGTTTGGCCAGTCCGGCGGCGGCAGCGGTATGCATGTCGTTCGTCTGGACCATGGACAAGTTCGGCATCCTCGGTGCCGAAGTTCCTTTCCTCACGCTGGTGATGGCGGTGCTGGTGGGTTTGCTGATGGTGAGCAATTTTCGCTACTACAGCTTCAAATCGCTGCCGATGGGCGACCGCGTGCCGTTCCTGTGGGTATTGATCGGCGTGCTCGTGCTGGTGCCGTTTTTCATCGATCCGCCGCGTGTGCTGTTCGTGGTGTTCACCCTTTACTTGCTTTCCGGTCCGGTGATGACCCTGTGGGGACGCGCCACGCGTCGCCGTCGTCGGGGAGTGGCCTGATGGCCGGGCTCGCGCACGCCGTGTCGCATCGTGAGCGCGTGCTCCGCGCGCTGGGTGTCATGCCATGGGTGCGGCGCACTGCGGTGGCTGAGCCTGTCGCGAACGAATTGCCGGTGGTCGATGCCATGGCCGAGGTCGTGTCTGGCGACTGCATCGTTGTGCTGCCCGCGGGCTGCTCGCCGCGTGAGCTCGACCTGGTGGGCCGCGCCCTGATGGCCTGCGGTGCCGCCATCGCGCGCGCGCCGCGTATTGAAGTGAGCGATGGCCGATTGCCTGCCGCGCCGGAAGCCCGCGCCTATCTGGTCTTCGGCGAGGCGCAAGCGCATGCGCTGGGGCGCGAACTGCCGGCGGCGGCGCTGAGTCGCGCCCATATCGTGCTGGCCGACGAACCGGCGAGCGTGCTCGCCTCGGGTGCAGGCAAGCGTCGCCTGTGGAATGCGCTGCGCAGTTTGCGCCGCGCGCTGGTCGCTGCTGCGGAGTAGTCCCTGCATGGTCGCCGTGGCCCGCCCTCACGCCGAAATCCGCGCCATGCGCCGCGACGACGTGCCCATGGTGGCTGCGCTGGAAGCCGCGTCTTACGACTTCCCCTGGACCGCGGGCATCTTCAGCGACTGCCTCAAGGCGGGGCATCCCTGCTGGGTGATGTGGGTGGACGGGGTGATCGCTGGCTACGGCGTGTTGTCGGTGGCCGCGGGCGAGGCGCATGTGCTCAATGTGTGTGTTGGGCCGGATCACCGTGGGCTGGGCCTGGGGCGCTTCCTGTTTCGGCGTCTGCTCGATATTGCGCGGTGGAATGGGGCGGGGCGGGTGTTTCTTGAGGTGCGGCCGTCCAATCCTTCCGCGCAGAATCTTTATCGGTCGCTGGGATTTGAGGAGATTGGGCGGCGGCCGAAGTATTACCCGGCCAAGGATGGGCGGGAGGATGCGATTGTGATGGCGTTGGATTTGGTGGCGGGGTAGGGGTTGCTGGTCGCGGATTGACCGCTCCGCATGTGCCGCATTCCAACTCGTCATCCCGGCTCAGGTCGGAAGCGCTTTTCAACAGTCGAAGGCTGGTCATTCAAAGCCTCGGTGCTTAGTTGTCGCGATACGGCGACCTGGCTCGCCTGCCGCGGGCTTCCGACCTCCTGCCGGCGACGCAAAGCTAGTCCCCTTTTTGGGAAGGCCGGGTCACTTTCTCTTGCTTGCCCAAGAGAAAGTAACCAACGGAGAAGGGCCCCCCGCCCGCCGCGTCATACGGGGACCCCGGGGGAGAGCCACATCAAGAGCCGATAAGTGCTCTGCGTTGCCGAGCCGGCAGCTTTTTGTAGGAGCGCACTTGTGCGCGACCAGCCGACGGAGCCGTACGCCCACGCGCTGCGGTCGCGCACAAGTGCGCTCCTACAAGGGAGACGCAGGTCTGTAGCGGGCCAAATGGCCGGTCGGCTTTTTGTGGGAGCGCACCCTGTGCGCGACAAACCTGCGAAGCGGAACACCCAGGCGTGGCTGTCGCGCACAGGGTGCGCTCCCACAGACAAGCGGGCAGGCCAATGGTTGAAGGGCTCATGCAGATGCGGAGCGAGACTCCGCTTTAGGTCCCCCCGCTACGGCGCGTTGCGGCGTAGCGGGGAGAGGAGGCGCTTGAATCGCCTCAGCCCAGCTTCTGTGCCTGTTCGCGCAGCGCTGTCAGCTGCACGCCCCAATCGGCGATGCGCTGGCGTTCCTGCGCCACCACTTCCGCAGGTGCATTGGCCACAAAATTCGCGTTGCCCAGCTTGCCTTCGCACTTCTTGATCTCGACTTCGATGCGCCCGATTTCCTTGGCGAGGCGAGTCTTCTCCGCGCCAAGATCGATCAGGCCCGCAAGCGGGATCAGCACGCGCATCGAACCCACCACGGCGGCTGCGGCGGCTGGTTCGTCGGCGCCCGATTCAATCCACTGCGGCGCGTCCACGCGAGCGAGGAAGCTGATCTGTGCGGCGAATTTGGCGGCACGTGCGCGATCGCTCGCGTCGCCATCGGCAAGCAAGAGCGGGATGGTCTTGCCGGGGGCGATGTTCATTTCCGCGCGGATGCGGCGGATTCCGCTCAGCACGTTCTTGAACCATTCGACTTCGGCCGTGGCCGCGTCGTCCGCCACGATCTCCTCGGCCTTCGGCCACGGGCGTTCCAGCAGGAACTTGGCATCGAGGCCGAGCTTGGGCGCCACCGAATGCCAGATCTCTTCGCTGATGAAGGGCACGATAGGATGCAGCGCGCGCAGGATGGTTTCCAACACCACCACCAGCGTGTGGCGCGTGGACGCTGCAGCGGCAGCATCGTCGCCATTCAATGCGGGCTTGGACAGTTCCAGGAACCAGTCGCAGAACTCGTTCCAGGTGAACTCGTACAACTCTTGCGCGAGCAGGTCGAAGCGATAGCTGGCGAAGTGTTGTTCGACGTCGGTCAGCGTCTGCTTGAGGCGCGTGAGGATCCAGCGCTCGGCTTCGGTAACCGGCGCGCCGCCCGGTGCGGGCAGCTGGCCTTCGGGCAGGTTCATCAGCACGAAGCGTGCGGCGTTCCACAGCTTGTTGCAGAACGCCTTGTAGCCTTCGGCGCGCTTGATGTCGAAGTTGATGGTGCGGCTATAGCTGGCGAGCGCGGCGAAAGTGAAGCGCAGTGCGTCGGTGCCGATGGCGGGGATGCCCGTCGGGTAATCCTTGCGGATGCGCTTTTCCACCTTGTCGCGCACCTGCGGGATCAGCAGCGACTTGGTGGACTTGGCCACCAGCGGCTCCAGCTCGATGCCGTCGATCAAGTCCAGCGGATCGAGCGTATTGCCCTTGGACTTGGACATCTTCTGGCCTTCCGCATCACGCACGATGGCGTTGATGTAGACATGGCGGAACGGCACGCGACCGGTGAAGTACTTGGTCGCCATCACCATGCGCGCGACCCAGAAGAAAATGATGTCGAAGCCGGTGACCAGCACGGCGCTCGGCAGGAACACGTTGTCGTTGGCCCAATCGGCCACGACATTGCCGTGCTCGTCCTTCACCGGGCCGTCCATCGGCCAGCCCAGGGTGGAGAACGGCCACAGCGCGGAGCTGAACCAGGTGTCGAGTACGTCGTCGTCCTGGCGCAGCGCGCCCACCGGCGTCGTGCTGGCGTGCGCACGCGCGTCGGCTTCGTCTTCGCCCACGAAGATATTGCCCGCTTCGTCGTACCACGCCGGGATGCGATGGCCCCACCATAGCTGGCGGCTGATGCACCAGTCCTGGATGTTCTCCAGCCACTGCGTGTAGGTGGTGCTCCAGTTTTCCGGCACGAACTTGATCTCGCCGCCGCGCACGGCTTCGAGCGCGGGCTCGGTGATTTCCTTGCGGCCTTTCTCGCTGGTGAGGTCGAGGAACCACTGGTCGGTGAGCATCGGCTCGATCACCGCATCCGAACGCTGGCTCACCGGCACCTGCAACTTGTGCGGCTTGGTCTCGACCAGCAGGCCTTCGGCTTCCAGATCCGCGAGCACGGCCTTGCGTGCTTCGTAGCGGTCCATGCCGCGGTATTTTTCCGGCGCGTTTTCGTTGACCTTCGCGTCCAGCGTGAAGATGTTGATCGGCGCCAGCTGATGACGCTGGCCGATGGCGTAGTCGTTGAAGTCGTGCGCGGGGGTGATCTTCACGCAGCCGGTGCCGAATTCGCGATCGACGTAGTCGTCGGCGATCACCGGAATCTCGCGGCCGCTCAGCGGCAGGCGCAGCGTCTTGCCGATCAGATGCGTATAGCGCTCGTCTTCCGGATTCACCGCCACGGCGACGTCGCCGAGCATGGTTTCCGGACGCGTGGTGGCGACCACGACGCTGTCCTTGCCGTCGGCCGTGTTGTAGCGGATCGACCACATGTGGCCGTCGCGCTCGACGTTGTTCACTTCCAGATCGGAGACGGCCGTGCCCAGCAGCGGATCCCAGTTCACCAGGCGATTGCCGCGATAAATCAGGCCGGCGCGGAACCACTCGACGAACACCTTGCGCACGGCGGCCGAGAGGCCTTCGTCCATGGTGAAGCGTTCGCGCGACCAGTCGGCGGCGGCGCCGATGCGGCGCATCTGGTTGGTGATGGTGGAGCCGGATTCTTCCTTCCACTTCCACACGCGTTCGACAAACGCTTCGCGGCCCAGGTCGTGGCGCGTCTGGTCGTTCACGGCGAGCTGGTTCTCGACGATCTTCTGCGTGGCAATGCCCGCGTGATCGGTACCCACCTGCCACAGCGTGTTCATGCCGCGCATGCGCTGGTAGCGGATCAGCATGTCCATCACGGTCTGCTGGAAGGCATGGCCCATGTGCAGCGTGCCGGTGACATTCGGCGGCGGCAGCAGGATGCAATAGGGCTCGCCCTGGCCGGACGGCTTGAAGTCGCCGCTGGCTTCCCAGGCGGCATACCACTTCGATTCGATCTGGCCGGGCTCGAAACTCTTGTCCATCAGGGGCTCGCGATTGCGCGCCGGGGCTGGCGCGTGGGGATTGGCGGTAAAGGGTCGATTGTACGGGCGGGGCGGCTGGGGTGCCAAAAGCCCGCTTCTAGCTCCTTCTCCCCGGCGGGGAGAAGGTTGGGATGAGGGGCGGGGCTTGCCCGAACGCTTGATTGGAATATGGGGGCTTTTCTTGGGGTAGGTAAGGCTTCCGCGAGCACCCGCCCCTCACCCCGGCCCTCTCCCCGCAGGGAGAGGGAGCAAGCGTCAGCTGCGCAGCTGCCTGCCGTATGCGTGCACCTCATCCACCAGCACTTTCACATGCTCCGGGTTCACTTCCGGCGTAATGCCATGCCCCAGGTTGAACACGTGACCCGGATGGTTGCCATAGCTGTCCATCACCCGGCGTACTTCGCGGCGGATCACCTCGGGACTGGCCTGCAGGATGGCCGGGTCCAGGTTGCCCTGCAGGGCAACGCGGCCATTCACGGCCTGGCGGGCGTCGGCCAGGTCGATGGTCCAGTCCACGCCCAGCGCGGTGCAGCCGGTATCGGCCATGGTGGCCAGGTGCTGGCCGGCGCCCTTGGAGAACAGGGTGACGGGCAGGTCGCGGCTGGCGGGGTGGGCCTTCAGCGCCTCGACCACCTGGGTCATATGGCGCAGCGAGAACTCGCGGAACGGCGCGGGGCCCAGCAGGCCACCCCAGGTGTCGAAGATCATCAGCGCCTGGGCGCCGGCGGCGGCCTGGGCGATCAGATAGGCCGCCACGGCCTGGGCCAGCGTGACGAGCAACTGGTGCGCGAGCGCAGGCTCGCTCCAGCACATGGCCTTGAGGCGGGCGAAATCGCGCGAGCCTTGGCCTTCCACCATGTAGCAGGCCAGCGTCCACGGGCTGCCGGAAAAACCGATCAGCGGCACGCGGCCGTCCAGTTCCTTGCGGATCACGCGCACCGCATCCATCACGTAGCGCAGCTCGGTTTCCATATCCGGCACGCCAAGCTTCTCGATGTCGGCGCGCGAGCGCACGGGATGCGCAAACTGCGGGCCCTCGCCTTGCGCAAAGCTCAGCCCCAGCCCCATCGCATCGGGAATGGTGAGGATGTCGGAGAACAGGATGGCCGCGTCCAGTTCGAAGCGCTCCAGCGGCTGCAGCGTTACTTCGCAGGCCAGCTCGGGGCTTTGCGCCAGGGCCATGAAGCTGCCGGCGCGTGCGCGGGTGGCGCGATATTCCGGCAGATAGCGGCCGGCCTGGCGCATGACCCATACGGGCGTGGTGTCGGTGGCCTCCCGGCGCAGGGCGCGCAGGAAGCGGTCGTTCTTCAATGCTGGGGTCATCTTAAGGTCCGTACGGGCCATCCAGGCCTTGGCTGAACATCACGCGGAAGCCGCGCTTGATCTGCGCGTCGCGTGCTTTTTCGAAGGCGGCGAGCGCGTCGTCCCGCTCGAGAAACTGCTCGCGCTTGAGGGTGGCCTTGCCGCCCTGCACACCCGATTCGCGATAAAGCGTCCAGCCGCCCAGCAAGTCCTGCTCCAGTGTGATCTGGGCATAGCGCGGCGCCTCGGCGGTGGCGGTCATGGCTTGCAGGTAAAGGCGCATGGAGTCCGGTTCGAAGATAAGGGCGGTCAACCGCAGACCCGCATTCTAGAAGGCTTCGCCCCTGAGGGGCGAGTGCGGCGGCGTGTCGCGCTAGGGCGAAAGCCGGGTGTTGTGAGTCTGTTGGCGTGCCGCGTCGCGCACAGGGTGCGCTCCCACATGAGTGGCTGACACCTGTGGGAGCGCACCCTGTGCGCGACTCCGACGAAGCCCGATCCATCAGGTTGCAGCGCGCTCCAGCACCGCCAAAACATCCTTCTCATTCACCCCACTGACAATTTCCGCACGCCCAACACCCCGCCACAGAATCAACCGCAACGTGCCCGCCAGATTCTTCTTGTCCAGCCGCATCAGCGCGAGCAGTTGCTCGGGATCCATGCCGGCGGGAATCGTGGTGGGCAGGCCCATCGCAGCCAGCAATCGATGCAATCGTGCGGTATCGGCCGCCTCGCTCATGCCCATGCGCTCGGACAACTGCGCCGCGAGCAGCATGCCCACGGCGACGCCTTCGCCATGCAGCAGCACCTGGTATTTGCCAGCGGTTTCCAGCGCATGGCCAAACGTGTGACCGAGGTTGAGCAGGGCGCGTTCGCCTTGTTCGGTTTCATCGCGCGCGACGACGCCGGCCTTGTATTGCACCTTGCGTGCGATCGCTTCGATCAGCGGTGCGCTGTCGCGTGCGTTCAATGCTGGGGCGTTGTTTTCCAGCCACGCAAAGAAGGCCGGGTCGCCGATGGCCGCGCCTTTTACCACTTCGGCGAGGCCGGCGCGGTATTCGCGTTCGGGCAATGAGGCGAGCGTGTCGGTATCGGCGATCACGGCGCGAGGCTGGTGGAAGGCGCCGACGAGGTTCTTGCCAGCGGGCAGATTTACGCCGGTCTTGCCACCCACCGACGAATCCACCATCGACAGCAGGGTGGTCGGCATCTGGATGAAGTCGATGCCGCGCATCCAGCAGGCCGCGCTGAAGCCAGCCAGATCACCCACCACGCCGCCGCCCAGGGCCACCACGCAGGCATCGCGGGTCGCTCCCAGTTGTGCCAGCGCCTCCAGTGCGCGACCGACGTTGGCGAAGGTCTTGTGCGCTTCGCCATCGTCGAGCAGGAAGCTCGACCAGTGCAGGCCATCCAGCCCCGCCGCCACGCGCTCCAGGTAGAGCGGCGCCACCGTGGTGTTGCTGATCACCAGCGCATGGCGGCCGCGTAGGGCGGTGCGCCAGCGGGCGCCGTCGGCGAGCAGGCCGGGGCCGATCCACACGGGATAGCTGCGATCGCCGAGGGCAACATCGATGGTGCGGGGCTGGGTGTGCGTCGTGGTGGTCATGCGGCTACCGTTGCCAATGCTGGTCGATCAGGAGAATGCTGCGCGCGCTGGCGGCCTGCACGGTTTCGTGGGCGCCGGGGATCGCCAGATCCGCCAGTTCCTCGTAGAGCGACGTGCGACTGTTTGCCATGGCGGTAAGACGCTCGGCGCGGTCCACGCCGGCGAGCAGCGGTCGCTGGCGATCCTGCGCCAGGCGCTCAAGCTGCTGCTCCAGGGTGGCCTGCAGCCACAGCACGTAGCCGCGTTCAGAGAGCAGGCGGCGGTTGGCCGGATCGAGCACGGCGCCGGCGCCGGTGGCCATCAGCACGCCGCTGCGCCGGCTGGTTTCCTCCAGTAGCGCGCTTTCGCGCTGGCGGAAGCCGGCCTCGCCTTCGATCTCGAACACGGTGCTGACCGGCACGCCGCAAATCCGTTCGATTTCCTGGTCGATATCGATGAAGCTCAGCCCATAATGGTCCGCCAGCCGACGCCCGATGGACGTCTTGCCGGCGCCGGTAGGGCCGACGATGAACAGGTTGCACGATGGATTCATGGGTAAATGCTAGCAGGCGCGAAAGCGCGCGGTGGCGGCCAGGGCAGGAGAGCATGCCATGAGCGCGCGCGTGCTGATTGCCGGTGCGGGCGATGTCGGGCTGCGGGTAGCGCGTCTTCTGCGGGCGCGCGGCGACGAGGTCTGGGCGCTGAGGCGTGGCGTTGCCAGCGATGAATACGGCATCCAGTGGATACATGGCGATCTGACAAAGCCTGAAACGCTGCGCGCGCTGCCTGACGGCATCACGCATATCGTCTACCTGCCGACGCCCGATGCACGCGACGAGGCGCTGTATCGCGCGGTATTCGTGGATGGCCTGCAACACCTGCTGGACGCCATCGACACGCAGGCACTGCAGCGCTTGCTGTTCGTGTCCTCCAGTGCGGTCTATGGCGAACATGGCGATGCATGGGTCGACGAGGAAACACCGCCGGCGCCGCCCGGCTTCAACGGACGCGTGCTGCTGGAAGCGGAGCGCTACGCGGCGGAACACGCGCCGGCCGTGGCATTGCGACTCGCAGGGCTTTATGGGCCCGGACGCATGCAGCTGATCGAACGCCTGCGCAATGGGGTGGTGCGCGTGCCGCGTGCGACACCGCACTGGGCCAATCGCATCCATGTCGATGACGCCGCCTCGGCCATCGTCCACTTGCTGTTTATGCGCGACCCATTGCCGCTCTATCTTGGCGTCGACAACACGCCGCTGCCTCTGGACGCGCTTTATGACGCGCTCGCGCGGCGCGTGCAGGCGCCGCTACCCGCCGAAGGCGAGGCGCCCGCGGGTGTCGGCAGCAAACGCCTGAGCAATGCGCGCTTGCGCGCCAGCGGCTTCGTACCGCAATGGCCCGATGCGCGCGAGGGCTACGCTGCGTTGCTGGACGGCGACGCTTGAGTCACGATTCGGGCGCGCCACCGCCCGGTCAAGATCAGCTGTGATATTTCACTCATCCCGGAGAGTTCCATGCCCAGCAATGTGTCGCTCCATATGATCACCACCGGCAACGAGCTGCCGGGTTATCGCATCGTGCGCCCGATGGGCATCGTGCGCGGCATCACCGTGCGTTCGCGCAGCGTGGTAGGCAATCTCGGCGCCGCCTTGCAGACCCTGGTGGGCGGCAATATCACCATCTACACGGAACTGTGCGAGAAGGCGCGCGAAGAAGCCTTCGAGCTGATGATGCGCCATGCGGCGGAGCGCGGTGCCAATGCCGTGATCGGCATGCGCTACGACGCCAACGACGTGGCCGAAGGCGTGACCGAAGTGCTGGCCTACGGTACGGCGGTGGTGGTCGAGCCGGTCGCCTGATCAGCTGTGGTTGAGCGCGATGACGTGGCGGTCATCGTCGTATTCCACCGAGGTGTCGGCCTGTTCCTTCAAGGTGGCGAGCGCGTGGCGGCTCAATCGTTCGTAATGGGCGAGAAAACGCAGCATGGTGTCGGCGTCCATCGCCAGCGGCGCATGGCGCGCCAATAGGTCTTCTTCCTGTTGGCTGCGCCAGCGGCGCACGATTTCCCAGTTGGGCGCCTGCAGCACGATCAAGGCATCGAGTTTGCGCCAGAGAGGCTGGTAGGCGCGCAGCTGCTTGTTGACCCAGTGGCGCCAGATGCCTTCGGGGTCTTCGTCGCGTTCCAGCGAGTTCACGGGCTCTTCCAGCGCGGCCTGCAGTTGCGGACGCAGGCCGAGCGCCCAGCCTTCAAGGATCACCAGCTTGGGCGGTCGGATCACCTTGGGCCACTTCGACGGCGGCACACGAGTGTCGCGACCCTTGTCAAAGCGCGGGTAACTCACCGGCAATTTGTCAGAAGCCTGCGGCAATGCGGCCAGCACCGACAGCAACAGCTCGATTTCATGGGTGCCCGGCACGCCGCGGGTGCGCAGCAGCGGGTGGATCTGGTGAGCAAGGACTTCACGTTCGCTTCGCGAATAATAGAAGTCGTCCAGCGACAGCACCTCGCAAGGCCAGCCGCGGGTCTCGGCCTGTGCCTTCATCTCCCGCGCCAGCGTGCTCTTGCCGCTGCCTTGTAGGCCGGAAAGCCCCAGTACGTAGGGGCGGCGGGCGCGGGCAATGCGTCCGGCGTATTGGTCGAGCAGGTGCCCGGCCAGGGTTGAATTCTGCGTGCTAGCATCTGGAGACATGCCAGCCATGATGGCGCGCGCGAGCCACGATTCAAGACCCCCATGCTGAAACCTGAAATTCTCGACACTTTCGTGCAACTGCTGGACGAGGCCTCGGCGACGGGAGAGTCCGAGCCGACGGCCATGAGTCTGGCCACCGTCGATGCGGCCGGGCGGGTGAGTTCGCGCATCGTCTTGCTCAAGGGCGCGGACGAGCGCGGGTTCCGCTTCTACACCAATTACGAAAGCGACAAGGGCAGCCAGCTCGAGGCGCATGCCCAGGTGGCGCTGTGCTTCCACTGGAAGCAGCTGCGCAACGCCGTGCAGGTGCGGGTGGAAGGCGTGGCGCGCAAAGTGCAGCCGGAAGAATCGGATGCGTACTTCGCCACGCGTGCACGCGAGAGCCAGCTCGGCGCCTGGGCGTCGCTGCAGTCGCAGACGCTGCCTGATCGCGAAACATTCGAGCAGCGCTACGCGCGCTACGAACACGAATTCGAAGGCCGTCCGGTGACGCGTCCGCCGCATTGGGGCGGATACGTGGTGGAGCCGGACATGGTGGAGTTCTGGTACGGCGCCGACTACCGGTTGCACGAGCGCGTGCGCTGGAGTCGTCACGGCCAGACCTGGACGAGCCGTCTGCTGTACCCCTAAACCCGACCAAGGCTATCCGCATGCGTGCAGCGCCCGCCGATCACGTCGCCCAGAATGGTTTTGTCGTGCACACCCGCGGGCGCGGCTTCACCGACATCAGCGACAAGGTGAGTGATGTCGTATCCGCCAGCGGCGTGCACACGGGCATTGCCCATGTTTTCAGCCTGCATACCAGCTGTTCGCTGCTGGTCAGCGAAAACGCCGACCCGGCCGTACGCGAGGATCTGGAACGCTGGTTTTCGCGCGCCGTGCCCGATGGCGACGCCATCTTCCAGCATGACGAGGAAGGTCCGGACGACATGCCGTCACACGTGCGTGCCATTCTCACCGGCGTCAGCCTGATGGTGCCGGTGCACGCCGGGAAACTGCAGCTCGGGACCTGGCAGGGCATTTATCTATGGGAACACCGCCGCGATCCGCATCAGCGCAAGATCACGGTGACCGTGTTGGGGCATTGAAAGCGTGACTGAAATTCGCAGCAACACCGACCACTATCCGCAGCGCATCGTCTGCCTCACCGAAGAACCCACCGAAGTGCTTTACGCGCTCGGCGAGGAACATCGCATCGTCGGCATTTCCGGCTTCACCGTGCGGCCGCCGCGGGCGCGCAAGGAGAAGCCCAAGGTGTCGGCCTTCACCAGCGCGAAGATCGACGAGATCCTCAGGCTCGAGCCCGATTTCGTGGTTGGGTTTTCCGATATCCAGGCCGATATCGCGCGCGAGTTGATCAAAGCCGGCGTGGAGGTGTGGATCAGCAATCATCGCAGCGTCGATGGCATCCTCGCCTATATCCGGCGCCTGGGGGCGATGGTGGGCGCGTTCGACAAGGCAGAGGCCTACGCGCGCAAGGCCGAGCAACAGATCGAGCGCATCCAAGCTGCAGCAGCTCAGTTCGCACGGCGTCCAAAGGTCTACTTCGAGGAGTGGGACGATCCGTTGATCACCGGCATCCAGTGGGTAGCGGAGCTGGTCCGCATCGCTGGCGGTGAGGATGTGTTTCCGCAGATGTCGGGCGAGTCCCTGGCCAAGCATCGCATCCTGGCCGATCCGCAGGAGGTCGTGCGCGCGGCGCCGGACATCATCCTGGGGTCATGGTGCGGGAAGCGCTTTCGCCCGGAGAAGGTGGCGGCGCGCGATGGCTGGGACGCGATTCCGGCCGTGCAGCATGGTGATCTTTATGAGATCAAGTCACCGATCATTTTGCAGCCGGGTCCGGCGGCGCTGTTCGATGGGCTTGAGGCCATGCATGGGATTTTTGCGGAGTGGGACAGAAAGCAAAGCAGCTGACTTGCTTTCAGGGGCGCATCCGGAGGCCGCAAAAACACTGTGGGAGCGCACCCTGTGCGCGACAAGCCGACGGAGCGATACGCCGAAGCGTGACTGTCGCGCACAGGGTGCGCTCCCACAGGCCCAGCGATCCCTCTCCCGGAAGGAAAAGGGATCAAAAAGGCATTACCAGATCTTCACCCGCTGATTTTCCGGCCGCCACATCGGCTGGCCCTGCTTCACGTCGAACGCCTCATAGAAATCCGGCACATTCGACAGCGGACCATTCACGCGCCACTTGGCCGGTGCATGCACGTCGGAGAGCAGACCGGTGCGCAGCTGTTCCTGGCGTTCCTGCGACAACCAACCCAGGGCATAGCCGAGGAAGAAGCGCTGCATCGGCGTGTAGCCGGCGATCTTTTCGCCCTTCTTGTATTGCTCGGTCTTCTTGAACGCATCGATGCCGATCATGATGCCGCCGAAGTCGGCGATGTTTTCGCCGAGGCTGGCTTCGCCGTTGATGTGCAGGCCGGGCAGCGGTTCGTAGGCATTGAACTGCTTGACCATCACGTCGGCGCGCTGCTTGAAGCGAGTGGCGTCTTCCTTGGTCCACCAGTCCACCAGGTTGCCCTTGGCGTCGTACTGGCGGCCTTCGTCGTCGAAGCCGTGGGTGATTTCGTGGCCGATGGTGGAGGCGGCGACGTAGCCGTAGACGACCGCATCATCGATCTGGTTGTCGGCGAAACCCGGGATCATGAACTGCGCGGCGGGCAGCACGATCTCGTTGTTGGAAGGGTTGTAGTAGGCGTTGTACGTCTGCGGGGTCATCTCCCACTCGTTGCGGTCCACCGGCTTGCCGAACTTGCTGATCATGTCTTCGGCTTGCCAGCGCGTGGCATTCATCATGTTCTGCGCGTACGAGGTGCGGCCGATGGTGAGCTTGGAATAATCCTTCCACTTGTCCGGATAGCCCACCTTCTTGGTGATCGCCGCCAGTTTTTCGTGCGCCTTGGCCTTGGTGGCGGGGCTCATCCAGTCAAGCTGGTCGATGCGCTCGCCGTAGGCGGTACGGATGGCTTCCACCATCGTGTTGTAGCGCTGCTTCGAGGCCTCGGAGAAATAGTCCTTCACATAGATGCGGCCAAGGATCATGCCGAGCGCATTGTTCTCGGCGCGCAAGGCGCGCTTCCAGCGCGGCTTCTGCTGCGCCTGGCCCTTGAGCGTGCGGCCGTAGAAGTCGAAGTGTTCGTTGTCGAAATCCGCGCTGAGGTAACTGGCGTATGCGTCCACCAGGCGCGCGCGCATGTAGTCGCGCAAGATGGGCGTGGGCGTCTTGGACAGCAGGGCCTGCATGCCGCTGAAGAATTCTGGCTGACCGACGATCACCGTGCTGGCCGGCAGCTTCCATCCGGCCAGGCGCGTGTTCCATGCAATGGCGGGCGTGTATTTGGCCGTGACTTCGGCCGGCGCCATCTTGTTGTAGTTCTTCTCGGGATCGCGCAGATCGGCGAGCGGGCGCGATACCTTGGCCAGCGCGGTTTCCAGCGCCATCACCTGCTTGGCGCTGTTGGCAGCCTCGGCGTCGCTCTTGCCCAGCATGCGGAAGGTGCGGTGCAGGTGTTCCACATACGCGGTGCGTACCTTGGCGACACCTTTTTCCTGGTTGAAGTAATAGTCGCGCTCCGGCAGGCCAAGACCGCCTTGCCACAGGTGCACGGCCATCACGTCGCTCTGCTTTTCATCCTGCTGCACGGAGAAGTCGAAGAACGGCCCCACGCCCAGCAGCTGCAGGGCGAACGCTTCGTCGAGGGCGGAATTCACATCGTGCACGGCATCGATGCGCGCCAGTTCGTCCTTCAGCGGGGTGATGCCGAGCTGGTCGGCCAGCGCCTGGTCCATCGCGATGGTCCAGAAATCGCCGATTTTCTGCTCGTCGCTGCCGGGGGCGGCGCTCTTGTTGGCGGCGGCGTCCTCGCTGATCTTGCGCAGTTTGGCGTAGAGCTCGTCCTGCACCACCTGGCCGATGCCCCACTGCGATTCCTCGGGCGGGATCGGATGGGCCTTGAGCCATGCGCCGTTGGCGAATTCGAAGAAGTCGTCGCCGGGCTTGACCGAAGTGTCGATGTGATCGGCGACCACGTCGGGCTTGGTCGTCGTCGGTGCTGCGGTGGAGCTGGCGGCATACGCGCTGCCGACCGAGGCGGCGGCAAGGGCCAGCACCAGCAGGCGGCGGCGCAGGTTGGGCAGGGTCGCTTTCATGCGGTGCATTCTCCAGGAGAGAGGTTTGACATGACGATGAGTGTCCCAGGGCGCGCTGGCCGGCGATAAACGCCGGCAATCGTTGCGCCAAGGAGGTGGAAGAGGTTCAGAGGCCCAGCGCCAGGCGCGCGCCGAGATCGGTCAGCGGCGATACCAGCAACAGGCGCGCGAGGATCAGCACGATCATCACCACCCACGGCGCGAAATCCAGGCCGCCCGCGGTGAGCTTGCCGCGCAACGGGCGCAGCAGCGGCGCCACCAGGCTGCCGGCCAGCCGATAGACCGGATGGTAGGACTCCACCTGGAACAAGCTCATCAGCGACCAGATGAAGATCAGCACCACGTAGAACATGGCGATGAAATCCAGCGTGTCGGCAATCGACAGCACCAGCAGCCCCAGCACATGAGGGAACAGGCCCAGCAAGGCGAACAGCACGATGCGCTTGATCAGCATCAGCAGCCACACGATCAGCAAGGCGGCCACATTGAGGCGGCGCCAGTTCGGCAGCAGGCGACGGATCGGCGCCAGCACCGGGTTGGTGGTGCGGTAGACAAACTGGCTCAGCGGATTGTGGAAGTCCACGCGGCTGGCTTCGGCCAGCAGGCGCAGCACGAACAGCGCGGCGGCGGCACCGAAGGCCAGTTCGACCAGGAAGGAGAGGGCGTTGACTAGGTAACTCACGAGGCATTGTCCAGGGCAGCGGCCAGCTCGGCGCCACGGCGCGTGGCGGCAGCCACGGCGTGGGCGACGGCTTGGGCGAAGTGATCGGCGGCGAGGCTTTCGAGGGCGGCCTGGGTGGTGCCGTTGGGCGAGGTCACCCGCTGGCGCAGCACGCCGGGGTCTTCGCCGCTCTCCACCAGCATGCGGCCGGCACCAAGGCAGGTTTGCGCGGCCAGCGCACGTGCGGTTTCACGTGACATGCCCTGGGCAAACGCGGCGTGCTCAAGCGCCTCGACCATGGCGAAGAAATAGGCCGGACCGGAGCCGGACACCGCGGTGACGGTATCCATCAGCGATTCGTCCTCGACCCAGCGGGTGAGGCCTACGGCATCCATGATGTGTTGCGCCTTGGCGCGCTGTTCCGGGCTGGTGCGCCGGTTGGCGAACAGGCCGGTGGCGCCCGCACCGATCAGCGAGGGCGTGTTGGGCATGCAGCGCACGATCGGCAGGGCGTGGCCGAACCAGCGTTCGAGCTGGTCGATGCGCACGCCTGCCGCAATGGAGATCAGCATGGGGCGCTGGCGCACCAGGGTGTCCAGCAGCTCGGCATGGATGGCCGGCATGATCTGCGGTTTCACCGCCAGCACGAGCACATCGGCGTCCGCGGCGGCGAGGCGGTTCTCGGCATAGCTGGCGATGCCGAACTCGCGGCCCAGCTCCTGGCGCGCGTCGGCGCGGGGCTCGGCCACGGTGATCGATGAGGCGGCCACGCCGGTCTTGAGCAGGCCGCCGATCAGGCTGCGCGCCATGTTGCCGCCGCCGATGAAAGCGATACGTGTCATGCAGGGTCCTCACTAATGGGTCCGTACCTTACCGGAGCCCGGGGCCGCGCGTCCTGTGGCGGAAGTGCCCTCTGGACGGGCCTAAGCACAGCAACTTCCAACCTGGTCCGCAGTTTGCGGCTTACGGCCAAAGGAAAGACTGGTGGCGCGGCCCGCGCGGCGAGTAGTATCGGCCAGCAGCTTGGGAACGGGGAACGGACCTGTCGCACGGCTCGGCGCCTATGCGCCGCGTTGCCGCGTCTGGGGAAAACCGCCTCCCGCCCGGGCGTTTGCCATCCAGATGATTGGGTTCAAGGGGAAACCAGATGGATATCGCCGAACTGCTTGCCTTCTCGGTGAAGAACAAGGCCTCGGACTTGCACTTGTCCGCCGGCCTGCCGCCGATGATCCGCGTGGACGGCGACGTTCGCCGCATCAATATCCCCGCGCTCGAGCACAAGCAGGTCCACTCGCTGATCTACGACATCATGTCGGACAAGCAGCGCCGCGACTACGAAGAATTCCTCGAGGTCGACTTCTCCTTCGAGATACCCGGCCTGGCGCGCTTCCGCGTCAATGCGTTCAACCAGAACCGCGGCGCGGGTGCGGTGTTCCGTACCATTCCGTCCGAAGTGCTCACGCTGGAAGACCTGGCCGCGCCCGGCGTGTTCCGCGAGCTGATCGAGCAGCCGCAGGGATTGATCCTGGTGACTGGCCCGACCGGTTCGGGCAAGTCCACCACGCTGGCGGCGATGGTCGACCACATCAACAAGAACGAATACGGCCACATCCTCACCATCGAGGATCCGATCGAATTCGTGCACACCTCGCAGAAGTGCCTGATCAACCAGCGCGAAGTGCATCGCGACACGCACGGCTTCAACGAGGCGCTGCGTTCGGCACTGCGCGAAGATCCCGACTATGTGCTGGTGGGCGAGTTGCGCGACCTGGAAACCATCCGGCTGGCGCTGACCGCGGCGGAAACCGGCCACCTGGTGTTCGGCACGCTGCACACCAGCTCGGCCGCCAAGACCATCGACCGCATCATCGACGTGTTCCCCGCCGGCGAAAAGCCGATGGTGCGCTCGATGCTGTCCGAGTCGCTGCGCGCGGTGATCTCGCAGTCGCTGCTGAAGAAGGTGGGCGGCGGTCGTATCGCGGCGCACGAGATCATGGTGGGCATCCCCGCGATCCGTAACCTGATCCGCGAGGACAAGGTGGCGCAGATGTACTCGTCCATCCAGACCGGCCAGCAGCACGGCATGCAGACGCTCGACCAGAACCTGCAAGACCTGGTGAAGCGCGGCTTGGTGACGCGTCAGCAGGCAATTGGTTATGCGCGCAACAAGGACATCTTCAAGGGGTAACTAGGGCAAAGCACATCGGGAACAGTCAAAGCACATTGGGTTACTCCATCCTGCGCGGTTCCTGCTTTTCCCATTCGCTGTTTGCTATTCACGATTTGCGGGGGTTCCCATGAGCGACTTCGATTTTACCTCCTTCCTCAAGTTGATGGTGCACAAGAAGGCCTCCGACTTGTTCATCACGGCCGGCGTGCCGCCGTCAATGAAGGTGCAGGGACGCGTCGTGCCGATCACCCAGAGCCCGCTGTCCGCGCAGCAGTCGCGCGACATGGTGCTGAACGTGATGACGCCCTCGCAGCGCGAAGAGTTCGAAAAGACCCACGAGTGCCAGTTCGCCATCTCGGCGCAGGGCGTGGGTCGTTTCCGCGTGTCGTGCTTCTACCAGCGCAACTGCGTGGGCATGGTGCTGCGTCGCATCGAGTCGAAGATCCCGACCATCGAGGAACTCAGCCTGCCGCCGGTGATCAAGCAGCTGGCGATGACCAAGCGCGGCATCATCATCTTCGTGGGCGGTACCGGTACCGGTAAATCGACCTCGCTGGCTTCGATGATCGGCTACCGCAACGCCAACTCGACCGGTCACATCATCACCATCGAAGACCCGATCGAATACGTGCACAAGCACGAGGGCTGCATCATCACGCAGCGCGAGCTGGGCATCGACACCGACAGCTGGGACAACGCGCTGAAGAACACGCTGCGCCAGGCTCCCGACGTGATCATGATCGGCGAAGTGCGTACGCGTGAAACGATGGAACACGCGATCAACTTCTCCGAAACCGGTCACCTGTGCCTGTGCACGCTGCATGCGAACAACGCCAACCAGGCGATGGACCGCATCCTGCACTTCTTCCCCGAAGACCGTCGCTCCCAGCTGTTCATGGACTTGTCGCTCAACCTCAAGGGCGTGGTCGCGCAGCAGTTGATCCCCACGCCCGACGGCAAGGCGCGTCGCGTGGCGGTGGAAGTGCTGTTGGGTACGCCCCTGGTGCAGGATTACATCCGCCAGGGCGAGATCCACAAGCTCAAGGAAGTGATGAAGGAGTCCACCAACTTAGGCATGAAGACCTTCGACCAGAGCCTGGTCGAGCTCTATCACGCCGGCGAGATCTCCTACGAGGATGCCCTGCGTCACGCGGACAGTTCCAACGAAGTGCGCCTGCGCATCAAGCTTGCACAAGGCGGCGATGCACACACCTTGTCGCAAGGCCTGGACGGCGTGGAGCTGGAAGAAACCAAGGACTCGCAGAACTTCGGCGGCGGTCTGCTGCACCGCTGAGATCGTCGTAACGATGCAAAAAGAAGGAGCCCAACAGGGCTCCTTCTTCGTTTTGGCGGCCGCTGTGCGGCGCGCAGGGCTTACTTCGCGGTATCGGCGACGGTCAGGCCGCTGGCGTCGACGCTCTTCACGCCCTTCACCTTCTTGGCCACGCCTTCGACCTTGGCCTTTTCGGCCGCGCTGCTGGCAGTGCCGGTGAGCGTCACCACGCCGTCCATCGTGGTCACCGAAATATCAGTGCTCTTGACGTTCTTGGTCGTCGCCAGCTCCGACTTCACCTTGGTGGTGATCCAGGTATCGGCCGTTTTATCGGGCACGGTCTGGTTGTCCGACGACTTCTGCATGGCGTCCTGGGCGGCAACCTGTGCGACAGGCATGGCCGAGAAGGCAGCCACTAGACCAGCGGCGATCAGCGTCTTGCGGAACAGGTTGTTCATGCGCATGGGGAATCTCCTGTGGTGGGGAATCGCTGTCCATAAGACAGACGGTTGCCGCTCGCCGCGGCCTCCGTGACTCCATCCAAACAGTTTGGGTATGAATCAATCATGGCTGGAAGGGGAACCTGTTCAGCACGCGATTACCCATGCCAAGGCGATGTCATGAATGTGTTGGAACGGTGTTGGCGATACTAAGATCGTGGCAGCTGTGATCGAGATCACAATGATCGCGTGAGGAGGCTTGAGCTAGCTTTCTGCGCGCTGACGCAGACGCAAAGGCTCACGAAACGATAAAAAAACCAGTCTGTGAACCACGTCGCCAAATTGAAAATCCGCCTTGTGGAATAGACGGCTATACGGCAGATTTGCGAGCAATAGCACAAACCTGTGCTGGCTTGATTTCGGGGGGAATCATGGCCGAGTTGGAAGTTCGGGTAGTTTCCGAGCGTAGGGAAGGGCTGCTGGTCGAGCTCGGCCGCGTGGTGACGGAGTACGGCCACGTGCTGCTGCGCCAACGCCTGGTCCAGGAAGCACAAGGCGCTTGCCTCACCCTGCTGCTGCGCGGGCCGGATGATCGGCAGCTGGCACTGGAGGAGGCGTTGGGCAGCCATCCGCGCGTACTCAGTTTCGAATCCTTGAGACCGCAACTGGCGCCATTCGACGAGGGCGCCACGGCCAGTGCGACCAAGCCTGCGCCTGTCCCGGCCATGGCTTCCGCCAGTGCAGGCAAACCGGCTCAAATGCAGGAGGCCACATCGATCGCTGCAGGCGCCGACGTCGCGCGCGTCGAGCGCATGCTGCCGAACATGGCGAAGGACTATCCGCGCATCTTTCCCTGGCTGATCAACCTGGAATACGCGGTGGCCGAAGAGGCGCGCGATGCGTCGCTCTATCTCGCCGGCCGGCGTACCGGCAACTGGGTGTTCAAGCGCGATTTCGCGCTGGGCGCCAGATTGAGCCTGCCCGATGCGATACGCCGCATCGCGGTGCCGGCGCTGCGCGTGCTGGTGACCGTCGATCATCAGGAACACCAGTTGCACGTGAAGGCTTGCCCGCTATGCCAGCCGGGCGGAGCGTCGGGCGGGCGGTTCTTCTGCGGATTCATCGAAGGCCTGCTGGCCGAATCGGTGGGCGCACGCGCGGTCTTCGTGCGCGAAACCAGCTGCCACAGCCAAGGCGCGGCCATGTGTGTGTTCGACATATCCCAGTGATCGCCGCCTGCGAAGCATGGCGGTGACCGCAGGGCATCCATAGTCAACCAAGGGGAACTTCATGCAAGACATGCATCAGCATTACAACGGAGTGCTGGTCGGGTTGTCGTATGCCGTATCCGTACTGGGATCGTTCACCGCACTGCAGTTTGCCTTGGGCATACCGCTGGCGCAGAGCCGCCGGCAGCGCTGGGGTGCGATTCTCGCCGCAGGCACGGCCATGGGTGGCGGCGCGATCTGGGCGATGCACTTCATCGCCATGATTGCCTGCAACATGGGCGTGCAGGTGACCTACGATATTCCGCTGACGATCGCCTCGGCACTGCTGGCGATTGTTGCGTGTTCGTTGGGTCTGGCGATCGTCGGTGGCGGCTCGTTTCGCTTCATCAACCTGCTGTTGGCTGGTGTCTTGATGGGGCTGGGCGTGGCGGGCATGCACTATCTGGGCATGGCGGCCATGCTGAGTTCGGCGATCGTGTCCTATGACGGCAGCATCGTGGCGCTGTCGGTGGGCATTGCCATGGTGGCGTCGATGGCGGCGCTGTGGCTGGCCTTCAACCTGCGCGGAAAACTGCAGATGCTGGGCAGCGCGCTGGTGATGGGCGTTGCCGTATGCGGCATGCACTATACGGGCATGTCGGCGATGGAGATGACCCAGGGCGCCACCTTGCCGGCCGGTTTCGAGCAGGGCATGCACGGCGAACACCTGGGCCTGGTGATCTTCGTGGTGGTGGTGATCCTGCTTGCACTGGCCCTGGGCCTGAGCATCGTGCGCCAGCAGCGTCGGGCCGCGCTGTCGATCTGATCGGGCCGACATGGCCAAACAAAACGGGGCGCCTGGGCGCCCCGTTTTGTTTCCATCGCGATGGAGGTATTACTTCAGTTCGGTCTGGCTGGTGATCACGAGTCCAGCGCTTTCCATGTGCAATTCGCCGTTGAGCGACTTGATGCGCGCGGCCTGTGCCTGCATGGATTCGAACTGCGCCTTGGAGCGCTCAGCCGCCGCCTTGGCGCTGGCCTGTGCCTGCGGATCGTCCGACTGCGAAGCTGCGGTGATCTCGGCGATGTGCTCGGCCTTCTGCGCCATGGCTTTCACCCAGGCCTGGTACATGTCGCCGCTCAGGCTGAGTCGGCCCAGGCGACCGGCGTCGCCGCTGGCGGCGTTGAGCAGTTCACCCAGCTTCACGTCTTCGCCCTGGCCCACGGCCAGGGCGAGCGCCTTGGGACCCATCGCGGCCCACACGGGTGCGCCGAGCGGAGCGGTGATTTCGGGCGGCAGCGCCACCGGCTTGCCGTCGGTCGTCAGCTTCACCTGCTGCAGGCCGGAAGCGGCCATCTGCGCCATCGCGAGCAGGCCGGCGGGATTGGAGGTGCCGATCAAAATACGGCCGCTGAACTTCGGCATGGCGTCGTTGCTGCCGGGTTCGAAGCTGTCGAGTGCGACGCGCAGACCGAGCAGATCACCGATCGGCGGCACGGCCGCCTGCTGCGTCATCAGGCCGATCTTGGCGAAGCCCTCGTTGAGCTGGGTCAGCGAGGGGCAGGTGAATGGCTTGGCGGCCACGGCTTCGGCCTGCGCGCCCCAGAAGCTGCGCAGCTGGACGATGGGCACGGCGAGGCTGATGTCGAACGGCGCGGTGCCGGCGGCGCCAAGGCCCGGCAGCTCCACCTTGAGGCCGCTGAAGGCCTTGGTGACGTCGTCCGCCAGGGCCACATCCCAGCGGATGTTCTGGTGCTTTTCGTCGAGCTTGGTGTAGCCAAAGCTCACCGACGGCACGCGCGAGGCAATGCGCACGGCTTCGCTTTCGCACACCGGCGACACCTTCAGCTGGTTGGACACCGGCTCGCCCGTCTTCGCCGATTCGGCCTCGGCGTGCGCCTTGATCAAGGTGTTGAACAACGGGTCCTTGCCGCTGGCTGCGAGCGGCAGCAGGCGGGCCAGATCGACCTGGCCGATGGCCCACGGCTGGTAATCCTTCGCCTTGGCGAGTTTTTCCAGGCGACCGTCGTCCTGCAGATTCTTCTCCGGGCGATCCAGGCCAAAGGCCAGGCGCAGCGTGGCTTCCGGCGCATCGGCGGGCAGGATGGCGGCAACGGCCTGCTTGCCGACCTCGGCCAGCACCACCTGCAACCCGCTATCGGCGGTGACATGCTTGCGATAGCTCAGGCCACCGACGGTAGCCGTGTCGAACGGCTTGCCGTAGGCGGCTTCCAGGCGACCCACGAAGGCATCGAACGCCTTGGGATCAACCAGCTCGAAGCGGGCGACCGGCGAGAGGCCCAGGCCGTACACGACCGAGCGACCCTTGATGTTGAGGCCCGCATTCTGCGCGAACGCCTCGATGCTCTTGCCATCCAGCTCGGCGATCAGTGCCTTCAGCAAGCGGGACAGGTCGGGGTCTTTCTCCGCCATTTCGTCCGCCGCGGAGCGCAGCTGGACCAGTTCCGACGGCAGCTGCGCATCGGCCTGGGCGAGCAGCGCCTTGCGCGTGTCGTCGTCGAGGACGTCGAGGTTGCCCACCACGTACGGCGTATCGGCCGGTACGAAGGCCAGCGGAGCGTCCTTGTCCTTGTGATGGCATGCAGCCAGCAGGACACCGGCGAGGCTTAGCGCGGCTATGCGCGTCGTCGATCGCATGTCTAATCCCTTGAGTGAAGTGGTGTTGCGCCGCGCATTATGCCTGCATTCTTGGCTTATCGCGGTGAGCCACGGCTCTGCCGAGCCGTGGCCGAAGGTCCAGGGTGGGCTTAGCGGCCCAACACCTCGGCAAGCACCGCCATGCGCACGAACACGCCGTTGCCGACCTGTTCGAGGATGCGTGACTGCGGGCCGTCGGCCACTTCGGGGGCGATCTCGATGCCGCGGTTGAGCGGGCCGGGGTGCATCACCAGGGCGGCCTTGGCGGCGCGGGCGAGGCGGCGGTTGTCCAGGCCGTAGCGGAGGAAGTAGGCGGCCTCGTCGGGCAGGTCGGTCACCGCCATGCGCTCTTTCTGCAGGCGCAGCATGATGACTACGTCGGCGCCCTCGATGGCGGCGTCGAAGTCGTCGGTGATCACGCAGCCGGGGAATTCCGACTCATCGGGCATCAGCGCGTTGGGCGAGCACAGGCGGATTTCTTTCACGCCCATCGCCTTGAGCGCATGGACGTCCGAACGCGCCACGCGCGAGTGCTTCACATCGCCGCAGATCACCACGGTGAGCTGCCGGAAATCCGGCCGGTGCTGGCGGATGGTCAGGACATCGAGCAGGCCTTGGGTGGGATGGGCGCGATTGCCGTCGCCCGCATTGATCACCGACACGCCGCTCATGGCATGACGCACCAGTTCCTCCGGCGTGCCGGAGATCTTGTGGCGCACCACGATGGCATCCAGGTGCATCGCCTCCAGCGTATGCAGCGTGTCGAACAGCGCCTCG
Source organism: Dyella sp. 05T440 (assembly GCF_056395965.1). Classification (NCBI taxonomy): domain Bacteria; kingdom Pseudomonadati; phylum Pseudomonadota; class Gammaproteobacteria; order Lysobacterales; family Rhodanobacteraceae; genus Dyella; species Dyella sp. 05T440. Next base: position 314,245 of record NZ_JBFTKN010000005.1, read on the forward strand.
CCCTTGCTGGTGGAAGAAAAGCCGATATCGAAATTGATGACGTCCGCACTGAGCCGGCGCGCGGCCAGTTCGAACGAGGTGCGCGTGCGCGTGGACGGCTCGAAGAACAGGTTGAGGATGGTGCGGCCCGACAGCAGGTCCAGCTTGCGCGTGCCGTGTGCGCAGCCTTCGCGCATGGACTCGGCGCGATCGAGCAGGCGCTCGATGGTCTCGCGGGGCAGGTGTTCCAGGGTGGTGAGGTGGCGCAGGCGAGAGCTCATGGCGGGCGGAAGTCCGTGCTTAAGGTCCGGTGGTGTCGGGAGTAGCCAGCCAGCGCTCAAGAATGACCGCGGCGGCTTCGGCATCGATCGTGGCAGCATCGCGCTTTTTCTTCAGGCCCGCAGCACGCGCGCTGGCGAAGCGCTGCGCGGCTTCCTGCGAACTGTAGCGCTCATCGGTGAGCTGCACCGGCAGGTTGTAACGCTGGCTGAGCTTGTCGGCAAAGCGGCGGGCGCCCTTGCTGGCGGGCTGCTCCTCGCCATCAAGGCCGAGCGGCAGGCCGACCACCAGGGTGTCGGGCAGCCATTCCTTGCGCAAGCTGTCGAGCGTCGACCAGTCGGGCTCGCCCTCCCGCACCGCAATGGCGGCCAGCCCACGCGCGCTTCCGGTAAATCGATTGCCGACGGCCACGCCGATCAAACGACTGCCGTAGTCGAAACCAAACACACAGCTCATGCGTGTCCCGCGTAACCTGGCAACTGCAACGGGTCGACCCCGACCAGGCCTGCGGCAGCGCTCCAGCGCTCTTCGAGCGGCGTATGGAAGATCACGCGCTCGCTCGCTTCGACGGTCAGCCAGGTGTTGTCCTTCAGTTCCTGCTCCAGCTGACCCGCGCTCCAGCCGGCATAACCCAGCGCCATCATGGCCAGGCGTGGACCTTCACCATGGGCCATGGCGACCAGGATGTCGCGCGAGGTCGTCACCGACCATTCGTCGTTGATGCGATAGCTCGATTCCCAATGACCGGGCTCGCGATGGAGCACGAAACCACGCTCCTGCTGCACCGGGCCACCGATCAGCACGGGCGCGTCGGCAAGTTCGAGGTCGCTGCATTCGAGTTTCATCTGGGTCAGCACATCGCCCAGGCGGTATTCGGAGAGCTGGTTCACCAGCAGTCCGACGGCACCGTCTTCATCGTGCTGGCAGATGAAGGCGACGCCGCGCGAAAACGGCGGCTCAGCCAGACTGGGCATGGCGATCAGGAACTGACCGGCGAGAGACTGCGGGCTGGATAGTGGGGAAGCCATGGCCGCATTGTATGCCCTGAATGCGCCGGGCGTCCGCAGCCATCTGCGGGCCCTTTAGGTGACACGTTCACCCGCTCCTCACTCAGCGGCTGTGCAGCGTGTCGTTGGGCATGAACTGCCAGGTGCGCGTGATGTTGAGCTCGTCGATGCGCTCTTTGTCCGCCGGCAGCGAGGGAAACGGCGCGGCGAGGCGCACGATGCGTTGTGCGGCGGCGTCGAGCAGCGGCTGGCCCGAGCTTTGCACGACCTCGATGCCCTTCACCGAGCCATCGCGATTGAGCGTCACCGTCAGCAGCACGTCGCCGTGCAGGCCGCGTCGACGCGCCTCGTTGGGATAGTTGATATTGCCCACGCGCTCCACCCGGTCCACCCAGCCGCGCATGTAAGCGGCGTAAGCGTATTCCTTGGTGTTGGACGAGATGAATTTCTTCTTGGGCCGCTTGGCGTATTGCTCGCTGCGATCGCGCACTTCGGCGGCCAGCTGGGCCATTTCCTGGCGCCGCTTGATGTCCGACGGCGACTCGGGAAGGTCCTGCGGCGTCTGCTCGAGCTTGGCGCTGTTGGTGCTGACGCTGTAGTGGCTGTTGCCCGTGGTGGTGAGCAATTTGTCGTCGGTCGCTTCCTGCGGGCGCGGTGCGCTCGCTTCGATCGGTTGCGGCGCCACCCCTTGCGAGGGACGGGGCAGGGCGCCGGACACCAGCTGCGACGGGCGCGCGGCCTTGTCGCTCTCGCCGCCGCCGCTGTTGTTGGCCTGGGCCAGGAAGTCGGCCTTGTCCGGCGCTTCGCGATTGGCCACGTCGACCAGGGTCACGTCCAGGGTCGGCAGGCTGGGCTTGGCCTTCACATAGGTGAAGGTGATGCCCAGGATCACCACGCCGTGCAGCAATAGCGAGAAAAGCATCGTGGCGCCGAACATGTCGGCGCCGGTGCGGACAGCAGGTTGGCTCACGCGGCGCGGGTCTCGAGTCGGTTTCGCTCAATCACATCGAAGAGCTGGCCGGCAATATTAAGCCCGAATTGTGCGTCCAGTTCGCGCACACACGTCGGTGATGTGACGTTGATCTCGGTGAGGTAGTCGCCGATCACGTCCAGGCCCACGAACAGCAGGCCGCGGCGGCGCAGTTCCGGCGCCACCTGGGACACGATCCAGCGGTCGCGGTCAGACAGCGGCACGCCCACGCCACGGCCGCCGGCGGCCAGGTTGCCGCGGAAGTCGCTGCCCTGAGGGATGCGCGCCAGCGCGTACGGCACCGGTTCGCCGTCGACGACGAGGATGCGCTTGTCGCCCGAGGTGATTTCCGGGATGAATTTCTGCGCCATGGTGAACTGCTTGTGCTCGCCCTTGGGGCCGGCGGCGATCAGCGTTTCCAGCATGGAGTTCAAGTTGCTGTCGCCGGCCTTCACGCGGAAGATCCCGCGCCCGCCCATGCCGTCAAGCGGCTTGAGCACGATTTCGCCGTGCGCGGCGGAGAAGGCGCGCAGCTCGGCGGCGTCGCGGGTCACCAGGGTGGGAGCCATGCACTGCGGGAAGTGCATCGCAAAAAGTTTCTCGTTGCAGTCGCGCAGCGCCTGCGGGCGGTTGACCACGGTCACCCCGGCGCGCTCGGCCAGCTCGGCCACCATGGTGTCGTAGATGAACTGTGGATCCACCGGCGGATCCTTGCGCATCAACACCACGTCCATCTCGCGCAGGTCCCGCCATTGCGGCTCGCCGAGCATGAACCAGCCGCTCGCATCGTCGCGCACGGATATCGGCGCCAGGCGCGCCCAGGGCTCGCCGCTGCGTGCGGACAGGTCGCCCTGTTCCATGTAAAACAGGCTGTGGCCACGGCGCTGGGCCTCCAGCAGCATGGCAAACGTGGTGTCCTTGGCGATCTTGATCGAGCCGATCGAGTCCATCAGCACGGCGACCTTGAGGGTCATCGTCATTCTCCGGTAGTAGTGCTTGTTCACCATTCGCGACCGGCGTGCCGGCCGAGCGAAAGCATGGCAGTGTATGTCGTCCGAGGCGGAGATTGCGTTGATCGATCCAACGATCAAGTGGTCCGCCAAAGGCGCAGGAAAGTCCGGATTGTCCCCGAAGGGAAACATTGCCGACCGGCCCCTCGGTCGGCTCCCAAGGCAGGCAAACCGTTCGATTCAATGACGTAGCCCGCTTAACTTAAGAAATCAGCTTGACGTTAGGTCAGGCAGGCGGTAAACAGCTACGCACGAGTGCCTGCCGGCTGAATGGTTGCCGTACGTCCTCACGGATGTGCGGGTTTGTATCTCAAACATGGGACCGCTAGCCCACCGGTTGGCGGTCGCAGGATTTACCTGAGCCAGGGGCGGGTCGCAGGGGGGTGTTGTGAACTTGAACATAAGTGGAAATGGCTTGGCCGGCCTCAAGGTCATGGTTATCGACGACTCGAAAACCATCCGTCGAACCGCCGAAACCTTGCTCAAGAAAGAAGGTTGCGACGTGCTTACGGCGGTGGACGGTTTCGAGGCGCTTGCCAAGATCTCCGACCAGAAGCCCGCGATCATCTTCGTCGACATCATGATGCCGCGACTTGACGGCTATCAGACGTGCGCGCTGATCAAAAACAACCCGCAGTTCCGCGGCACGCCCGTGATCATGCTCAGCTCGAAGGACGGCCTGTTCGACAAGGCACGCGGGCGCATCGTGGGCGCGGAACAATATCTGACCAAGCCGTTCACGCGCGATGAACTGCTGGGTGCAATCCATCGACATGTCGTTACGGTTTAAGTCGGACGACTACAGGGTCTGAGGGGGGCCTGTGGCCAATATTCTCATCATCGACGATTCACCGACCGACGTGCGCGTGTTCACCACGCTGCTCGAACGTGCGGGCTATCAGGTTGATTCCATCGGCAACGCCGAAGACGGCATCGAGCGCGTACGCGAGCAGAAACCGGATCTGGTCATTATGGACGTCATCATGCCCGGCATGAATGGCTTCCAGGCCACCCGCACGCTCACGCGAGATCCGATGACCTCCAATATCCCGATCGTGATGATCACCACCAAGTCCATGGAGACCGACCGGGTCTGGGGGCTGCGCCAGGGTGCGCGTGCCTTCATCACCAAGCCGGTCAACGAGAAGGACCTGCTGGCATGCATCAACGATCTGCTACCCAACGCCGCGTGAGGCAAGCATGAGCCAGACCGCCTCGCTCTCGCCGTTCGAAATCCTTGCCCGGTATGAGCGTCTTTCGCTGGCGCATGCCTCCGGCACGCAGGAAAGCCTGGAGGCCCCCGGTCTCTGGCGCGGCATCGGCTATCGCGCAGGCAGTCGTCTATTCGTCAGCGGCATCGACGAGATCAGCGAACTGCTGGCGGTGCCCTCGCTGACCCCGGTGCCGGGCACGCAGCCCTGGCTGATGGGCGTGGCGAACGTGCGCGGCAATCTCGTGCCGGTGATCGATCTGGCGCGTTTCCTGTTTGGCGAACGCACGCTGTCCACCGAACGCACGCGATTGCTCGTCGTGCGCCAGGGTGCAGGCAGCGTGGCGCTGATGGTGGATGAAGTCTTCGGGCAGCGTACCGTCGACTCCGAGCAGCGTCGTCAGGCCGAGCAGGAAGACGACCCGCGTTTGGCACGTTTCGTGGATGATCGTGTAGGCGATTCGCGACTGGCTGTGTTCAGTATGGGCAAGCTGGTTCGTGCGCCGGACTTCCGTCAGGCTGCGGCCTGACGCGCAAGCGTTGAACGACAAGTAGGACCGGCGCTGCTCAAGGCCGGAATCAGGGCGATGATCCGACGCCTTCGCCGGCATGGGCGGCGAGGCGTAGAAGGGCGAGGTGAACGAAATGAGCACTACAGGGGGCATGGGCAAAGAGCGGGGCTATACAGGCCTCATCATTGCGCTGGTCATTGCGTTCGGTTTCACGGGTGTCGACTTCGCCATGCTTACCTTGCGTGGCCGCGAAGATACACAGGCGACGGGTCTCACCACCCAGATCCAGGTGTTGTCGCAGCAGACGGCAAAGCTTGCCCTAGAAGCCGCGGACGGTAACGTCGATTCCTTCAAGGAACTCGAAACAAACCGCAACACCATCGATGCTGCCATCCAGCGCCTCAACAAGGGCGATGAGAAGGGCGGCATGAAGCCTTATGCCGACAACAACGCGACGCCGGCCGGTCGCGCCGTCGGCGCCCTGACCAATGCCTGGGGCCAGCTCGACGCCGACATCGGCAAGATCCTGTCCAACAAGGCGCTGGTGGTGGACTCCTCGCAGCGCGCCGCCACCCTGGGCCGCGAACTGCCGGTGCTGAACTCCAGCATGGAGCAGGTGGTGAACATCCTGCAGCAGCGCGGCGGTAGCGCAGAGCAGACCTACACCTCCGCCCGCCAGATGCTGCTGGCCGACCGTATGATCCGCCGAGTGCAGGAAGTGCTGCAGGGTGGCGACGCCTCGCAGCCCGCCGCCGACGGCCTGGCCCGCGACGGCCAGCTGTACGGCTCGGTGCTCAAGGGTCTGCTGGAAGGCAACACCGAAGTGGGCGTGCGCTCGATGGGCGACGCCAACGCACGCAAGATCCTCACCGACATGCAGGGCCAGTGGGACAACCTGCAGGACCCGGTCGGCAAGCTGGTCGGCGCGGCAGGCAACCTCAGCGACGTGAAGCGCGCCGGCAACCAGGCCTCGCTCGATTCCCAGAACGTGCTGCTGCGTGCCAACGAGCTGGCTGACCAGATCGGCAAGCTGCCGACCCGCCGCCTGTTCCCGAACCTGTGGTGGGGCGTGCTCGGCGCCATCGGCGCGGCGGCCTTCCTGGCCGTGCTTATCGTGCAGCTGGTCTCCGACCAACGCCGCCGCTTCCAGGAGTCGACCGAACTCAACCAGCGTAACCAGGAGGCCATCATGCGCCTGCTGGACGAAATGGGTTCGCTCGCCGAAGGTGACCTGACCGTCAAGACCACCGTGACCGAAGACATCACGGGCGCCATCGCCGACTCGGTGAACTACGCCATCGACGAGCTGCGCACCCTGGTGACGACGATCAACGAAACCTCCGAGCAGGTGTCCTCCTCGGCCCAGGAAACGCAGACCACCGCGCGCCACCTGGCCGAATCGGCGCAGAACCAGGCGCAGCGCATCAGCACGGCGACCACCGCGATCAACCAGATCGCCAGCCTGATGGATACGGTGTCCAAGGATTCGGCCGAGTCGGCCGACGTGGCCGAGCGCTCGGTGAAAATCGCTTCGCGCGGCGCCGAAGTGGTGCGCGAAACGATCTCGGGCATGGACTCGATCCGCGACCAGATCCAGGAAACCTCCAAGCGTATTAAGCGCCTGGGTGAGTCGTCGCAGGAAATCGGCTCGATCGTGGAACTGATCAACGACATTGCCGAGCAGACCAACATCCTCGCCTTGAACGCCGCCATCCAGGCCGCGTCGGCCGGTGAAGCGGGTCGCGGTTTCGCGGTGGTGGCGGACGAAGTGCAGCGCCTCGCCGAACGTTCGGCGAGCGCGACGAAGCGAATCGAAACGCTGGTGCAGACCATTCAGTCCGATACCAACGAAGCGGTGAACTCGATGGAACAGACCACCGCCGAAGTGGTGGCTGGTGCCCGACTCGCGGAGGACGCGGGTAGCGCACTGGGCGATATCGAGCGCGTGTCGCATGACTTGTCGGCGCTGATTCAGAACATCTCCACCCAGGCGCGCCAACAGTCCACCGCGGCATCGGACATCTCGGTTTCCATGAACGCAATTCAGGAAATCACTTCGCAGACCTCGCAGGGCGCAAGCCAGACGGCCGATTCGATCGGTTACCTGGCCCAGCTGGCGAGTGACCTGCGGCGCTCGGTGGCGCACTTTAAGCTGCCGGGTTGACACAAAACGTTTTTCACGGGGGGCAACCTCGCGGTTGCGTGACAAACCGTTACGTGATCGGTGAGAGGGGCGCATGAGACTTCAAGACCATATCGATTTCACCACCCTGCAGTGGGTCAAGCCCGAGCTCGATGAGACGCTCGCCGTGGCCCGCGAGGCGTTGGAGTCCTACGTCGACAACCCGGGCAACCGGGATGCGATGCGCTCCTGTGCGGACAGCCTGCACCAGGTGCACGGCACGCTGCGCATGGTCGAGCTATACGGCGCCGCCATGGTCACCGAGGAGATGGAAACACTCGCCATCTCGCTGCTCGAAGACCATGTGGCGAACCGTGAGGAAGCCTACGCCGCGCTGATGCGTGGCCTGATGCAGCTGCCCGATTACCTGGAGCGCCTGTCCGGCGGTCATCGTGACGTGCCGGTGGTGCTGCTGCCGCTGCTCAACGATCTGCGTTCCAGCCGCGGCCAGCAGGCGCTGCACGAATCGGCGCTGTTCACGCCCAATCTCGAATTCCCGCTGCCGGCGCAGGCGCCGACGCCGCCGGCGGAATTGCTGGTGGAGCGTCAACGCAGCGAAGTCACCGCGCTGCGCCTGCGCTTCCAGCAGCAGCTGCTGTCGTGGTTCCGCGGCCAGGGTAACGACCAGCAGCTGGGCGGCATGATCCAGACGCTGGACGCCATCACCGCGCGCTGCCACACCATCCCGGGCCGTCGCCTGTGGTGGATTGCGGCCGGCGTGCTGGAAGGCGTGCAGCAGGGTGCACTCAAGGCCCAGGCCGGCGAAGTGCGCCAGTTGATCGGCAAGGTCGACCGCAGTATTCGCCAGCTGGTGGAACACGGCGAAGCGAACCTGCGCGGCGGCGACGCCGATGAGCTCGCACGCAAGCTGCTGTACGTGGTTGGGCAAGTCCGTCAGGGCAGCCCGCGCATGGAACTGCTGCGCCAGACTTATTCGCTGGACGCATTGCTGCCCGAAGCAAGCGAGATCGAACACGCCCGCGGTTCGATGGCAGGCCACAACCGCGCGTTGCTGGACTCCGTCGCCAAGGCGCTCAAGGACGACCTGCTGCGGGTCAAGGAAGCGCTCGACCTGTTCCTGCGCCAGACCGACGCCGATCCGGGTCAGCTGTCCAGCCAGACCGAAGTGCTCGAACGCGTGGGCGACACCCTGGGCATGCTTGCCTTGGGCGTGCCGCGTCGCGTGGTCAATGAACAGCGTCGCGTGCTGGAAGAAATCGCCAGCCGCGTGCGCGCACCGGACGAAGAGCTGCTGCTCGACGTCGCCGGCGCGCTGCTCTACGTGGAAGCTTCGCTCGACGATCACATCGAAAGCCTCGGCGCCGACGGCGAAACCGCCGCCGAAATGCCGACCGCCATGCTGCCGCGCAGCGAAGCGCGCCACATCCTCGCCACGCTGATGCACGAGGCCACCGCCAACACCGGCAAGGTGAAGGACGCCATCGTCGCCTATGTCGAATCGGGCTGGCAGGCGACGCAGCTGGCCGACGTCGGCGCGCTGATGGACGAAGTCGCCGGTGCGATGCGCATGCTGTCCGCGCCGCGTCCGGCCGAACTGGCCGAAGGTATTGGCCGCTTCGTCGGCAACGAACTGCTCGCCGACCGCCGTGTGCCCAGCACCGCGCAGATGGATCACCTCGCCGACGCACTCGCCGCCCTCGAGTACTACCTCGAAGCCGCGCGCGAACATCGTGGCGGTCTGGAACACATTCTCGATGTCGCCGAGCACAGCCTCAGCAGCCTCGGTTACTGGCCGCCGCCGGCCGTCCGTGCGCCGTCGGAAGACGAGCTGGACGAGCCGCCGGCAGACGTCGCACGCGCCGCGGACGCCGCACTTGCCGCCACGCTCGCCAACCAGCCGGAACTTTCCGAAAGCGTCAGCCTGGGTCACGGTGAAGACCTGTCGGGTCTGATCGTGGGTCACAGCGAGACGCCCGAGCCGGTGCCGCAGGAGATCACCGGCCTGCGCCTGGCCGATACCGTGCACGTCACGCCGCAGGAACCGGTACAGACCAGCGAAGACGACTGGATCGAAATCGAAGAAGAAATCGTCGAGGAAGTGACGGTTTCCGGCTACGCCGCGGTCGAAGCGGGCTTCCAGTCGAGCACCGCCGGCATCGACGACGACATCCGCGACATCTTCCTGGAAGAAATGCAGGAAGAGATCGACAACCTGCATGCCGCGCGCAAGACCTGGCTGGCCGATCCGCAACAGCTGGACTCGCTCACCTCGATCCGTCGCTCCTTCCACACGCTCAAGGGTTCGGGCCGCCTGGTCGGCGCCACCATGCTCGGCGAGTTCGCGTGGAAAGTGGAAAACATGCTCAACCGCGTGCTGGATCAGTCGATCCCGCCGAGCCAGGGCGTGCAGGAAGTGGTCAGCGCCGCCATCGACGCCTTGCCGCAACTGCGTACCGCGCTGACGGGCGATGGCCTGGTCACGGCCCCGCTCACGGCCATCATGGAAATTTCCGAGCGTCTGTCGGCCGGTCAGGTCGATGCCCGCCTGGCCGACATTGCTCCCGTCAGTGGCACCGAGACGGTGCGACGCGTGGTGCGCCGTCGCGTGCCGCGTGTGGACACCTCCGCCGAAGCCATTCCGGCGTCCAGCCTGGCCGGGATCGAAAGCTCGCCGGCCGAGCCGGTGGCGCCTGTGCATGACTTCATCGCCGCGCCGGTGATGCCGCCGATCGATCCGGTGTTGCTGGAAATCCTGCGCAGCGAAGTGGCGCAGTACCTGGCCACCATCCGCACCGCGATCAACCGCGTCGACGGCGAACTGCGCGTGGAGGACAGCCTGTTGCGCGCCGTCCACACGCTGCATGGCGCCATCGCGATGGTCGACATCCCGGTGCTGACGCAGCTGTTGTCGCCGCTGGAAAGCCTGCTCAAGCGCCTGCGCGCCGCGGGCCTGCCGCTGTCGCCGGAAGGCGTGATGCTGCTGAGCCAGAGCGCCGATGCAGTCGATCACGTCATGGGTCAGTTCGACGTGCCGTCGCCACAGCTGCCGGATCTGGACAATCTGATCCATCGCCTGACGGAGCTGCGCGACAGCCAGCCCGAGCCGCAAGTGGCGCACGTGCTGTTCGAAACCCCTGCCGATGTTTCGGACGATGCACCGCTGCACGCCGCCGAAGCCTCGCACGAAGCAACTTTCGGTGCCTCGCTGGACGAAGCGCTGTCCGACGCCTCGCAGCCGGTCGAGCATATCGAGCTGGCCTCGCCGCCGGCCGTATCCGAGACCGACAAGTACACCGACGAACTGCTCGCCGCCTTGGGCGAGTTCGATCTCGATGCCCACTTGCCGACGGGCGAGCCAAGCTCGCATCACGTAACGACCCACGTGCCGGCGATCGACGAAGACGACTTCAGCAAGGCCTATGCCGACCTGCTCGACGACGCCGAGACGCTGGAAATCGGTCCGGTGGCCGACGAGGCCGAGGCATCGGTCGAACACGTCGCTGTGCCGGAAGCTGAGCTCGAGGAGACGGCGCCGTCCGTCGAGATCGAGTCGACCGAGCCGGAACTCGAGCAGCTTGCCGAGCCGGTGATCGAACACATCGAGCCGGTCGAGGAAATCGTCACGCTCGAGGAAACGCCAATCGAAGAGATCGTGCTGGAAGCGCCGGTGCTCGATGCGCCGGAACTGCCGAGCGAAGAAGAGGCCTTGGTCGAAGCCGCGGCGGCCCCCGAAGCGGAGGTCGAAGCGACGCCGACGCAGGCTGCGCCGGAAGAAGAATTCGACGAGAACGCACTGCTGCCCAGCCAGATCGATCCGGACCTGCTGGAAATCTTCATCGAGGAAGCACGCGAGATTCTCGATCACTCCGACGGCGTGCTGGCCTTGTGGCGCGCCGAGCCGAGTGCGATCGAACATCTGGGCGAGATCCTGCGCGACCTGCACACGCTCAAGGGCGGTGCGCGCATTGCCGGCATGGTGCCGGTGGGCGATCTCACGCACGCCATCGAAACCGCGCTGGAACGGCCGATCCACGCCGAATCGGCGCATATCGGCGAGCTGATTGCCGCGCTGGAAGTGGGCTTCGACAAGCTCCACGGTCTGGTGCAACTGGTCTCGCAAGGCCGCGCGGTGGCCTACCCGAAGGCTCTCATCGACCGTTTCCTGGCGATGTCCGGCGAAGGCGAGGCGGCGGTGCCCGCCGAGGCGCCGGAAGCTCCCAACGTGGTGCCGTTCCCGGCTCGCCCGGTGGTGTTGTCCGAGCCGCTGCCCGAACTCTTGCCGGAGCTGTTGCCGGAAGATCGCGACGACGCACCGAGCACGCCGCAGGAACAGATCCGCGTCCGCGCCGAACTGCTCGATACGCTGGTGAACCATGCCGGCGAGGTGGCGATCTACCGCTCGCGCCTCGAGCAGCAGGTCGCCGGTTACCGCTTCAACCTGGTCGAACTGGACCAGACCGTGCAGCGTCTGCGCAGCCAGCTGCGCATGATGGAAATCGAAACGGAAGCGCAGATCATCGCGCGCTTCCAGCGCGAGCATCGCGAAGCCGGCATCTCGGTATTCGATCCGCTCGAGCTCGATCGTTTCTCCCAGCTGCAGCAGTACTCGCGTGCGCTGGCCGAGTCGGTATCCGACCTTGTGTCCATCCAGGGCATGCTGGACGAACTGACCCGCCAGGCCGAAACGTTGCTGATCCAGCAGTCGCGCGTGAGCTCGGAGCTGCAGGAAGGCCTGTTGCGCACGCGCATGCTGCCGTTCGACACGATGGTGCCGAACCTGCGCCGCACGCTGCGCCAGGCCGCGCAGGAAGAAGGCAAGGGCGCCCAGCTGTACGTGGAAGGCGCCCACGGCGAAATGGATCGCAACCTGCTCGACCGCATCAAGGCGCCGTTCGAACACATGCTGCGTAACGCTGTGGCGCACGGCATCGAATCGCCCAAGGATCGTCGCAAGGCAGGCAAGCCGGAAGAAGGCGCCGTGCGCATCCGCGTGGCGCGCGAAGCCACCGAGGTGGTGGTGCGCGTGACCGACGATGGCCGCGGTCTGGATCGCGACGCCATCCGCAAGCGCGGCATCGAGCGTGGCCTGATCCGCAACGACACGCGCCTGAGCGACGATCAGGTGCTTGCCCTCATCACCCAGCCTGGCTTCTCCACCGCCAGCAGCGTGACCCAGCTGGCCGGTCGCGGCGTGGGCATGGACGTGGTGGCGAACGAAATCAAGCAGCTCGGCGGTGCGCTGTCGATCGAATCGAAGGAAGGCCAGGGCACGACCTTCGTGCTGCGACTGCCCTTCACGCTCGCGGTCACCCAGGCCATCCTGGTTCGCATCGGCGAATCCAACTACGCCATCCCGATGACCTCGGTGCAGGGCGTGGCGCGCATCAGCCCGGCGGAACTGGCCGAGCGCATGGCCGAGCCGGAGCCGACCTTCCTGTACGGTGGCGAGAGCTTCGACATCCATCACCTGTCCGAATTGCTGGGCGCGGTGACCACGCATGTGGGCGACGACGAGCAGATCCCGTTGCTGCTGACCCGAGCAGGCGACCTGCGTGCCGCGATCCGCATCGATGCCGTGATCGGCTCGCGCGAAATCGTGGTGAAGTCGGTTGGCCCGCAGATCAGCTCGGTGCCGGGCATCCTCGGCGCGACCATCATGGGTGACGGCTCGGTGCTGATCATTCTTGATCTCGCCCCGCTGGTCCGCCACGGCATCTCCCGCCGCCTGCAGCGCCTGGACGAAGGCCTCACCGCGGTGGCAACGCCGGTGGTGGAGGAACAGCGCGTGCGCCCGCTGGTGATGGTGGTCGACGATTCCATCACCATGCGCAAGGTCACCGGCCGCGTGCTGGAACGCCACGAGTACGAAGTGGCCACGGCGAAGGACGGCGTGGACGCACTCGAGAAGCTGCATGAGCGCGTGCCCGACCTGATGCTGCTGGATATCGAAATGCCGCGCATGGACGGCTACGAGCTGGCCACGCAGATGAAGTCCGATCCGCGACTGCGCGATGTGCCGATCATCATGATCACCTCGCGTACCGGCGATAAGCATCGCCAGCGCGCGTTCGACATCGGCGTCGACCGCTACCTCGGCAAGCCTTATCAGGAAGCCGAGTTGCTGGCGCAGATTGGCGAAGTGCTCGAACAGCGCATCACGGAGTCGCTCAATGGCTGAAACGGCGACGGCGGTGGCCTTGTTGTTCGATGACGTGGAACTCGGCGGTCAGCTGCGTGAAGCGTTGCGCAAACGCGGGGCGAGGATCGTGCACGAAGGGGCGCTGTCCACCCTCGACAAGCAGATGCTCGCGAGCACCGGCGCCGAAGTGCTGGTGGTGAACCTGGATGAAGACGCCGACGAGGATCTGGACCGTCTCTACGACGTGATCGACGGCGACCGTCCTCGCGTGGTGTTCAACGATGCCGCCGCCAGTCGCTCGCTCAACGGCTGGGACCGTGCCCGTTGGGCGCGCCACCTCGCCGTGAAGGTGATGGCGCAGGGCGATCTCGATCCGCCGCGTCCTCAGGATGCGCAGGCCGTGCCTGAAGTGGCCGAGCCGGCGTTCGCGGAAAGCGTCGAGGTTCCGGCGGTCGTCGTGGCGGAGGAGCCGCTGCCCAGTTTCGCCGCCGCACTGGAACCGGTCGCGCTGGCCGAGATCACCCCAGCCGAGATCACGCCGCAGGCAGTGGAAGCCACCGAAGAGCAGTCCGAATCGCTGGCTGCCGAGTTGGAGGCCTTCATCGCCGCCGATGAGCCGGCCTTGGTGGAAGCGGAGGCGGGTTCGGAGCTGTCGTTCCATGCCGCCGACGAACCGCTGCACCTGGACGATTTCGCTGCGCTCAAGGATGTGCCGTTCGAAGCGGAAGACGAATTCGGTTCGGGCCTGAAGTTCTCAGCCGACGAACCGCTGCCGGAACTGCATGACGGCAACTTCGGCGCGCTCGAAGGCGAAGTGGTCGCCGACCACGATTTTGGCTCGGGGCTGAAATTCAGCGGCGACGCCGAACTGCCACCGCTGCATGACGGCAGCTTTGGCCTGGATACGCTGACGACCCAGGGCCATGCACCGATCGATGCGCCGGCACAGGATGCCGCTGCCCGCCACATGCCCTCGTTCCAGCTTGACCATCTAGCCCTGGCGCCGCTCGACGAATCGTTCATGGCGTCGGTCGCGGCGGCGGAGAGCCAGAACAAATCGCCCGCATCCTTGCTGGGCGCGGCTTCGGCCTGGGCTCTGCTCGACGAAGGCGAGGCGCCCGCGCCTGCGGCGTCTGCACCGGCGCCAGCCAAGGCCGCCCATTTCGGCGTCGAAAAACTCAGCGCCGCGGATTTCCTGGCGCCGGAAGGCGGCGAAGAAACCGCATCCATCATCGAGCCGGGCATGACACTGGAACTGGTGTCGATCGAAGAAGCGCTGGCGCCGAAGGAATACGACGGCGGCAATGAAATGCTGCTGGACGATCTGGATTCCGCGATTGGCCGCCTGCTCGTGCTGGGCGCCGCCGCGGACAGTCTCGAGGCGGTGTGCTCGTTCCTGTCGATGCTGCCCGGCGACCTGCGCGCGGCCGTGCTGCATGTCCAGCATCTGGGCGGCAAATCCGTCGAGGCACTATCCGATACGCTGACCCGCTATAGCGAAATGCCGGTGCGCGTTGCCGCGCAGGGCGTGCGTGCCCGCGTCGGCGAGGTGCTGGTGGTGCCCGATGGGCAGCAGGCACGCATACATCGCGATGGTCGCGTGGAACTGCAGTCGCTGGACAACAGCGACGTGCGCAGCTCGCCGATCGATGCCAGCTTCACGCTCGCAGCCAACGTGTTTGGTCGCAATGCGCAGGCCATCGTGTTCGCGGGCCAGGCCAACGATGCACTCGGCGGCTGCCAGGCGATCCACGATCGTGGTGGCCAGGTGTGGATCGAGTCGTCTGACGGCCAGTTTGCCGATATGGTGCACGGCATCGAAGCCGAGCGCCTGCACAGTTATTCGGGCACGCCTGCGGAACTCGCGGCGCGCCTGGTGGAAGAGATGTCGATGGAGGGCCGGCGATGAGCGATTTGCCACTACCGCGTGAAATTCGTTGCGTCCTGGTGCCGGTCGGCAACCTGCGCTTGCTGTTGCCCAATGCCACCGTGGCCGAAGTGATCACGATGCCCACGCCCGAAGCGGTGGAAGGGGCGCCCGCGTGGTTGCTCGGCCGCATCGCCTGGCGCGGCTGGCGCGTGCCGCTGGTCTCGTTCAACACGCTGGCGGGAGCCGGCGAGGGCGACAGCGAACAGTCCTACCGCGTCGCCGTGCTGAAGGCGCTGGGCGGCCATCCGGATCTGCCCTTCATTGCCGTGGTGACCCAGGGCTTCCCGCGCCTGACCACGCTCAATGCGGAGCTGATCATCCCGACCCACGACGGCGCGCCGCTGCCGCCAGGCGTGCGGGCACAGGTGCTGGTGCGCGACGACATTGCCGTGATCCCGGATCTGGAAGGCATGGAGGCGGAGCTGCTCGAATTGCTCGAGCCGGCCAGCTGAAGCGTCCCCAATGATCTTGTGAGTCCCGAAGACACGCCCTGCATGGGCGTGTCTTCGTTTCTGCGCTTACACGTCGCCGTGCAGGGCCTGCAATGCCGCCAGCGCGGCGAGGCCGGCGGTCTCCGTGCGCAGGATGCGCGGCCCCAGCCGCAGCCCTTCGAAGCCCGCCTCGGTCAATGCAGCCGTATCGCGGTTGCCAAGTCCGCCTTCCGGGCCGACCACCAGCAGGCCGCCGGCCGGCGTGAAACGCAGTTGTCCCGGGCGCCGGCTACCCTCGGGCAACAGGGCCAGGCGTAGCGCTCCATCCTGCGGAAGCTCGCGCAGCCAGTGTTCCAGCGGGATGGCTGGCAGCACCGTAGGCAGGCGGGCACGGCCGCTCTGCTCACAGGCGCTGGCGACGACGGCCTGCCAATGCGCCAGGCGTTTGCCGGCGCGGGCCGGATCGAGCTTCACTTCCGAGCGTTCGGTCAGCAACGGCACGATGTGCGTCACCCCAAGTTCGGTCGCCTTCTGCACGATCAGATCCATCTTTTCGCCCCGGGCCACGCCCTGGGCCAGGGTCAGCGGGAGCGGCGACTCATTGCCGACCGGCTGGGCCGCTTCCACGCGGACGATGACATCGCGCTTGCCGACGGCCTGGATCACTGCGGGGTAGTCCACGCCATCGCCGTTGAAGAGGGTGATGGGCGAGCCGGCCGTCAGGCGCAGCACGCGAGCCACGTGCTCGCCCGCCTGGGCCGGCAGACCCAGTTCCAGGCCCACGGCAAGCGGCAGTTCGACATGTATGCGGATCGTGCGCATGAGACGTTAGGGAAGGGAGGAAACGTAAAGCATAGCGGACACCGTCTTATGCGCCTTGCGCCCGACTACCTGAATGCACGGGAGATGCCGCGCCAGGGACATTTGCCTGCCGGCTGGAGCCGGCGCAGCATGTAGGTCATCCCTCATTCCCCGGAGGTGGATCATGGTCAGCAAATCCCTACTCGTACTAGCCATGGCGCTGGGTACGACCCCGCTCGCGATGGCGCAGACCTCGGCGGTCGCGGGTGCCACGGTGCAGACGAGCCAGCAAGGCATGGCTGACCAGTCTGCGTCCAAGAAGCCCCCGCAACCGGGCGACCGCAACTGCATCCAGAGCACTGGCAGCCTGATTCCTGCCAAGCCGGGTACCTGTCTGCCGGTGGCCGGCCGCAGCTACAGCTACCAGGACATCCGCAACACCGGTCAGCCTACGCTGGGTCCGGCATTGCAGCAGCTGGATCCGAGCATCACGGTGACCGGCGGTCACTAAGCCACGGCACGCTCGATGCCTGCCACGGCGGTATCGACGAGATGATCGATCTCGTCGGTACTGACCACGTAAGGCGGCATGAAATAGATGATGTCGCCCAGCGGGCGCAGCAGCGCTTCGTGCTCGAGTCCATGCAGGTAGACGCGCAGCCCGCGCCGTTCCGAAGAGGGGAACGGCGTGCGTTTGGCTTTGTCCGCCACCAATTCCACGGCGGCGATCATGCCGGTCTGGCGCACGTCGGCCACGTTCGGGTGCTCGCGTAGCGGGGCCAGGCGCTTGCTCAAGTGCGCTGCCAGCACGCGGTTTCGTTCCAGCACCGGTTCGTCGTCGAAGATCCTCAACGTTTCCAGCGCCACGCGGCAGGCCAGCGGATTGCCGGTGTAGCTGTGCGAGTGAAGAAATGCCTTGCCTGCGCTGTACTCGGCGTAGAACGCCTCGTACACCTTGGTGGTCGTCAGCACCGCGGACAACGGCAGGAATCCGCCGGTAAGTCCCTTGGAAAGGCACATGAAGTCCGGCGACACGCTGGCCTGTTCGCACGCGAACAGCGTGCCCGTGCGACCGAAGCCCACGGCAATTTCATCGGCGATGAAATGCACGTCGTATTCGTCGCACAGGCGACGCAATCCCGCGAGATAGTCCGGGTGATACATGCGCATGCCACCGGCGCATTGCACCAGCGGTTCCACGATGACCGCACACACTTCGTGCGCGTGCTGCTCCAGCAGCTGACGCAGTTCGTCGAGACGACGTTTGGCGACGTCGCCGGGACTCTCGCCTGGCAACGCCTCATACGTATCGGCCGACGGGGCGAGAATGGGCGTGAGCAGCAAGGGCGCGTACGTCTTGCGATAGAGCGCCACGTCGCTGACGGACAACGCACCCAGCGTCTCGCCGTGATAGCTGCCGGTCAAGGCGATGAAACGCGTCTTTTCGCCGTGCCCCTGGTTGAGCCAGTAGTGGAAGCTCATCTTCAGCGCCACTTCGATGGCGGCCGAACCATTGTCGGCATAGAACACGCGATCCAGGCCCGGCGGCGTCACGCGCACCAGGGCTTCGGCGAGCGCGACGGCGGGCTCGTGCGTGAATCCAGCAAAAATCACATGCTCCAGGGTCTTGGCCTGATCAGCCAGGGCCGCTGCCAGGCGCGGATTGGCGTGGCCGAACAGGTTGGTCCACCACGAGCTGATGCCATCGAGGTATCGCCGGCCACTCGTATCGATCAGCCAGGCGCCCTCGCCGCGGGCGATGGGCACCATCGGCACCGTCTGGTGATCGTGCATCTGCGTGCAGGGATGCCATAGCAGGCTCAGGTCCCGACGCACCAGCGCGTCGGCAGCGGGGAGAGTGTTCATCCGGCTATGATCGGCGTTTCGAGCGTGCCTGCTCAAGTCTTGCGTCCACCAGGGAGCCGATTTGAAGGTCTGGCGTACTGCACTCACGGGCCTGTTGGCCTTATTGATCGCCGCTTTTGCGCTGCTGTGGTTCCTGCCGGCACGCTGGGCCATGCCCTGGCTGGATGCCCGCCTGAACGGCGTGCGCCTGCAGCAGGTCAGCGGCCTGCTATGGGACGGCAAGGCGGGCAAGGTGCTGTCGGCGCGGGGCGAGAACCTGGGCACGCTGCAATGGCAGTTGTCGCGCGCTGTACTGCTGGGCGACAACCGCCTGCATGTGGAACTGCATGGTCCCCGTGTCGATGTCGTGGGCACGATGACCGGCAGCCGCGCCACCGAGGCCACCTGGACGGACGTCCAAATGCGCATCGATCTCGACGTACTAGGCGGCGGTCCTTTGGTATTGGGAGGGTTGCCGCGAGGCACGCTGCGGGTTGCCGCGGGCAGCATCGAATTGCGTGGCGGCTGGCCCTGGTCAATGGATACGCAGGTGGAGTGGCGGGATGCTGTGTTGAGCATGCCGCGCCAGGGAGATCTACGCCTGGGCAGTGTGCATGCCGAGCTGCGCGCAGCGAATGGCGTTATCGACGGCCCCGTGCAGGACGACGGCCATGGTCCGCTGCGCGTCGATGGCCATTTGCAATTGAGCCCTCTGGCGCGTCGCTTCGACGCCGTCGCGGCGCCGCGCGGCAGCCATCCCACGCTACAGCGCTGGCTGGCCGGTTTTGGCGCGGTCGATGCCGATGGCGTCACGCACATCCATTACAGTGGCGGTCTTGCCGCCGCCATCCATGGGGAACAACGATGAGCGAACTGGATCTGCCCAAGGCGCTCGCCGCCGCACGCGAAGCCGCCGAGGCAGCCGCGCTGGTGCTTCGGCACTACTGGCGCAAGGGCGTGGCAGTGGAACTCAAGAGCGACGACACGCCGGTCACCGTGGCCGATCGCGAAGCGGAACTGGCGATACGCGAGATCCTGCAGAAAGCGCTGCCGCATGCCTCCATCTACGGCGAGGAATTCGGCCGCGACGACCACAGCTCCGAGCTGCTGTGGCTGGTCGATCCGCTGGATGGCACCAAGAGCTTCGTGCGTCGAACGCCATTTTTCTCCACCCAGATCGCACTCATGCATCGCGGCGAGCTGGTGCTGGGCGTATCCAGCGCGCCTGTCTACGGCGAGGTCATGTGGGCCAGCGCAGGCGGCGGCAGCTGGTTCGACGGCGAGCGCGTGCAGGTGGCCCCGACCCAGGCGATGGCGCAGGCATCGCTTTCCACCGGCAACATCAAGACGCTGACCAGAGATGCACGCTGGCAAGCGCTGGGCGCCATGATCGCCGACAGCAATCGCATCCGCGGCTATGGTGATTTCTGCCACTACCACCTGCTGGCGCGAGGGGGACTGGATCTGGTCATCGAGTCCGATGTGAACATTCTCGACGTGGCCGCGCTCGCCGTCATCGTGCGCGAAGCAGGCGGCGTGTTTACCGATATCCACGGCCACGCGCTCTCGCTCGACACGACGAGCGTGCTTGCCGGTACGCCGGCAATTCATGCCCAGGCGCTCTCCCGTCTTGCACTCCCGCACTGAGGAACGCACATGGAAGGTCTCGCTCCCATCTATGCATGGATTCTTGGCAACAGCCCGATGTTCATCGCGGCGGTCATGGGCATCGGTCTGGCCGCCGTGCTGTGGCCGACCGCGCGCAAGTCGGCGCTGCTGATGCTGGTGGCCTGCGCGCTGCAGGTACTGATCACGTTGGCCAATGCGGGCATGTATGGCTGGTATCTGCCCCATGCGACGGCGCAGGGGACGATGGCCAGCGTCCGGGGCGTCCTGATGATCTGGTCGGTGCTTGGCAGCCTGCTGCACGCGATCGCGTTCGGCTTGCTGATCTGGGCCGCTTTTGATGGCCGCAAGCAGGTTGCGGCGGCCAGTCGCTGAGCCGCGCTACAATCGCCCGATGCACAAGCCACCGATCATCCATGCCACCCGGGACGTGCACGACAGCAGTTTTCTACGCGTCGAGCAGCTCGATCTCGAATTCTCCAACGGTGAACGCCGCACCTACGAACGCCTGAAGGGCAGCGGGCTTGGCGCCGTCATCATCGTGCCGATGATCGACGACGAGACCGTGCTGCTGATCCGCGAGTACGGTGCCGGCGTCGGCCGTTACGAACTGGGCCTGCCCAAAGGGCGCCTGGACCGCGACGAAACGGTGGAGCAGGGCGCCGATCGCGAGCTCAAGGAAGAGATCGGCTATGGCGCGCACAAGCTGAAGATCCTGCACAACCTGTCGCTGTCGCCGTCGTATATGACGCATATGGCGCACGTCGTGCTCGCGCAGGATCTCTATCCGGAACGCCTGGAAGGCGACGAGCCCGAAGAACTCGAAGTGGTACCGTGGAAGCTGGCCGACCTGCACACGCTGGTGGCTCGCGACGATGTCACCGAAGGCCGTTCCATTGCCGCACTCTTCATGGCTCGCGAATACCTCGCCGGCCGGTTTCAACCGACATGACCGACGTACCGTTCTCCATGTTGCTGCAGCAGATCGCAGCGATCGCCCGCGATGCGGCTGACGCGATCCTGGTCGTCTACGGCCAGGATTTCGAAGTCGAGCGCAAACAGGATCACTCGCCCGTGACCGCCGCCGATCTCGCTGCCCAGCGCGTGATCACTGCCGGCCTCGCCAGCCTGGATGGCGTGCTGCCGGTCATTTCCGAAGAGGCACGGGCGGCCCCATGGTCGCAACGGCGCGAATGGCCACGTTACTGGCTGGTCGACCCGCTGGATGGCACGCGCGAGTTCATCAAGCGCAATGGCGAGTTCACGGTGAACATCGCGCTGATCGAAAATCACCAGCCCGTACTCGGCGTGGTGCTGGCGCCGGTGACGGGCGAGCTCTACGCCGCTGCCCGCGGCGAAGGGGCGTGGCTGCAGCGCCAAGCCGGCGCCGACTGGCAGCGCATCGGCACGCGCGGCCTGCCCGAACTGGCAACGGTCGCCGGCAGCCGCTCGCACGGCGGCTCGGCCGTGGCCTTGCTGCAACAGCTTATCGGCGATGACTACACCTCGGTGCCGCTGGGTTCGTCGCTCAAGTTCTGCCTGGTGGCGCGTGGCGATGCGGACGTCTATCTGCGCCGTGGCGCCACCAGCGAATGGGATACCGCTGCGGCGCAAAGCGTGCTGGAAGAAGCCGGTGGTGCCGTGCTCGACCTCAACGGCGAGCCGCTGCGCTACAACCGCGGCGACTCGTTGATCAACCCCGAATTCATTGCCGTGGGCGACGTTGCCATCGATTGGAAGTCGCGCCTGCAGTCGGCTGATCTGGAAGCCTCATGAGCGAATCCAAGCAGCACAGCATGGACGACCTGCTCGCCATCATGGCGCGCCTGCGCGACCCGCAGAACGGGTGCCCCTGGGATGTGCAGCAGGATTTCGCCACGATCGCGCCGTACACCATCGAAGAAGCCTACGAAGTCGCCGACGCCATCGATCGCAAGGATTGGCCCGATCTGCGCGACGAACTCGGCGATCTGCTGCTGCAGGTGGTGTTCCATGCGCAGATGGCGCGGGAAGCGGGCCTGTTCGAATTTGCCGACGTGGCCCATGCGATCAGCGACAAGATGCTGCGTCGTCATCCGCACGTGTTCGGCGATGAGAGCTACGACAATCTCGACGCGCAGAAGCAGGGCTGGGAAGATATCAAGGCCGCCGAGCGCGCCGCCAAGGGCGAGCAGCATGACGACAGCGCGCTGGCCGGCGTGTCGCGCGGACTGCCCGAGTGGAAGCGTGCACTGAAATTGCAGGAGCGCGCCGCCAAGGTCGGTTTCGATTGGCCGGACGAGCAGCCCGTGCTGGACAAGCTGCTCGAAGAAGTGGACGAAGTGCGTGCCGAGTTCGCCAACGGCCGCGACCGTCAGCGCCTGCAGGATGAAATCGGCGACGTCCTGTTTGTGATGGTGAACCTGGCGCGCCACGCCGACGTGGATTTTTCGCAGGCACTGCGCCACGCCAATGCCAAGTTCGAACGTCGCTTCCGCGCCATGGAGCAGCTGGCGCACGAGGACGGCAAACGCCTGGCCGAGCACGATCTCCCCGCGCAGGAAGCGCTGTGGCAACGCGCCAAGCGTTTGGACGATACGCCCGCCTGAAGCGCGTCGATGCCGCAAAAAAAGGAGGCACGGGCTCTGGGGTTCCCGTGCCTCAGGGCATGGCGCTGCCTACCGGCAGTGCCGCTTTTCTTCTTATGCTTTAAGGCTTCGGCTGATTGCTGCGCTGTTCCCACTGGCTGCGCAGCTTGTCCATCTGCGCGCGCATCTTCGCTTCGTTGGCGAGGTTCTCATCGAGACTCTTGCGAAGCGTAGCGATCGCCTGATCGGTATTGGCCGGCGCCGCCTGCAGGCGGGCGAGCTGGTGATACACGTAGGTGCGCACGCGCGGGTCCTGCGACTTGGACAGCACGTCGTTGTAGAGCGCGGGCAGTTCCTTGCTGCGGCCGCTTTCGCGGTACAGGTGTTCCAGCGCGACGAGGTCGCCAATCACCGGCGCTTCCGGACCGGCCATGTCGGGCCGGCCGAACCCGGGGTGGCCAAAACCGCCAACTTCAGGACCGCCCATGGGGCCCGGCATGGCGTCATGCGCCATCGGCGCGGCCTTGCCGGCGGGGCCCTTGGCGGGCGGTGCCGAGGGGGCGTCCTGGGCCATGGCCAGCGAGGCCACAACGGCAACCGTCAGGGCGAGTGCGGAGGCGAGCAGTTTCTTGCGTTGCATGGCAGTGGGTCCCCACGTGGTTCGTGAAATCTCAAAAACGCTGATCGCCGGCACGCGTTGACGGCCAGGGCTATAAACCTTTTCCCGCGGGGCGCCATCCAAGCCTTGTCCCGTCAACAAGGAGCACCTCATGCGCCGTCTCATCCTCGCCGTCCTGCTGCTGGCACCGCTGGCTTCCTATGCCGACCAGTGCCAGTACTCGGCCCCGCGAAATCTCACGCTCGACCTTGCCGGCGTGCGCGAAGTTCAGGTGGAACTGCGCAGTCACGACCTGCACCTGAGCGGCAGCGATGGCGCCAAGGGCGGCACGGTCACCGGCCGCGCCTGCGCCTCCGATCCGAAGCTGCTGGACGATCTCACCGTGACGCAGCATCGCGAGGGCGATCGCCTGATCGTGGAAGTGGGCGGCCATGAGCACAGCCACATCTCCTTCGGCTACACATACACCGACCTGAAACTGGATATGCAGGTGCCGTCGCAGATCCCGGTGGTGCTCAACGTGGGTTCGGGCGATGCATGGGTCAGCGGACTGCAGCGCCTGAGCACCCAGGTCGGTTCCGGTGATGTACACGTCAGCAAGATTTCCGGTCCGTTTGCCTTGAGCGTCGGCTCGGGCGACATCGATGTGAACGATGTGGGCAGTCTTGATGTCGGTTCGGTCGGCTCCGGCGATCTGAAGATCAGCGGCGTGCGCGGCGATGCCCGCGTGGGCAGCATCGGCTCGGGCGACATCGGCATTCGCAGCGTGGGCGGCAGCGTGCGCGTCGATACGCTCGGCTCCGGCGACCTGGTGGTGCACGACGTGCAGGGCGACTTCACGCTCGGCGCCAAGGGTAGCGGCGACGTGAGCCACTCCGGCATCAAGGGCAAGGTGAGCGTGCCGCGCGACCGCGACGACTGATTCGTCAGATCTCGAACGACTCAGGCGCTGGCCGGGTCAACCCAGCCAGCGCATCACCAGATAGACGAGCGGTGCGCATACCAGCAGGAACGGTATCGACACCATGTGCAGCCGCCGCATACCGTGCGGCTGCTTCGCCAGGCGCAAGGCAATCAGATTGGCCAGCGACCCGATGGCCACGCCGAAGCCGCCGACGTTGACCGCCACGGCCAGCGCCATGGGATCGGGTGCGTGGCGCAACAGCAGCACGGTGGCCGGCACATTGCTGATGACCTGCGATGCAAGAATGCCGCTTGCATAGAGCGTGAGTGGATTTTCCAGATTGATGCTCGCCAGCGCGCGCTGCACCGACGCCAGTTCGGCGAAATGGCCCAGGCCCAGGAAGATCGCAGCGAAGGTCACCAGCAGCAGCCAATCGATGCGGCGCAGCGTGCCGAACTCCAGCAAGGCAAAAGGCACAATGAGCAGCAGTGCGCCGAGCACGGCATGGTTGTGTTCCATCATCGCGACCATGCTGACCAAGGCGAGCACCGACAGGATGGCCTGGGAGCTCGACACCGGATGGCCGTCGATATCCTCTGCGTGCAGAATCACGCGGCCGCGCGGCATCCACACCAGCGTCAACAACAGCACGAGTACAAACATCACGCCGAACGCCGGCAGCATCGCGCGCATGAACTCAAGCAAGGGCAGGTGGGTGTACTGCCAAAGCAAGAGGTTCTGCGGATTGCCGATGGGGCTGAGCGTGGAGCCTGCATTCACGGCGAGCGCTTCGAGCACCACCGTGCGCATCACCGGCAGGTTCGAGATGCTGCCGATCGCCAGAGTCAGCGGCACCAGCAAAAACAGGCTCACGTCGTTGGTAAGCACCATCGACAGCAAGGCCGTGGTGCTCACCAGCAACACCCCCAGGCCGCGCAGCGAGTGCACCCGCTCGATCAGAGCCGCCGCCGCGTGCTGCACCAGCCCGCTGTCGCGGATGCCCTGGATGCAGATCATCAGGCCCAGCAGGCCGGCCAGCGTGGGCAGTTGCAGCCAGCGCTGATAGTTGGCCAAGGGACGTGGATCGATGATGGCAAGCACGATCGCCAGCAGCGCAAAGGCGATCAGCAGGCGTTCGTGCCCGAGACGTTTGATCCAGCCTGGCACTCAGCTTTCCCTTAGCAAACGCATCGGCGAGGTGCGGCTGACGCGCGCCGTACCGGCCAGTCCCAGCAGCATCACCACGACGGCCGCCACCAGGGCGGCCAGCAGCAGCGAGCCCAGCGGTGGCACGAAGTGCTCGATGTGGAAGATCGCATGGCCAAGCCACAGCCCCGTGCCCGCGGCGCCGAATGCCGCGGTGAGTCCGGCCACCAGGCCGAGCAGGGCAAACTCGCACGCGGCCGCCATGCGCAGCTGCGTGCGGCGCGCGCCCAGGGTGCGCAGCAAGGCCGCTTCATGGCGGCGCTCCTGCGCGCTGGACGCAAGCGCGGCAGCGAGCACCAGCGCACCGGCGAGCAGGCTGAAGCCCAGCACCCAGCGGACTGCGCCGCTCACCTGATTCACTATCTCTCGCACGCGATCGAGCATCGCATCCACGTCGATCAGGCTGAGGTTGCTGTAATCGCGCGACAGCTGTGCCAGCGATTCCGCATGGCCACGCGGCAGGTAGAAGCTGGCGATCCAGGTATGCGGCAATGAAGCTGCATGCGCGGGATCGAACACCAGGAAGAAGTTCACCCGGAACGATGTCCAGTCCACCTTGCGAATGCTGCCCACGCGTGCGTCGATGCTGCCTTCGCCCACGTTGAAACGCATCATGTCGCCGACCTTCAGGCCATACATGTCGCGCCACATGGTGTCGATGGACACCTCGGCCTGGGCGGGATGATCGCCATGCCACTGGCCGGCAATCACTTCATTGCTTGGCGGCAGGTCGGCGGCCCATGACAGGCGAAGCTGGCGGTCGGACCAGTCCTTGGCGCGCTCGTCCTTGAAGTGCAACTGGTCGATCGGCTGGCCATTGACCGCGGTGAGCTTGCCCACCGCGAGCGGCAACATGTTGAGCCGCTCGCCGCCGATGCGCGCCAGCGCCTGTTGGAAGCCCTCGCGCTGATCGTCCTGGAGATTGAGCACGAACCAGTTGGGTGTGTCAGCCGGCAATTCGCGACGCCAGCCTTCGAGCAGTGCCGGCGCCACGATGGCCAGCAACAATAGCGCGACGAGACCCAGGCTCAGCGCCGTCGCCTGCAACAGGCTCATGCCGCGACGTCGGGCCAGTGCGGCCAGGCCCAGCCGCAAGGCAGGATGCGCACCGGGCGCCACGCGACGGGCAACCCACAGCAGCAAGGCCGAAAGCAGGGCAGCAACCACGGCCACGCCCAGCAGGCTGACCGCAAGAATGCCCGCGAGCTTGGCCGAGCCGCTCTGGCTCCAGATCAGCAGCAATGCCACCAAGGCCGGCACCAGATACAGCGCATCGAAACGCCGCACGCGGCGCGCCGCGCTTTCGCGGAACACGGCGACCGGCGGTACCTCGGCGAGTCGTGCCAGCGGGGGCAAGGCAAATCCGGCGAGTACGGCCAGGCCCATCACCGCCGCGGCCACCGCAGGTCCCAGGGGCAGCGTGGTCGGAATGGCGGAAAACAGCTGGCTGGCAAAACTCCAGGTGATCTGCGCCAGGCCGAGCGCGAGCAGGCCGCCCACGATCACCGAGGGCACGGCGAGCAGGCCCAGCGTTCCGACCAGCAGGCCGAGCACTTGCCGCCGCGGCGTGCCGAGTGCGCGCAGCAAGGCCACTTCGTTGGTCTTGCGGCGCGCATAGCGCTGTGCGGCGAGGGCGATCGCCACACCGGCCAGCAATGCGGACAGCAATGCCGTGAGGCGCAGGAAGGCGCTGGCGCGGTCGAACGCGCTGCGCATGCGCTCCTGCGTCTGCTCCGGTGTGATCAGCTCCGCGCCCTGCGGCAGGGATTGTGCCTGCACCCACGAGCGCCAGTCCTGCACCGGCGAGGGCTGCCCGGCAACCAGCAGGCGGTGACGCGCGCGGCTGCCCACGGCGAGCAGGCCGGCTTGTTCCGCATCACCGATGTTCATCAGGGCGCGCGGCGCCATGGCGACCAGTTCGCCGCCATCTGGCAGGCGCACTAATTCCGCGGCAATGCGCAGGTCGCGCCCGCCCAGCTGCACGCTGTCGCCCACCTTCAGGCCGAGCGCGACCAGGGCGCGATGATCGAGATAAACCGTGCCCGCCGCCGGCCCGTGACCGACCACGGTGCCGCCGGACCCTTGCGACAGTTCCATCGTGCCGCGCAGCGGATAAGCGCTGTCGGTGGCGAGTACGTCGAGCAGCTGGCTTTGCTCATGCGCGAAGGCGACGCTGGGGAAGCTGGCGCCACGGGTGGCCTGCAGGCCGCGCTCGCGCGCCTGCTCCGCATAGTTGGCCGGAAGCGCCTGCGGCGCGCTGATGCCGACGTCACCGCCGATCAGTTCCGCTGCGCTGGCCAGTACACCACGTTCCATGCGCGCGGCCAGCGTGGCGACCACGCCCAACGCAACCACGGCCAGCACCAGCGATGCGCCCAGCGTGCGCAGCTCGGGCAAATGCCATTCGCGCCGCAGGCTGCGCAGGGAGAGCGTGAGCAGCCTCATGCGTACTGACCCGTCATGGCGCCACCGCCGCTGGCGTGCGCGGCGCTACCAGCACGCGGCCACTGTCCAGGGTGACCTGGCGTGAGCAACGGGCGGCGAGTTTGGGATCGTGCGTGACCAGCACCAGGGTGGTCTGGTGATCGTGGTTGAGCGAGAACAACAGATCGCAGACGTGTTGCCCGGTGCGTTGATCGAGATTGCCAGTGGGTTCATCGGCAAACAACAGGCGCGGGCTGTTCACGAAGGCGCGTGCGATCGCCACGCGTTGCTGTTCGCCGCCCGAGAGCTGGGCCGGATAGTGACGGCGGCGGGCGCTCAACTCGACGGCCTCCAGCGCTTCGCGGGCGCGGGCTCGGGCGTCGTCGCGTCCTTCCAGCTCCAGCGGCAGCATCACGTTTTCTTCGGCGGTCAGCGCGGGCAACAGGTGGAACGACTGGAACACGAAGCCGACCAGCCGGCGGCGGATATCCGCGCGGGCTTCTTCATCCATGCGCTCGAGCGCATGACCGTCGAGCGCGATCTGGCCGCTCGATGCCGTATCCAGGCCGGCCAACAGGCCGAGCAGGGTGGTCTTGCCCGAGCCCGAGGCGCCGACGATGGCAAAGCTCTCGCCTTCGCGTACCTGCAGCGACACACCGGTGAGGATATCGAGGCGGCCCTCAGGGCCTTGCACCGACTTGCTAACATCGATCGCGTCCAGCAGGACACCCTTGGAGTCCGTTGATGGACTCTTGGATAAAGCGGAGGCATTACCACTCATGCGTCGTTTCCTATGTTGCCTGGTCGTGCTGTGGGGTGCCGTCGTCGGCACCGCCCAGGCGGCCCCGCCGAAAACCGTACTCGTGCTGGGCGACTCGCTGTCCGCTGCACACAACATTCCGGTCGAGGCCGGCTGGGTCCATTTGCTCGGCGACCGTCTCACCAAGATGGAGCCGGGTTGGACCGTGGTCAATGCCAGCATCAGTGGCGAAACGTCATTGAGTGGTCGAAATCGTCTTGCCGCTTTGCTGGAGAAGACCAAGCCCGCGGTGCTGGTGCTCGAACTGGGCGCCAATGACGGCCTGCGCGGCCTGCCGCTCGCCCAGCTCAAGGACAATCTCGCCGCCATGATCGAGGCCGGCCAGCAGGCGCATGCGCGCGTGCTCCTGCTGGGCATCGAGCTGCCGGTGAACTACGGCCCGCAATACCGCGACGGCCTGCGTGCCATCTACGCGGACCTGGCCAAGACCAAAAACACCGCCCTGGTGCCGTTCCTGCTCGATGGCGTGGCGCTCAAGCCCGAGTTGATGCAAGACGACGGCCTGCATCCGGTGGCGGCCGGCGAGCCGATGGTGCTCGACAACGTGTGGAAGGGACTGGCGCCACTGTTGCGTTAGCGTGAGGATAATCACAACCGCGTGTGAACCGGGGCCCTGTTCTTTCACGTGACCCTCACGACGCCGGTCGTTAGCTGTTCACCTTTGTGAAATCAGCTTCAGGAGGTACGGATGAGCTCGCGCGACGAACAAGCAGGACTAATCCTTCTGGTCGAAGACAACCGCCAGATCGCTGAAATGGTCGGCGAATTTCTCGAGCGGCGCGGCTATTCGGTGGACTATGCCGCCGATGGCGTCAGCGGTCTTCATCTGGCCGTCTCCAACAGCTATGACGTGGTCGTCCTCGACCTGATGTTGCCGGGCATGGACGGCCTGGACGTATGCCGCAAGCTGCGCCGCGATGCCAAGAAGTCCACGCCGGTGCTGATGCTGACCGCGCGCGACACGCTGGAAGACAAGCTCGTCGGTCTTGAGGCCGGCGCCGATGATTACCTGGTGAAGCCCTTCGAGGTACGCGAACTGGAAGCACGCCTGCGTGCACTCATTCGACGTGACCGTCGCCAGGTCTCCACCGAAATCCTCACCGTGGGCGACATGACGCTCGATACCGCCACGTTGCGACTCGTGCGCGGCGGGCAGGAGCTCACCGTGTCGCCGATTGGCCTGAAGCTATTGGCCATCCTGATGCGCGAATCGCCGCGCGTGGTCAGCCGGCGCGACATCGAGCGCGAGATCTGGGGCGATACGCTGCCCGATTCGGACACCCTGCGTTCCCATCTCTACAACCTGCGCCGCGTCATCGACAAACCCTTTGACCGCCCCCTGCTGCACACCATCCACTCCGCTGGATATCGCCTTGCCGATCTCGAGTCGGAGGTGGCATCTGCCTCGCAGCCGGCATGATCGCGCAAGCATGAGTTGATTATGGCCAGCAGGGGTAGTGCACAGCCCGCGCGGGCGTTCCGCCGCGGGCTGTATCATCGACGCATGGCGATCATATTTGGCTTGCAACTGCTGGCCATCGTGATCGTTTGCCTGATGGGCTTCTACAACGTCGCTCCGGTGAGCGCGGTGCTGGTGCTCATCGTGATCATCAGTGCGCTCTCCTGGTTTGCGGCACGACGCCAGTGGGCGCCGGTGAGTCGACTTGCCCAGGCCGTCAGTGACTGGGACGAACAATCCACCGGCCTCGATGGCTGGCGTCCGGACCAATTGCCACGACGCACCGACGCCGACGTGGCCACGCTGGCCAGCAGCCTCTATGGATTTGCCAATCGCATTGCCGGCTACAACCAGCGCGAGCGAAATTTCACGCGCGATGCGAGCCACGAACTGCGCAGCCCTCTCACGGTGATCAAGATGTCCGCCGACATGCTCGCCGACGATGCGTCGCTGGGCGAATTCGGCCAGCGCTCGGTACAGCGCATCAAGCGCTCCACGCGCGAAATGGAAGCCCTGGTGGAGGCGCTGCTGATTCTTGCCCGCGAGTCGGACAACGGATTGACCGAGGAAGATTTCGTCGTCAACGACGTGATCCGCCACGAGCTGCCCGACGTGATGGAGATGCTGGAGGGGCGTCCCATCAGCATCGAACTCGAGGAGCCGGCGCGTTTCGTGTTGCACGGTTCGCCGCGTGTGTTTGCGGTGTTGTGCTGGCAGCTCATCCGCAATGCCTGCCAGCAGGCAGAAGGCGGCACGGTCGTGATTGCCGTGTTGCCGGGTGTAGTGACGGTGTCGCATCGC
Source organism: Dyella sp. 05T440 (assembly GCF_056395965.1). Classification (NCBI taxonomy): domain Bacteria; kingdom Pseudomonadati; phylum Pseudomonadota; class Gammaproteobacteria; order Lysobacterales; family Rhodanobacteraceae; genus Dyella; species Dyella sp. 05T440. The sequence goes on from NZ_JBFTKN010000005.1 coordinate 344,927, forward strand.
GGCGAGCCCTTGCCCTCGCAGGGCGCGAACCGGCATGGTTTCGAACTGGCCATCGCGCAGCGCATCAGCGAGCGCTTCCATTGGCCGCTGGAATTGCAGACCCGCGAAGGGCGTCGTCACATCGCGCGCATCCGTTTTCCGGAATCGACGCCGGTGACGGCGTAACCCACGCGAGGTATCGCGGCCCGCCGGGGCTTGCCGGCAGGCCGCTTGGATGGCGCTTACTGCTTCAGCGACGCGCTCACCGTGAAGTCGCAACCCGTCTTCGCCTTCACGTCTTCCAGCGTGACGCCATCATGCAGCTCGATCAGCGTGATGCCCTTGCCCTTTTCCACCGAGAACACGCACAAGTCGGTGATGATCAGGTCCACGCATTCCTTGCCGGTGATGGGCAGGTCGCACTGGTTCTTGATCTTGGGCGTGCCGTCTTTGGCGGTGTGTTCCATCAGCACCACCACGCGCTTCACACCGCTGACGAGATCCATCGCGCCGCCCGGTCCCTTCACCATCTTGCCCGGCACCATCCAGTTGGCGATATCGCCGGTGCACGACACCTCCAGGCCGCCGAGGATGGACAGATCCACATGGCCGCCGCGGATCATCGCGAACGACTCGGCGCTGGAGAAGAAGCTCGAGCCGGGCAGGGCGGTGATGGTCTGCTTGCCGGCGTTGATCAGATCGGGATCGACATGGGCATCGTCCGGGAACGGGCCGATGCCGAGCAGGCCGTTTTCCGACTGCAACGTGACGTCCATGCCCGGCGGAATGTAATTGGCCACCAGGGTCGGGATGCCGATGCCCAGGTTCACGTAGAAGCCGTCCTGCAATTCCTTCGCGGCGCGCTGCGCCATCGCGGTGCGGATCGGGCTTTCCTTGCCGGTGTTGGCGCCGGCGATGGTGCGGAACTCGATGCGCTTCTCGTACGACGGACCCTGGATGACGCGGTCGACGTAGATGCCCGGCACGTGCACGTTGTTCGGATCGAGCGTGCCCACTTCGACCAGTTCTTCGACCTCGGCCACGCAGACCTTGCCGCAGGTGGCGATCATCGGATTGAAGTTGCGCGCGGTCTCGCGGAACACCAGGTTGCCCAGGCGATCGCCCTTCCACGCTTTGACGATCGACACGTCGGCGTGGATGGCTTCCTCCAGCACGTATTCCTTGCCGTCGAACACCTTGGTCTCTTTGCCTTCGGCCAGCTTGGTGCCGAACGCGGTGCGCGTGTAGAAGCCCGGGATGCCCGCGCCGCCTGCGCGCAGCTTCTCGGCCAGGGTGCCTTGCGGCACCAGGTGCAATTCCAGTTCGCCAGCCAGCACCTGGCGCTCGAATTCCTTGTTCTCGCCTACGTAAGAGGCATACACGCGCTTGACCTGGCGGGTCTTGAGCAGCGGACCCATGCCGAAATCATCCACGCCGGCATTGTTGCCGACGATGGTGAGTCCCTTGGTGCCGGCGGCCAGCAGTGCGCCGATCAGGTTCTCGGGAATGCCGCACAAGCCGAAGCCGCCGGCGGCGATCGTCATGTCGTCGAACAGCAGGCCGTCGAGGGCTTGCGCTGCGCTTGCATAAACCTTGTCCATTGCGATGCCTTCTTGCAGGGGAGAGCCAGTTGCCAAGGATACGACGGATTGGTGACCGACCATGCCGGACGAAGGTCGCTGGTCGCCACGAATGGCTCAACGGCGCCATCGACGGTGCTTTCTTCGGCGCCGGCGACATTCGCGTTCCCCCGTTGTCAAAGCCGCAACCATCCGGATGAGCATGGTGAGGTAGCTGGCTATACTCCATGCCAACGAGGTGGGGAGTGTCGTCCGTGAAGTTCAGCCGACTTATCGTCGCCGTCGCGGCGCTGGGCATCGTGTCCACGAGCCAGGCGGCCTCGCCGGTGTTGGTGATCCATGGCGGCGCCGGCGTCATCAAACGCGAGATGAGCCCGGCCAGGGAAAAGGCCATACGCGCGGCGCTGACACAGGCGCTGCAAAGCGGTTACACCCAACTGAAAGCGGGCAAGACGGCGGTCGATGCCGTATCGGCGGCCATCACCGTGCTGGAAGACGACCCCAATTTCAACGCAGGCAAGGGTTCGGTCTTCACCCACGACGGCAAGAATGAGATGGACGCCGCCATCATGAACGGCTTCACGCTTGAGGCCGGCTCCGTCGCAGGCGTGCATCGGGTGAAGAACCCCATCTTATTGGCACGCGCGGTGATGGAAAAATCCCAGCACGTGATGATGGTGGGCGATGGTGCCGAGGAATTCGCCAAGCAGGTCGGCATCACCTTGGTTGATCCGGCCTACTTCCGCACGGAAGAACGCTGGCAGCAGCTGCAGAAGGCGCTCAAGGAAGACGCCAACGACGAGAAGCATTCGGACGTGGAGACGGCCAAACACTTCGGCACGGTCGGTGCGGTGGCACTGGATGCGCAAGGCCATCTGGCCGCCGGTACCTCCACGGGCGGTATGACGGACAAGCGCTGGGGCCGCGTCGGCGACTCGCCGATCATCGGCGCCGGCACCTATGCCAACTCCGGCTGCGCAGTGTCCGGCACCGGCTGGGGCGAGTACTACATCCGCACCGTGGCCGCACACGAGATCTGCATGCGGGTGACGCAGATGCGCGTGCCGCTGCGTCGCGCGGCGGCCGAGGTGATCAATCAGGAAATTCCGTCGATGGGCGGCAATGGCGGCGCCATTGCGCTGGATGCGAAAGGCACGGTCACCATGCCGTTCAATACCGACGGCATGTACCGCGGCTGGATTGGCGCCGACGGCGTGCCGCACGTGGCGATCTATGGCGATGAGGATGATGGTGCGGCCGATCCGTTGCCTGCGCCTGTCGGTTCATCGTCGCAGCCGTAACGTTCGTCTTTTGCAATACAGGCGGCATGACGTCGCCGCCTGCATCTCTCACGTACTTACTCTTCGTTGTCAGGCCGCTCGCGCACCGGATGCTTGCTCAGCTTGCGCTGCAGCGTGCGGCGATGCATGCCCAGGCGGCGAGCCGTTTCGGAGATATTGCCGTCGCACTCGGTGAGCACGCGCTGGATGTGTTCCCACTCCAGGCGACGCAGGGCCAGTGGCGCTTCCGGTGCGTCGATCACGTCGTCTTCGCTGGCGGTGGTGTCACCGTCGAGCAGGGCGCGCACCACGGCGTCGGCGTCGACCGGCTTGGCCAGGTAGTCGTGTGCGCCGCGCTTGATCGCTTCCACGGCGGTGGCTATGGACGCGTAGCCGGTCAACAGCAGTACGCGGATTTCCGGCACCAGGGCCTGCAGTTCGGGAATCAGGCGCAGGCCGTTTTCTTCACCCAGTTTCAGGTCGAGCACGCAGTAGCGGGGCTGGTGGCGGCGGGTGAGCGCGCGGGCTTCGTCGGCGTTGCTGGCGGTGATCACTTCGAAGCCGCGTGAACTGAGCGCGCGCGCCAGGACGCGGGCAAATGTGGCGTCGTCATCGACAATCAGTAGTTGCTGGTCACTCATCTTGCTCTCCTCGGCGCAGTGCCGATGCGTGCATTTTCGCCGCTGCGACAAGGCATTCACATGTGGCCATCTGCCACTGTGGCTATCCGCCGCAGCCGATTATGGCGCGGCAATCACCGCCAGCGGCAGGCGCAGGCGCATCTGGGCGCCGTGCCCGGTATTGAGCGCGATCAGCTCGCCGGCCAGGCGTTCGGCAGTGGCTTCGGCCAAGGCGAGGCCGATGCCCAGTCCGCTCTGTTTGTGCGAGCGGCCCAGTTCGGACAATTCGCCGGTGGGATCGGCAAAGCCCGGGCCATGATCGGCCACGATCAGCTCCAGCCAGCCGTCATCGCGGCGCACGGTGAGGGCGACGGCCTGGGATTGGTTGATCGCTGATGCGTCCGCTGCGTTGTTCAGCAGGTTGAGCAGGGCGTGGCGCAGGCCAGGCGGCGTACGCAGCACGGTGCGCGCGGCCTCCTGATCCAGGGCCAGGGCCAGGTCGGCTTCCGGACGCAGCAGCTGGAAGCGTTCCAGGCAGCCATGGATGAACTTGTCGACGGTGAGTTGCTCGGGCTCCTGCGACAGCTGCGCCTTGCCGAAGGCCACCATCTCGCGAAGGATGGTGCGGCAGCGATCCACCTGGCCTTCCAGCAGTTCGAGATCCTCGGCGAGTGCTGTGTCGCCGGCATGCTCGCGTCGAAGTTCGGGCAGCAGGGTGCGCATGGTCGACAGCGGTGTGTTGAGTTCGTGCGCGGCGCCGGCTGCCTGGGTGGCGATGGCGAGGATGCCTTCATCGCGCAGCGCGCGTTCGCGGACCTTCTGCATTTCCATCTGCTGCAGGCGGGCGGCGCGGGCCAGCCGGTTGATGAAGAAGCCCAGCAGCACGGCCATGATCACGAAGTTCACGCCCATGCCGAGCACGTGCAGCGAGAACCCGCTGGTGGAGTGCATGGGTACCTGCAACGGCACATACCAGGACAGCAGCACCGCATAAGCCGCGCCTACCAGCGCCGCCACCACCAGCACCGCGTTGACGGTCAGCGCCGCCGCGCTCAGCGCGATCGGGATCAGCAGCAAGGTGATGAACGGATTGCTTGCACCGCCGGTGAAATGCAGCAGATAACCGAGCACCAGGGTATCCACGCCCACGTGCACGATGGTTTCCCACTGCCGGATGGGCCAGGGCTGGGTGAGGCGCCAGGCGGCGAACATGGCGAACACGGCCAGCAGCCCGATGCCCACCATCAGCGGCAGCAGCGGGATATCCATGTGCATCCACAGTGCACACACCAGCACGGCGGTGCTCTGGCCGGCGATGGCGCAGATGCGCAGCCAGGCGAGGCTGCGGAACAGGGTGCGGGGGCCGATGCGTTGCTGGGTGGAGGCGCGTTTCATGCCGGCGATGTTAGCCGGTTTGGGCCACCTGCCCGGCGCTAGGGCTGGACGCTGCGTCACTTTGCGCCGCGCCGGTCGCCCATGAAAACTCGCCCCGACGAGCGGGGCGAGAGGGTTCGATCAGACTTCTTCGCTGTGCACGGCCGGCAGCGGCGTATGCACTTCAGCGTGGCTGCGCGAAAGCTTGTTCATCAGCGGCAGCATGACCACGGCGATCACCGTGCAGGCGATGCCGACGAAGCCGAGCTTGTTGAACAGGCTGACGTAGATGTTCAGCGACTCGACCGGACTGCTGATGTTCTCCGGCATCGCGGCGATATTGGCCACCACGCTGCCCAGGTACTGCGAAATACCCACGGCCACGTAGTAGGCACCCATCATGAAGCCGCCCATGCGCGCCGGCACGTAGCGGGCAATCATGGCCAGGCCCAGGCCGCTCACCAGCAGCTCGCCCAGCGAGTAGAAGCCGTAGCCCCACACCATCGTCCACGACGACACCTGGCCGGCGACGGCGCTCATGGCACCGATGCCGTACATGAAGAAGCCGATCGCCACCGCGGCAAAGCCAAGCGCGAACTTGAACGCCACCGACGGATCCTTGCCCACGCGGCCCAGGCCGTTGTAGATCGCCACCAGCACCGGACTCAGCAGCACGATCCAGATCGCGTTGAGGTTCTGATACTGCTCGGGAATCCAGTTGAAGACATGGAAGCCGAACACGTCGAACGAGAGATTCACGTTCTTCTGCGCGAACAGATTCAGCGAGGTCGCCATCTGCGCGTAGAAGATGAAGAAGAAAATCGTCTGCACGGTGAGCACCAGGGCGGCAATCAAGCCCGCGCGCTCACCCTTGCCGGCGTTGCGGATCAGGTGCACGAAGATGCCCAGGATCACGATGCCCGCGAGGTACACGCAGATCTTGGCGGCGAGCAGGCTCTGCAGGATGAAAGCCGCCACCACCACCAGCACCAGCGACGCAGCGACCAGCGCAAACACGCGCTTGAGCTGCACCGGCTGTTCATCCGGGGGCGAGCCGATGTGGGCCAGCGTGCGATGCATCAGCGAGTAATTGATCAGGCCCAGCACCAGGCCCACGGCGCAGGCGCCGAACGCGGTATGCCAGCCCATGGCGTCGCCGTAGTGCGCGCCCACGTAGTCGCGGATCCAGGGCGTGGCCGTCATCGAAACCATCGAGCCGACGTTCACTGCCATGTAGTAGATGGTGAACGCGCTATCGATGCGGACGTCGTCGCCCTCGTAGATCTTGCGCACGAGGTTGCCGGCGTTGGGCTTGAAGAAGCCGTTGCCGACGATGATCACGCCCAGCGACACATAGGTGAGCGTTGGATCGTTGGAAGGAATCCACAGCATCGCGTAGCCCAGTGCCAGCACGACCGCGCCGGTGACCATGGTGCGACGGGTGCCAATGAGCTTGTCGCCGACCCAGCCGCCGATGGCGGGCGTGGCGTAGATCAAGGCAGCGGCCGCGCCCCATACGAGATTGGCCTTGGTATCGATGAAGCCGAGCTTCTTCATCATGTAGGTGACCATCAACACCTGCATGCCGTAGAAGCCGAAGCGCTCCCACATCTCGATCAGGAACACGGTGCTGAACGAGCGGGTCTGCGAGACCGGTGGATTCTGGATTGCCATTCAATTGTCCGTACTGCGTTTCTAACAACGGCCGCGCGGGGCGACCGGCTCGCGTAACCCCTGACGGGGTCACAAAGTGGGCAAGCGTAACCCAACATTCATTCAGTTGACGTTGCACTGCCGCATGCAGAAACCTGCGGTCTGCCCGCCCGTCAGGCGATATGGCAAAATCGAGGCCTTGTGCCCGTCGGGCACGGGCGCGGCCACGCCGCAATCTCACAGAGGACGACACCATGGCCGCTACCGGCTTCCGCGGGCCCCGGCAAATCTGGAACGCCTTCAAGTGGTCCATGAAAGGACTGCAGGCGGGCTGGCGCCACGAGGCCTCGTTCCGCATGGAGGTAGGCATCGCCGTGATCCTGGTGCCCTTGGGCCTTTGGCTGGGCAACGGCCCGCTGGAAAAGATCGCCCTGATCCTGCCGCCGGTGCTGGTGCTGTCGGCCGAGCTGCTCAATTCGGCCGTAGAGGCGGTGGTGGACAAGGTCAGCCCCGAATTCCACGAGCTGGCCGGCCGCGCCAAGGACATGGGTTCGGCGGCGGTGTTCCTGCTGCTGACCATGACGGCGTTGAGCTGGGGTCTCATCCTGTGGCCGCGCTGGGTCGGCTGATTTTTGCTGCCTGGGCCGGAATGACGGCGAGTGCGGTGGCCACCCCGGCGCGCTTCGGGACGGAATCTAAGACTCCGTAAGATTGCGCCGTCACATGCGGGATGCTGCAATGGGCCCTCCACCGGATTGGAGCACCCCCATGAAACTTCTTCGTGTCCTCGCCTTGCTGTTGGTCGCCGCCGGCCTCTCGGGCTGCGGATATAACGCCATCCAGCGCCAGGACGAGTCGGTGAAGGCGGCCTGGTCCGAAGTGCTCAACCAGTACCAGCGTCGCGCCGACCTGGTGCCCAACCTGGTCAATACGGTGAAGGGCTATGCCCAGCACGAAGAACGCGTGCTCACCGAGGTCACCAATGCGCGCGCCAAGGTGGGCAGCACGCAGCTGACCACCGACGATCTGAACAACCCCGAGAAGCTCAAGCAGTTCCAGGCGGCGCAGGGCGAGCTGTCCAGCGCGCTGTCGCGCCTGATGGTGGTCAGCGAGAACTATCCGAACCTCAAGGCGGACGGTTTGTTCCAAAACCTGCAGGCGCAGCTGGAAGGCACCGAGAACCGCATCACCGTGGCCCGCAACCGCTACGTGAAAGAAGTGCAGGATTACAACTCGATGATCCGCACCTTCCCCAACAATCTCACGGCGAAGATGTTCGGCTACCAGGTCAAGGCGAACTTCTCGGTCGAGAACGAGAAGGCTATTTCCACGGCGCCGACGGTCGATTTCGGCAGCCCGGCGCCCGCTGGCTCGGCGCATTGACGTGACCGGGCGCATCGCGCGCCTGCTGCTCGCGCTGGCGATGGCCTTGCTGCCGCCAGCGCTGCTGCATGCCGACGAAACCGTTCCCACGCTCACCCGGCATGTCACGGACCTCACCGGCACGCTCACGCCGCAACAGGTCGACCAGCTCGATGCACAGCTGGTGTCACTGGAAAAGACCAAGGGCGCGCAGCTGGTCGTGCTGATGGTGCCGACCACCCAGCCGCAGGACATCGCGGAGTATTCGCTGGCGGTGGCGGAGGCGAATAAGATCGGCCGCAAGGGCACGGACGACGGCTTGCTGTTGCTGGTGGCCAAGAACGATCGACGCGTTCGCATCGAAGTGGGTTATGGGTTGGAAGGCGCCGTGCCCGATGCGGCCACGGCGCGCATCATTCGCGAATACATCGCGCCAAAATTCCGCACCAATGATTATTTTGGCGGCATCCACGACGCCATGGGCGCGCTCACTCAGCTGGTCAATGGCGAGGCGCTGCCGCCGCCGGTGGAGAGTGGCAATCGCGAGCGCCGTCGTGGCATCGATTTTGGCCACGTCTTGTTGATCGGCGCGTTCGCGGCGTTCTTCCTGCGCAGCGTCTTGGGTCGCACCACCGTCTGGTTGCGCACGCCCATAGGTGCTGCGATCACCGGCGGGCTGGTGTGGTTGCTGGCTGCATCGCTGGGCGCCGGTATTTTTGGCGCGCTTATCGGTGGCGTGCTGATGCTGCTGCCAGGGGGAGGAGGGCGCTCCATCGGTGGCGGCGGATGGGGCGGCTTTGGCGGCTTCGGCGGCGGCGGTTTTGGTGGTGGCGGAGGTTTTGGCGGCGGCAGCGGAGGCGGCGGCTTCAGCGGAGGCGGCGGCAGTTTCGGCGGTGGTGGTTCATCGGGGAGCTGGTGACATGTCGCGCACACAACGTCTGCTGATGAATCTGTTCGACGGCTGGTTCCAGCTGCGCCAGCGCTTTCCCAAGAGCCTGCTCGACGAGATGGCTGGTGCGATCGCGCAGGGTGAGCGCGATCATCACGGCGAGGTGTGCTTTGCCATCGAATCGCGGCTGGCGCCCGGCGCGGTATTTGCCGGCATGACCGCAGAACACCGCGCACGGCAGGTGTTTGCGCAACTGCACGTATGGGATACCCAGCACAACAGCGGCGTGCTGATTTACATCCTCATGGCGGAGCACCGCGTGGTGATTCTTGCCGACCGCGGCGTGGCTGCCGTGGTCGCACCATCCGAATGGGATGCGATTCGCGATCACATGCTGGCGCGCTTCGCCCGCGGCGAGTGGCGGCCGGGTTGCCTGGACGGCATTGCCGAGGCGCATGCGTTGCTCGTGCGGCATTTTCCGGGCAATGACAAAGATGCGCCGGACGAATTGCCGGATAGGCCGGTATTGCTCTGATTGTTTGGAAGGCGGGTCGCGCACAAGTGCGCTCCTACACGGGCGTAGCGACCTTGTAGGAGCGCACTTGTGCGCGACCGCAGCGCTCCGTCGCTACCTCTGTCCGTTACTCAGGCCAAAAAAAAGCGGGCCCGAAGGCCCGCCTTTTCGAAGTGCCGCACTCTTTCGAGCTTAGAACTTCTGGTTGTACGACACGTACCAGTAACGGTCGATGTCGAACGCCGGGTTGTACGGCGCGCTGCCGGTACCGGAGGTGGTCACCGAGTAGTAGAACGGACCCTTCTTGTTGAAGATGTTGTTCACACCCACAGAGAACGTACCCTTCCACGGCGCGGTGTAGCGGAACTGTGCGTCGTTGAACGCAACCGAACCCTTCTGGCTCATGCCATAGGTGCCCCACCACGGATTGGTGTAATCCGGCGAGGAGCACTCGACAGTTGCGGTGTAGCAGCTGTCCTTGAGGCCTGCGTAGTAACGAACGGTCCAGCTGGCGCCGAACTGCTTGTAGTCCCAATCGACCTGCAGGTTCGAACGCAGACGGTACATGCCGTCTTCGCCCGTGCCGCCGGCGGTGCCGCCCGACATGAAGCCGACCAGATCCTGCGGCGTCGCGCCCGGACCGCTGACCACTTCGTACTTGGTCAGGTAGGTGCTGTCCGAAGCGATGCGGAAGCGGCCGAACGAGGTTTCCGGCAGACGGTAGTGGATACCGACGTCGTAGCCTTCGGTCTTCAGCGTGCCCAGGTTGGCCAGGCCTTCGTTAAGCGAGGAGATCGAGCCTGCTGCGAGGTTCGAGGTCGCCGTCGGCGTGCGCTGGAAGTTGTTGCAGAAGTTCTGGTCGCCGTTGATGTAGCAATAGTCGACGATGTTCTGTGCAAGCACCGACGAGATGATGTTCTTCACGTAGATGTTGTAGTAGTCGACCGTGAAGTCCAGGCCTTCCACGTAGTGCGGGCTGTAGACCATGCCCAGCGTACGGGTGATCGAGGTTTCCGGCTTCAGGTTCGGGTTCGAACCGGAGAGGAACGCCACCGGCGTCTGGCCACCGGCAGTGCTGGCGACCTGCGCACCGGTCTGGTCGACCTGGCGATAGTTCGCCGGCACGCCAGCGGCGGCGCAGCGAGCCTTGACCTGCGAGTTGGTCGCGGCAGCGCCGTAGGCCGAGTCACACGGATCCAGGAAGGTTTCGAAGCTCTGGCCGATGCCGCCATCCAGATCGCTGATGGTCGGTGCACGGAAGCCCTGGGCCCAGGTACCGCGAACCAGCAGGTCCGCGAACGGACGGTAGCGGAAGCTGTACTTGTTGTTGGTGGTGCTGCCGAAGTTGCTGTAGTGCGAGTAGCGGCTGGCGATATTGATGCCCAGCTCCTGCGCACCCGGCAGGTCACGCAGCAGCGGCACGTCAAGCTCGGCGTACGCTTCGTTGGTGTTGTACGCGCCGTTGGTCGGTGCGCTGGCCAGGTTGGTGGTCAGGCCGGCGGCATCGCCTGCGTCGGGACGGAAGACGCCCTTTTCGCCGCGATGCTCCACGCCCACGGCCAGGTTGACCGTGCCGGCCGGCAGGTCGAACAGACCGCCGGACACGTTGGCGGACCAGTCGGAGGTGTAGCTGGCCTGGCGATCGGTGCTGTTGTAGTTCAGGTAGTTCCACACCGACTGCGGGGTACCGCCCGGACCGGCGAGGATGTTCCAGGGCACGCAACCGGCGGCGCGATCAGCGGCGCTGGCGCAGGCGACCTGGCCGTTGATGGTGGTCGTCGGGCCCAGCGCGGCGCGGGCATTGGGCAGATAGATGTTGCCGCTGCCCTGGATGCGGATCTTGTTGGCGTCGTAGGTGAAACCAGCGTCCCACGACCAATCGTGGTTCAGGAACTGGAAGTAACCTTCGGCGCCCAGGTCGATGTGCGCAAGATTGGACTGGACGTTGGTGACGCGGGGCATTTCCACCGTGCGGCGGAAGAACTCGACGTCCTGGCCCGGGAACGGGTTGTAGGCGTTCTGGCCGCTGATCAGGATCGGCTCATCAGCCGCGCCCGACTGGAACGGGTAACCGGCGAGCTGGCTCGAGGTATCGCGCGAGCTGTAGCTGGCGGCCGCGCGCAGCGTGATGTTGTCGGTGAGCTTGTAGCGGTCCTGCAGGTACAGGTTCTTCAGCTTGGTGCCCGCGCGGAACGTCATGTCCTGCTGCGTGTTGTACTTGTCGGCCGTGCTGTTGGGGTCGTACAGGTGGTAGCCGGTCGGCGCGCCTGCCGTCGTCGTCTGCGAACCGTGGTTGTAGACGTACTGGTCGCCCGTGGTCGGATCGACCACGCGGCCGTACGGGCCCAGGCCCAGGCCAGCCGTCGGGTGACGCGGACCCTGTGCGTACGAGGTCTCGGGACGCTCGCTGTTCCACATCGGATCGGTGTTCTGGTACGAGGCACCGACGATGATCGAGTTCTTCTCGGTCGAGTGACCCCAGGTGAAGTCGTAGTTCTGCGTCTCGCCGTCGCCCTTGCCGTTCTGGCCGTAGTAGACCGTGGCTTCGGCGCCGTCGAACTTCTCCTTGGTGATGATGTTGACCACGCCGCCGATGGCGTCGGAGCCGTAGATGGAGGAGGCGCCATCCTTGAGGATGTCGATGCGCTCGATCATCGAGACGGGGATGGTCGACAGGTCGGTCAGGCCCGAGAGGCTGGTGCTCCAGCGACGGCCATTGACCAGCACCAGGGTGCGCTGCGAACCCAGGTTGCGAATGTTGACGTAGCGACCGCCGACGTCAGCGCCCGAGGACAGCGTGTCCTGCGGGGTGATGTCCGGAGTACCGGCCGACGGCATGCGGGCCAGGATGTCGTTGACGTTGGTCAGGCCGGTGGCCTGGATCGCCGCGCGGTCCATGGTGAACACAGGCTGCGAGGTTTCCACGTCAACGCTGCGAATGCGCGAGCCGGTGACGGTGACGGTCTCGAGGCTCTTGGCCGAGGACTGTTCAGCCGGGGCAGGAGCGGCATCCTGTGCGGCCACCGACCACGTCTGCAGCACGAGCGCTGCGGCGATGGCAGTAGCCAGCAGGGTCTTTTGCTTCATTGTTGGAACTCCGAACAAAAAATAGCCATCAGCCAGCTCGCGAGGGCTGGACATCTGGGTATGGGGATGGCGCGAACAACCCTGGGGAAGGGGTGCGCACCGTGGCATCGCCAGGCTTGGGGGACAGGCGATGTAATCCCGAAGTTAAAACAAAGTGACGGGTAGGTGCAACCCTGATGCAACAGTCAGCTGCTAGTTGGTTCCCGGGTGGGTGCCTAAGAAATTTCTGTGCAAGCGCTGATCTAGTCGCCTGTCGGGAGTATCAGCATCGCGTCGGCGCACCAAAGGCATGGACCCGATGCCCTCCAGCAGCGCTGCCCGCTACACTCGCGCTTTGCCGCCAGCCCGTGTGCCCATGACGCAGCCCTTCACCGTCGCCTTCGATCCCGTCGCTTTCAAGCTGGGGCCGCTTCAGATCCACTGGTATGGCTTGATGTATCTGGGCGGGTTCCTGGGCGCATGGTTGCTCGCCGAATACCGCCGTCGGCGCGGCCGCCTGCCGGTATCGCGCGATGCGCTCGGCGACCTGGCGTTCTACGCGATGATGGGCGTGATCGTCGGCGGCCGTATCTGGTACATGCTGTTTTACGCCGATATCCACTGGATCTGGACCGATCCGCTTGCGCTGTTTCGCGTGTGGGACGGCGGCATGAGCTTCCACGGCGGCCTGCTGGGCGTGCTGACGGCGGGTTGGTGGTGGTCGCGCCGCAACGACATCCATTTCTTCGATACGATCGATTTCGTGGCGCCGATCGTACCGGTGGGCCTGGGGCTGGGCCGCCTCGGCAATTTCATCAACGGCGAGCTGTGGGGCAAGCCCGATACCGTTTCCTGGGCGATGATCTTCCCCAACGCCCGCTCCGCCGACGTGGACTGGGCCGCGACACATCCGCAGTGGCAGGCTGCCCTGGCCCAGTTCAACGGCTTGCCGCGCCATCCCTCGCAGCTCTATGAAATGCTGCTGGAGGGCGTGGTGATGTTCACCGTGCTGTTCCTGGTGTCGATCAAGCCGCGGCCGCGTTATCTCATCTCCGGACTGTTCGCGCTGCTGTATGGCTGTTTCCGCTTTGGCGTGGAATTCGTGCGCGTGCCCGATCCGCAGCTTGGTTACCTCGCGTGGGGCTGGCTGACGATGGGACAGATTCAGTCCTTGCCGCTGATCTTGATCGGTCTGGTGCTGATGGTCATGTCGCGCAACGCGCCGACCATGCGTCCGTACAACGTTTCGCTGCCCACCAAGGAGTAAGCCGTGCGCGCCTATCTCGACCTGCTGCAGCACGTGCTCGATCACGGTACCGAAAAGGCCGATCGCACGGGCACCGGTACGCGCAGCGTGTTCGGCTGGCAGATGCGCTTCGATCTGGCCGAAGGCTTCCCGCTGGTCACCACCAAGAAGCTGCACCTCAAATCGATCATCCACGAGCTGATCTGGTTCCTGCAGGGCGACACCAATATCGCCTACCTCAAGCAGAACGGCGTCAGCATCTGGGACGAATGGGCCGACGCCGATGGCAACCTGGGCCCGGTCTACGGGCAGCAGTGGCGTGCGTGGCCCACCGCCGACGGCGGTGTGGTCGACCAGATCCGCTGGGTGGTGGAGGAGATCAAGCGCAACCCGGATTCCCGCCGCCTGCTGGTGAGCGCGTGGAACGTCGGCGAACTGCCGAAAATGGCGCTGATGCCGTGCCATGCGCTGTTCCAGTTCTACGTGGCGGACGGCAAGCTCAGCTGCCAGCTGTACCAGCGTTCGGGTGACATCTTCCTCGGCGTGCCGTTCAACATCGCCAGCTACGCGCTGCTGACCCATATGATCGCCCAGGTATGCAACCTGGGGGTGGGTGATTTCGTACATACGTTGGGTGACGCCCATCTCTACAACAATCACGTAGAGCAGGCGCGACTGCAGTTGAGCCGCGAGCCGCGGGCGCTGCCCCGGCTGGAGCTCAACCCGGAGGTTCGCTCGATTTTCGATTTCCGCTATGAGGACATCGCGATCGTGGGCTACGAACCGCATGGCGCCATCAAGGCGCCGGTGGCCGTGTAAGCCCGGCACGCTGTCACTTGCCGGGTTCGGCCCCCGGTCCTGCTAAGATCGGCGCCGCGCCACGCCCCTGGACGGCGGCGCGGTGGTCAACACTGTCGATGAATGCAAGGATTTCCATGGCTATTTCGCTGATTGCCGCGCTGGATGAGAACTTCGCTATTGGCCGCAAAGGCCAGTTGCCCTGGCACCTGCCGGACGACTTGCGCTGGTTCAAGGAGCTCACGCTCGGCAAGTACGTGCTGATGGGCTACAACACCGCGGTGGCGATTGGTCGGCCCCTGCCGGACCGCACCAACCTGGTGATGAGCCGCAAGCACGAAGCGCCGTTTCCGGGTCAGGTCACCGTTCGTTCCCTAGCCGAGGGTACGGCTCGCGCCGGAGGCACCGGCCTGATGGTGATCGGCGGCGGCGAGATCTACCGTGAGGCCCTGCCGGCCGCCAAGCGCCTGTACCTCACCTGGGTCAATGGTGCGGTGGATGGCGCGGACACGTTCTTCCCGGGCGTGCATTTCAGCGACTGGACCGAAGTGTCCCGCGTGCACCACAAGAAGGACGGTACCCACGCGTACGACTTCGACATGGTCGAGTACATCCGCAACGACTGAGCCAAGGCGATGCCTGCTCCGACGACGGCCGCCATGCATGTCATGGCTGGCGTCATGCTCGATCCGCAAGGGCGCGTGCTGCTGGCGCAGCGCCCCCCCGGCAAGCACCTGGCCGGTCTATGGGAATTCCCCGGTGGAAAACTGGAGGCTGGCGAAACGCCGGTCGACGGTCTGGTGCGCGAGTTGCGCGAAGAGCTGGGCGTCGAGGCTAGCGTCGAGGCACCACTGATCCGCGTGCCCTGGCGTTACGGCGAACGCTCGCTGTTGCTGGATGCCCGCATCGTGCGTCGATGGCAGGGCGAGCCAGCATCGCTGGATGGCCAGGCGTTGCGCTGGATTGCCCCGGCATCCGTCGATGTGGATCTGCTCACGCCAGCGGACCGGCATATCCTGCGCGCACTCCAACTGCCCACGCGCTACGCGATCACCGCCGATGTCCCATCGTCGGCGTTCAACCAATGGCAGCAACGGATTCGAGGCGCCATGGCGGCAGGCGAGCGCATGGTGCTGCTGCGCTTCCCGCAGTGGTCAACGGCACTGGTACGGGAGCTGGCGGCCAGTCTGTTGATCGAAGCGCGTGCCGTGGACGCCCATCTGCTGTTGAGTGGTGACGTCGAAGGCGCGCTGGCGCTGGGCGCGGGCGCCGGAGTTCAGCTCAAGGCAGCGCAACTCGCGAACTGGCAGGAGCGTCCCTTGCCCACGGGGCAATGGGTGGGCGCGAGTTGTCATCATGCAGCGGATCTGCAGCGGGCGATGAACATCGTCGACTTCGCCACGCTCTCTACGGTAGCCGCGACGGCCACCCATCCCGAGGCGACGCCCATGGGTTGGGCGGCCTTCGAACATTTGATCGACAGCTCGCCCTTGCCTGTCTATGCGCTCGGCGGCATGACGCTGCAGGAGCTCGAAAGGGCAAGACACGCGGGCGGGCAGGGCGTGGCCGGCATCCGCGGATTCTGGTGACCGCGGCTCAAGGTTTCGCTTGAGCGAAAGCCAGGTAGCGTGCATGCAACTCAACCACCGCACGGTCCAGCGCGGATTCGTCACCGCTGTTTTCGATCACGTCATGGGCCAGTGACAGGCGCTGTTCGCGGCGCGCCTGCCGCTCGATCATGCGCCGGGCCAGGGCCTCGTCGATACCATCGCGCCGTGTCAGTCGTTCCAGCTGCACTGACTCGGGCACATCCACCACCAAAACGCGATCCACCCAGCGGTAGTGGTCATGATTCTCGGCGAGCAACGGGATCGCCAGCATGCAATAGGGGCCGCGATCTGCCGCGACGTGTTCATGCAGCCACTGGCGAATGCGCGGATGAGTGATGGCTTCGAGCGCGCGCCGTTCCGCATCGTTGCCGAACACGCGTTGCCGCATGGCGCTGCGATCCAGCTGACCGCTGGCATCGAGTACATCGCCACCGAAGTGCGCGACGACGGCCGCCAGGCCCTCCGATCCCGCAGCAATCACTTCACGCGCCGCGACATCCGCATCGTAGACATGGATGCCCAGCGCTTCGAACCGTCGCGACACCGCACTCTTGCCGGCGGCGATGCCGCCAGTAAGGGCGACCACATAGCTGGCGCGAGGCGCGGTCAATGCATGCCCGTCAGCTGCATGTACTGCTGCAGCAGCCATTCGCCGGCGACGAACCAGGTCCATCCTGCCGCCGCAATAAACGGGCCGAACGGCATGGGAATATCACGCCCATGCTTGTGCAGCGCGATCATGCTGCCGCCCACGATGGCGCCGATGAAGGACGAAAGCAGGATTACTGGCAACAGCGCCGTGGGGCCCATCCAGGCACCAAGCGCGGCGAGCAGCTTGAAGTCACCATAGCCCATGCCTTCCTTGCCGGTCAGCAGCTTGAACAGCCAGTACACGCTCCACAGGCTGAGGTAGCCAATCGCCGCGCCGAGTATCGCGGTGTTCGGCGACACGAACATCGCCACAAGGCTTAGCAGCAGGCCCAGCCAGAGCAGCGGGTAGTTCAACTGATCGGGCAGATACTGCGTGCGGAAATCGATGCCGGCCAGCGCAATGAGCATCCAGGTGAACACCAGTCCTGCCACGGCCGGCCAGCTGGGTCCGAACTTCCAGACAATGACCGCGCTGGCCAGGCCGCTGAGCAGTTCAACCAGCGGGTACTGAATGGAAATGGACGTCTTGCAGTAGCGGCAGCGGCCGCCCAACAGCAGCCATCCAAACAAGGGAATGTTGTCGCGGGCTGAGAGCGGATGCTTGCAGTGAGGGCAATGCGAGGGCTCGCGCACGATGCCGGGAGGCAACGAAGTGCTGTCGGGCTCCATGGCCAGCGTGTCGAAGGCATCGAGTCGCCACTGGGCCATCAGGCGCTCGGGCAGGCGCAGGATCACGACATTGAGGAAGCTGCCGACCAAGAGGCCAAGCACACCGGCTGCAAGAATCCATTCCCAAAGGGGTAGCTCAAACATGCATAAATCCGAAGGATTGGATATGAAAAAGGCCCCTCTCCCGGCGGGAGAGGGGCCTGGATGGCCAGAGCTTACACGGTGGACGCGAGCTTGAAGATGGGCAGGTAGAGCGAGATGACCATGCCACCAACGAGCACGCCGAGGATCACCATGATCAGGGGCTCGAGCAGTGTGGAAAGGGTATCTACCGCGTTGCTCACTTCTTCTTCATAGAACTCGGCCACCTTGAACAGCATGTGATCGAGTGCGCCGGATTCTTCGCCGATGGCCGTCATCTGCACGACCATGTTAGGAAATACTCCGGTTTGGCGCATGGACAGCTGCAGCTGGTGACCAACTGCTACGTCTTCGCGCATCTGCTTGACTGCGTCGCCATAGACCACGCTGCCGGTTGCTCCGGCCACAGCGTCAAGCGCTTCGACCAGCGGTACGCCAGCTCGAAAAGTCACGCCCAGCGTGCGGGAAAAACGGGCGATGGCCGAATTGCGAAGAATATTGCCGATGACGGGAAGTTTGAGCATGAGGCGATCGAGGAAGTGCGCAAACTTGATGGAGCGCTTGTTAGCCATGACCAGTGCGGTGATGCCACCCACAATGACGCCAATCACGACCCACCAATATGCCTTCATGAATTCCGAAGCGTTGATGACAATCTGGGTCGGGGCCGGCAGTTCCGCGCCGGCATCTTTGAAGGTCTGCGCAAACACCGGCACCACGAACAGCAGCATGATCATGCTGACCAGGAGGGCGACTGCCAGCACCATGAGAGGGTAGAACAGCGCTTTCTTGATCTTGGCCTTGATCGCCTCGGTGCGCTCCTTATAGGTCGCGACGGTGTCCAGCACCGTATCCAATACGCCGGAAGCCTCACCCGCGTGAACCAGGTTTCGATAGAGCTCATCGAACTGCACCGGATACTTAGCCAGTGCTTCGTGCAGGGCCGAACCGCCTTCGATGGTCTGCTTCACATCCACCAGCATGTTCTTGAAGCGGATGTTCTTCTGGCCATCGGCGATGATCTCGAAGGACTGCACCATCGGTACGCCCGAGGCCATCATGGTGGCGATCTGGCGGCTGAAGATGGCGACGTCGCGAGGCTTGACCGTGCTGCCGGTGGCCCCGAACAGCGGCTTACCGCGCTCCTTCACGGTCTGCGGGTTCATGCCCTGCCGGCGCAGCTCCGCCTTGACCAGCGAAGCATTCTTGGCCGCCATGTCGCCCTTCATGCGCTTGCCGCGCTTGTCCAGGGCGATCCAGTCGTACGTGGTCAGCTGGCTGATCTCGGCGCGCTGGGCGCCGAGCGACTTGACGTTCTTAGCGGTGGCCGCGGCCATGGCATTTCCCCCTGCTGGTACGGTCGGACCGCCTCAGGATGGCGGCCGTCTTATCGGTGCAGCTTAAGTCATTCCCCTGGACTAATTCGTGGCACCGGACGCAAGTTCGGTGCGACGGACTGCCCAACCCGGCGGCCATATCGGCCAATACCGGGATCAATCCTTGGTGACGCGGTCGATCTCGGCCAGGCTGGTCATGCCCTTCTTGACCTTCAACAACGCCGAGGCACGCAGATCGTTCACTCCGGCATTCTTGGCCGCTTCGGCAATCTGCAGCGTGTTACCGCCGTGGAGGATGATCTTCTGGATCTCTTCCAGCATCGGCATCACCTGGTAAATACCAACACGGCCCTTGTAGCCCTCATTGCAGCTATCGCAGCCGACCGCTTCATAGACGACCAGGCCGGCGTCGATGTCGGCCTGTGTGAAGCCGGCGTCCAGCAACGTCTTGGGCGGCAACTCGATGGGGCGCTTGCATTCGTGCAGACGACGCGCCAGGCGCTGCGCAATGACCAGCGTTACCGACGAGGTGATGTTGTAAGGCGCAATGCCCATGTTCATCATGCGCGAAATGGTCTGCGGCGCGTCGTTGGTATGCAGCGTCGAGAGCACCATATGGCCGGTCTGCGCCGCCTTGATGGCAATTTCCGCCGTTTCCAGGTCGCGGATTTCGCCGACCATGATTACGTCCGGATCTTGTCGCAGGAAGGAACGCAGCGCCGCGGCGAAGGTCATGCCGCGCTTGACGTTCTGCTGGACCTGGTTGATGCCCTCGACGCGAATTTCAACCGGGTCTTCCACGGTCGAGATGTTGCGCTCGGCGGTGTTGAGAATGTTGAGCGCCGTATAGAGCGATACTGTCTTACCTGAGCCGGTGGGGCCGGTTACCAGCACCATGCCATAGGGTTTATGGATGGCATCGACATAGAGTTGCTTTTGCGCTTCCTCGTAGCCCAGAACATCGATGCCCAGCTTGGCGGCAGAACCGTCCAGAATACGCAGCACAATCTTTTCGCCGAACAGCGTGGGCAGCGTGCTGACGCGGAAGTCGACCGAGCGGCTCTTGGACAAATTGAGCTTGATACGTCCGTCCTGCGGCACGCGGCGCTCGGCGATGTCCAGGCCCGACATCACCTTGATGCGGGAGGAAATGCGCGCGGCGAGCTTCATCGGCGGGCTGGCGACAGCGCGCAACATGCCATCCATGCGCAAGCGCACCCGATACTGTGTTTCGAACGGTTCGAAATGGATGTCCGAGGCGCCGCGCTTGATCGCGTCGACCAGGATCTTGTTGACGAACTTGACCACCGGAGCGTCGTCGTTCGAATTGGCGTCGATGCCAGTGGATTCAGCTTCGTCGTCGCCGCCTTCCAGCGTCAATTCATCGAAATCGCCGCCGCCCATCTCGGGCATGGCGTTGCTCATCGCGTTGAGCGCGGTTTCGATGACCCGCAGGAGCTGACTGCGATCCACCAGGATCGGTTCCACCATGCAATTGGAGTGGAACTTGATCTCGTCCAGCGCATGCGATTGCATCGGATCGGCAATACCGACGAACAATCGCTTGCCGCGCTTGAACAGCGGCAGCGCCTTGTGCTTGTTGATCAGCGCTTCGCTGATCAGGTTCAATGGCAAATTGGCGGGAACCAAGGCGCTCACATCCATCATCGGCATGCCGAACTCGTCGGAGGCGATGCGGGTGAGTCGCGCGCTGTCTACGAGGTTGTTGTCCAGCAGCCAGGCGGTGAGCGAGGCCTTTCCCTGGGTCGACTCGGCCACGGCCCGGCGAACATCGGTCTCCGGGAGCACATCTTCCGATACCAGTCTGCGCGCCAGGCCGGTGAGGCCTGCGAGCGACGGTTGCATTAGCGTTGACATAGCGATACGGCCCAGCCCCCTGATAAGAAGGGAATTTACCCCAGTTGGCGGGGTTGGTCATCCCATCGGCTCAGGATTTGAAAGCCTTGGGGTGACCGGGCGCACAGAACCAGCCTGAATCGGGCGCGCCATCCGGACATGCAACAGACGTGCCTCGCCGGTTTTGTCCGTAGACCGGGCCGTGGCATTGGGATAGAAATGCCGCCAGTCCCCATAAAGCGCGACCTGTGACACATCCTGACCCCCTGCGGCCCTTTCTCGTCTTTGGCGCCCCCCAGATCGAAGAGGCTGAGATCGCCGAAGTCGAGGCCTGCCTGCGCTCAGGCTGGTTGGGGACGGGTCCACGGGTTGCACAGTTCGAGCGGGATTTTGCCGCATGGCGCCAGGCCCGGCCCTCCCAGGTGGCGGCAGTGAACTCCTGCACGGCGGCTCTCCACGTCAGCATGGTGGCGGCGGGCCTGGAGCCGGGCAGCGAAGTGATCACCACCCCTTTGACCTTCTGCGCCACGGTCAACGCCATTCTCCATGCGGGGCTCACGCCGGTGCTCGCCGACGTCGATCCTGTCACGCAGAACATCGATCCGGACGCCATCGAGGCGGTCATTACCCCGCGAACCAGAGCCATCCTGCCGGTCCACTTCGCGGGCCGGCCCTGCGCCATGGACCGGATCATGGCCATCGCCGACAAGCACGGTCTGGTGGTGATCGAAGACTGCGCCCATGCCATCGAGAGCGAGTTCCAGGGCAAGCCCGTGGGTAGCTTCGGGGATTTCGGCTGCTTCAGTTTCTACGTCACCAAGAACGTGGTGACGGGGGAGGGCGGCATGATCCTGGGGCGTGACGAGGAACGCATCGCCCGCGCCCGCGTGCTGGCCCTGCACGGCATGAGCAAGGACGCGTGGCATCGCTTCGGCGACCAGGGCTACCGGCACTATCAGGTGGTCGAGTGCGGCTTCAAGTACAACATGATGGACTTGCAGGCGGCCATCGGCATCCACCAGCTGGCCCGGGTCGAAGACAACTGGCGGCGTCGTCGGCAGTTGTGGCAGTACTACGACGAGGCGCTGGCAGACCTGCCGATCGGGCTCCCGGCCGCACCGGCGGATGGAACGCGCCATGGCTACCACCTGTATACAGTGATGATCGATGCCCTGCGCTGCGGCATCGACCGCGACAGTTTTCTTGAGGCCATGAACGCGCTGCGGATCGGCACAGGCGTCCACTATCTGTCGGTGCCCGAGCATCCTTACTACCAGCAACGCTTCGGCTGGCGCCCCGAGCAATGGCCGGAAGCCATGCGCCTGGGGCGCCAGACCGTGAGCCTGCCGCTTTCTCCGGCCATGTCCGATGAGGATGCTGAACGCGTGATCGATGCGGTGCGGTCAGTCATCCGCGCCTGAGACACAGGCAACGCATTGGGAGTGATGTGATGCAGCGCCCGCAAATTCGCGCTGGTCGCCATCTGCTGCTGAACGCAGCGGAGCTCAGGTTATGATGCCGCTTCACTTCCGGGGACACGCTCTTGAGCCGCCTAAGCATCATCCTGCCTGCCAAAAACGAGGGGGCGGCCCTGAAAGGCCTGTTACCTCGCCTGCGACTAGCCCAGCCGGAGGCGGAAATCATCGTGGTGGACGACGGTTCGACTGACGATACGCGCGACATCTGTATCGCGGCAGGGGTGACCTGCCTGTCCTCGCCTTACTCCATGGGCAATGGCGCAGCCATCAAGCGCGGTACGCGCGCGGCCTCCGGTGACATGCTGGTCTTCATGGACGGTGACGGACAGCATGACCCCGCCGATATTGCGCGCTTGCTGGAAAAGCTGGGAGAGGGATACGACATGGTCGTAGGCGCCCGCGACTGGAGCAGCCAGGCCGGCGTGGGACGAGGCGTAGCCAATACCATCTACAACTGGCTGGCCACGCGCATGACCGGCCATACGGTGGCCGACCTGACCTCCGGCTACCGCGCCGTGCGCGCGGACAAGTTCCGCGAATTTATGCACTTGCTGCCGAACGGCTTTTCATACCCCACCACCAGCACCATGGCCTTTTTCCGCAGTGCTTACCCCGTGGCTTATGTCCCGATCAAGGCCGCGCAACGCATTGGCAAGAGTCACATAAAGCCGATCAAGGATGGCATCCGCTTCCTCTTGATCATCTTCAAGATCGCCACTCTGTATTCGCCCTTGAAGTTGTTTGTGCCGGCGAGCGCAGTATTCTTTGTGCTCGGTTGCGCCAACTATTTGCGTACGTTCCTGGCCTATGGTCGCCTAACCAATGGCAGCGCCTTGTTGTGGAGCGCGTCGGTGATCATCTTTCTGATTGGGCTCGTCTCGGAACAGATCACGGCGCTGACCTACCGCCGAGACGCCTGAATATGGCGAAAAAATTGATCTTCGCGATAGGTACGAGGGCGCAGTTGATCAAGGTTGCGCCCGTGATTGTCGCTTGCGAGAAGCAGGAGCTAGAAGTCGTACTTCTGATGACAGGGCAGCACCATGAAACCATGCAGGATCTCCTCGACGAGTTCGGCATCCGGTCGCCGCAGGTGCAGGCCATAAAGGCTGCCGAGCATTCGACTATCTTGGCTCTCATGCGTTGGCTTCCCGCTGCTTATCGGGGCATCAAGCGCAAACTTGGTGAGCTCACGAGTGGCGACACAAACCAGGCGCATGTGCTGGTCCACGGTGATACTCTTTCCACGCTTATTGCGGCTTACGCAGCAAGGCGATGTGGTGCCAGTGTCGTTCACCTCGAAAGTGGACTTAGTTCCGGAACGTTGCTTGACCCATTTCCCGAGGAATTGGTGCGACGTCTTGTGTTTCGTTTGACGGATATCGCCATGTGCCCTAATGCCCAGGCGGCTGAGTTCATGCGCCGCCGCGGGCATCGCGAAGTATTGGATACCAGAGGGAACTCCATCGTCGATGCGGTCCGCCTGACAGGAGCATTGGCTGCAGCTCCGGACGATAAAGATGCTTACCTCCTGGTATCGCTTCATCGCTTTCAGAATCTCTACGAAGCCAGGCGACTGCGCCAGTTGGTCGAACTGGTGGAGAATCTCACGCGGACGCAACCGGTGAAATTTGTTCTGCATCCCGCGACGCGAGGCCGGCTGGCTTCTGAGGGGTATATGGACAGGTTGTCGGCCTTGGGTGGCATCGAGATGCTTCCGCGCATGGGGTATCGCGACTTTATCCGGCTGGCCGCGGGTGCAGCCTGCGTGTTGACCGACGGCGGGTCCAATCAGGAGGAACTCGCTGCGCTCGGCATTCCCACGATCATCATGCGTGCACGCACGGAGCGGCCGGACGGTCTCGGCGCAAATGCGTTGATGGAGCGGGACGTTCCTGGAGGAGTCCTTCGTTACATTTTGGATGGTGGCGCGAAGACTTTACGCCGACCGGCGATGGTCTTTGGCGAGAACGGCCCGTCGTATCGGGTGGCGCAGTATTTTTCCGGATATGCGCAGGGTGACGAGCAGGCTTCAGCGTGAGGGATTTTGGCTTCGGCCCTTTTGCCATCGATCTCGAGTTATCGCTTTTTAACTCACCGACGGAGCGCTTGAGCGTTCCCGGCATCATTTTTCCCACACTTGTAAGCTGTTCGACACCATGCTCACCGTAGCTTCCGATCACGTCACGCAAGTCGGCGACGCCGACAAGCTACCTGCGCTGCCGTTGGTGAGCGTCTTGATGATTACCTACAACCACGCCGAATACCTGGCGCAGGCCATTGAAGGTGTGGTCAGTCAGCAATGCGATTTTCCTTTCGAACTGATTATCGGCGAGGACGCATCGAAGGACGGAACGCGCGAGATCGCACTGGAGTATCAGCGCCGATATCCGCATCTGGTCCGCGTGATCTACTCGGCCTCCAACGTCGGGATGAACGCCAACGGCCAACGCACCCTTGACGCGGCGAGAGGTGAATTCGTCGCGTTTTGCGAAGGCGACGATTATTGGTGCGCCACGGACAAGCTCGCGCGCCAGGTGGCCCAGATTGCCAGTGACCCTGAAATTGGTGTCGTGCATACCGATTGGGTGCGTGCCAGAAAGCGGGCCGATGGTTGGCAAGTGGGATGGCGTCGTCCCGTCCACCGCTGGCTTCCCATTTCGCTGCTCGAAGGCGAGTTGTTTAGCAGGTTCTATTGTCCGAAGATCCTGCGGACATGCACCATCCTGCTTCGCCGGAGCGCCGTCCTGGCCTGCTCCAACTCTGGATTGAAGCGTCGCGAGTATCGCTTCGGCGACACGGTTCTGGCGGCCTATGTCACCTCGCGCTGGAAAGTGGCGTACGTCCCCGAAGTAACTGCCGTATACCGCGAGAGCCCGTTCTCCGTCTTGCGTTCCGGCAAGAAAGCAAGGCTAGCCTTTCTGCGTTCGTGCCTCGAGTTCGATTCTGACGCGCGTGCATTTTTCAGTGCGCGCCAAGACTATCCCATGGCCTATCGTTGGGAAGTGTCCGTTGGTCTTCTGCTATGGGCTATCAGCGCGCGTGATGGCGCCACCGCTCGCTTCGCCTTGCGTGACCTGAGTGCGCACTATGGCGCGTGGACATTCCTGAAAGGAGGCTGGCAGGCTGTTTCGTTGCGCCGGGTGGCATGGGGTCATCGTCACCATGTCGCCCATCGTCCCTCGGCAAAAAAGATGCGCGGCTAATTGAGCATGAGCATGCTGCGAACCTTTGAAGGGCTGGCGGGCCGCTTGGGGATCGGCCGATTGGGGCGCAATGCCATCCTGTCTACGGCCGGGCTGGGCGTACGCGCAGTAATCCAAGCCGGTTACCTGCTGGTTCTTTCACACTGGATGGGAGCCAAGGGCTACGGGCTTTTCGCCGGCTCGGTATCCGCAGCGGTGCTCGCCGCGCCTTTGTCCGGTTGGGGGAGTATCGTCGTGCTGACCAGGCGAGTGGCGCATGACCGGCATCAATCGCGGGCGGCCTGGGCGACGGCGGTGTTGCAGGTTCTTGGCTCCGGCACCGTGCTTGTGTTTTTGCTGATGTTGGGCTCCGGCTATTTGCTGACCGATCGCGTTGACCTCATGTCGATGCTGTTGCTCGGCGTCGCGGAACTGGTGGCGTTGCCCTTGGCTCAGGCAGCGACCAGCCTCTTTCTAGTGTTGGACAGAGGCGTGGCTGCGGCTTCGTCTATGTGTCTGGTGCCTGTGTTTCGCCTACTGTTCGTGCTTGCAGGCTTGCTGCTTGGCATGGAGGCTGCACCATCACATGTCGTCTGGTTGCATTTCGTAGGTTCGCTCGTGGGAGCGTCTATCGCCTATGGAATGGCTTTGTATATTGATGGGCGACCGTCTTGGCGAAGTCGCTCGCCGCTTCGCGACACTGCGCGCGACGGAAGTCGCTATGCGGTTGGCGCACTGCTGAGCACCAGCTACATGGAGGTGGATAAGATCCTGCTGTTGCAGGTGTTCGGTGCCACCGTCGCGGGTACTTACACCGCCGCTTTCCGGGTGATGAGCGTGTTCGCGCTGCCAGTGTCTGCACTCATTGGCGCAGCGCTACCGCGTTTGTTTGCGCAACACCGCACCGCAGCCGGTGCGAGGACGCTACGAGTAGTGACGTTGACCGGGCTTGGATACGCCTTGCTAGCTACAGTCGCCGCCATGGCCGTGTCCCCGTGGATGCCACTTGTCTTCGGTGCGGGCTTCCAGGCCTCGTCGCATTATCTGCTGCTATTGGCACCGTGGACGGTGCTGTATGCGCTGCATCAGGCCGGCGCCACCGGGTTGACCGCTTTCAATCACCAGAATTCACGCGTCGTCGTCGAGGGCGCGGGATTGGTCCTAGTGGTTGTGCTGAATCTTGCGTTGTATCCCCGCGTTGGTGCCGCCGGTGCGGCGTGGTCGCTGCTTGCCGCAGAAGTGTTCATGGCGGGATGCTGTTGGTGGATACTGTCTAGGGAAAGCCTGCGGGTTGTCTGAGGGTGGCCAATAGAGACAGCCTTAGCCAACGAATTCGAGTAGCAGTACGCCCCACGATAGCCCCACTCCAAAACCGATCGCCATGATCTTGTCGCCTGGCGACAGATTTCCCATCTGTTCCTCCAGCAGGAGAGGGATGGAGGCCGATACCGTGTTGCCCAGATTCAGGCAATTCTGTGGGACCTGGTTTGTGTGCAGGCGCAGCTTCTGTACCAGCCTGCCAATCACGAAACTGTTTGCCTGGTGAAACGCAAACATGCGTATCTCTTCTCGCTCCAGGCCGGTGTCGGACAAAGCCTGCTCGATGGCCTGAGGTACGGCTTGGAGCGCGAATCCAAGAATGCCCGGACCATCCATGTGGATGCCTCGTTCGTAGGCGGCATCGAAGCGCACAGCCGAGTTGCGGGCGATAAACTGATCGTGCCCTTGGCCGTCGGAATAGCAGCGGGAGTAAACCACGCGTAGCCCACGAGGCTCCGTGGAAAAAACGCTTGATGCCGCAGCGTCGCCAAAGAGCACCCGCGTGGTCAGATCATCTGGTCGGATCAGCCGCGAATAGCAGTCCGCATTGATCAACACTGCGCGCTGCGACATGCCCGCTGCGACCAGGGCATACAACATTTGCGTACCGTAAATGAAGCCGGCGCAGCCCTGGTTGATATCCATCGTATAGCACTGTTTACGGAGCGCAAGTTGCCCATGTACCGCTGAAGATACGCCTGGCATGAGCACGTCCGGCGTCTGCGTGCAGACCACGAGCGTATCGATACCCGCAGTCGCGATTTGACCGTCGCGAAGCACAGCGCGCGCGGCCCGAACGGCCAGATCGGTGGTGTACTCGTCTTCGGAAACGATCGGGCGCTGCCGGATGCCGATCTTGTTCGTTAGTCTTTCGCAGTCTGCTTGCGATTGACCTAGCGTTTCGGCCGTATTTTGCTCGATCCTCGATCCCAGCGCAGAACGGATCAGATTGAGGTAGACGTCAGTCATGGGGCTCGCCGTAAGCGATTACCTTGGCAGGAGAGCCGAATACCGTCGTATAAGGCGCGACGTCCTTGATGACGACCGAGCCGGCACCAACAATGGCGCCCTTTCCGATTCGCACTCGAGGGAGCACCACTGCATGGGGATGGATCGTACAGAAGTCTTCGAGGATGGCGTTGCCGCCAACGAAGGCAAGTGAGCTGACTGTCACCCCTTCGCCGACAACGACGTCGTGACCCAGCACTGCCATGGTCTGAATCAGGACATCCGCACCGAATGACATGTCGTTGGAAATGCTTGGCGTACCCACGACGAGGCAGTTGGTCAAGCCATCGAGCGGCGTGGCCGCATGGACCATTGGACTGACGACATTGGTGAATCGTGCTCCCCGTCCAGCAAGCATCTTACGCACCCGGCTACGTGCCGTGCCGTCGCCGAAGCAAGTGATATAACATACCTCGGCATCAGGAGTATGGTCCTTGATCGGTCCCAGAATGTGCGGGCCTGTCTTTTCGTCATCGATATGGCCGAGTATCTCAAAGGCAAGTTTCCAGTTTCGAATCGCCGCAGCGATCTCCCTGCCGAAACCGCCTGCGCCCACTATGATGATCTTTTCCTTACTGTGCACTGCAACCACCATCGATGATCAGATTGGTTCCAGTGATGAAGGACGCATTCTCAGAAAGCAGGTAGCGGATAGCCGATGTAACTTCAGCCGGGGTTGCGTATCGATTGCCGAGTGGATATCTCGCCTTGTCGGCTTTCTGCGATTCTTCGGAAGCGTAGCCAAGTTCTTGAGTCATGGCTGTTTCTACCATCCCCGGCGAAACGCAGTTGACACGAATCGAATAGCGGGCGAGTTCTAGTGCCAGCGTCTTTGCGCAAGCTACCAGAGCGGCCTTGCTCGATGCATAGGAGACAGCACCTATCAGCCCTGTGACCGGGCCAAGAATGGACGAGAGAAATACGACGGAGGCGCCGCGGTTGAATTTTCGCTGTCTGGCCAACTCGTTGACCAGAGCCAGCGGTGAGGTGAGGTTCGTGCGCATGAGCTGGTCATGCTTATCGACCGAGAAATAGCGCATCAGGTTGGTTTCGTAGATGCCGGCAGAGCAGACCACGCCGTCGACAGATGGAATGCCGGCAAACGCCGCCGGATACGCGGCAAGCTCCGTCAGATCGAGCGCTATTGCCGTGACGCGAGGGGACATCGCGTGCAATTGCGCCAGTTTTTCTTGATTGCGTCCGATGGCAATGACATGCGCGCCCGATTCAATAAGTTCACGGCACAGTGTTCCACCAATGCCGGAAGTGGCGCCGGTGACAAGGATAGTCTTTCCGTCAAACATCGCTCATACGCCGTGCATAAGTGGACTGAAAGTCGATCAGCCTTGCTTCTAGGCCGTGGTCCGCAAGCAAGCTGTATCCTGCCTGTGATGACTTCAGGCCCATCTGGCAACTTTCCAAAATCACCTTGTCTTCGGATAGCGTTTGGGTGGTGAAGTCGATGGCGGCATCACGTATGGCTTTTCTTACGCCCTCGCTTTGTGCAAGCAGCAAGGGCTGCTCAAATAGGCACCATTCAAGTCGAGTCTGCTCATGGCTGGTCGGAATGAAATGGGCGACGTAGCCGATGTGATCGTTGCTGTTGGCCACAAAAGCGTTTGGAAACACGTAAGCGTGCCCATATTGCATACGCGTGCCGGGGATGAGCTTCTGAAGGCGAGTAGTGTTGGCGTTGCTGCTCGCGGGATACAGGGTGGCGTAGCTTATGTGCTCACCAGAGGACCATTGATACCTGGAACTGGATGTCATGCCCGCCGGCACGAACGTCTGAGGATGCACGGTGCTGAGGTGATAGCTCTCAAGCACGTTTTCCACCACCAGTTTCCAGTTGCAGGCGTGGTCGAGTTGCGCGCGATGAAACGGCGACGCATACCCTATGTTCAATTCCCGAAACGCTGTTGCGGCATCTTCAGTCTGCAGGCCCTTGCGTCCGATAAATACCAGACCGTTCTCGATGCTCACGTCCCATTGCTGCAGCCTGGTCCGATCGAGGGAGCCGAGATTGGCCTTCGGCGCATGCGTCAGCGTGCCATCGGGGCCGTAAGCCCAGGCATGATAAGGGCAACGAAATGCACGCACGCCACTGCCCGGCGGGTCGATCAGCGCATTGCGGTGAATGCAAACATTACTGAATGCGCGGATGCCACCGGTGGTGCGTCGGATGGTGATCGGCTCCTGTCCTAATTGAACCGTCTTATAGGCGTCTATTTCGGCGAATTCGGATTCGGTGCCGACGTACAGGCGCTGCCCGAAAAGTCGGGTGATTTCTTCCGAGAAGATGTCTGGCGCATGATAGGCACGCGGATCAATAGACATCGTCAGTCTCGATCAAGGGCATGACCGCATTCGCCGGTATTGATGCGACGCAAGTACCCCATGAAAGTCCTACCCCAAAACCGCAGAGGACCACATTCCGCGGTTGCAAGAAGTGCTCAGAGTTTGCGCAAAGCGTCACAGGTATGGATGCTGAACTCGTGTTGCCGTGCGAGGCAAGGCTGGAAAGCGATTGGCTGGATCCGAAGCCGGCTTTCTTGGTGATCGTGTCATTGATCATCTTGTTGGCTTGGTGCAGCACAAGAAAATCCATTTCCGCGGGCTGCTTCTGGTGCGCCTTTAGAGTGCGCTGGATGCTTGGCGGGACCTTGGCGATAGCGAAGCTGAAAATGTCGGCACCGCGCAAGACAAGGTTATCGGGCCTGCGCAAGATGCCATCGCTGCCCGCCTCCTGCTTGACAGGCGCATCGCCTATAGGCAGACGAGATGCCAGCGTCCCGCCAGGAATGATGATGGCATCCTTTCCCTCGCCATCAGACATGAGGTCATAGAACGCGGCTGGTGCCGACTCATCAAGTTCCAGGGCGGTGGCGGAGCCAGCATCGCCGAATAGCGGCCATGCTGATTTGTCGTGAACGGCGCATACGCGGCTGGAAATGTCGCCGATCAAAAGCAGGGATCGAGGAATGGACAGGCTTCGCATCAATGACGAGATGATTGCCAGCCCATATGGATACGCCGAGCAGCCGAGATTGACGTCGAACGCAAGACAATGCTGCGGTAGCCCGAGTTTGCTCTGCAATACGATGGATGTGGCGGGAACAGGCTGATCGGGACACTGCGTTATCAAAACCAAGGCGCCAATGCTGCCTTTGTCCCAGCCCAGTTCGCTCATGACCCTCTCGGCCGCGGCTGCGCACAGGTCGGAGGCGAACTGTCCGTCGCGGACGATGCGTCGTTCGCTGATGCCGGTGGCCTTCTGGAACCGTAGGCGTTCTTCAGGTGATAGGAACTCGTAGTCCTGCGTCCGCGCGATCCGGGTAGGCACGGCTGCGGCGATGGCTCGGATTGCTACACCCGAAATAGGTTTCATGCTTTCGCCGTTTTCGCTTCTATGATGCGCCAAAGATCACCGACCGTGCGGCTGTTCTCGATGTCCTTGCCGCTTAGCGCGACGTTGAAGTCGGTATCGGCCATGGAAATGACGGCCAAGGTGTTCAGCGAATCCCAAACTTCCAGCTGTTTGAATTCGGTTGAGTCGCTGAGGGAATCCTCAGGTACCTCAATGGCGTAGGCGAACTTTTCAATGAAATTGCTGATGCTCACGAAGCTGACCCCATGGATGAAATGCACACCCGGATTATATCGGCAATAGTGCTGATGGCGTCGTCTGGCAACGTGGTGCCACTTGGAAGAATGATTATGGATTCGGCGACCTGTTCAGTCTTCGACAACATGAGGTTCGCGTGGGGGAACAGGTCCCGGTAGGGGAGCATTTTGTGTACGCCTGGCCAGAAATACTTGCGGGCCAATATATTCTCGGCGTGCAAGGCGGCCACGATATCGTCGCGGCGGGCGGGGCAGTTGGCCGCTATCTCGACGACCACATAGTGATAGCTATTCTGTTCGGCGGGATCGTAAGGCAAAAGCGATACGCCGGAGATGTCCGCGAGCGCCTGTCGGTAGGCTTCATAGTTTCTGCGATTGGTTGCTACCACTGACTCATGGGAGTCCAGATTGACCAAGCCCATGGCGGCGCACACTTCCACCATCTTGCCGTTTGTTCCGGGATGAATGACGTTGTCGTAACCGGAGAAGCCGAAATTGCGCATCAGCCTCATGGCGCCGGCCAATTCGTCGTCATTGGTGACTACGGCGCCACCTTCAAAGGTATTGAAGGCCTTGGTGGCATGGAAGCTGAGCACCTCGCATGCGCCAAAGCGGCCAATCGTTTCGCCTTGATAAGTACAGCCGAAAGCATGCGCGGCATCGAACATCAGCGTCAAAGCATGCTCATCGGCGATCTCTTGCAACTCCCTCACGGGGGCGGCGCGGCCCCATAGGTGCACACCGATGATGCCGGTAGTGCGTGACGTGATCATTCGACGCACAGCGCTGGGGTCGAGGTTATGCGTTGTGGGGTCGATGTCCGCGAATACGGGAGTGATGCCCTGCCAATAGAGTGCGTGAGCCGTGGCGACGAAAGTCCAGGAGGGTACGATCACTTCGCCGCCGAGCTTCAATGCGCGGATGGCGATTTCGAGTGCAATGGTACCGTTGCACATGGCGACGCAGTGTTTGACGCCCAGGCGCTGCGCCACCTGATGCTCAAAGTCCTGCACCATGGGGCCGTTGTTGGTTAGCCACTGATTGTCCAGTACCCGGTTCAGTAGCTGTATGAAGGCGGCGCGGTCGCCGATGTTCGGGCGGCCGACATGTAAAGCCTCCGCAAAGGCGGGCGCGGCGCCGTGGAGTGCGAGATCTGCCTTGCTACGAATGGTCTTCATGATGGTATGAGAAA
Organism: Dyella sp. 05T440; assembly: GCF_056395965.1. NCBI lineage: Bacteria > Pseudomonadati > Pseudomonadota > Gammaproteobacteria > Lysobacterales > Rhodanobacteraceae > Dyella > Dyella sp. 05T440. Next base: position 377,360 of record NZ_JBFTKN010000005.1, read on the forward strand.
GATTGACGTTGACTCGTCCTAAGTGGCAGGGATGAAGCTCGGGAGCAGCACATAAAGTCTGGGCGCCCAGGAGGCAGGTTTGTTACCTGGAAGCGCTGGGCGCAGGTTGCTGCACGTTCGACCTTTCTTTCGCCTCTAGACGCGTGGTTAGGGTCGCGATGCCCTCGTCCATGTGCCCAGCCAGATTGAAGGACTGAAGGTCGCGCAGGGCTTGGCGCGCTTCATTGGTGTGTCCCATATCGGTCAGCATGCGCACCAGGGTGACGTGATAGGCGGGCTCTCGCGGATTCGTTGCCACGGCCTCCTGCAGCATTCTCACGGCCAAGGCATGGTCGCCAAGTTCTTCCCAGGCGTACATCCCGTACATGTTGAGCAGCCTTGCGCTTGGGTTCGGGTGAGCAAGTGCGGCAAGAAAGGCATCCAACATGCGCTGCTTGGGCAGATCGCATTCTCCCGTGGTCTGACATGAACTCAACTGCTCGAGCGAGCTTTCATCCTGCACTGTGGATTTTCGTGCCTTCAGCTTGCCAATCATGCTGTCCCACCAGCGATCTTCCAGCGGTACATGCATGCGTGAATTCATGAAAATCAACGCCTGCTGAGGAAGGATGGATGATTCAGGCAACGCCGCTGCCTTTTCCAAGGCGTCGTAAGCAAGATTTCTGTACGGGGAAGCGGGATCGTAGTTCGAATAGATGATGTAAGTACGGCCAAGCTCATACATGGCGCGAGGAGAGTCGGGTGCACGCGATGCGAAATCACTTGCAAGTCGGAGGCTATCTCCCCAGGCGTACGCCGTCGAGCAGGTAAGCACTATCCAACAAAGCACCAAGCCGCCGAAGAGAATATGGCGAGGCATGGCAAGCGGGAGGCCTCTTGCCCTAGGGCCAGCATTGTCAGAGGCAAGCGCGCCTTGAGCTGAAGGGGCGATCAACAATGGAACGATCGCCAACATGACTCCGAGGCTGGCGAAATAGTTTCGATGTTCGTAAACCAGCTCCAGCGGAAGAATTGTGCCGGTCAGCAAATGGCAGCCAAGGAACCACAGAATGCCCAGAGCAACGAGCGGAAAGCCCTTGCGTATGCGTACCGCCAGCGCGGTGAGTACCAGTATCGCAAGTACGCTGGCAAGCGTGGTCCAGGGAGTTAGCAAGCTAGTCGAGATGGGGTATTGGTCGTGATAGAACGATAAGCTTTGCGGTGTGGAAAATATGGTCCATGTCATATATGACATGACGACGCGGGGCTCGGTCAAAAGGCGTGTACTGAGGGTGAAGTCACGCGTCGCCCAGTTGGCCGGGTCTAGAACGCCGGGAAGCATCCATGCGATGCCGACCACTGCAGGCAGCAGTAACGTCAGGGTGAATAGGGCCGTTATACGCCAGTCGAAACGACGATTTGTTCCCAGGCTTCCACGCTCCCGGATCGATCCGCTTGCAGGCGCAAAGAACACCCACTCTGTGCAGAGTGCGTAGAGTGGTAGCATCACCGCCGTTTCTTTCGCCAGTACGCCAACCAGCGTTGGCACGATGATGCTCAGGCTGCAGAACAAGAAGGCGCCTCGCGACGCGCCATTGGGCGCGCTCGGGTTCACCATTGATTTTCGAGCCGAGACATAGCCAATCAGGCCCGCCAAAACAAATAGGTTTGCCAGACTCTCTTCGCGCTGGACGACGTAAAGGACAGCTGTAAGATTTATCGGCAAGATCATCCATGCGCCGGCAACGCATGCCGCCGTGATGTTTGCTCTTCGACGGAATCCGGGGTCGACAAGTGTTCCGGTCAACAGCACAAGTAGACGGGCAAGAGTGAAGACCAAAACGCCATTCATCAGGTGAATGGCCAGGTTTGTGACCTTCCAGCCCCAGGGATTCAAGCCGCTGACGACAAAGTTGGCCACAAAGCTGAGCGACGCCAGTGGCCGCTTGAGGTCGCTGGCCGGTGCCGACAACGTGGCATGTACGAGTGTTTGGAGGTTGATGCTGGCCGGTTGTACGCCGCGGTTGTTGACGATGTTGGGATAGTCGTCGAACAACCAGCCGCCCGAAAGACCTGGCCAATAGATGACGATGGTTAGCAGTAAGGCCGGGGTCAGAAAGGCATACCCACGCTGGCTGAAGCGGTTGAAAAGTGACATTGCCTGGCTAACCACCTGAGCGTCGGTTCGAGAATACGGGACGTTACTTCTCAATCGAGTATGAATGACGGGCGGCGCCCATGCATCCGCAAGGCTGTGGACGTAAACACCGAAGCACGGTCTGGCGAATGCGGTTCATCATTTCATCTGTTCGATCTTGGCAATTTCTTCTTCATTGATAGCTTTGTCGTTGACCAGCAGACGTCTCAGCAGCGGCAGTCGCCCAGTATCAGTGTTGCGCAGCACCTGGATGGCCTGCGCGCGGAGGCCGGCGCTGACCAGATACTGCGCCTGCAGTCGAGGAATATTGGCATCCGGATCGGTCTGATATACGGCATCGAGTTCACTCATGGCCAAGTTCAGATCGCCGTGCTGCACTGCCCAGAGGTGCTTCTGGTAGTGAAGGAAACCGTCGGAAACGCTGTTGTCGCGATACGCGGCATTGCTTAGCAGAATATCGACGCTGTTCTTCCAGCTGGCATCGTCCAATGCGGGGCACCTCTGGCTGGTGGCGAGGTTTCGCAAGGTTTCCATATTCTCAAAAGCGGTGCGATCGAAAGGAGCACTGCGCAGTACGCTGTCGAGGTTATGGACATCGCTAGGGTCCAGCGTGCCCATTTCGCATCGCAGATATACATGGTTGGCGGCGAGGCCGGCATTTTGCGGATGGCGCAACTGGGCGGCGGAAATGGTACCTAGAGCCTGTTCCATGCGGCCGCTTTCGCTCAAACGACCTGCAAGATAAATTTGTGCGCGAACTGAGCCTGGTTGTGCGTTTGCCCAGGCGGTAGCCAATAGGTTTTCCGACGCATAGACGCGTGCGCTCAGGGTCGTCGTGAGACAGCAGGCGAGCAGCCATACGATGTAGACGAGCTGGGCGAATTTGTAGCGTTTGGGTTCGTGCACTCGCGTTATGCCGATGGCCAGAGCCATCATCACACCGATGAGGGGCACATAATTGCGGTGCTCGAAGTACAACTCCAACATGACCGTGGAGCTTTCGATTAGATGCCCGCCGAGATACCACAGTATGGCCAAGCTTAGCAGTGGACGGCGTTTGGCCGAGATGGTGGCCGTCACGAGGGCGGCAGCCAATAGGGTTATGCACAGAAACGTGCTCGGCGGCGACCAAAGGCCACGCGAAACGACGAAGTCGTCGTGGTAGAGCCCGTAAACCCCAAATTGGGGAAGAAACGCATTGCCGATGTAGCTCAGTAGGACGCGAGGCTCGGTCAACAAGCGCTCGCCCAGCGTAAATTCGCGATTGTGTTGCGCGCCCCAGGCAATGAACCCGATGTATATCAGGTAAGCCAGCACAAAAAGCGTGACCGGCCATATCAAAAGGCGGCGCAGCCATTGGAGCGATTGCGGCAGCTTGTTGACCTGCGCCCGTAATAGCGTCGCGTCGAGCACCAGTGCATAGACGGGCAATAGGATGCCGTTTTCCTTGCACAAGAAGCTCAATGCAGTGCACAGCCCCAGTCCGATCAACATCCACGCCGCGCGGAGCCTCACCGGCAACTCGTTGCGCATGACGGCGCGCAGGTACGCGAGTAGACCCAGCAGTAGAAACAGCGCCATCAGCAGCGTCATACGCTGCACGACCTGCACTACGCCAGAGATCGCCATGGGGCTCAACAGCCATGCCGCCGTGGCGATGAGAGCGGCCGTTTCATCTCGGCCGGGACGCGCGGTCCAGTTGGACGCGTGGCCAGATGATTGCGACAACCGTTTGGTCAGCAGAAATACCAGGCAGCCGCACGTTAGATGTAATCCGAGGTTTACAACCTTGAACGGGAAGGGAGAGTCTGGCCAAGCTCCTCGCTGAAGTAGGAAGCTCAGCATGGCGAGTGGGCGCCCGGGAAACTCTCGCGGCTGTGAAAAATAGATGCCGACGTCGCGCCAACTGCTGAGGTGGTCGATGCTGGTCAATGCCGCAAGATTGGGAAAGTCGTCAAACAGAAACGGACTATGGAGGGCCGGCCAGTACAAGGCGATGCAGACAAGCAGAATTACGGCAAGCCAGAGCCAAGCCCGAAAGGTCGCGATTGAGGCAGTGAAGTTTGATTGCATGGATGCCGCGGCGCTTTGAGGTTGGTGGCAAGACAAGCTGCTCTGTAAGGCTTGCCGGCGCAAGGGCGGGGATTAGTCGCTCCCATATACGAAAGACCCCTCCAAAAGGAGGGGTCTTAGATCGACAAGGCAATAACTTGCTGTTGTCGTATTAGATGCCGGTGCAAACCTGCGGCATGTACTTGCTCTGAATGTTCGAGCTCGCGCAGGCCCAGGTCACAGCGCCGCCGTTGCCCACTGCACCCGTGATAACCACGCTGTTGCTCTTCAGCGGAGCCGAAACGGAACCAGTGGTGCCCTTGAAGGCGACCGTCACGGTGCAGCTGGCCGTCGCGCCGCTGCCGGTGCCGCCCAGGGTGGCACTTGCAACATACTTGCCCTGGTAGCTGGCAGCGTTCGAGAAGCCAGTCGTGCCATTGGTCGGGCAGCCGCCGGACTGGTTGTAATACTCCACGATCGGCGTCTTCAGACCATCAGCAATCGTCTGCGATTCCGAGAACTGCGACTTGGTGATGTAGTTCTGGTACTGCGGGATGGCGATGGCAGCCAGGATCGCGATGATCGCCACGACGATCATCAATTCGATCAGGGTAAAGCCCTTCTGCACGTTCTTCATGGTGGTTCCTCTGTTTTTGGTTAGCTAACCGGTAATGCCCCCTGAGCCCCGGTCCCGATTCCCCCTAGGCGGGAACGGACCCCCTTACTGCGGCCTGGAACGACCAGGAAGCTCGCGGCAATTGCAGCACGTTATGTGCCACTTATGCCACTTGGCAGGTCCCCGCTGGGTAGCGGGTGTGTGGATTGTGCATAGGGTCACGAGACCCGGCAACCTGATTGGATCAGGCTTTTTGCAGGATTGTCGAGCCCGTCTCGCTGCGGTGGATCGGCATGCTAAAGCGGGGCAGAAAGTGACGTTGCGCGTCAGTCGATTTGTGAGACCCCCGTCTCAAAGTGCTCGGGATGGTCACTTCCCTTGGGTTTTGACGGGCGTTTTCCGAGGTGTTTTCGCCAACTTTCAGGCTGCCAAGGGGGCGATGAGAGCGCTACGTTCGAGGCTGGCGGTCCGACCAGCTACCTGTTCGCCTCGCTGCTGTGGCTCCCCATGCCGCACCGTGCCTTGCCTCGGACCCCCGTCGACTCGTACCGTCACCGCTTTCGCAACACCCAGGAACCCCACCCAATGAAACCCTTGTTTGTCGCGCTGGCGCTTGCGCTGGCCGGACCTTCTGCCGTGGCGGCTGAGGTCGAAAACCACGGTACTCACCCTTTCACTATCCGCGATCTGGTGATGATGGATCGCGTTGGCGATCCGCAGCTGTCGCCGGATGGTCGCCAGGCGCTCTATACCGTGCGTGCCACGGATTACGCAGCGAACAAGGGCGTCACTTCGATTTATGTGCTTGACGTGGCCAAGGGGGGCGCGCCGGTCAAGCTGGTGGAAAAAGCTTCCTCTCCGCGCTGGGCGCCCGACGGTTCGGCCATCTATTACGTTGCCGACAAAGATGGCGTCTCGCAGTTGTGGCGTCGCCCCTTGGGCGCATCGGCCACGGCAGCGCAGGTGACGCACGCGCCCATCGATGTCGACGGCTACAAGCTTTCGCCCGATGGCAAGAAAGCCTTGCTGACCTTCGGTGTGTTCACCGACTGCACCGATCTGGCCTGCACCAAGGAGCGTCTGGACGGCCGCGCCAAGGACAAGGCCTCGGGCACGGTTTACGACAAGCTCTTCGTGCGTCACTGGGATACCTGGGCTGACGGTCGTCGCGCGCAGCTCTACATCGCCGATCTTGATCAGCCCACGGCGCAACCCATGCTGCTGACGCGTGGCATCGATGGCGATGTGCCGAGCAAGCCGTTCGGTGATGATGGCGAGTTCAGCTTCTCGCCCGATGGCAAGACCGTGTATTTCGACGTGCGCATCGCCGGCAACAGCGAGCCGTGGTCGACCAATTTCGATGTCTATAGCGTGCCGGCCGATGGCTCCGCCGCACCGCGCAACCTCACGGCCGAGAACCTGGCGTGGGACGCGTTCCCGGTGCCGTCGCCGGATGGCAAGACGCTGTACTACCTCGCCATGAAGGTGCCGGTGTCCGAAGCCGATCGCTTCCGCATCATGGCGCTGGACCTTGCCAGCGGGCAGAAGCGCGAAGTGGCGCCGAGCTGGGATCGTTCCGCGGGTGGCATGCAGGTGTCGGCCGATGGCAAGACGCTCTATGTCACCGCCGACGACAACGGTCAGCGCCCACTGTTTGCCGTCGACGTGGCGAGCGGCAAGACCACCACGCTGGTCAGCAACGGCGAAGCAGGCGGCTATTCGCTGGGCAAGTCGTCGCTACTCGTGCAGCGCGATGACCTGAAGCACTCGGCGGACCTCTATGTTGCCGACCTGCAGGGCAAGGGCCTCAAGCAGGTCACGCATTACAACGCCGAGCAGCTCAAGAAGACCCAGATGGGCGAGCCGGAGTTCTTCACCTTCAAGGGTTGGAACAACGAAACGGTGCAGGGCTATGTCGTGAAGCCGGTGGGTTACAAAGCCGGCAAGAAGTATCCGGTGGCCTTCATCATCCATGGCGGCCCGCAGGGCGCGATGAACAACAGCTGGAGCTATCGCTGGAATCCGCAGACGTATGCCGGTCAGGGCTTTGCTGTGGTCACCATCAACTTCCACGGTTCGACGGGCTACGGCCAGGCGTTCACCGATTCGATCTCGGGCGACTGGGGCGGCAAGCCGCTGGAAGACCTCAAGGCCGGCTGGAGCGCCGCGCTGTCCAAATACAGCTTCCTCGACGGTGATCGCGCCTGCGCGCTGGGCGCCAGCTACGGCGGCTACATGATTTACTGGATCGCCGGCGTGTGGAACCAGCCCTGGAAATGCCTGGTCGACCACGACGGCGTGTTCGATGCGCGTGCCATGTATTACGACACCGAAGAGCTGTGGTTCGAAGAGCGCGAGAACGGTGGCACGCAGTACGAGCACCCGGAAAACTACGAGAAGTTCAACCCGGTCAACCACGTCAAGGATTGGCGCGTGCCGATGCTGGTCGTGCATTCGGCCAAGGACTTCCGCATTCCCGATACGCAGGGCCTGGGCGCCTTCACGGCGCTGCAGCGTCGCGGCATCCCGAGCAAGCTGCTGCACTTCCCGGACGAGAACCATTGGGTGCTCAAGCCGCAGAACAGCGTGCAGTGGCATGAGACGGTCAATGCATGGTTGAAGCAGTGGACGGCGAAGGACGCCCCCGCATCCACCAGCAAGTAACGATTGAGTTCCATATAAAAAACGGCGGCCTTTGGGCCGCCGTTTCTTTTTTTGCATGAAGCGCAGGATGAGCCTTGCGGTCAAGCCAACTTCAGAGCCAGCGATTGCGCTTTAAGATGAAGTAGATCGTGGTCACGATGGCGAGTACCAGCCCGATGATCATGGGGTACGCCCACGGCTTGCTGAGCTCCGGCATATGCACGAAGTTCATGCCGTACCAGCTCGTGATCAAGGTGGGGGCGGCGAGCATGGCCGCGTAGCCGGCGAGGCGTTTCATCACTTCGTTCTGGCCAAAGGTGACCAGTGAGAGGTTCACGTTAATGGCGGCGGCGAGCATCTCGCGCATGGCGCTGATGGACTCGTTGACGCGGAAGACGTGGTCGTACACGTCGCGGAAGTAAGCCCGCAGTTCGTCCGGAATGAGTTGCGGATGCTGTCGCACCAGCTGGCTGATGATGTCCTGCATCGGCGCCACCGCGAGACGCAGGGTCATCAGGTCGCGCTGCATGTCATACAGGCGGCGGATCGTGCTGCGCCTGAACGTGTCCGAGAAGATGTCCTTCTCCAGCTCCTGCAGCTCCTCGCGGAAGTCGCGCACGATGGGCAGCAGGTTGTCGACGATATAGTCGAGCACGCCATACAGGCCATAGGCGGGCCCCAGCGCGAGCAGATCCGGCGTGTGTTCGCAGTTGCGCCGGGCAGGGGCGTAGGAGAGCGAGGCGCCGTGGCGCACCGTCACCAGGTAGCGCTGGCCCAGGAACACATGCGTCTCGCCAAAGGCTAGATGCCCGCCCACCAGCTGCGCGGTTTGCACCACCACGAACAGCGAGTCGCCATAGGTTTCGATCTTGGTGCGCTGGTGTGCCGCCTGGGCGTCTTCGATCGCAAGATCATGCAGGTCGAATTCCTCCTGCAGCTTGTGCAGCAGCGACTCGTCGGGTTCGTGCAGGCCGACCCAGACAAAGGTGTCCGGTTGCTTCAGTACTTCGCTGATGTCATCGACACTGATGTCGCCGATGCGTTGCCCGTCGAAGCGATAGGCAACGCAGTTGACGACCATTGAGGAAGCAGGGGTGAGGCCAGCGGGTTTGGCGGTGGTCATATCCATGCGCAAATGATGCGCCGGGATGGAAGACAGGGCAACGACAACGGTTCACACCGTGGCGACGTTGGCCACCTGCTGTCGACGCATGCACCAGGCCGTTACCAACCAGATAGGCAACGCAAAGAGTAGCCACGGTTGGTTCTGTTGCACTACACCGGGCAGCACGTGCAGCAGGCAGGCGATCAGCACAGCGAGCAGCTGCAGCATGATCGCGCCCGTGGCGAAGCGCGAAGCGGCGAGGTGTTTGCGCGAACGCCACCAGGCCGGCAGCAGCAGGAGGGCCAGCGGATTGAACAGCAGCAGATTGGCGTTGGCCCATGCGGAGTGGTGCGTGGTGAGCGTCCACAGGATCAGCAGCGCGATGCCTACGAAGCCGGCCAGCAGCAGATAGAGCGAGCCGAGCAGGGCGCCGACGATCGGTGCAAAACGGTAGGCGGCGATCAATACGACCGCAAAAATCAGCCCAGCCAAGGCTAGCGGCAGACGAAGATCGGGTGCTGAGGCCGGCGGCGCGTCAAGACGATTGGGCGACAGCACCTGTTCGTCGATCACCAGGGGCTGCGCGTGGCCGTCGGCGTTTTTCACCGTGACGTGGTTGACTGCCTGCTGCAGTTCCATCGGCAGGAACGCTTCCTGCCAGTCATTGAGCGGCTGGTCGGCGTAGGGGCCCAGGCCCAGGTCGAGGATCAGCATCAGCCACGCCTGCTGGCTCATCAGGCGCGCGGTCTGCTGGCGATATGTCATGCCGCCCTGACGCACTTCGAGCTGCGGCTTCAGGATGCCACCGAGAGCCTTGTCGAGCGCATCGCGCACGCGGGTGGCGCAGTTGCGCACGTAGTAGTCGTAGTCGTAGCGCGCGTTCTCGGGCTGCAGATTCCACAGCAGGTAGTCGCGCATGTCGGCCGCCTGGGCCGGCGTGAAAGCCAGTCGCTGGCGTGTGACCGAGCGACCGACTTCGGTGTAGTAGTGCTGGTCGACGTCGGACGGAGCGGCGTCCATCAGATAGTGCATCTGGCCTTGCGCGAAATGCAGCAGGAAGCCGCTTTCGTCGAAGTCGAACACGCCGTAGTTGAAGGTCACCGCTTCGCCGCTCACGCTGTCGCGCAGCTCGATCGCGTCGTGCCCGAAGCGTTCCCAGTACGTGTCGCCGGGACCATAAGTGATCAGCGACACTTCCAGGTTGCTGCCCGGTGCATTGGCGACGCCGGCACGCGCGTGGGACGGCCACAGCAGCAGGCAGCACAGCATCAGGCTGGCCGCGCTGGCGATAAAGCGACTCAGGCGCGGCGACGCCGACGTTCCACCCCGACGATGCACGATCAGCTTTCCTGGCGAATCACGCGGAACGCCTGGACACGGCGATCGTCCGCTTCGGTGACGTGGAACAGGTAGTCGCCGATGGCGATTTCCTCGCCCACTTCCGGCAGATGGCCGAATTCGGAGGTGCACATGCCGCCCACCGTATCGAATTCCTCGTCGGAGAAGTTGGCGCCGGTCTGTTCGTTGAAATCGGCGATCGGGGTGAGCGCGCTGACTACCCAGCCGCCACCCGATTGCTCGTGCATCAGCGTGGGCTCTTCCTCATCGTCGTGCTCGTCGTCGATCTCGCCGACGATCTGCTCGAGCACGTCTTCGATGGTGATCAGGCCGGCGACGCCGCCGTATTCGTCCACCACCAGCGCCATGTGGTTGCGCGTGTGGCGAAACTCGGCCAGCAACACGTTGAGGCGCATGGACTCGGGAATGAGCACGGCCGGGCGCAGCACGCTGGCGATGTCGAAATGATCGCCATTGCCAACGAAACGCAGCAGGTCCTTGGCGAGCAGGATGCCGAGAATGTCGTCCTTGTCTTCGCCGTGCACGGGGAAGCGCGAGTGGCCGGATTCGACGACGGTCTCGAGGATCTCGCGCAGCGGCGCTTCGGCCGAGAGCATCACGATCTGCGTGCGCGGAATCATGACGTCATCCACGCTGAGCTCGGTGACCTTGATCGCACCCTCGACCATGGTCAGGGTGTCGATCGACATCAGGCCGTTGGTCTGGGCGGTGCGCAGCTCGTCGATGAGCTCCTTGCGGTTGCGCGGCTCGCCAGAAAACAGGTGGCCCAGTCGATCCCACCAACTGCGGTGGGCCGGGCCGCTGGTACTGCCAGGGTCCTCGTTCATTACTCGTGCGGATGCAGCCCGAACTCGGGCGGAATGGTCAGTCTAGCGGAAAATTCGTGACGATTCAGGAACAAGGGCGGGGGAGGGGCGGGGGCCGATATGGCAAGGGCAGCGCCGCCTGAGCCTTGAGGAACTCCCCAATTCACCGGGCGCTGGCCGTGGCCGCCGGTGGCGAGGGCGCCCTGGCAACAACGACCGCCTGCCCGCGACCACCATTCCAGCCACCGCCAAGCGCCTTGTAAAGGTTGACCTGGTTGACCGCCTGGTCGAGCTGCAGGCCGACCAGCTTTTGCTGGGCGGCATAGAGCGAACGCTGGGCATCCTGGGTGGCGATGTAGTCGTCCATGCCTTCCTTGAAGCGGACCTGCGAGATGCCATAGACCCGTTGCGACTGGTCGACCAGCTCCTGCTGGGCCTTGAGCTCGGGCACGATGTGGTCGCGCACGGCCAGCGCGTCGGCGACCTCACGGAAGGCCTGCTGGACGGTGCCCTCGTAGGCGGCCGTAGCACCGGTATAACGAGCCTTGCTGGCGGAGAGCTCGTTCTTGTTCTTGCCCCAGTCCAGCAGTGGCATGGTGGCCGAAGCACCGGCGTTCCACGCCAGCGAACCGGCCGAGAACAGGTTGGAGAGGCCGCCACTCAAGGCACCGAGCGCAGCGGTGAGCGCGATGTTCGGGAAGAAGGCAGCCCGGGCGCGGCCGATGTCGGCATTGGCCGCGCGCAGGCGATCCTCCGCCGCAACGATGTCGGGGCGGCGATCCAGCAATGTCGAGGGAAGTCCCGCCGGCACGTCGGTCAACAGAGGCGCCTGCCACTGGCTCGGTGTGCCGTAACCAGCCGGCAACGGCTGGCCGATCAGCACCGTTATGCCATTGATGTCCTTGGCGATGCGGGTCTGCACGTCCTCCACATCCACCTGGGCGGCGCTTACCTGGGTCTGGGATCGACGCATGTCGAACTCCGACACGCCACCGTCCCTGAAAGCGTTCTGCATCACCTGCGCGTGCTGCTGCTGCGCGGCGAGCGTTTGCTGGGCCAGTTGCAGCAGGGCGCGATCGGCATTGAGCGCCAGATAGGCGTTCGCCACCTCGCCGATCACCGCGATGCGGGCGGCCTGGTAGTCGGCGGCGCTGGCCTCGGCCAGCTTGCCCGACTCATGCGCAATGGCGCGTTGGTGGCCGAAGAAATCGAGTTCGTAATTGGTCATGCCGGCCTGCGCCTGGAAGGTATTGAACGAGGCAGCGGTGGTGCGGTTGTTCTGGATCGGGCCCAGCAGCCCGTTGCTCGGTTGCTGGGTCATGCCGGGCAAGCGCTGGCGCCCGGCGTAGCCTTGCAGATCGATTTCGGGAAACAGGTTCGCGCGCGCCACGCCATAGCCCGCGCGTGCCTCGGCCATGTTGGCGGCGGCGATGCGCAGGTCGCGGTTGTTGGCCAGCGCAATCTCGATCAAGCGCTGCAGCGCCTGGTCCTTGAAGAAGTCACGCCACTCCAGTTCGGGCATGGCCGGCGCCGGTGCCGGTGCGGGCGTTGACGCGGCCTGGGTGGACCTTGCCTGTTCGGGATAACGGTTGGGTACTGGCATGGAAGGGCGCTGATAGGTGGGCTCCATCGTGCAGGCGGCCAGCAGGCACGTCGTAAGCGATACAGCGGCAAGCAAGGGCTTCATGGCGATCTCCGGATTCAGCGCGGCGGAATGGGCAGGCCGGCCAGGCGTGCCAGGCGCAGGAAGGCACGCAGCGGCCGTGCCTTGATGGCAATGTTGTGCGGTGTCTGGCTGAAGATCAGTTCGATCAGTCGATGCCGCAACGCTTCGTCGGTTTCAAAGTGCACGCACAGGCGGCGCTTGCCGTGGCGAGCCACGCGCGCCGGCACCCAGCCCACCTCGGGAACCAGCACGCGCAGCCGCTCGCCGGGTGATGGCATGGCAGGGCCGCTGCGCAGGGCGGCGCCGCTGAGCGAGATATCGATGAATTGGCTGGTCTCCTCCCGCGCACCGACACGCCAGCGTGTGGCGCGGCGAAACGGAAACCGTTCTTCCTGGCGCAGTCGTGGAAGATCCACGCAGGCCATGATGGCGGCCAGGTTGAGCACGAGGGCGATCAGCGTCCAGCCAAGGTTGAACACGGTTCCCGCGCTCATATCGGCCTTCATGATGGTGTTCACTGCACCCACCTGCAGGAACAACATCAACGCGATGAAGAACCCGGCAAGCCTCCAGTGCACCACGACCTTGCTGCGATCCAGTCCTTTGGCGGTGACTTTGAACGGACGTCCAAACGGACGAAAGCAGGCCGAGATGATGGTTCGGGTCACGGCGTACGCCGCCACCAGCTGCGTTACCTCGGTGAAGATGGGCAGCGTCCTGCGTTCGGTGATCCACGGGCCGTAGAACCAGAAGCCGATCAGAGCTGGCAGTCCGTAGTACAGGAATCGCTCCGGCGTGGTGTAGAACGCGGCGATGCCGAAGTACCAGTACAACACCGGCGCCACCAGCATCATCAGCAGGAACGGCTTGCCGATCCAGTGCAGCATGCCGTGGATGTAGTGCAGGCGGTCGATCAGTTTGTAGCCCGACCCGCGCAGGGGGCCGTCCTTGAGCAAGGCCACCTGCATGGTGCCCAGGCACCAGCGGCCGCGCTGGTTGATGTACTCCACCAGGCCTTCGGCCGAAAGTCCCACGGAAAGGCGCTCGTTGAGCCAGCGCGTGATATAGCCGCTTCTTCGCAGCAGATAGGTGGTGTGGATGTCTTCGCAGACACTATCGGTCGGAAAGCCGCCGGCGTCGGTGATCGCCTTGCGCGAAATCACGAACGAGGTGCCGACACAGAAGGCCGAATCCCAGGCGTCGCGCGAGGGCTGGAACACGTCGAAGAACACGCGCTGCTCATCCACCCAACTATCGGTCGCACCCAGGTTGTGCTGGATCGGATCGGCGTTGTAGTAGAACTGCGGCGTCTGCACCAGCGCCACCTTGGGATCGGCGAACAGGCCGAGCACGCGATAGAGGATGTTCTTCTGCGCCGCAAAGTCGGCATCCAGCACCAGGATGTAGGGTGCATTGGTGTGGCCGGCGGAGAGTCGCAGGCCGTTGTTGAGGTTGCCTGCTTTGGCATGGCTGTTGTCGGGGCGCCGGGTGTAGTTCACGCCCAACAGAGCGCAGCGGTCGCGCAGCCAGTCGCGGCGCGTATCGTCCAGTACCCATACGGCGACACGCGGATAGTCGATCGCCTTGGCAGCGACGATGGTCTTTTCGAGGATCTGCCAGTCCTCGTTATAGGTGGCGATGAAGACGTCGACCGCGGGCACGTTGGCACCCGCTGCGCGCAGGCGCTTTTCGCCGGCATCGGCATGCGGGCGGTTGTCGCGCCGACGCACCATCACGGCGATGGCCGCCAGCGTGTAGACGATGGAGATCATCTCGAAGGCGTAGAACACGTACGACCACACGCTGGCGAAGCCGTGGCTGGGATCCGGCAGCGTGTCAGCGCTGCGCCAGAGCGCGTAACGCAGCAGCAGCCCACCCGACAACAAGCCGAACAGCAGGCGATCAAACGGGCGATGCGAGTTGGCAAAACGAGCCATCCCCGCGCCCAGCAGCAGGGTGAGGCCGATCACCTCGAGCATGGACATGTCGTCGAAGGGAAAGCTCATAGCGCCTGCTCCGCGTGGCCAATCGGGCGACCTACCAAGGGATTCCAGCGCTTGGCCGCCAGGGCCGTCCAGGCCGTCGCGCCGAGATGGGGCTGGTGGTAGTAGAAGAAGTCGGCGTAGGTGGACGTCGGGCCGATCGCAAAGTCGGTGGCGATGCGCGGTTGCGGCGTGGCGTAGAGCATGCCGCTGGCGCTGCGCTGTGCGGCGAGCACCTGCCATAGCGTATCGGGCACCGGCTTGCCACTTGCCTGCAGCCCCGCGGCGACCTGGGCCGTTCCCTCGGTCCACACGCCATCAGGCTGGCGACGATACCCGTAGCCGTCGCCGCTGCGATGTTGTGAGTCGATCCAGGACCACACCTGGTTCCAGTCAGCAGGGTGCGAATCGAAAGCGAGCAACGGCCACACCTGTGCATCGAGGCCGGATTTGTCGCGGGAAAGCGTCTTGCCGTCGTCGAGCGTGCCGACGAAGAAGCGGTGTTGGGTCGGGTCCCACATCGACTTCACAAAATCGCCGGCGACGTTGGCTTGTTGTGTCAACGCGGCATCGCCTGTCTCGCGTCCGGCCCATGTCGCAGCCGCATAGACGTCCAGATTGTGTTCCGTGGCTTTCCAGTGTTGCGGGCGCTGGGCGTTGTCGTAGCCGAACAGTCCACCCTCGTAAGCGGCAGGCGCCGTGCCCAGGGTGTGGGCCTGTATCCAGTGCAGTTGGGCCACGGCGGCATCCAGGTATCGTCGGTCATGACTGCTGTCATAGACGGTCAGCAGCAATAGCGATGCCCACGCCGCATTACCGGTGGCCGTGCCCACCTGGTAAGGATCCTGACTCCAATAGTTGCCCTTGCTCTCCCAGTAGCCGGGCAACTCAACTTTGTCCCCGGTGATCGCACCGCCGCGATAAGCGTTGCGAAGTCGGCCATCTTTGAAAGTGGGGTCATGCGACGCGGCGATCAGCAGCGCGTCGGCGATGCGTTTGGCCTGAGCCGCGTCGCCACAGGCGGTGAGGGCGATGCCGGCCAGCGCGTTGTCGTAGACGAAGGCTACATTCTCCAGTGCCCTCACCGATCCGGGTTGAAGATTCGGGTAGCTAGGCAACAGTATCGGACCCTGGCCGGGATTGGCTGCGGCAGCCGAACGCAGCACGGAGCAGGTGCTGTCGGCGAGTTGCTGCTGGGTCACGCTAGTCGACAGCACGGGACTGGATGCCATCGCTGCCAGGAGCAGTCCGATGCCGGAGAAGTAACGTCGTCGTATCAACATGCCGGCCTCCAAGGATGCGATCAGCGCAGGCTCGCCGTGACGCTGCGGCCCGGGGTGCACGCGGGTATGCCCGCATTGGCGCCGTCTTGCGTGTCCCACTGCGCGAGCGCGTAGACCGAGCCATCTTCGGCATAGGGGAAGGGGGCGCTATAGCCGTTCTGCAGCGCTTCGTTCGCGGTAGGCAGGATTTGCGAGATGTGCGCATCGTGCGATCGACCTGATGGTTCGATTTGCACGCGCAACTTCGTGCCCACGTTCAGCCGTCCAGCCATTCGGGCCGGGAAGACGGCAACCACGTCGGTCTTGCTGCAATCGGAGGCGCGTACCAGGGTTGCCCCGGCCGTCACCTGGGTGCCGACAGGTGCCACGATGTCTTGCGCCGCACCGTTTCCGAAGGCCTTCACCGCGTAATCGGAGAGCGCTTGCACGCGATCCTGTTCGTGGTTGACCAGGTTGTTGAGGTCGCTCATCTGCTTGTTCAGCGCATCGAGCTGCGCCTGCTCACCCGTGATGCTGCTTTGCAGGTCGGCGCGCCGCTGCGAAAGCTGGGTCAGTTGGTCGTTGCTGCTCTGACCCGAAGCAACATAGATGCCCCGTTGTGCGGCGGCGATGCTGGCACCCATGCCGCTGGCGCTTTTGTCCAGTGCATCGGCTTCATTGCGGGCGGCGTCCGCCTCGGTGCGCGCCGCCGACACTGTGGCCGCGCTCACGGCGCCATCGCGCTGCAAGGTCATCGCACGCTGGTACTTGCTGTCCAACTCTTCCAGCTTGGCCGAGGCCGCATCCTGCTGCGCCTGCAACGACGCATAGTTGTTCTTCAGCTGCGACACGTTGGCGTTCTGATACTGGTCGTACTGGTGGTTGACGTACTCGAGCATGCGTTGATCCGCCTGGATGCGATGGTCGAGATCATCGAGCCGGCTCTGCAGATCGAGTCGCTGCGTCAGCAACGTAGTCAGCGAATCGCGTGCCACGGTGTTGTTCTTGATGACGGCAATCGTCTGGCCCGGTTCGATCGGCTGCCCGATCTGTGCATGCAGTTCACTGACGGTGCCGCTGATGGGCGTGGTGATCAGCATGGCGGGGGCGTTGAGCACGGCACGCGTGGCGCGGTTCGAAAGCCAGGGCTCGAGCAGCGTGGAGATCAACAGCCATGCGATGAATCCCAGCAGCCCATAGCCAGCCAGGCGTGGCACGATCGCGAGCGACGACTTGCGTGTGGGTGCCAGTTCCCTTGATGGCGCAGCAGCGGTGTGGGGAAAGCGTTCGGTGGGCAGGAGGTCGGTCTTCAAAACATTCGCCTTTGGCAAGTGACGTCACGCAGACGCCTGCACCCGTGCGCCGAAGCGGGGCGGTAATAGGCACATCTCGCGGAGATGGCGGCCAGTGAATTGAAGTCCGGAGGATGGGTGGCTTACGTGCCGCGACGTCGGATGACGTTTCCTCGTTGATGCGATGCGTCACTTACCGGACCCGGAAAGGAATAGTGCCTTGGCGATGAACCTCGCCTGTCTTCGACCGGGAAAACGCTCAGGAACAGTTAGATATCAGTTCAAAAAATGAATAGGCGTCACTCGCGCAGGACGCGCGATTGACATCAAGCTGTCGCATTGCAGCAGCGTATGAGATGGATGGATGACAGCGATCAACAAGTTGCGCGCTGCTTTTCGCGCGCTGGTTTTGATGAGCGCGAGTTTGTAGCGCAAAAGCCTGCGAAGCGGATGGCGCCGTCAGTCGTCGACGGCGTAGGGATCGTCGATGCCGAGTCCTGCCAGGATGCGCGTCTCGAGCGCTTCCATCTGTTCGGCTTCCTGGTCGTCGATATGGTCGTAACCGATGAGATGAAGCACGCCATGCACCGTCATATGCGCCCAATGGTGGCGCGATGGTTTGCCTTGCTCCGCCGCCTCGCGCGCCACGACCGGTGCGCAGATCACCAGGTCGCCGATAAGCGGCAAGTTGACGCCGGGTGGAAGCTCCACCGGGAAGGACAGGACGTTGGTCGCGTAATCCTTGCCACGATAGTCGCGGTTGAGTGTGCGTCCTTCCTTGCTGTCCACGATGCGGATCGAAAGCTCGGTGGCCTTGCGCCGCTTCGCGCCGCGCAGCGCAGCTTCGACCCATTGGCGAAAACTTGCCGCGGCCGGCACGCCTTTGCGCGACGCGGCGTAGCCCACAGAAACGGTTACGGCAGCACTCATCGCGGCGGCTCTTCGGACGTCTGCTCGAACGCCTCGTACGCACGCACGATCTTCGCCACCAGCGGGTGGCGCACCACGTCGCGCGAGGTGAAGAAGGTGAAGCTGATGCCGTCCACGCCGCGCAGCACTTCCACTGCGTGGCGCAGGCCCGAGCGCACATGGCGGGGCAGGTCGACCTGGCTCACATCGCCAGTGATCACCGCCACCGAGCCGAAGCCGATGCGCGTCAGGAACATCTTCATCTGCTCGACTGTGGTGTTTTGAGCCTCATCGAGGATCACATAGGAATCGTTGAGCGTGCGGCCGCGCATATAAGCGAGCGGTGCGATCTCGATCACATTGCGCTCGATCAGCTTGGCGACTTTCTCGAAGCCCAGCATTTCGTACAGCGCGTCGTAGAGCGGCCGCAAATACGGGTCGACCTTCTGCGAAAGATCGCCGGGCAGGAAGCCGAGCTTTTCACCCGCTTCCACCGCCGGGCGCACCAGCAACAGGCGCTGCACGCGATTGGCCTCGAGTGCTTCGACCGCGCTGGCGACGGCGAGATAGGTCTTGCCGGTACCGGCCGGGCCCACGCCGAAGCTGATGTCGTGGGTGGTGATCGCATGCAGGTAGCGCGCCTGGTTGGGGCCGCGGCCCTTGATCACACCGCGCTTCACCCGGATGGTGACTTCCTGCGCGCCGTCGGTATCGTTGACGATGGCTTCGATGCCCGAGTCGGCCAGCTGCAGATTGATCTTCGCGCCGTTCAGCGATTCGTTTTCGGTCGTGAGGTAAAGCGCTTGCAGCACTTTTTCCGCCGCGCGCGACGCGGCTTCCTCGCCGATCACCTGGAACAGCGCGCCGCGATGATTGATCTCCACGCCCAGGCGAAGCTCGATCTGGCGCAGATGCTCATCGAAGGGACCGCAGAGATTGGAGAGCCGTGCGTTGTCTTCCGGCTCGAGGGAAAAGTCGCGTTGATGGAGGCCGTTGGTCATCGGTATGCGTCAGAGAGGGCGGTGCATCACGTAGACATCGGTCGGGCCATGTGCGGCGTGGCGGAATGCGCCCGGCACCTGCCCAACGATGCGGAAGCCGTGGCGCTGCCATAGGCGCACCGCGGAGGTATTGGTTGAGACCACAAAGTTGAACTGCATCGCGGTGAAGCCCGCGTCGCGGGCCAGCGCCATCGAATGTTCGCACATGACCGAGGCGATGCCCTGGCCGCGCACGGCGGGCGAAACCATGTAGCCGGCGTTGGCCACGTGGTCGCCCAGGCCCGGCTGGTTGGCGCGGAGCATGTAGCAACCCAGCACCAGTTTTTCGCGTTCGGCGATAAAGCAGCGCGTCGGCGGCGAAGTCCACCAGTCGCGCGCCTGTTCGAAGCTCAGGTCGGGCGGGTAACTGTAGGTGTCGCCCGCGGCCACCACGCTGCGGAACAGCGGCCAGACCAGGGTGAACTCGTCGGCGCCGATTTCCCGGATCGAGATGGGTGCCGTCACGAGGCCAGCGCGATGTCTTCTTCGGCCAGTTTCACGCGGCCGCGCAGCGAGTTGCTCATCGCCTCGGTGATCACCACGTCCACGAACTGGCCGATCATGCGGGTGCTGCCGGGGAAGTTCACGAAGCGCATGTTCTCGGTGCGGCCGGTGACTTCGTTGGCGCTCTTGCGGCTGACTTTTTCCACCAGCACGCGCTGGACGGTGCCGACCATCGCCTCGTTGATCTGACGCGCGTTGTCGTTGAGCTTGGCCTGCAGGCGCGTGAGGCGTGCATGCTTCTCATCTGCCGGGGTGTCGTCGGCAAGATTCGCGGCCGGTGTGCCGGGGCGGGAGGAGAAAATGAAGGAGAAGCTCTGGTCGAAGCCGACGTCCTCGATCAACTTCATGGTCTTCTCAAAATCCTCGGCCGTCTCGCCAGGGAAGCCGACAATGAAGTCCGACGAGACGCAGATATCCGGACGCACCGCGCGCAGCTTGCGGATCTTCTGCTTGAATTCCAGCGCCGTGTAGCCGCGCTTCATCGCTGTGAGGATGCGATCCGAACCGGCCTGCACGGGCAGGTGCAGGAAGTTGCAGAGCTGCGGCACGTTGGCATACGCCTCGATCAGCGAGTCGGAGAACTCCAGTGGATGCGAGGTGGTGAAGCGGATGCGACCGATGCCTTCGATCTGCGCGATGGCGTGGATCAGCACGGCGAGGTCCGCGATACCGCCGTCATGGGTGGGGCCGCGGTACGCGTTGACGTTCTGGCCGAGCAGGTTCACTTCGCGCACGCCTTGCCCGGCGAGCTGGGCCACTTCCACCAGCACATCGTCGAACGGACGGCTGATTTCTTCGCCGCGGGTGTAGGGCACCACGCAGTACGAGCAGTACTTGGAACAGCCTTCCATGATCGACACGAAGGCGGTCGGGCCTTCGGCGCGCGGCTCGGGCAGGCGGTCGAACTTCTCGATTTCCGGGAAGCTGATGTCCACCTGCGGCTTGCCGGTGGCGCGCTGCGCCTCGATCAACTCCGGCAGGCGATGCAGGGTCTGCGGGCCGAACACCAGATCCACGTAAGGCGCGCGCTTGATGATGTCCTGGCCTTCCTGCGAGGCCACGCAGCCACCCACGCCGATCAGCACGGGTTTGCCGCCTTGCTTGTGTTCTTTCCAGCGCCCCAGCTGGCTGAAGACCTTTTCCTGGGCTTTTTCGCGGATCGAGCAGGTATTGATCAGGATGACGTCCGCCTCGGCTTCATCCTGGGTCAGCTCCAGCCCGTGCGAGGCCTTGAGCACGTCGGCCATCTTGGCCGAGTCGTACTCGTTCATCTGGCAGCCGTGGGTCTTGATAAAAAGCTTGCCGGTCATGGGCTTGGGTACCGTGATTCAGGAGGCGGCGCGAGGGTTGCCGAACCCCGTAGTTTACGCGTCAAAAGGCCCTGCCGCCACTGGAACGGGCGAGGCGGATCAAGCACTTGCGCGCCCGTGGGGCGACTGGAAACGGGTACTGACGCACGAATCGGCCGCGCAGCGCTTGGCGTGGAGGGCGGCGCGGTAGCACACTGCCGCCAAACCCCGTGCTGGCTAGCCGCACGCGGAGAAGATGAGGAAGGGGGAGTGATGTCGCTGCTTGACCGTGATGAGGCCGCCGCCAAGGCTGGACGGCCCGAGGGGAGTCCGTGAGCGGGCTGCCCCTGTCGCGGCTGGGCGCGGAGGCCCCCCGGCGGATCCTCGCTGGCTGCGCCTTGCTTGCAGGGCTGTTGGTGCTTTCGCTGCCGGGACATGCGGGCTCGCTCTACCGCTGCACCGGTTCGGCAGGCGAAACCGTCTTCAGCAGCAGCACGGCGGGCTATCAGGGCTGCAGCCGCATTGCTGGCGCACCTGATCCGGTGCGCAAGAAGCCGTCGGCGCCTGCGCCTTCGTTGGCGACGGTCAAGAGTTCGGTGGAAAGCTCCGCGGGCAAAGTGCCGGCGGTGCCTGCGCCGCAGCCGCCTTCAGTGGCCTGGGTCGAGGATTCGGTGGAAACCACGGCTCGCGTCGTAACGGCCAAAGCGGCGCCGACAGGAAAGCCGGGTCAGTGGAGTTATAGCGAAGCCAGCCCGGCGCGCAGCGCCTCCACGCCCGACAAGCCCGTGGCCGCTGCAGATGCCGATGGCAGTCGCGTGCTGCGTGGTGCGGTCTATCGCGTCGTGCGCAAGGACGGCAGCGTGGAATACACGAACTTGCGGCCGGCGGGCGAGCAAGGTCACGCGGTGACGATGCTCTTCAGTTACATCGCCACCTGCGTGGCGTGCAATCTGCATTCGAATATCCGCTGGGATTCGGTGGCGCTAAATCTTGCGGCCTATAGCGACGTGATCGAACTGGCCAGTCAGGAGTCCGGCGTCAACGAGGCCTTCCTGCGCGCCATCATCCATGCCGAAAGCGCGTTCAATCCGCGTGCGCTCTCGATCAAGGGTGCGCAAGGCCTGATGCAGTTGATGCCGGGCACGGCCAACGACATGGGTGTGCGCGATGCCTTCGATACCGCACAGAACATCCGCGGCGGCGCACGGTATCTCGGCCTGTTGCTGCGCACCTTCAACGGCAATGAGCGTCTGGCGGCGGCGGCATACAACGCCGGTCCCGGCGCCGTGCAGCGCTACAACGGCGTGCCGCCGTTTGCGGAAACGCAGGTCTATGTCGAACGCGTGGGCACGCTGCGCAAGCGCTACGGCTTGGCCATCCATCCGGGCGGTGGTCGATCACCGGTGGCGGCGGCGGGGTTCTCAGCTATCCAGTGACGCCGTCGGTGTGGTGGGCGGTCGCTGCGCAAGTATCACTTCGGTATGGAAGGGCGCGCCATTGCGCAGCCCGGACACTTCCACCTTGCTGCCTGGCTTGAGCGCGGCCTCATGCCGGCGCAGGTCGGCGGGATCGACGATGTCTTCCGAGCCGATTCGCAAAAGAATGTCGTGTGGCTGGATGCCGGCCGTCGCCGCCGGTCCGCCCGGATAGATATCGGTGACCTGCGCGCCGCGTGCCGCTGCCGGCAGGCCGCTGTCGGCAGCGACGGGCACGAAGGTGTAGTCGGCGCCCATCCAGCCACGCACGACGTGGCCGCTGTCGATGATCTGATCGAGCACGCGCTTGGCGCTCGCCACCGGTATCGCAAAGCTGATGCCTTCGGCGTTGGCCGCCTTGCCGATCAGCAGGGTATTGATGCCGACCAGCTCGCCCTCGGTGTTGACCAGGGCGCCGCCGGAGTTGCCCAGATTGATGGCTGCATCGGTCTGGATGAAATCTTCGGGACTCGAGCTGCTCAACTGGCGGCCGATCGCGCTGACGATGCCCATGGTCACCGTCTGGTTGAGGCCCAGCGGATTGCCGATGGCAAGTACGACGTCGCCGGTGCGGGTGGGGCGGTGGTCGGCAATATGGATCACCGGCAGGTTGCCGGCGTCGATCCGCAGCACCGCAAGATCGGTCTCCACATCGGCGCCCACCACCGTGGCCTTGGCGACGCGTCCGTCGTACAGCAGCACCTGGATGTCGTCGGCGTTGGCGATCACATGGTTGTTGGTGAGCACGTAGCCCTGCAGCACGATCACGCCCGAGCCCAGGCTCTGCTCGCGTCGCTTGTAGGCAGGGCCAGTCGGACGGCCGCCGAACAGTCGCTGCAGCACCGGGTCGGTATACATCTGCACCGCTTGCTCGGTGACCATCTTGTTGGCGTAGATGTTTACGACCGAGGGTGCCGCCTTGGCGACGGCGTCCGCGTAGGAGATCGGGCCGCCGGTGTGCGCAGGCGTCGATGAGGTACTGATCGACTCGGTGGTCGGCGTCGGCGCGACCCCGAAGCGTTCCCGCAGGCGATGGCCGACATCAGGCCAGGCGAGGCTGATGACGAACGCAGCCGCCAGCCCTAGCACCACGAAGCGGGCGATGAATGCGAGCGTGCCAGCGGCATGTTTCATGTCGTAATGCGTTTCACGGCAAGGCGTTAGAGAGGGGTGCGCGCATGTGTCGCAGGCGAGGCTATTTTATTGTACGAGTCATGCCCTGACGCTACACTAACGCGATTTTGCGGGAGCCTGAATCTACTGGCGCTTGCGAAGCGGGTCGTCCCGGGGTTTCCCGGTGCGCTTAGGTCCCGACAACGGAAGGCCTGTAGCTCTCGCTGCATGCTCATCGTGCTGGTGCCGCGCGTGCCTGCTGTTCTCTAAGGGGGAGTCTTAGGGGTTTTTCTCTGCACAGCAAGGTAGTCTCCTGCTGTCGGATTGATCGACGCGCTTGGCAAGCACCTGTGGAACATCTAAGTTCCGCGTCTCAATGGCATGTAAGTACCGGAGAGCCTGATGGCGAACGAAGTCGTCGATCACGGCCGCCGCCGCTTCCTCACAGCGACCACGGCAGTGGTTGGTGGTGTGGGAGTAGTTACGGCAGTCGTGCCCTTCATCAAGTCGTGGGAACCCAGTGCGCGGGCTAAATCCGCAGGTGCGCCGGTCACGATCGACATCAGCAAGATCGAAGAGGGCCAACGGGTAACCTACCCCTGGCGCGGTCTGCCGGTGTTTGTAGTCAACCGCACCAAGGCGCAGCTCGATGCGCTGCCCAGCCAGGATTCCCGCCTCGTCGACGCCAAGTCCGACAGCGGTTCGGCCGAGCAGCAGCCCAAGTACGCACAGAACGAAGCACGCTCCATCAAGCCCGAGTGGCTGGTGCTGGTGGGTCTGTGCACGCACCTGGGTTGCGTCCCCGACTTCGTGCCGGTGATGAAGCCCGAGCCGTTCGATCCGGATTGGAAGGGCGGCTTCTACTGCCCCTGCCACAAGTCACGCTATGACATGTCCGGTCGCGTCTACCAGGGCGTGCCCGCACCGAAGAACCTGCTGGTGCCGCCGTACCATTTCATGGACGACACGCACATCCAGATTGGCGTGGATCCGAAGGAGGCCGGCTAATGGCCAACGTATTCACGCGAGTCGGCGATTGGGTCAATGAGCGGGCACCTGGCTTGATGCCGGTCTACCGCAAGCACATGACCGAGTATTACGCGCCGAAGAATTTCAACTTCTGGTACTACTTCGGCGTGCTGGCGCTGCTGGTGTTCGTCAACCAGATTGTCACCGGCATCTTCCTCACCATGAACTACAAGACGAGTGCGGCGGAAGCCTTCAACTCGGTTGAGTACATCATGCGTGACGTGGAGTGGGGCTGGCTGATCCGCTACATGCACTCCACCGGCGCTTCGCTGTTCTTCGTGGTGGTGTTCCTGCACATGTTCCGCGGCCTGATGTACGGCTCGTACCAGAAGCCGCGCGAGCTGGTGTGGCTGCTGGGCATGCTGGTGTTCCTTTCGCTGATGGCCGAAGCCTTCATGGGCTACGTGCTGCCGTGGGGCAACATGTCGTTCTGGGGCGCCAAGGTGATCATCTCCCTGTTCGGCACGGTGCCCGTGATTGGCAGCAGCCTGGTCGAATGGATCATGGGTGACTACCTGCCGGCCGACGCCACGCTCAACCGCTTCTTCGCCCTGCATGTGATCGCGCTGCCGCTGGTGCTGCTGTTGCTGGTGGTGCTGCACATTTTCGCGCTGCACGAAGTGGGTTCGAACAACCCCGACGGCGTCGACATCAAGCACGGCGCCAAGGGCAACCGCTGGGACCCGAACAAGCCGGCCGACGGCATTCCGTTCCATCCGTACTACACCGTGCACGACCTGGTGGCGGTGGGCTTCTTTGTGTTGATCGCGGCGTTCATCATCTTCTTTGCGCCGACCTTCGGTGGTTGGTTCCTGGAGCATGACAACTTCATTCCGGCGAACAACCTGGTCACCCCGACGCACATCAAGCCGTCGTGGTACTTCACCCCGTTCTACGCGATCCTGCGCATGATCCCGTCGTTCTTCGGCACGGCGTTCTGGGGTGTGCTGGGCATGTTCGGCGCGATCGCCCTGCTGTTCGTGCTGCCGTGGATCGATGCCGGCAAGGTGCGCTCCATCCGTTATCGCGGCACCGGTTTCAAGGTGGCCTTGATGACCTTCGCCGCGTCGTTCATCGGCCTGGCCCTGGTGGGTGCGGGCGTGGTCGGCGAGCTGACCACGGAGTGGGTGCCTGCGGACGCGACGTTCTGGGAGAACGCGTTCGGTCGCTTCATGACCGTCCTCTACTTCGGCTACTTCGTGTTCCTCTGGTGCTACACGCATCTCGGCTGGGAAAAGACCAAGCCGGTTCCGGAGCGGGTGGTGTTTGACCATGAATAAGCGGCAGCCCTCGATGAAGAAAATCATTTCCACGGTTGCGCTCACCGTTGGCTTGCTGGTCGGCACCAATGTCGCCATGGCGCAGGAAGAGGGCGGTCTGCCTTCGGCCGGCACCAACGTGCACGACCAGGCCTCGCTGCAGCGCGGCGCCAAGCTGTTCTTCAACTACTGCGTGGGTTGCCACTCGCTGAAGTACGTGCGCTATTCGCGCATCGCCGAAGACCTGGGCCTGTCCGAAGACGAGGTGATGAAAAACCTCAACTTCACTGGCGCCAAGTTCGGCGACCCGGTGATCTCGCACATGCCGGAGGATTCGGCCCAGCAGTTCTTCGGCAAGGCACCGCCGGATCTTTCGCTGGAAGTGCGCGCCAAGACCGCCGACTGGGTCTACGGCTACCTCAACTCCTTCTACCTCGATCCGACCCGTCCGGTGGGTTGGAACAACACGGTGTTCCCGAATGCTTCCATGCCGTTCCCGCTGTGGGAATTGCAGGGCATCCAGACGGCCGTGAAGAAGGAAGGCAGCGACGATGTGGAGAAGCTCGAGCTCTCCCAGCCGGGCAAGCTCACGCCGGCGCAGTACCAGCAGGCGTCCCGTGACCTGACCAACTTCCTGGAGTACGCCGCCGAACCGGCCGCCCTCCAGCGTCAGCGCTACGGCATCTGGGTGCTGCTGTTCCTGGCGGGCTTCACTTTCCTGGCATATCTGCTAAAGAAGGAGTACTGGAAGGACGTCCACTAAGACGTCACCTTCCGGAGCCTACGGTACGGCGGCCTGCGACCCATTGATGGGTGCCGGGGCCGCCGTACTTGGATAAGCCGATGGGGAGATCGCGCATGGTCCAAAGCGCTCGTTCGCGTACCGCACTCGCCCTTTACACCACCGCAGATGGCATCCAGTGCCACCGGACGCGTCTCGTGCTCGCCGCCAAGGGCGTGAGCTACGACAGGGTGATCGTCGACCCCGCCAAGCCGCCGGAAGACCTGCTCGACCTCAACCCCTACGGCACCACGCCGACCCTGGTTGATCGCGACCTGACCCTCTACAACACGGCGGTCGTCTGCGAATACCTGGACGAACGCTATCCCCACCCTCCGCTGATGCCGATCGACCCGTTATCCAGGGCGCGTCTGCGTCTGGCCAATGTGCGGATCGAGCTGGATTGGCTGCCCGAAGTGGACCTGATCAGGGCAGGGGGCCGTCCAGCCGATGCGGCCCGCAAGCGGCTGCGGGAGCACTTGCTGTCAGCGCTGCCCCTGTTCAAGGCATCCCGGTTCTTCCTGAACCCGGAAATGAGCCTCACCGATTGCCTGGTGGCCCCGGTGGTCTGGCGCCTGCCCTGGCTGGGGGTGGACCTGGGACGTGAGGGCAAGCCCATCCTCGACTATGGCGAGCGCTTGTTCGCGAGCCAGGGCTACGCCCGCAGCATGACCCCCGAAGAGAAGGCCATGCGCCCCTGAGGTTCAGGCGGCAGGCCTTGATGGGCCTGCCTGGCCGCCCCGGCGGCGTTTGGGCGCGCTGGACGGCGCCACTGCGACAACTCGCCTCGGCTTCGCATTACACTGCCACGATCCACTTGGCGCGCCCTGGGCTTATCCCGTGAGGCGGCGCCCTCCATAGGTTTTTGCATGACCGACGACAAGCTCCCGCCGATGTCCTCCAATCGTCCTTACTTGCTGAGGGCGATCTACGACTGGATCACCGACAATAATCTGACCCCTTATGTCCTGGTCGATGCCGGACGGGAAGGGGTGCGGGTGCCTCCGCAGGTCATCAAGAACGGGCAGGTCGTGTTGAACCTGGCCATGCGTGCCGTGGCCAGCCTGGACCTGGGCAACGACTGGATCAGCTTTCAGGCGCGCTTCTCCGGCGTCAGCCACAACATCCATATTCCGATTCAGGCCGTGCTGGCGCTGTACGCGCAGGAAAACGGGCAGGGCATGATGTTCCCGGCTGAAGAAGGTGGCGATCAGCCGCCGCCGTCCTCGCCCGATCCCGACGACACCCCGCCGACGCCCGAGGGCGAGGCAGGCGAGAAGCCCAAGCGCAGCGCGCCGTTCCTGCGAGTGGTGAAGTAAGCCGCGTTGCCGTCGCGCCGGCTGGCCCGGCGCGATCGGGCCATCAAGGCCTCAGTGCAGCTGGTTGTCTTTGCGTAGCCGTGGGCGCAGCGGCACCACGTTGTCGTGCGCCGGCGGCGGCACATGTTCGGAAAGCAGGCCGGGCAGATGACTCTGGATGGTCGGCAGGCTGACGCCGCTCAACGTATGGCCGATCAGCCACAGCTTGCCGGGTTCGCGGTCGTTGCCGTCGATGCTCACTTCAAAGGTGTAGCAACGCTCAAGCATTAGCTGGCCGTGCTGGCGCAGCAGGCGGGCGCCGCGCAGGCCCACGCTTTCATCGAGCAACTGCAGGCCATGCTGGCGACATTGCTGGCGGGCTTCCTGCGTGGCCTGTTCGCGGCCGCGGGCGAGCTTGAGCCACAAGCCGATGATGGCCAGCAGCAGGACTAACAGGATCAGGTCGGAAAGCTCACTCATGTGGCGAGAGTGTAGGCGTCGCGCGTGGCTTGCAAGGGGCGCGGTGTGAAAGTCGCCTGCTGCTCGTCATTCCGGCGCAGGCCGCCATGACTGGCGAAGGGCGCGCTTGGGCGCGACTCAGTCGAGCTTCAAGCGCAGCGACAAATCCACCGCCCGCACATGCTTGGTCAGCGCACCCACCGAGATGAAATCCACGCCGGTGCTCGCGTACTCGCCAATGGTCGACAGATCCACGTTGCCGGAAATCTCCAGCTCTGCACGGCCCTTGGCCAGGGTCACGGCTTCGCGCATCAGCGGCAGGGTGAAGTTGTCCAGCATGATGCGATCGGCGCCGGCGTCCAGGGCCTGCTGCAGTTCGTCGAGATTTTCCACTTCGATTTCCAGCAACAGTTTGGGATGCAGTCGACGCGCCGCTTCGGCGGCAGCCTTGATGCTGCCCGCAGCGATGATGTGGTTTTCCTTCACCAGGATGGCGTCATACAAACCCACCCGATGGTTGTGCCCGCCGCCGCAGCGCACCGCGTACTTCTGCGCCAATCGAAGACCGGGAACCGTCTTGCGCGTATCCAGCACGCGCACGCCAGTACCCGCCACGGCGGCCACGTGCGCGGCGGTCGAGGTGGCGGTGCCAGATAGCAGCTGCAGGAAATTCAGGGCCGAACGCTCAGCCGTGACCAGGGCACGCGCGTTGCCACGCAGGCGGCAGATCACCGAGCCCGCGGCGACGCGGTCGCCATCGCGCACGGTCCATTCGATCTGCACCTGCGGATCGAGCTGGCGGAAACAGGCGTTGAACCAGTCGGTGCCGGCCATCACCGCGTCTTCGCGGCAGGTCAGCGCAGCGCTGGCGGTGGCGTCTGCAGGCAGCAGCCCGGCGGTGGCGTCACCCGTGCCGATATCTTCGGCGAACGCGCGTTCGACATCCGCCTGGATCAGGTCGGACGACGGTGGAACAAGTTGTACTGAAGTCATTCGGTCGGTGCTTGGGACGTGGCCGGTTGGCTGAGGCGACCGACGATGGCATCCAGCGCGCGGTCGAACAGAGCGGTGGATTCAAGCACGCGCGCCGTGCCGCTGGCGAGTGCCTGGGCCAGTTCGTGCGGCGAGTAATCGGCCACCTTGAGACCGCGGCGGTTCACGAACAGGTAGCGGCCGCTCATCGGGCTGATCCACGAGAGCTTGGCGCGCTCGATGGTGTCCGGACCCGTCACGAACTCCAGCCAGGTGCCGGGCTTGAGCTCGGAGACCAACAGCATCTCCGGCGTGTCGAGCACCGGCTCCTGCACGGGTTCGGTGCGGTCAAGTTCCGCTTCGGACTCGGCAATCGGCTGGATGCTTTCGGGGATGGGCAGGGTGGTGGATTCCTCCACCGCATGCACCTCGGCCTCCGGCACGGCTTCGCCGAGTTGGTGGCGGTAATAGGTGTGCAGCTGGGCCAGCAGGCGATCGATGTCGCTTTCCTGGAACGCCACGTTGCCCAGGCCGCGGCGCAGGGCGCGCTCGATGCCCGGCAGCATCTGGCGCAACGCGCGGCGCTCGTCGAGCGTGCGGGCCGGCTTGGTGCTGTCGATGAAGTCGTTGGCAAAACGCAGCGCGTCGCGGAACTCGCTCGATTCCTCGCCCTGGCGGAGAATGGTGAGCACCAGGTAGTTCGCCCAGGCGCGCGACAGGATGCCGTGGATCAGCGGCGGAAGGTTATGGCCTTCTATACGGCTGAGGATCTCGCGGGCGGCACGGCGGCGTGCCTGCTCGAGCTTCTCGCGGCCACGGGTGGACTCGGCCACGCGCTGCTCGGCCAGTTCGGCACGGCGGCGGCTGATGTCCTGGAATTCCTGCAGCTCGGCGCACAGGCGCTCGAAGATGGTCATGTCATCGTCGAAGTCCTGCAGCAGGCGGTCGACGATGGATTTGATCTTGTCGTGCAGGCGGTGGTCGCGATCGGATTCCGCCGACCAGCCCTTGGCGGCGTCGGCCAGGTTGTCGAGCAGCCGGCGTGCCGGATGCTGGCGATGTGCGAACAGCTTGCGGTCGAGGATGGCGGCCTTCAGATACGGAATCTGCAGGCGCGCCAGCAATACCTGCATCTCGGTCGGCAGGTTGCGGTCTTCGAGGATGAACTCGAACAGCATGCCGACCAGATCAATGGTGTCCTCGTCGATGGTCGACACCTGGCTCGGCTTTTCGCCGCGCAGGGAGCCGATCTGGGCGAGCAGGTGTTCCTTCAGCTGTTGCACTTCGCCAGCCAGCTCCACCGCGTTGCTGGTGCTCAGTGGCATGTGCTGGTTGATGGCGGCCTGGCTCTGCAGCACGCTCAACGCACCGATCAGCTCGTTGGCGCTGGGCATCTGCATGGCGCCGGCAGACATCGGCATGGCGCCCGCAACAGGCGCCGGACGGCGTGCACTGAACAGCGTGCGCAGCGTCTGGATCAATTCGTTGGAGGCGTTGCCCGTCTCGTCTTCGCCGAGGAAGGTGCCTTCGGTCTGTTCTGCAGCGACCGCATTGCCCGCGGGTGCGGCCGTACCGGCTGCGCGGGCAGCGCCGCCAGCACGCGGGATCTCGTGGCGCAGCTGCGGCAGCACGCCGGCACGCACCAGTTCGGCGTTGATCTCCTGGTACAGCTCATCCAGCGAGGCCAGCACGTAACGGTCGAACAGCTTGTAGATGATCAGCTTGACGCGCATCTCGGCGCTGAGCTCGCGCATCGCCTGGCGGAACGCCTGCGACAGTGCGGCCGGCCCCACCGGATTGGTGGCGTCGTCGATCTTGATGCCGCCATAGATGACGGACAGGCGCTGGTTCACGGCGAACAGATCGCGCGTCAGGCGCGTTTCGTTCTTGCCGATCATGCTGGTGATGGCCAGCGATTCTTCCAGTTCGTTGTCTGCCACCAGCGACAGTTCGACCGACCCCACCGGCAACGACACGCCATTGCTGTTGCCGGCGTTGTTGCGATAACTCGAGGCGAAATCGGTCAGCTCGCGCGAGATCTGCGCCAGGAAACTGCGCTCCACCATCGGACGGCGCTTGCGCACTTCGCGCATGCCGTCGAAGTAGTGCATCTGGGCGGCGTTGTTCTCAGCTTTTTCGGCCAGATCGAACAGCGCATCGTCGACATGCTCGAACATGCCGTTGATCAAGATCTGCAGGCGGCGGCCCGCAATGTCCCGGACGGTGTTCAAGAGGGCGCCTCCGCGCTCGCTGGACGGGTCCAGGCGCTGGGTCAGGCTGACGATATTGGATGATTCACTGGCGTCTTTCATCGCCTTTCACCCCCTGAAAGTGATGCCGACGTGCTCACAGCCACATACGACAATACGCCAGCCTACGATAAGGGATGTCATGGGCCGCTGTCATTCGCCGTATCGATATATGTCGACACGTTCACAAGAAGCGGGTTCTTGCGGACATCCGGCCCAAAGTGGCCCTCAGGCGGCCGCTGGAAAGTCAGTGAGCTGCAAGGTACCGATGCCTTCCTCGGGGAGCATGACGGGGATGCCGTCCTCGACCCGGTAGATGACCTTGCGGTCCGTGGTGATCAGCCCTTCGGTCACTGGGGCGCTCACGGCGGCGCCTGCCACGTTCTGGACCTGGCTGGCCCCGATGGCCTTGTTCAGGGCATCGAGCTCCTGGCGCTGGAGCGGGCGGACGGGAACCTTGCTGACCGGGCAGCAGAGGATGTCGAGTAGGCGTTTGTCCATGGGGAGTGGGTCGTGCCGAGACGCGGAAAGTCCGTACAATAACCCTTTTGGATGGCTTGGGTCATGACCTCGACTTCCCTCCCGCCGCGCGTGGGCGTTGTAATGGGCTCCCGTTCGGACTGGGAAACCATGGAGCATGCCTCCAGCGTGCTGGCCGAGCTCGGCGTGGCGCACGAGGTGCGCGTGGTATCGGCGCACCGTACGCCGGACCTGTTGTTCCAGTACGCCGAAGAAGCTGTCGGTCGCGGCATCCAGGTCATCGTGGCCGGCGCCGGCGGCGCCGCCCATCTGCCGGGCATGCTGGCAGCCAAGACGCGGCTTCCGGTGTTCGGCGTACCAGTGCAGTCCAAGGCGCTCAATGGCATGGATTCGTTGCTGTCGATCGCGCAGATGCCGGCAGGCATCCCGGTCGGCACGCTGGCCATCGGCCGCGCCGGTGCCGTGAACGCCGGCATCCTGGCAGCCTCGGTGTTGGCACTGCACGACCCCGCCATCGCCGCCGCGCTCGACAGCTACCGTTCCCGCCAGACGCAGACCGTGCTGGATAACCCGGATCCGCGCTCGTGACCGCTCGACGCCAACCGGTGCTGGGCATCCTGGGCGGCGGCCAGCTCGCCCGCATGCTGGCGCTGGCCGCTGCGCCGCTGGGCGTGAAGACCCTCGTGGTCGACAGCGCCGTCGACGCCTGCGCCGGGCAGATCGCCCCACTGGTGGTGGCCGACTGGACCGACTACGAGGCGCTGGAGCACTTCGCCCGCGAAGTCGACGTGGTCACTTTCGACTTTGAAAATGTGCCGGCCGAAACCGCGCACTGGCTCGCCAACCACGTCGACGTGTTTCCCGCGCCGCGCGCGCTGGCCGTGGCGCAGGATCGCCTGGCCGAAAAAACCTTGTTCCTCGAATGCGGTCTGCAGACGCCCGAGTTCAAGGCGGTCGACACGCGCGAGGATCTCGAGCGCGCGCTGGCGACCGTCGGCGCGCCGGCCATCCTCAAGACGCGCCGCCTGGGTTATGACGGCAAGGGACAGTTCCGCATCAAGACCCTGGCCGATGCCGATGCCGCCTGGGCGGCGCTTGGTGCGCAGGCCCAGGCGCATGGTCTGATCCTCGAGGCCTTCGTGCCGTTCGACCGCGAGTTGTCGGTGATCGCCGTACGTGGTCGCGATGGCGACTTCCGCACCTGGCCACTGACGCAGAACTGGCACACCGATGGTGTGCTGTCGCTGAGCCTTGCGCCGGCTTCCGACATTGCCGCCTTGCAGGCACGTGCTACCGGCCTGGCCCGCACGCTGGCAGAGAAGCTCGATTACGTCGGTGTGTTTGCGCTCGAACTGTTCGTGAAAAACGGCGAGTTGCTCGGCAACGAAATGGCGCCACGCGTGCACAACTCCGGTCATTGGACCATCGAGGGTGCGCTCACCAGCCAATTCGAAAATCACGTGCGCGCCGTGCTCGGCCTGCCGCTGGGCGATACCTCGGCGCGGGGCCTCTCGGCCATGTTCAACTGGATTGGCGAGTTGCCCGATGCCGCGCCGGTACTTCAGGCAGTGGATGCGCATTGGCACGACTACGGCAAGCAGCCGCGTGTCGGTCGAAAGGTGGGGCATGCCACGGTGTGTGCGCCTGATGCCGCGCAGCTGATCGAGCGCCTGTCTGGCATCGCCCATGCGCTGGGTCGTGATCCGCAGGCGCAGCCCGCGGTCGATAAATTGCTGGAGCGTAAATAACGACGATATTGTGGGAGCGCACCCTGTGCGCGACGACCGTGCGTCAAGGTATCGGCGAGGCGCCTGTCGCGCACAGGGTGCGCTCCCACAGTACAGATCGCGCAAAAAAAAACGGGGCCGCGAGGCCCCGTTTTTCGTGACTGCATCCAGCGAGAAATCAGGCCAGATTCTTGGCTGCAAATTCCCAGTTCGCCAGATTCCAGAACGCCTCGAGGTACTTCGGACGGGCGTTGCGGTAGTCGATGTAGTACGCGTGTTCCCACACGTCGCAGGTCAGCAGCGGCTTGTCGCTGCCGGTGATCGGGGTGGCTGCGTTGGACGTATTGACGATGCCCAGCGAACCATCCGGACGCTGCACCAGCCAGGTCCAGCCCGAACCGAAGTTGCCCACGGCCGACTTGGTGAACTCTTCCTTGAACTTGTCGAACGAACCGAACGCCTTGTTGATGGCGTCGGCGAGCTTGCCGGTCGGCTCATTGCCGCCCTTGGGGTTCAACGAGTTCCAATAGAAGGTGTGGTTCCAGACCTGGGCGGAGTTGTTGAACACGCCGCCGGACGACTTCTTGATGATGTCCTCAAGCGCGGCGTTCTCGAACTCGGTGCCCTTGATCAGGTTGTTGAGGTTGGTCACGTAGGCCTGGTGATGCTTGCCATAGTGATACTCGAGCGTTTCCGCGGAAATGTGCGGCTCAAGTGCGTTCTTTTCGTAGGGCAAGGGGGGGAGTTCGATCGCCATGTTGTGGCTCCTGGGCGTTGGCTGAGGAAAGGGGTCGGGCAGGATTGGCCGAGGACCGGCGACCCGCGCACGACTGATACACTATCGATCTCATTGCATTGTAACGATGAACGACTCGACTTATGGACGTTAACGAGCGAATCAAGGCTGTCTTGGCCGAACACGCCATCGTGCTCTTCATGAAGGGCACGCCGCAGTTCCCCATGTGCGGCTTCTCCAGCCGCGCCGTGGAGGCGTTGAAGGCGGCGGGCGCGCAGTTTCATGCCGTCAACGTGCTGGCCGACCCGGAAGTCCGCGCGGCGTTGCCGCATTACGCGAACTGGCCGACCTTCCCGCAGCTCTTCATCCAGGGCGAGCTGATCGGCGGATGCGACATCATCGAAGACCTCAACGCGGCGGGTGAACTCGCGCGCATGGCGGCGGATGTGGCGGGGGCCGGTTCCTGATGGCGCTTCCCCTGGTTCGTCTGCCGGAAGGCT
The DNA here is from genome assembly GCF_056395965.1 of Dyella sp. 05T440. Taxonomy (NCBI): domain Bacteria; kingdom Pseudomonadati; phylum Pseudomonadota; class Gammaproteobacteria; order Lysobacterales; family Rhodanobacteraceae; genus Dyella; species Dyella sp. 05T440. The sequence continues at coordinate 412,100 of NZ_JBFTKN010000005.1, forward strand.
GGGTTGCGGCGCCTGGTTCCTTGGCCGGTCGTGTCGTACTGGTCACCGGCGCCTATGGCGGCCTGGGCTCGGCGGTCGCGCGTGCGGCTTCGCGTGCCGGCGCCACGGTGGTGATCACGGGTCGCCGCAAGCGCCAGCTGGAACAACTTTACGATGCGATGATCGGCGAGGGCTTGCCCGAGCCGGTGATCCATCCGCTCGATATGGAAGTGGCCACGCCGCGTGACTATGAAGCGCTGGCCGATGGCCTCGAACGCGATTTCGGTCGCCTCGACGGCATCGTGCATGCCGCCGCCAGCTTCAAGGAGCTGACGCCGCTGGCCGTGCACAAGCCCGACGACTGGCTGCGAGCGATGCACGTCAATGTGTCGGCGCCGTTTGCCTTGACCCAGGCCTGCATGTCGCTGCTGTCGCGCGCACCCGATAGCGCGGTGGTGTTCGTGCTGGACAATCCCGAGCTCGTGCAGCGCGCGCACTGGGGCGCTTATGGCGTATCGAAGGCGGCGCTGGAGCGACTGGTGGAAATCCTGCATCAGGAAACCGAACAGTCGCCACTGCGTGCGCACGCCTTGTTGCCGGCGCCGATGCGAACCACGCTGCGACGCGCGGCGTATTTCGGCGAAGACACGATGATCCATCCGCTGCCGGATGCGGCCGCGCAGGCAGCCATCTATCTGTTGGGCGAGCAGGGCAAGGGCGCGCGCGGCGCAGCTCTCGATTTGCGTGAATCGGCATGAGCATGACGCAGGAGCTCCGCTGAGATGGAAACGCAGATGACCACGCTGGCGGCGGGAATCCTGCTGTTCCTGATCATGGATCCGCTCGGCAACATCCCGATCTTCCTGAGCCTGCTCAAGGACGTGGCGCCCAAGCGGCGCCGCAAGGTGATGATCCGCGAGCTGCTGATCGCACTGGGCGTGCTGCTGGGTTTCCTGATCGGCGGCCAGCACATCCTCAAGCTGCTGCAGTTGCGCCAGGAATCGATCAGCATCGCCGGCGGCATCGTGCTGTTCCTGATCGGCATCCGCATGGTGTTCCCGCCCGCCGATGGCGGCGGCATCTTCGGCAAGCAGGGCGAGGGCGAGCCCTTCATCGTGCCCATGGCCATTCCCGGCGTAGCCGGGCCGTCCGCGATGGCAGCTCTGTTACTGCTTACCAATACCCAGCCCGGTCGTACGGCGGATTGGGCCATCGCCTTGCTGGGCGCGTGGTTGGCGACCTCGGTGATCCTGCTGTGCTCGACTTATCTGTTCCGCTGGCTGGGCGAAAGCGTGCTCACGGCGCTTGAGCGCGTGATGGGCATGCTGCTGATCGCGCTGTCAGTGCAGATGTTCATGGGCGGCGTGGCGGCTTATCTGCATCTTGTCGTTTGAAACGACACGAAAGTCGCACACGTGATCTTTCGGACCCATCCGCATAACCTTGCTGTCATAATCCGCTACCAGCATTTGGGGTAATTCCCAGGAGGCGGTCATGCTCAAAGTTGAACAGACCCTCACCGAACGTCTGCCATGGTTGGCGCAACACCCCCTGATCCGCCGGCCGGTGGCCGGCATGCTGGGCCGCCTGGCCGATGAGGAAGGGTTCAACCGCACCCTGGTAGCCGCAGGCGAGGCCGAAGGTTTCGACTTTGTCGAGCGCACGCTGGACGTGCTTGGCGTCAGCTACTTCGTCAACCCGCGCGAGCGGGAGAACATTCCGGTCGAGGGCGGCGTACTGATCGTCGCCAATCATCCGCTGGGCATGATCGACGCGCTGACCCTGCTGCAAATGGTTGGCTCGGTGCGCAGCGATGTGCGCATCCTCGCCAACGACTGGCTGATGTCGATCCCCCCGCTGCACAAGTTGTTGCTGCCGGTCGATGTGTTCGGCAAGGGCGCCGCCTCGCGCATGCGCGACATTTATCGTGCGCTCGACAACGGTGAGGCCTTGATCGTTTTCCCGGCGGGTGAGGTGTCGCGCGTGAGTCCGTCGGGCGTGAGCGACGGACGCTGGTCCGATGGATTTGCGCGCCTGTCGCAGCGCAGCCGTGCGCCGGTGCTGCCGATCCACGTCGCCGCGCGCAATTCCGCCATGTTCTATGGCTTGTCGATGCTGGCCAAGCCGCTCAGCACGGCGATGCTGCCGCGCGAAGCGATTTCACCCACCAGCCGCCGCATCGGTTTCAGCGTGGGCCAGTTGGTGTCGGCCGACGAACTCGAGCAGCACAGCGGCGATTCGACGAAGCGCGCGGCCAAGTTGATGCGTCGCCACGTGTACCGCGTGGGTCGTCATCGCGGCCTGATCTTTGGCGGCCAGGCGCCGCTGGCGCATCCGGAGCCCACCGAGCGCGTGGTCGCCGAGCTGCAGGCGCAGGCGGAAAAACTCGCCGACCTCAATGACGGCAAGCAGATCCTGTTGTTCAGGGGCGCGTCCGACAGCGCCGTGCTGCGCGAGATCGGTCGCCTGCGTGAGCTCACCTTCCGCAAGGTGGGCGAGGGCACCGGCGCACGTCGCGACCTCGACGCCTACGATCCACATTACGAGCACCTGGTGCTGTGGGATCCCAAAGCGCTGCGCATCGTCGGTTCCTATCGTTTCGGCCACGGCGGTCGCCTGATTGGCGAGCGCGGCATGGCGGCGCTGTATACCTCCAGTCTCTTCAGCTATTCGCCCGCGCTCGAGTCGCGCCTGGCGCAGGGGCTGGAGTTGGGACGCAGCTTTATCGCGCCGGCCTATTGGCGTTCGCGTGCGCTGGATCAGTTGTGGCAGGGCATTGGTCTGTACCTGCAGCGCCATCCGGACCTGCGTTACCTGTTTGGTCCGGTGAGCATGTCGGTTGCGCTTCCGCGCGAGGCGCGCGAATGGATCGCCGCCGCGCATCAGCATTACTTTGGTGCGCCGGGTCTGGCTTCGGCGCGGCAACCGTTCGTGGTGTCGCCGGGGGTGATCGAGCTGGTGCGTGATGCGCTGGCGGGCCTGGACCCGGCGGCAGGCCTGGGCAAACTCAAGCATCATCTCGATGCGCTCGGCGTCAGCCTGCCGGTGCTGTATCGCCAGTACGTGGATCTGGTCGATCCAGAAGGTGTGCAGTTCCTCGCTTTCGGCGAGGATCCGGGTTTCTCCGGCTGTGTGGATGGTCTGGTGATGCTCGATCTGGCGACGCTCAAGCCCGCCAAGCGGGCGCGCTATCTGGGCAAGTAAGAGGCCTCCGGTTCTGCCAACGCCTTCCCGGTCGGCCAGATATCGCCCTACGAGAATTTCAGTGGTGACTGATTGACCGTTGGATGGGGAGAAAGCGCGGGCCTTGGCGTTCGCGTGATCCTTCGGTAAATTTCTTGTAAAATACTTATGCAAAGCTTACGTCGTTGGTCGGGCGCAAGGGGCTAGTCGTCGCCTGGACCAACAGCTTCAACTAATTTCGTAATTTCGCCCGATTTTTACCGATCGGGCTTTTTTACGCCCGGAGGAAACGTTTAAATTTACGTTAAATGGCATGAAATTGCGTTTTTACGCAATGACTTGCGAAGCATCTTTCGATTAATCGCGAGATCTTTCTGCCGGGCGACGCTCCACTTTCCTACTCGGTTTGCTGGCGACCTTAAGGGGCGGCAGCTGACTCCAAAACTTTGTCAATTCTGGAATGACGATGATGAAACGAAACCACCTTTCCATGGCCATTGCTGTCGTATTTTGTATGGCAGCCGGTGTCGCCTCGGCCCAGGACACCTCGGGCCAGGCCACCAACCCGCAGACCAAGGAACCGGCTACCCGCAACGGCCCGTCGAGCACGTCCAACACCACCACCTCCAACGACACCAAGCGTGCCCAGCAGCTGGACACCGTGACGGTGCAGGCGCAGAGCCTGTCGCTGGGTGATGGCCTGATGTCGGTGCAGACGGCTCCGAAGGCGGTTTCGACCATCTCGCGCGATGCCATCGTCAAGGCGGCGCCGGGCGGCACCTTCGTGCAGATGATCGACTCGATCCCGGGCGTGAATGCCTCGACCGACGACGTCAGCGGCCTGGCCAACGGCAACTACCAGATCCGCGGCTTCACCAGCGACGAAATCGGCACCACCGTGAACGGCGCGCCGATCAACGACAGCGGCAACTACAAGGTCTACTCGACCGAGTACGGCGACACCGAGAACATGGGTGACATCACCGTGCTGCAGGGTTACCCGGACGTCGACACGCCGATCTCCGGCGCGGCCGGTGGCGCCATTTCCTGGGTCACCATCGATCCGTCGCACACGGCCGGCCTGGACTTTGCCCAGAGCCTGGGCAACCACGACTACCGCCGCACCTTCCTGCGCTTTAATACCGGCGACCTCGGTCCGGTGCGCGCGTGGCTGTCGTACTCGAACAACACCTCCGATTTCTGGCGCGGCCCGGGCGACTTGAACGTCACCAAGGTCGACGGCAAGGCGCTGTGGACGATCGACGACAACAACTACATCTCCGGTTCGGTGCAGTACAACCGCGAGCGCAACTACAGCTATGACAGCCTGACCAAGGCCCAGGTCCGTACGGGCGGTTATTTCCAGAGCTACGACGAGCCCTACAGCCCGACCGATACCTACTACTGGAAGCTTCACACCAACCCGTTCACCAGCTGGCTGGCCAGCCTCGATGGCGAGTTCAAGCTGGCTGACAGCCTGCGCCTCTCGGTGGTGCCGTACTTCTGGTACGGCAACGGCGGCGGCGGTGGCGGCTACAAGTTCACCGAATCGACCGTGCCGCAGAACGTGATCGGCGTGGCCGACCAGGACCTCAACGGCGACGGCAAGATCGCCGGCAGCGCGGTGGCTTACGACGTCAGCCAGACCTTCACCTACCGTCCCGGTGTCATCGCCAAGTTGAACCAGGACTTCGGTATGGACGACAGCCTGGAATACGGCTTCTGGTACGAGCGTGCCCGCCAGCAGCAGCAGGAAGTCTTCAACCCCGCCGTCGGCGGCGAGCCGTCCGATTTCTGGGGCGACTCCAACTACATCCGCTACTCCAACGGCGTGATCCAGCGCCTGTACCGTGAGTACACCAACTCCGAAATCAAGAAGTTCTTCGCCACCAACACCTGGACGCCGAACGACAAGTGGACCATCACGGTCGGCGCGGCGTACCTGTGGGAAGACCGTGCCGGTTACGACTACGAGAACTGGGGCAGCTACAGCACTCCCACTGCCAAGACCAACCAGTTCGGCGGCACGGCTGAAGCGACCTATCACAAGGTCAGCCCGACTGCTGGCGTGAAGTACCAGCTCGACGACCAGAACCAGTTCTACATCGGCGCCGGCCGCACCTACCGTGCACCGATCAATGGCTCGCTGCTGCAGAACGTTGCCGTGGCGGACAACCCGAAGAACCTCGCCAACGCTGCGGCCGGTACCTATCAGGCCAAGCCGGAAGAGGCCACCACGGTCGACCTGGGCTGGCGCTTCTATGCCGATCACTTCTCGGCCAACGTCGACGCGTACGAGTCGCACCTGGTCAACAAGCAGATCTCGGGCTACGACGTCAACTCCGGCCAGACGGTGTACCTGAACCTGCCGAAGATGCACATGCGCGGCATCACCGCCGAAGGCAGCTACAAGTTCGCCGAAGACTGGACCCTGTACGGCAACTACTCGTACCAGAAGGCGATCCTCGACGGTAACGTCAACACCTTCGGCGACGGCACCTACCCGACCGAAGGCAAGACCTTCCTCAACACGCCGAAGAACTCGGGCTATGTGCGCCTGGGCTACGACCACGGTCCGTTCTGGGCCACCCTGGACGCCAAGTACCGCGGTCCGATCTGGGGTGACTGGTCGAACACCGAACAGGTGGGCGGCTACACCGTGTTCAACTTGAACGCCGGCTGGAAGTTCTCGGACTTCGCCACCTGGCTGCGCAATCCGTACATCAAGCTCAACGTGTTCAACCTGACCAACAAGCGTGCGCTGACCAACGCCAACAACATCGGCGCGTTCCTGGCCAGCAATCCGGGCAACACGATCAAGGACGTCAACACGGGCGGTACGCTGTTCACCTCGGCGCCGTACTACTCGCTGCTGGAAGACCGCACCTACATGGTCACCTTCGGCATCTCGTTCTTCTAAGTCGAACGGCTTAGGCAGTACCCCGAAACCGGCGCCGCAAGGCGCCGGTTTTTTTGTGCCCGAGGAAATGTTCAAGCATCAATAACTTACGCCAAGCGTAAGAAGAGCCCGCAAGAAGTGTGAGTATTTCGTCAAAAAGTTACGAAATTGTAATATAATGCGGTTACATTCGTCGTGATGAGTTGCGGTCGACGGCCCCTGCGGGGCGGTCCCGGACGAATCAAAATAATTTGGGGAATCAGTCACTTAAGACGGTGGCGAGGGGGCATGGGACTCCTTCGGTCTGGTCCCATGCCTTTTTTGCGACTTTCTTAAGGGGTTGAATCTCGATGAACCATTCGTTGCGTACGAAATTGCTGCCATTGGCGATTGCGGGCTTGCTCGCCACGGCTCCGGTGCTGGCCCAGGACACCTCGTCTTCCATCAGCGGCCGCATCGTTGACGGCAGCGGCCAGCCGATCGCCGGCGCCACCGTGCAGATCGTGCATGAGCCCTCGGGCACCACCAAGACCACCACCACTGACGCGGCCGGCCGTTACTCGGCTCAGGGCCTGCGCGTGGGCGGCCCGTTCGACGTGAAGGTGTCCAAGGACGGCACCCAGAGCGAGCAGGACAACGTGTACCTGCAGCTGGCCCAGGACACCGCCGTCAACCTGACCATGGGCGTTACCGCCGATACGGCGAACGCGCAGAACCTCAGCGGCGTGACCGTCTCGGCCAACACGCTGTCGCAGACCTTCACCCCGGACAACAAGGGCCTGTCGACCAACGTGTCGCGTCGTGAGCTCGATGCCACGCCGACCCCGGGTCGCTCGATCCAGAACGTGGTCCGTCTTGATCCCCGCGTGGTGATCACCGACCGCGCCCGTGGCGAAATCTCGGCCGTCGGTCAGAACAGCCGCTACAACAACATCACCGTCGACTCGGTCAGCGCGAACGATCCGTTCGGCCTGAACGCGAACGGCCTGCCGACGCTGGGCACGCCGATCTCGCAGGACACCATCGAGGAATACAACATCTCGACGGCCAACTACGACGTGGCCACCCGTCGCGGCATCGGCGCCAACGTCAACGCCGTGACCAAGAGCGGTACCAACGACTTCCACGGCTCGGTCTACTACGCGTTCCAGAACACCGACATGATCGGTGACAACGAGCTGGACAAGCCGTACGCCGGCTTCAATCGCCAGTGGACGGCCGGTGGCACCGTTGGCGGTCCGATCATCAAGGACAAGCTGTTCTTCTTTGCCTCGTATGAAAAGAGCGAGCAGGTCGGTTCGGGCAGCCCCTACGGTCCGCAGGATTCCGGCGCCGCGACGCCGATCAAGGGCCTGACCAACCAGCAGGTGCAGCAGGTGCGCGACATCGCCGCCAAGTACGGCCTGACCGACATCGGTTCGGTGGGCGGCGGCAACTCCAACCTGCAGGACAAGCGTTACCTCGCCAAGATCGACTGGAACATCGCCGACAACCATCGCGCGAGCTTCACCTATAGCGAGACCAAGGAAGAGAAGCCGATCATCACCGGCAGCACCACCAAGCTCGTGCTGTCCAGCGGCTGGTACAACACCAACGTCGACAACAAGAGCTACGCGCTGCACTTCTACGACGACTGGTCGGAAATCTTCTCGACCGACACCACCTTGTCGTACGCCAACTTCGACCAGAACCGCGGCCCGTACAACGGCGTGGCGATGCCGGACGTCACGGTTTATCCGGTGGCGTTTGGTGGTCCGGCGATCGAGTTCGGCACCGAGTACTCCAGCCAGGCAAACGTGCTGAAGGTGAAGACGCTCGACGCAGCCTGGGCCGGCACTTTGTATCTCGGCGACCACACCGTGAAGGGTGGCTTCGATTACGAAAAGGGCAAGTACTACAACTTGTTCCTGCAGAACTACTACGGCAGCTACATCTTCGAAGAAGTCCCGGGCCCCAAGGGCACCACGGGTCTGGATAACTTCGCCAAGGGCCTGTACTACCAGTATCGCTACAACCGTCCGGCCGGCACCCTGGGCCTGGGCGACGTCGCCGCGAACTACAACCTCACGCAGTGGGGCATCTTCCTGCAGGACACCTGGCAGGTGACCAACAACCTGTCGCTGCAGTACGGCGTGCGCGTCGACGTGCCGCTGATGGACGACAAGCCGTTGTACAACGCTGCCTACGCAGCTCCGGCGACGATCAACCCGAAGACGGGTGCGGCGGCTGGCGGCTTCGGCCAGACCAACCAGTACACCATCAACGGCCATCGCGTGGTGCAGCCGCGCATGTCGTTCAACTATGCGTTCAACACCGAGCGCATGACGCAGCTGCGTGGTGGCGCGGGCCTGTTCGTGACCAACCAGCCGGCCGTGTGGCTGGGCAATATCTTCTCCAACTCCGGCGTGACCCAGACGCAGTTCAACTGCGGTCCGACCCAGTCGCCGCCGTGCAACGTCAACTTGCCGCCGTTCAGCGCCGATCCGCATAACCAGAACAACGGCCCGGTCGGTGCTGGCCAGATGACGGTCAATACCATCTCCAAGGACTGGAACATCCCGACCGCGTGGAAGTTCAGCCTCGGCGTCGACCGCGAGCTGCCCTGGTACGGCCTGATCGCCACGGCTGACTGGGAGCACATCGACCAGCGCGATGCGATCTGGTTCCAGAACGTGAACCTGGGCGCCCCGACCGGCATGCTGCCGGACGGCCGCAGCACCTACTACGCCGCGCTGACCGATCCTGCGACGACCAAGCCGGGTCCGCGCAAGAATGCCAACCCGGCGTTCTCCGGTCAGATGATCAACCTCGCCAACACCGGCAAGGGCAGCGCCGACAGCATCGCGTTGTCGCTGAAGAAGCCGTTCTCGGAAGAGTGGTCGGGCATGATCGGCTTCACCTGGAGCCGTTCGACCGAAGTGAACCCGGGCACGTCCTCGGTCGCCAACTCGAACTACAGCAACAACTACGTCTACAACTCGAACGAAAACGTGGCCAGCACCTCGAACTACTCGGTGCCGCGTCGCGTGATCGCCTCGCTCAACTGGCAGCATCGCTTCTGGGGCGACTACGCCACCAGCGCGAGCATCTTCTATGACGGTCACTCCGCGTCCCCGTACAGCTGGACGTTTGGCAATGACGCCAATGGCGACGGCTACACCAACGACCTGGTCTACATCCCGCGTCCGGGTGAAGTCGAGTTCCGTCCGGGTACCAACCAGACGCTGATCGATCAGTTCTGGGCGAACATCCAGAAGAACGACTACCTGAAGGATCACCAGGGTGAAGTGGCCAAGCGCAATGGCGACCGCGCCGGCTGGCTCAACCAGATCGACCTGAGCTTCAGCCAGGAAATCCCGGGCATCTTCAAGGGCAACAAGGGCATCATCCGTTTCGACGTCTACAACTTCACGAACCTGCTGAACAAGCATTGGGGTATCGAGAAGCGCGTGGCGTTCCCGGGTGGCCGTGCCCTGGCCGATTACGCCGGTGTCGACCCGAAGACGGGCAAGTACATCTACAACATCGATTGCGGTGGCAAGGCCTCGTGCACCACCTACAACCAGGGTGGTGGCTACCAGCCGCTGCCGATCCCGACCTATATCAACAACAACGACGACCTCGCCCAGCGCTGGTCGGTGCTGCTGACGGTGAAATACGCCTTCTAAGCGCAGTTGTTTGCGATGTTTGAACCTGGCCGGCGCCCTCGGGCGCCGGCTTTTTTATTAATGGACGCAACGCCTACGGCTTGACCCTGCCATGCCCGGCGCGGGAAGCTACGCGGTCCGCCGCGTTTTGCACGGACGTACGAGCCGCGAGGGCGCGGCGAGGAGAATGGTTCAATGAACGAGATTCAAGCCGGAAAGTCCGGCCGACCCGCCACCGTGAGCGCGCGCATTTCGCCCGCCGGTGGCCTGGATATCCTGTCCCGCAACGAAGTGGCGCGCCTGCGCGACGCCAGCGGTTCGGGCCTGCACGCCTTGCTGCGCCGCTGCGCGCTGGCCGTGCTCACCTCGGGCAATATGAGCGACGATCCGCGCTCCATCCTCGAGCAGTTCCCCGATTTCGACATCCAGGTGCTGCAGCAGGATCGCGGCATCAAGATCGAGCTCACGCACGCGCCGGCGCAGGCGTTCGTGGATGGCCAGATCATTCGCGGCATCAACGAGCTGCTGGTCGCCGTGATGCGCGACATCGTCTATGTGTCCACCCAGATGGAGCAGGGAAATTTCGATCTGGACGACAGCGTGGGCCTGACCCATGTGGTGTTCGAGATCCTGCGCAACGCACGCATCCTCAAGCCGCAGATCGACCCGAACCTGGTGGTGTGCTGGGGTGGCCATTCGATTTCGCGCGACGAGTACGAGTACACCAAGCAGGTGGGCTACCAGCTCGGCCTGCGCGGCATGGACATCTGCACGGGTTGCGGCCCGGGCGCCATGAAGGGCCCGATGAAGGGTGCCACCATTGCGCACGCCAAGCAGCGTCGCCGCAGCAACCGCTATATCGGCATCACCGAGCCGGGCATCATCGCGGCCGAATCGCCGAACCCGATCGTCAATCACCTGGTGATCATGCCGGACATCGAGAAGCGTCTCGAAGCGTTCGTGCGCATGGGCCACGGCATCATCGTGTTCCCGGGTGGCGTGGGCACGGCCGAAGAAATCCTTTATCTGCTCGGCATCCTGCTGCATCCGGACAATGCCGGCGTGCCGTTCCCGCTGATTCTCACCGGTCCCAAGCAGTCGGCCGCGTACTTCGAGCAGATCGACCACTTCCTGCGCCTGACCCTGGGCGAGAGCGTGACCCAGCACTACCAGATCATCGTGGACGACCCGGCCGCCGTGGCGCGCGCCATGGTCCGCGGCATCGACAAGGTGCGCAACCATCGCCTGGACACCAAGGACGCGTTCTTCTTCAACTGGTCGCTCAACATCCCGTACGCGTTCCAGCTGCCGTTCCGCCCCACCCATGAGGCCATGCGCTCGCTGGCTATCCATCGCGATCGTCCGCGCCATGAACTGGCCGCCGACCTCCGTCGCGCGTTCTCCGGCATCGTCGCCGGCAACGTGAAGGAAGAGGGTCTGCGCGCCATCGAAAAGTACGGCCCGTTCGACATCGATGGCGATGCCGACATCATGGCCTCGCTGGACGAGCTGCTGAAGGCCTTCGTGGCCCAGGACCGCATGAAACTCCCGGGCGGCACGGCCTATGTGCCCTGCTACCGGGTGCTCACCGGCGCCCGCGCCGCCTGAGGGTTTTAGAGAGCCGCATGGCTTGACAGACCAGGGCTGGATATTCAAACTATCCAGCTCACCCCGCCCGAATAGCTCAGCCGGTTAGAGCACTTGACTGTTAATCAGGGGGTCGTTGGTTCGAGTCCAACTTCGGGCGCCATATTCAAGAAAACCCTGCCGATTGGCGGGGTTTTTTTATGCCTGGCTCAGGGCTGTCTCAAGGGTTCCTGATTGCCGAGCGCTTGCGAGCGTCCACATCGGGTACACCTGCTGACGATGAAGATCGGCAGGGCTTGAGCGCGGCGCATGTCGTCGCTGGTTTAAGTATTGACCTTGGTTTAATCGGTTCGCGAACCCGGTGCACGTCGTCATCATCTGAAGGGGAGAGCCTGATGCGCAGTTGGTTGCTGACCTTCGGCGCTATCGGCCTGGCAGGCTGCGCGAGCACTGGCGATATCAGCCACAACAAACCCACCTTCCAGGCCAGCACGAGCAAACTCGACTCGACCTATGCGGCCTGCGTGCAATCGCGTTGGCAGGCGCTTTCGCCCACGGCGCACATCGTCGAAACGCCGACGACCTTGCAGGTGGTGGCGGCCAACAACACCACGAGCGTGGAAGAGCTGCTGGTGATCCACAGCAAGGCGCAGGGCGCCGAGGTGGTGCTGTACGAGCGCCTGGCGGTTTTGGCCATGCGCGCCTATCGCGACTCCGCCAAGGCGTGCCTCTAGTTGCTGGCCGCACAAATCGTGGCGGCGTCTGCCTTCGCGGTAGCGCCGGTCACGCGCCCGACGTTGGAGACTGTGAGGGCCAGCGCATCTTCTGCATGCCCCTTGCGGCATAGCGTGAACGTCGCGGGGCTGCCACCGGCGCTGCCCGTGGGTTGGAAGCGGATGCTCTTGCGGTCCGACATGATGTGCATGGTCGTGCGCTGGTAGCCGCCGCTTGCCAGCTTGGGCGAGCCGTCCAGCTGATCGGCGTTGCCGCTGCGATAATTGCCGACGGCCCAGCCGCGTTCCCAATGCGTGTCGCCGGCGCATTGCCGTCCATCCGAGGAGGGGCAGAGCAGCTTCGGACGCCCGCTGCTCACCGCCAGGCTGCGCGCATGCTGGAGCGAGGCGACCAGGTCGAGCTGGGCGGTGTTGAGCTGGTATCGCGCCAGCATCCGCCCCAGCGCGGGAACGGCGACCGCCACCATCACGGCGACCACGACCATCACAACGATACTTTCAAGCAGCGTAAACCCCGCACTGCACCGTGGCTGGTAGCCTTGCCGACTCCTGTCCATGGGCCGCCTCCTGCGTCTCGGAAACGATCAGCCTAGCCAGAGCCGACGGGCGCTCCAGTCATCGGCCGCCAAGGACCCCTGTCGTAGCCTGCTGACAGGCCCTGTCAGCAGGGCAATTTAAAATGACCCGTCGCGACCGCATGTAGAGAGCCATGACTGACCGCTTCGAACTCGTCTCGCCCTACCAGCCCTCCGGCGACCAGCCCGAGGCCATCCGCAAACTTTCCGAAGGCTTCGAGGCCGGCCTAGCGGCACAGACGCTGCTGGGCGTTACCGGCTCAGGCAAGACCTACACGATTGCCAACGTGATCCAGCAGGTGCAGCGGCCGACCATCGTGATGGCGCCGAACAAGACCCTGGCGGCGCAGCTGTACGGCGAGTTCAAGGAATTCTTTCCGCACAACGCGGTGGAATACTTCGTCAGTTACTACGACTACTACCAGCCCGAAGCCTACGTGGTGGCGTCGGATACCTTCATCGAGAAAGACGCCTCGATCAACGACCACATCGAGCAGATGCGACTGGCGGCCACCAAGGCGCTGCTGTCGCGCAAGGATTCGATCATCGTCGCCACCGTGTCGGCGATCTACGGCCTCGGCGATCCGGAAGACTATCTTTCGCTGCGGCTGATCCTGGCCAAGGGTGAGCGCATCGATCAACGCGCCTTGATTCGCCAGCTGACGGAACTGCAGTACACGCGCAATGAGATGGAGCTGCGTCGCGGTACGTATCGCGTGCGTGGCGAAATCATCGATGTGTTTCCCGCCGAATCGGAAACCGAAGCGCTGCGCATCGAACTGTTCGACGGCGAAGTGGAAAACATGTCGCTGTTCGATCCGCTCACCGGCGACACCATCCGCAAAGTGCCGCGCTATACCGTGTATCCGCGTACGCACTATGCGAGTACGCGCGAGAGCGTGCTGAACGCGATCGAGACCATCAAGGTCGAGCTCAAGGAGCGGCTGGAGCAGTTGTACAAGGACAACAAACTGGTCGAGGCGCAGCGCCTGGACCAGCGCACGCGTTTCGACATCGAAATGATGGCCGAGGTCGGCTACTGCCAGGGCATCGAGAACTACTCGCGCCATCTCACGCGCCGCGGCCCCGGCGAACCGCCGCCGACCTTGTTCGACTATCTGCCGGCCGATGCGTTGCTGGTGGTCGACGAATCGCACGTCACCATTCCCCAGCTCGGCGCCATGTACAAGGGCGACCGCTCGCGCAAGGAGACACTGGTCGAATTCGGTTTCCGTCTGCCGTCGGCAATGGATAATCGTCCGCTGCGTTTCGAGGAGTGGGAGGCGCGCGCGCCGCGTTCGATCTATGTATCGGCCACGCCGCGCGACTATGAATTGCAGAAGTCCGGTGATGCCGTCGTCGAACTCGTGGTGCGTCCGACCGGACTGATCGATCCGGAAGTGGAAGTGCGCCCGGTGCGCACCCAGGTCGATGATCTGCTGGGCGAGGTGCACAAGCGCGTGGCGATGGGCGACCGTGTGCTGGTCACCACGCTGACCAAGCGCATGGCCGAAAACCTCACCGAATATTTGAATGAGCACAACGTCAAAGTGCGTTATCTGCATTCGGATATCGAAACGGTGGAGCGCGTGGAAATCATCCGCGATCTGCGCCTGGGCGAGTTCGATGTGCTGGTAGGCATCAACCTGTTGCGCGAGGGCCTGGACATGCCCGAGGTGTCGCTGGTGGCGATTCTCGACGCCGACAAGGAAGGCTTCCTGCGTTCGACCGGTTCGCTCATCCAGACCATTGGTCGCGCGGCACGCAACCTGCGCGGCAAGGCGATTCTTTACGCTGACAACATCACCCGCTCGATGCAGGCGGCTATGGACGAGACGGCTCGCCGTCGCGAGAAGCAGCAGGCCTATAACGAGGCCCACGGCATCACGCCGCAGTCGGTGGTGCGCCGTATCGCGGACATCATGGAAGGGGCCCGCAGCGAGACTGCGTCACGTGGTCGCGGCCGCCGCAGCGACCGCCAGAGCGCCGCTGTGGCAGAGCAAGGCGCCCAGTACGCCGCTCTGAGCGGGGACCAGGCCTCGGCCATGATCAAGAAGCTCGAGGCGCAGATGTACAAGCACGCCGAAAACCTGGAATTCGAGGAGGCGGCCCGGCTGCGCGACCAGATCCACCAGTTGCAGGAACGGGCGGCTCGTTGAGGCCGGATAGTTGTCCCGGCCTCACGAAATGTGTAAACTGCGCGGCTCGCACGGCATGCCGGGCGAGAACCGGGCGGTTAGCTCAGCGGTAGAGCACTACCTTGACATGGTAGGGGTCACAAGTTCGATCCTTGTACCGCCCACCAATACCGATGAAACGGCGTGGCCTTTGGGTCGCGCCGTTTCTTTTTGCGCTGAAGGAGCCGGTCGATGACGTACCTTTGGATCAAGAGCTTCCATGTCGTGTTCGTCATTGCCTGGATGGCAACGGTGTTCTACCTGCCGCGCATCCTTGTGAATATCGCCGAGTCCGGAGACGAGCCTGTCGTAAAGGCGCGCCTGCTGCTGATGGGGCGGCGGCTCTACCGTTTCGGGCACCACATGTTCGGCATCGCCTTCCTGTTCGGGCTGGCCCTGTGGGAGGGCTGGCGGCTGTTTCCCCAGACACTGCCCAACGTCGTGGCCTCGCTGCACTGGATCGATGCCAAGCTGACCCTGGTCGCGCTGATGCTGGCCTATTTCATCTGGTCGGGACGGCTGCTCAAGCGCAGCGAGCAAGGCGTGGCGCTTCCGTCGTCGAAGACGCTGCGCATCATGAACGAGCTGCCCGTACTGGTCTTGCTGGGCATCGTTTTCCTGGTGATTGCCAAGCCGTTCTGAGGGTTTTCACCAGCGTGCCGCGCCCTTGTAGGAGCGCACTTGCGCGCGACCGGCGCTTGGCGAAACCGAATGTTTCCGCGTCACCGGTCGCGCACAAGTGCGCTCCTACAAAGGGATTGCAGGTGTCATTCCTGCTGCTGGAAATATTCCCGATACCAGGCCACAAACCGCTTCACACCCTCTTCGATCGAGGTATTCGGCGCATAACCCACGTCACGTCGCAGCGCGGAAACATCGGCCCACGTATCGGCCACATCGCCCGGCTGCATCGGCAGCAGGCGCTTCTCGACCGTGCGCCCGAGATTGCGCTCCATCAGCTCGATGAAGTGCAGCAACTGCACCGGCTGATCGTTGCCGATGTTGTAGACGCGATACGGCGCGCTGGACGTGCCTGGGCTCGGGGCTAGCGCGTCGTATGCCGCATCGGGCAAGGCGATGTGATCGAGCGTGCGGATCACACCTTCCACGATGTCGTCGACATAGGTGAAATCGCGTCTATGGTTGCCGTAGTTGTAGACATCGATGGGCTCGCCGCGGCTGATGCGATCGGCAAACAGCATGGGCGACATATCCGGCCGGCCCCACGGGCCGTACACCGTGAAAAACCGCAGGCCGGTGGTCGGCAAGTCGTACAGATGGCTATACGTATGCGCCATCAACTCGTTGGCTTTCTTGCTCGCCGCGTACAGGCTCACCGGGTGGTCCACGGCGTCCTCGATGGCGAAGGGCAGCTTGCGGTTGGCCCCGTAGACCGAGCTTGACGACGCATACACCAGATGCTCGACCTTGCCGTGGCGGCAGGCCTCCAGGATGTTGACGAAACCCACCAGGTTGCTCTGCACGTAGGCTTGCGGGTTCTTCAGGGAATAGCGCACGCCGGCCTGGGCGGCGAGGTTGACCACGCGTTGCGGGCGGAACTCGCCAAAGGCGCTATTCACGGCCGCTGCATCAGCCAGATCGGCACGCAGATGCGTGTAGTTGTGGTGGTCGGCGAAGCGGGCGAGCCTGGCTTCCTTGAGCGTCGGGTCGTAGTAGTCGTTGTGGTTGTCGATGCCATACACCTCGTCGCCACGCGCCAGCAAGCGCTCGGCCAAGGCCGAGCCGATGAAGCCGGCGGTGCCGGTGACGAGAATGCGCATGCGAATAGCCCGGTGTTCGAGGAGGCGGGCATTCTATCGCTGCCGATATTGAGACAGCGTCGGCAATAGCAGATTTGACATCGACGGATAGGCTAAACTAGCGTTCTGACTGTACCCGTCCGGAGACAAGGTGGCCCACGCCTCAAGCGTCGGTCTAGCGTGTGACATGGCAACTACGACCCTCCAGCGCTGACTCAAGCCACGCCTTGTTCGACAAGAAGGGCGCGTGGCGCTCTTTATTTTTGCCTGCCATACAGGCAGGCAAGAGCAAAACCAGCCATCCCTGGCCGGACTTTTCAACTAAGAGCACGCTTTGTTGGTGGCCGGTGGAATCGGCTATCGAGGGTGGGTTCTTTAAATTGAGCACGTTCTTCTGGGCGTCTTTTTTTAGGTGCGAACATGATTGAAATCACGCTACCCGACGGCAGCAAGCGGCCGTTTGATCATCCGGTGACGGTGCAGGACGTGGCAGCCTCGATCGGCGCCGGTCTGGCCAAGGCCACCCTGGCGGGCAAGGTGGACGGCAAGCTGGTGGATGCCAGTTTCCCGATCGACCACAACGCCAGCCTCGAGATCGTCACCGAGAAAAGCCCGGAGGCGCTGGACATCCTGCGTCACTCCACGGCGCACCTGCTGGCGCAGGCCGTGCAGCGCCTGTATCCGGGTGCGCAGGTCACCATCGGTCCGGTGATCGACAACGGCTTCTATTACGACTTTGCCTATGAGCGCCCGTTCACGCCCGACGATCTGGTCAAGATCGAGGCGGAGATGGAGAAGATCGTCAAGGAAGCGCTGCCGGTGACGCGCAGCGTGAAGTCGCGCGATGAGGCAGTGAGCTTCTTCCGTGGCATGGGCGAGGAATACAAGGCCGAGATCATCCAGAGCATCCCGGCCAACGAGGAATTGTCGCTGTATTCGCAGGGCGATTTCACCGATCTCTGCCGCGGCCCGCATGTGCCGAACACGGGCAAGCTGCGCGCGTTCAAGCTGATGAAGGTCGCCGGCGCTTACTGGCGTGGCGATTCGAACAACGCGATGCTGACGCGCATCTACGGCACGGCGTGGCTCAACGACAAGGATCTGAAGGCCTACCTGCACCAGCTGGAAGAAGCCGAAAAGCGCGACCATCGCAAGATCGGCAAGGCGCTGGATCTCTTCCATCAGCAGGAAGAGGGCCCGGGCATGGTGTTCTGGCACCCCAAGGGCTGGGCCATCTGGCAGCAGGTGGAGCAATACATGCGCCGCGTGTATCGCCAGAGCGGCTACCAGGAAGTGCGCTGCCCGCAGGTGCTGGACGTGTCGCTGTGGAAGAAGTCCGGCCACTGGGACAACTACCAGGAAAACATGTTCTTCACCGAGTCGGAGAAGCACACGTACGCCCTCAAGCCGATGAACTGCCCGGGCCATGTGCAGATCTTCAACACGTCCCTGCACAGCTACCGCGACCTGCCGGTGCGCTACGGCGAGTTCGGCGCCTGCCATCGCAATGAGCCCTCGGGCGCGCTGCACGGCATCATGCGCGTGCGCGCCTTCACGCAGGACGACGGCCACGTGTTCTGCACGGAAGCGCAGATCGAATCCGAGGTGACGGCGTTCCATCAGCAGGCCATGAAGGTCTACGGTGACTTCGGCTTCGAGGACATCGCACTGAAGATCGCGCTGCGTCCCGACAAGCGCATCGGCAGCGACGAGGTGTGGGATCGCGCCGAGGAAGCGTTGCGTGCTGCCTTGGGCGCGGCCGGCGTGCAGTGGGAAGAGCTGCCGGGCGAGGGCGCTTTCTACGGTCCGAAAATCGAGTACCACATGAAGGATTCCATCGGCCGCGCCTGGCAGGTGGGCACCATGCAGGTGGACTTCATGATGCCCGAGCGCCTGGGCGCCGAGTATGTGGACGAGAATTCACAACGTCGTCACCCGGTGATGCTGCATCGTGCCATAGTGGGTTCGATGGAGCGTTTCATCGGCATCCTGATCGAGCATCATGCCGGTCTGCTGCCGACCTGGCTGGCGCCGGTGCAGGCCGCCGTGTTCAGTATTACGGACGCCCAGGCCGACTATGTCCGCGAAGTGACGCAAACCCTTGTCGATAAAGGTTTCCGCGTACACGCCGATTTGCGCAATGAGAAGGTCGGCTATAAAATCCGCGAACATACGATGCAGAAAGTCCCTTACCTGCTGGTGGTCGGAGATCGCGAGAAGGAATCGGGGGCAGTATCCGTGCGTACGCGTTCGGGCGAGGACCTAGGCAGCATGCCGCTGGTCGCATTGATCGAACGCCTGGAAGCCGAGACCCGTCGCTAAGCGCGCGGGCCGGCACTTTTAAGAACTCTTCTGGAGGATTGTGGTATCGCTACCACCGACACAAAGGGCAACCGCCGTAACCTTGAGATCCGCGTCCCGCGCGTACGCGTGATCGGCGCAGATTCGGAACAGCTAGGCATCCTGACCCGTGACGAGGCACTGGCCTTGGCACAAGAAGCGGGCATGGACCTGGTCGAGATCCAGCCGAACGGCGATCCGCCGGTCTGCCGCATCATGGACTACGGCAAGTTCAAGTTCGAAGCCCAGAAGAAGGCTCAGGCGGCCAAGAAGAAGCAGAAGCAGGTCGAGATCAAGGAAGTGAAGTTCCGTCCGGTCACGGACGTGGGCGACTACCAGATCAAGCTGCGCAACATGCTTCGCTTCCTCGAGGAAGGCGACAAGGTCAAGGTCACCATCCGCTTCCGTGGCCGCGAAATGTCTCACCAGGACCTGGGCCAGAACCTGGCCAAGAAGATCCAGGAAGACGTGGGCGAGAACGGCGTGGTGGAGTCCTTCCCCCGCCTGGAAGGTCGTCAGATGGTCATGATGATCGGCCCGAAGAAGAAGCAGTAATCGAAAGAGCGGCCTGAGGGCCGCTTTTTTCTTCTGGGGCCGCCGAAGCGAAGCTCCGAACCGAAGCCGGCTTTTCCCTCTCCCCGCCGGGGAGCGGGCAGGGTGAGGGGCGGGTGCTCGCGGGAACCTGGCCTATCTGGCCGCGTCGGACCTCCGTAAAGCCAAAAAAGCGGGTGCCCGCTGCCGATGGATGACCGAGGCCAGGTCGCCCCTCACCCCAACCCTCTCCCCGCAGGGGAGAGGGAGTCGGACTGCGGCAAGCTTCAAGGCTGGCAAATCCCCCCATCCCTCCGTATAATCGCCGGTTCGACCCACCAGGACGGGTCGTGAACCGATCGTGGCAGGACGGAAAGAGTGGCCCTCGGGGTCGCCGCCAGATCAGTCAGAAACCGGGGCCGCACCTCAAAACGGCGAACCCCATCAAGGAGCATTCCCATGCCCAAGATCAAGACCAACCGGGCGGCTGCGAAGCGTTTTCGCAAGACCGCATCGGGCAAGTTCAAGGCCGGTCACGCCTTCAAGTCGCACATCCTGACCAAGAAGTCGACCAAGCGTAAGCGCGGTCTCCGTGCCACCAACCACGTCAAAGCTTGCGACACCAAGGGTGTAGCACGCATGTTGCCGTACTTGTAAGGCGAGGAGATAAACCATGGCTCGTGTAAAGCGTGGCGTTACCGCCCGTCGTCGTCACAAGAAGATCATTGGCCGCGCGAAGGGCTACTACAACGCCCGTCGCAAAGTCTTCCGCGTTGCCAACCAGGCCGTCATCAAGGCTGGTCAGTACGCCTATATCGGCCGTAAGCAGCGCAAGCGTCAGTTCCGCGCGCTGTGGATCGTTCGTATCAATGCCGCCGCTCGTCAGTTCGGTCTGTCCTACAGCCGCCTGATCAACGGTCTGGCCAAGGCCGGCATCACCGTCGACCGCAAGGTGCTGGCTGATATCGCCGTGCACGACATCAAGGCGTTTGGCGCGATCGCAGAGAAAGCGAAGGCCAGTCTGGCGGCGTAATTTGTGCGCTCATCCTTGATCGCTAAGATCAAGAAGCGGCCATCCATGGCCGCACTCTTCAAGGGATGCGCGTGACGTTCGCGGGGAGGAGGCCAGAAGCCTCCTCCCCGTTTTCGTTTCTGACTTTCAACCCGGAATCGCATCGATGGACGATCTGGATAGCCGCGCCGTGCAGGCGCTGGCCGATATTGGCAACGCCGACACGCTCGAAGCACTCGACGCGCTGCGCGTGAGCCTGCTGGGCAAGAGCGGCATTGTCACCGCTGCATTGAAAGCACTGGGCGCGCTGTCGCCCGACGAGCGCAAGGCGCGTGGCGCCGAGGTCAACCGCATCAAGGATCGTCTTGCCGACGCGCTGGCCGCGCGCAAGCAGGTGCTTGAGCAGGCGGAACTCGATCACCGCCTCGCTTCCGAAACCATCGACATCACGTTGCCAGGTCGCAACGGCGAGCGTGGCGGTATTCACCCGATCACGCGCGCGCTTGAGCGCATCAGCGCGATCTTCTCGCGCCTGGGTTACCAGCGCGCCGATGGTCCGGAAATCGAGGACGACTGGCACAACTTCGAGGCGCTGAATTTCCCGCCGCATCATCCGGCGCGCGCCATGCACGACACCTTCTATTTCGGCGATGGCCGCCTGCTGCGCACGCATACCTCGCCGGTGCAGGTGCGTTCGATGCAGGGACGCCAGCCGCCGATCCGCATCATTGCGCCGGGCAAGGTCTATCGCAGCGATTCGGACCAGACGCATTCGCCGATGTTCCATCAGATCGAAGGCCTGCTGGTCGACGAGACCTCGAGCTTTGCGGATCTGAAGGGCACGCTGGCCGAATTCATCCGCGCCTTTTTCGAGCGCGATTTCGAGATGCGTTTCCGCCCCAGCTATTTCCCCTTCACCGAGCCCTCGGCCGAAGTGGACATCCGTTGGGATGCCGAAGATGGCAGCACGCGCTGGCTCGAAGTGCTCGGCTGCGGCATGGTGCATCCGAACGTGCTCAAGAACTGCGGCATTGATCCGGAGCGTTACACCGGCTTTGCCTTCGGCCTGGGCGTGGAACGCTTTGCGATGCTTCGCTACGGCGTTTCCGATCTGCGCGCGTTCTTCGAGAACGATCTGCGCTTCCTCAAGCAGTTCGCGTAAACGCAGCAGGAACCGATACGCATGAAATTCTCCGAGAACTGGTTGCGCGAACTGGTCGAGATCCAGGCAGACCGCGCGACGCTGTCCCATGCCCTGACCATGGCCGGCCTGGAAGTGGAAGAACTCACGCCGCTGGGCGAAGGCCTGGATGGCGTGGTCGTGGCCGAGATCGTCGGCGCCGAAAAACATCCTGAAGCCGATCGCCTGCAAGTGTGCAAGGTGGATGCGGGGCAGGGCGAGCCGCTGCAGATCGTCTGCGGCGCGCCGAATGCGCGCGTCGGCATCAAGGTGCCGCTGGCGATGGTGGGGGCAACTTTGCCCGGCGGTATCTACATCAACGCGGCCAAGCTGCGTGGTGTGGAATCGTTCGGCATGCTGTGCTCGGCCAAGGAGCTGGGCATCGACGCCGATGCGTCCGGCCTGCTCGAGTTGCCGGCCGATGCGCCCGTGGGCAAGCCGCTGGCTGCCTATCTTGGCCTGCCCGATGCGAGCTTCGAACTGAAACTCACCCCGAACCGTCCGGATTGCCTTGGCCTTTACGGTCTTGCACACGACGTGGCGGCGTTGTTCGGCAGTCGCGTGAAGACGGGCGAACAAGCAGCTGCACCCGTGACCAGCGAAGCACGTCGCGGTATCCGCCTCGAAGCGGGCGCCGATGCGCCCCGCTATCTGGGCCGCATTATCGAAGGCATCGATGCGAAGGCGCGCACGCCGCTGTGGCTGGCGGAGCGTCTGCGTCGCGCGGGCCTGCGTCCGATCAGCGCCGTGGTCGACGTCACCAACTACGTGATGCTCGAACTTGGTCAGCCGCTGCATGCCTTCGACAACGACACGCTGCATGGCGACATCGTGGTGCGTCACGCGCGCGATGGCGAAACGCTCAAGCTGCTCGATGGTTCCGAGGCCAAGCTCGACAACGGTTTCGTGCTGATCGCCGACGCCACCAGTGGCCTCGCCGTGGCTGGCGTGATGGGCGGCTTCGATTCGCGCGTCACCGACGACACGCGCAACGTGTTCCTGGAATCCGCGCACTTCGCACCGGCCGCGATCATGGGCCGTGCGCGCAAGCTGGGCATGCATACGGATGCATCGCATCGCTTCGAGCGCGGTGTCGATCCGGCGCTGCCGCAGCGTGCGCTGGAGCGCGCCACGGAACTGCTGCTCGCCATCGCGGGCGGCAAGGCTGGCCCCGTGCTGGTTGCCGAAAACCTCACCGATCTGCCGACGCCCGCCACCGTGGTGCTGCGCCGCGCGCGCCTCAAGCGCGTGCTGGGTATCGAGGTGGCCGATGTGGAAGTCGAGCGCATCTTCACCGCGCTGGGCATGAAGGTGGTGCCGCAGGACGATGGCTGGCAGGTCACTGCACCCAGCAGCCGTTTCGACATCGAGCGCGAAGAGGACCTGATCGAAGAGGTCGCGCGCATCCATGGCTACGACAATATCCCGACCCATACGCCGGCCGGTGCGCTGACCCTGGCGGCCGAACCGGAAGCACGCCTCAACGAACTGGCCGTGCGCGAGCAGCTGGCCGCCCGCGGTTACTACGAGGCGGTGAACCTGGCCTTCATCGGCAACGACGTGCTGCAGCGCTGGGGCATGACCGAACAGCTGGTGCCGCTGGCCAACCCGCTATCGGCGGAGCTGGCCATCATGCGTCCGTCCCTGCTGCCGGGGCTGATCGTGGCGCTCTCGCACAACCGCGCCCGCCAGCAGGAGCGCGTACGCCTGTTCGAACTGGGCCGTACTTTCCGCATCAGCGCCGAAGCCGCCGCCCGCAAGGACGCACCGACCGAGACGCCGACCCTGTCCATCGTCGCCAGCGGCATCGCGCATGCCGAGCAATGGGGCGAAGCCTCGCGCACGCTTGACTTCCATGACCTCAAGGGCGACCTCGATGCCCTGATCGCCTGGGGCGGCGAGCCCGATCGCTGGGCCTTCCATGCCGCCGGCTTGCCCGGCTGGCTGCATCCCGGTCGCGGCGCCCGCGTGACGCGCGACGGGCAGACCGTCGGTTACCTGGGTGCACTGCATCCGCAGCTGGCTAAAGCCCTGGACCTCGGCGCCGATGTCCATGTGCTCGAACTGGAGCTGGAACCGGTCCTGGCCCGCCGCCTGCCCAAGGCCGTGGCCGTGCCGCGCTTCCCGTCCGTACGCCGCGACATTGCGGTGGACGTGCCGGAAGAGGTGAGCTGGTCACAGATTGAGCAGGTGGTCCGCTCGACCCTGGGCAGCCAGCTCAAGGAGCTGCGCCTGTTCGATCGCTATAGCGGCAAGGGGGTCGAACTAGGCCGAAAGAGTCTCGCTATGGGCTTGATTTTACAGGACGCTTCACGCACCCTTACTGACGACGACGCCGACCGTAACATTCGTGAAGCAGTCGGTGCGTTGGAGATGGCATGCAAGGCGAAGTTGCGAGGATAAGATGGCGCTGACCAAAGCAGAGATGGCCGAGCGCCTCTTTCTCGAGGTGGGCCTCAACAAGCGTGAGGCAAAAGAATTCGTGGACGCCTATTTCGAGGTGGTACGCGAGGCGTTGGAAAAGGGCGAGCAGGTGAAGCTGTCGGGGTTCGGCAACTTTGACCTCCGCCAGAAGAACCAGCGACCGGGACGCAATCCCAAGACGGGCGAAGAGATTCCGATTTCCGCCCGCCGCGTGGTGACGTTCCGACCGGGTCAGAAACTCAAGGTGCGAGTCGAGGGCTATGCTGGACCAAGGGAATAACACCGAGCTGCCCGCCATTCCGGCGAAGCGCTACTTCACGATTGGTGAAGTAAGCGAACTGTGTGGCGTCAAACCGCACGTGTTGCGGTATTGGGAACAGGAATTTCCCGCACTCAATCCGGTCAAGCGTCGCGGCAACCGCCGCTATTACCAGCGTCACGACGTGCTGATGATCCGTCAGATCCGTGGCCTGCTGTATGACGAGGGCTTCACCATCACCGGCGCCCGCGCCCGGTTGGAAGGCCCGCAGGCGCGCATGGAGTCGAGCATTTCCCACCAGATCGTGCGCCAGGTGCGCATGGAGCTGGAAGAAGTCCTCGCACTGCTGCGTCGCTGAATTTTCATCACGACTTCCGGTACTACCGGCTTAGCTGGTAGACTTGTCGTCTTGCCGATCATCGGGGCGTAGCGCAGCCTGGTAGCGCATCTGCCTGGGGGGCAGAGGGTCGTGGGTTCGAATCCCGCCGTCCCGACCAATTCGGCAATAGATAAGAAAACGGTGCCCTTGGGCGCCGTTTTTTTGTTTGTTGATGCTGCGAAAGCCGGACTTCGAAACTCTGCAGCGGTCGCCAGCGAGCCGCGAAAGCTACTCGAAGCTGGCTTCGCTGCAGCAAAGCCCTATCTCTTTCGCAGGAAAGATCAGACGTCCCTTTGCTTGTTAGCCTGATGGACAGGCCCTACACTGAACATGTGCAATATGACGTACATGTCGGGAGAGCCCCCATGAGGACCGTGAACTTCACGGAGGCAAGGAACAATCTGAAGGCAGTGGCCGATCAGGTAGCGGAGGACCATACCGCTACGCTCATCACGCGCCGCGATGCCGAGGATCTCGTGATGCTTTCGGCTAGTGACTACAACTCCATTCAAGAGATGCTGTACCTCGTCAGCTCCAGGGCGAATGCAGCGCGCCTTAACGAGGCGATGGAAGAGGCCGACGCCCGGCTGCCGGCTGCCGCCCGCGTGGTTACCCCTGACGATCTGGCTGGCATGGCCCCGCGCAAGCACCAGGCCGGCAAGGTCATGGACGAGCCCAGCCATGCGGCCCCTTTGTTGATCCGCCGGCATACCGGTGTAGAGACCAAGGTCAAGGCGGGTGACTCGAAGGCCAGCCGGGTCAAGGCCGCCACGCCGGGCAAACCCAAGAACCCTTCCAAGGCCGCGCCAGCGAAGTCAGCCTCGAAGCCCAAGAAGAAGGCGTAAAACGCCATGGACCAAGACAGGAACAGGGATGATCTGTGGTGGTCGAAGCGGGGCTGGGAAGACTACCTACATTGGCAGGCAAGCGATGCCACCAAGGTAGCCGCCATCAATGGTTTGATCAGGGATATTCGCAAGACTCCCTTTACGGGCCTGGGCAAGCCAGAACCTCTAAGGGAGAACTGGTCCGGTTGGTGGTCGCGGCGCATCACCCTGGAACACCGGCTGGTCTATCGGCTGCTGGACCTTCCTGCTCCTGGCGTGAAGCACGCCAGGACAACCATACGGATGATCCAGATCGCGCAGTGCAGATTCCACTACTGAATCTGCACCGCACAATGGTCGTTTCTCAATAAAGCACGCGACTGCGCAGCGTTCCCGGAATGGCCGAGAGCCGATCGCGCAGCTCGCCCGACTGCTTCTCATCGGCCGCCACGTCGATCACCACGTAACCCACTTCGCTATCCGTCTGCAGGAACTGCGCATCGATGTTGATGTTGCCGGCGGAGAACAGCTCGTTGATGCGCGAGAGCACGCCCGGCACGTTGCGATGGATGTGCAGCAGGCGGCGGCTGCGCGGATGTTCGGGCAGCGAAACTTCGGGGAAGTTGACCGCCGAGAGGGTGGAGCCGTTGTCGCTGTAGCGCACCAGTTTGGCGGCCACTTCGATGCCGATATTGTCCTGTGCCTCCAGCGTGCTGCCGCCGATATGCGGGGTGAGGATCACGTTGTCCATGCCGACCAGGGGCGATACGAAGGCATCGTCGTTGCCCTTGGGTTCGACCGGGAAGACGTCCACCGCGGCGCCGGCCAGATGCTCCGAGCGCAGCGAGGCGGTCAGCGCTTCGATATCCACCACGGTGCCGCGCGAGGCGTTGATCAGCAGCGAGCCCTTGCGCATGCGGGCCAGTTCGCGGGTGCTGATCATCAGCTGGGTGGCAGGAGTCTCCGGCACGTGCAGGGTCACCACGTCGGCGCGTTCCAGCAGGTCGTCCAGGCTGTTGGCGGCGCGGGCGTTGCCCAGCGAGAGCTTGGATTCGATGTCGTGGAAGATCACGCGCATGCCCAGGCTTTCGGCCAGCACGCCGACCTGGGTGCCGATATGGCCATAGCCGACGATGCCGAGCACCTTGTCGCGCGCCTCGAAGCTGCCCGCGGCGGATTTGGTCCAGCCGCCGCGATGGCACAAGGCATTCTTCTGAGGCACACCGCGCAACAGCATGATGGTTTCAGCGATAACCAATTCCGCCACGCTGCGCGTATTGGAGTAGGGCGCGTTGAACACCGGCACACCCAGGCGGCGGGCGCTGCCCAGGTCCACCTGGTTGGTGCCGATGCAGAAGCAGCCCACCGCAATTAGCCGTTTAGCCTGCTGAAGCACCTCATCGGTCAGGTGCGTGCGCGAGCGGATGCCGACGATATGGGCCTCAGCGATGCGGGCCTTCAAATCGGCCTCCGGCAGGGCTTTTTCGTGGTATTCGATCTGGCTGTAGCCCGCGCGCTTGAAGCTTTCCACGGCGCTGCGGCTGACGCCTTCGAGCAGGAGTACCTTGATGTCTTGTTTCGGGAACGAGGTCTTCATGGGCCGTTGCGCAATGGAGAACGCCTGCACTATGCCACGGCTTGAAGCGCTTTTGCGGCGTCGCAACACTGGACGATGCAGGCTCGCGCTGGCAGGCTTGCCGTGCACCCGGGGACAACCGCATGACTGATGCTCGACTGGCCGCGCTTGCCGCCCGGCTGCCCAATCTTCGCCTGCTGACCGATCCGGCCGATCTGGAGCACTACGGCCGCGACTGGACGCGCCGTTGGACCCCCGCGCCGCTGGCAATCGCGCTGCCCGGCGACGTGGCCGAGGTGCAGGCCGTGGTGCGCTGGGCCAATGAGCAACAGGTGGCGATCGTGCCCTCGGGCGGCCGCACGGGTTTGTCGGGTGGCGCGGTGGCGGCGAACGGCGAGCTGGTGCTCAGCCTGGAGCGCATGAATCGCGTGCTCGACTTCGATGCAGTGGACCGCACGCTCACCGTGCAGGCCGGCATGACGCTGCATGCCGTGCACGAGGCTGCCAGGGAACAGGGGCTGCTCTACCCGGTGGACTTTGCCGCGCGCGGCTCCTGCTCCATCGGTGGCAATATCGCCACCAATGCCGGGGGCATCCGGGTGATCCGCTATGGCAACACGCGCGAGTGGATTGCCGGACTCACCGTGGTGGCTGGCAACGGCGAGCTGTTGCAGCTCAATCGCGGGCTGATCAAGAACTCCAGCGGCTACGACCTGCGCCAGTTGCTGATCGGTTCGGAGGGAACGTTGGGTGTCGTGGTCGAAGCGACCTTGCGGCTCACCGATCCGCCGCCGCCATCGCAGGTCATGTTGCTGGCGCTGCCCAATATGGAAGCGCTGATGGAGGTGTTCGCGCTGTTTCGCTCGCGGCTCACGCTCCAGGCGTTCGAGTTCTTCACCGATGCAGCACTGCGCCATGTGTTGGCGCACGGTGCGCAGCGGGCCATCGATGGCGAGCACCCGTATTACGTGGTGACTGAGTTCGACAACAGCGAAGCAGCACAGGACGCCGCGCTAGCTGCGTTCGAAGTCGGCGTGGATCACGGCTGGATCAGCGACGGCGTGATCGCGCAAAGTGATGCGCAGGCCGCCGCGCTGTGGCGTTTGCGCGAAGGCATCACCGAGAGCCTGGCGCCGCATCGCCCGTACAAGAACGACATCTCGCTGCGGATCAGTGCGCTGCCGGCTTTCCTGCGCGAGATCCAGGCCTTGCTGGGTCGCGAGTATCCGCACTTCGACGTGGTCTGGTTTGGACACATCGGTGACGGCAACCTGCATATCAACGTGCTGCGTCCGGACGATCTGTCGGACAGCGATTTCATCGCCCAGTGCGAGCACGTCACCAAGTTGCTGGCCGAAACGCTGCAGCGGCATGGCGGCAGCATTTCGGCCGAGCACGGCATCGGCCTGGTCAAGCGCGCCTATCTGGGCAGCACCCGTAGCGAAGCGGAAATTGCGCTGATGCGCGGCGTGCGGCAGGTGTTCGACCCCAAGGGGCTGCTCAATCCGGGCAAGCTGTTCGTCTGATGGCGTCCAGCGGCGCCGGCTAAGCCGGACCTAAGTCGGGGCGGGGATGCTGTGCAGACCTCACTGCTGACGGGTTTCCCCATGCGTCCTTTGCCCACCCTGCTGTTCTGTGCCCTCGCGGCGGCGTTTGCCGGCCATGCGGCGGCTACCCCGGCGCCCGCGGATTTCCGCGTGCTCGCCCGCCTGCCGCTCGGTGGCGCCGGCGGCTGGGATTACCTCAGTTTCGATGCGCAGCGCCGTCATCTGTTCGTGACGCGCGGCGACCATGTCGATGTGGTGGACGTGGACCAGCACAAGCGCATCGGCACGATTCCCGGCACGAAGGGCGTACACGGCGTGGCGCTGGATCAGTCGGCGCATCGTGGCTATGCCAGCAACGGGCAGGCCGCTTCGGTCACGGTGTTTGACCTCGACACCTTCAATGTCGTGGCGACCATTGGCGGCACGGGCGAGAAGCCCGATGCCATTGCCTACGACCCGGCGTCGAAGCACGTGTTCACGTTCAACGGCAAGGGACATTCTTTCAGCGTGATTGACCCTGCCACCAATACCGTGACGGCCACGGTGGCCTTGCCCGGCAAGCCGGAATTCGCGCAAAGCGACGAGGCCGGATCGATCTACGTGAATATTGAAGACACGGCACAGCTGGTGAAGATCGACACGACCAGCAACACCGTGGCAGCGACGTGGTCGCTGGGCGGTTGCGAAGCGCCGACCGGCCTGGCGATTGACCGCAAGCTGCATCGCCTGTTTTCTGTTTGCGACAACAAGCAGATGGCCGTGACCAATGCCGAGAACGGCCAGGCCGTGGCGCGGGTGCCGATCGGCGAAGGCCCGGATGCGGTGGTCTTCGATGAGGCCACCTCGATGGCGTACAGCTCCAATGGCGAAAGCGGTGATATCACGGCCGTGCGCCAGAAGGACGCCGATCACTACAGCGTGGTCGCATCTATTCCGACTCAGCCCAGCGCCCGCACGCTCACGCTCGATCCCAAGCTGCATCGGCTCTACCTCTCGGCGGCCAAGTGGGCGTCGGCACCGAAGGAGGGCGCTCGCCCGGACATCGTGCCGGATAGCTTCACGGTGCTGACGGTCGGCGCGCCCTGAGGCTGTCTCCGGCGCACTGAGAGGTGCGCCGGCGGTCTGGGTGAAAGAGGCGATCAGGGGCGGCGTGATAGCCTTATAGGCCGTCCCCGTTCGCTTCAGGAGCATCGAGCATGTCGCAGGAACTTCGCACCCTGTATCCCGAGATCGAGCCGTATGACACCGGCATGCTCAAGGTGTCGGACCTGCACACGCTGTACTACGAACAGAGCGGCAATCCCAACGGCAAGCCGGTAGTGTTCCTGCACGGCGGCCCGGGTGGCGGCACCAATCCGAAGTGCCGGCGCTTCTTCGATCCGGCGGTGTATCGCATCGTGCTGTTCGATCAGCGCGGCTGCGGCAAGTCCACGCCGCACGCGGAATTGCACGAAAACACCACCTGGAACCTGGTCAACGACATCGAGCGCATCCGCGGGCATCTGGGCATCGATCGCTGGCAGGTGTTCGGCGGCTCCTGGGGTTCGACGCTGGCGCTCGCCTATGCGCAGACCCATCCGGAGCGCGTGACTGAGCTGGTGCTGCGCGGCATCTTCATGCTGCGTCGCTGGGAACTGGAGTGGTTCTACCAGAAGGGTTGCGACGCGCTGTATCCCGATGCCTGGGAAACCTATCTGAAGGCGATCCCCGAGGTGGAGCACGGCGACCTGATGAGCGCCTACTACCGTCGCCTGACCAGCAGCGACCCGATCGAACGCGTGGAAGCGGCGCGTGCATGGTCGGTATGGGAGGGCGCCACCAGTTACCTGTGGCAGGACGAAAGCCATATCCAGTCCAGCGGCGAAGACGAATTCGCACTGGCGTTCGCCCGCATCGAATGCCACTACTTCGTGCACGGCGGCTTCTTCGAACACGACGACCAGCTGCTGCGCAACGTCGAGCGCATCCGCAAGATTCCTGCCGTGATCGTGCAGGGTCGCTACGACGTGGTGTGCCCGATGCGCAGCGCCTGGGATCTGCATCGAGCATGGCCGGAAGCCGATCTGCGCATCGTGCAGGACGCCGGTCACTCGGCATTCGAGCCGGGCAATATCTCGGAGCTGATCAACGCGACCGATCGTTTCCGCGGCTGATTGAGCCCCACTGACGTACGCGAACCCCGGTAGCCATCTGCCGGGGTTTTCTTATGTCTGCGACATGGCCAGCCGGGGAAACACGTGCAGGCTGACGTGCGCACGCTTGGCCTGGCGCTTGGCGCGCGCGGCGAGCATGGCGATCGATTGCGCGCGTTGCGGCAGCGGTGGCGCCAGCTCCACTGCTCCCATCACCACCGTCGTAAACGGGAAGAATTGCGGCTCGCCGCGACGATCCTTGCCTTGCAGTCCGCCGTGGAAGATGTCCAGCGCATCGAACAGTTGCGGCGAGCGCGCATTGAACGCATCGATCACCCGCTGGCAGCGTGCCTCCCAGTCGCCGCTCTGGAACAGCACCACGAAATCGTCGCCGCCGATATGGCCGATGAAATCCAGCGCCGGGTCCACGTGCTCGCTCAGCAGCCCTGACAGCAGGCGGATCATCTCGTCGCCGCGCGAATAGCCGTAGTGATCGTTGAACGGTTTGAAGTCGGTGAGATCGACGTGCACCACGGTGAAACACTCGCCGCCATCGATCAGCCGTTCCAGATGTTCGGTAGTGGGAATATTGCCGGGCAGGAAGGTCAGCGGGTTCGCGTGCCGCGCTGCTTCGATACGCAGCTCGCTCACGCGACGCACCAGGGCCTCGCCCGTGCCCAGGCCCAGATAGACGCCCTTGCGCGTCACGATGAAACCGTCGGCGAGATAGCGTTGATCTTCGCCGCGCAGCACGTCGGCCAGGCTTTCGAGGCTGCGGTTTTCATCGCATACCAGCGGCGCGCTGTTCATCAGCGCCGTGCATGACTTGCGCGCCAGCAGTTCGCGGGCAAAGGGCTGCGCCATGCGCTCGTTGACCAGGCGGCGATTGATCAGGCCGATCGGATGCCCGTCCTTTACCACCGCCACCGCGTGCAGCTCGGGATGATCGACGAACAGCGCCATCACCTCGTCGTTGGTCTGACGCGGCTGCACGGCGGGCGCCTCGATCAACAGGTGGCTCACTTGCGTGGGACGCTGCGTGACCGGGCCGCGCGGGCGCGGCAGCACTGACACTGCCGCCGTACGCAATACTTGCCGAGATTCGGCGCTGGCTTCGCGGACAATGTGTTCGGCAGGACGGCCAATCAGGAAGCCTTGCGCATAGGGAATACCCAGGTCGCGCAAGACGCGCAGGTCCGCCGGGTCTTCCACGCCTTCGCCGACTAGGTCAGTGCCCAGTGATTCGGCGACCTGGCAAAGCGAGCGCACGATGGCCAGGCGACCCGCGCTGCGCGACACGCCGTTGATGAGGTATCGGTCGATCTTCACCACGTCGGGGTGGATCTCGTTCCACATCTCGAAGTTGGAATGGCCATTGCCGAAATCGTCCAGCGCGACGCGGATGCCATGCGCACGCAGATAGCCCAGGGCATGGGCGAGGCGGGCAGGGCTTTCCACCACATCGCGCTCGGTCACTTCGATGGTGACGCGGGCGGGGTCGAGGCCGCAGGCCGACAGTGCCAGCAGCACGTCGTCCGGGCGCAAGGTGTCGTGCAGGATGGCGTGTGCGCTCAGGTTCACCAGCAGGCGGCCCGCTGCCGCCTGCGCTTCGAACGCACTGCATAGCGTGCGTGCGGCATGCAATTCCAGCTCCGCCAGTCGGCCCTCCATGCGGGCCAGATCCAGCAGATCGAGGATCGACAGCTCGCCCGGCATGAAGGCACAGCGGCTCAGGCCCTCGTGCGCCACCACTTCGAGCGTGTCCACGCGCACCACCGGCTGAAAGACCGGCTGCAGGCTTCCTGCGGCGAGCGCGCGCTCAAGCACGGCTTGTGGCGTGTAGTGGGGGAGGGGGCTGGCTGGCATGCCCTGTTCGATGTCAGGCCGCGGCCCGCGTTGGATGCACCTTGGCAGATGAGAGCCCCGCTTCATGCGGCGACCCATGGTGGCCTTCCGTTTGGGGAAGGCGGAAAAACGCGACTTGCCGCATCAGCGTGTCGGCATCAGTGGCCAGCGCGCGGCCGGTGTACTTGATGTCTTCCACCAGCTCGGCGTTGGCCTGGGTCATGCCGTCCATCGCCATCACCGCGCGATTGACCTGGCCGATGCCACTGACCTGGGACAGCGTGGCGCCGGATATCTGCGAGACGCGCGTCGATACATTGGCGATGCTGAGCACGATGCCGTCGAGCGCCTCGCCCGAGCGCGTCACGCGTTCGCGTGCGGTGACGACGGCGTCGCCGCTGCGTTCCACCAGGCGACGGATGTCCTTGCCGGCATCCACGCAACGGCGCGCGAGCTGGCGCACTTCGGTGGCCACCACGGCGAATCCGCGGCCGCGTTCGCCTGCCTGCGCCGCTTCGATGGCTGCGTTGAGCGAGAGCAGGTTGGTCTGGAACGCAATGCTGTCGACCAGGTCGACGATCTCCGCGATATCGCGGCTGGCCTTTTCGATGGCGAGCATCGAATCGATGGCTTCGTCTGCCACCTGGCGGCCATGCTCGGCGTGCTCCAGGGCATCGCGTGCCGCGGCCGCTGCGCCATCGGCGTGGCCCGCACCCAGTGCGGCGGTATCCGCCATATGGGTCATCGACGCGCTTGTCTGCTCCAGGCTGGCCGCTTGTGCCTGCGTGCGCGAGCTCAGCGCTTCGTTGTCCAAGGCAAGCCGACGCGCGCGTTCGCCCACCGATTCGGCACCGACGCGTACTTCGGTCAGCACCTGGGTGAGCTGGGTATCCATGGAGGCGAGCGCGCCCAGCAGTTTGCCCAGCTCGTCGTTGGAGCCGACGTCGATCGCCTCGCCCAGCGTGCCGGCGGCGATGCGTTCGGCCACCTGCGTGGCGCGCGTGAGGCGTTGCATGAGCGAGCGCATCAGCGCGCCATCCATCAGGATGGTGACGGCGAGCGCCACGCCCAGCAGCACCAGCAAGAGCACCATACCGTCGCGGTCCGCCGCGCGCTGCATGGTCACCTGCTGGTTGCCCTTGGCCAGCGCGGACTGGAACAGGTTGGCGAAGTCGCTCTGCAGGGGCTCATAGGCCGGCTGCACTTCGGTGGTGAGCTTGAGGCCGCCGATATCGAACTGACCCGCATCGAGCAGGGCGAGGGTCTCGTCGATGATGCGGTCGGCTTCGGCGCGATGGGCGGTGGTGAGCTTGAGCGCCTGCGCCTGTTCCTGCGCCAGTTCGCTGCCCAGCAGCGTCTTCCAGTGGCGCTCGGCATCGATGCGATCGGCGTGGATGCGCGTGTGTGCGTCTTCCACCGCCGAGGGCAACTGGGACATCACGGCATGGACCAGCACCTGCAGTGTGCTGTTGTAGTCGTTCTGCACACGGCCCACGTCGGCGACCGGGCTGAGCGAACCGTCGACCAGACCCTGGATGCGCGTATCCGCGCGATGCAACTGCACCATGCCGGCCACGCAGGTGATCGCCAGCAGCGACACGATGGCCAGCAGGCGCAACAGCAGACGCTGGCGCAGCGTCAATCCGGTGGTCGGCTTGGAGAACTTGAACATGGGGAAGTCCGGGGTGAGGGAACTGCAAGAGCTGTCGGCTCACCGCGCGGTAACTTTAGCCAAAAATGCAGGAAAAGCGCTTTATATTCAACTTGTTATGACTGCCTCGCGGGGTCGAGGCGACGCGGAAATCATGGCACGGGAAGATGTCGTCTCCGTGACTTATGTGCTGCACTTCTCATGCTTGAGTCAAAGAAAAACCCCGCCGATGAGGGCGGGGTTTTGGCGGAACGTGAGATGCCGATGCTCAGCTGGCGGGCAATTGCTTGGTGCCGAAGATCTTGTCGCCCGCATCGCCGAGCCCGGGCAGGATGTAGCCGTGCTCGTTGAGCCGCTCGTCGATGGACGCGGTATAGATCTCCACATCCGGATGCGCCGCTTCGATGCGCTTGAGGCCTTCGGGCGCGGCGACCAGGAACAGTCCCTTGATGCGCTTGCAACCGGCGGCCTTGAGCATGTCCACCGTGGCAACCAGGGTGCCGGCGGTGGCCAGCATGGGATCGACGATCAGCGCGATGCGCTCGTCCATGCGGCCAGTGAGCTTCTCGTAATAGGTGATGGGCTCGAGCGTCTCCTCGTTGCGCTGCAGGCCGACCACGCTCACCTTGGCTGCGGGAATCATGTCGAGCACGCCGGGCAGCATGCCCAGGCCGGCGCGCAGGATCGGCACGATGGTGACCTTCTTGCCCTTGATCTGGTGCACGGTGAGCGGACCGGCCCAGCCTTCGATGCGCTGCTCGACCGTTTCCAGATCCTTGGTGGCTTCGTAGGTCAACAGCGAAGCCACTTCCGAGGCCAGCTCGCGAAATTCCTTGGTGCTGATGCCGGCGCGACGCATCAGGCCGAGCTTGTGCTGGATCAGGGGGTGATGGACTTCGACGATTTTCATGGGCAAACCTGGCGGCAGAGTCGGTGAATTGTCACTCACGCGGCGTGATGAGGGCGAGCGGTTTGTCCAGACGAAGCTCGCGATCGATACCCGCCTTCGCGACCAGTTCCGCATCGTGGCTGACCAGGATCAGCGAGCCGCGATAGGTCGCCAATGCCTGCTCGAGCAGCTGGCGGCTGTCCAGATCCAGATGGCTGTCCGGCTCGTCGAGCAGCAAAAGGTCATAGGGTTCACGCGCGCTGTCGAGTGCCAGCAGGGCGAGCTTCACGCGTTCGCCCCCGCTCAGCGCACCGGCGGCCACGTCGGCACGCTCGCCACGCAGGCCGATGCCCGCGAGATATTCACGATAGCGCGTCGGTGCATGGCCGGGCGATAGCTCGCGCAGGTTCTCCAGAGCGCTGTGTTGGTCATCCAGCAAGCTGTAGTGCTGGTCGATCAGCAGCAAGCGTTCACCACGCCGGAGTTGTCCGCCGCGTGGGGGTAAACGCCCGGCAATGGCGGCGAGCAGGCTGGATTTGCCGCTGCCGTTGTCGCCGTGCAGGTAAAGGCGTTCGCCCGGTGCGAGATGCAGATTGATCGGCTGGTCATGTCCGTAGGGCGGTATGAAGTCGTGCAATTGGAACGATGCACGCGTCGCCGCATGCTCACCCAGGTCGAAACGCTGGGCGCGATGCACGTCCACGCGAGCACGGGCTTCGGAGAGTTGTTCGTGTTGCCTGGCTTGTTGCAAGCGCTGCGCGGTGAGCAGGCGGGCACCGGTGTCTTCCGAGCGCTGCTTGCGTCGATCCAGCAGGATGGTGGGCATGTTCGCGTTTGCACGTTCGCGCTGGGCTTTCTGTTGTTGCCTGGCGAGACGTTGCCGCTCTTCGTGCTGTTTGCGCTCAAGCATCTTCTGCTCGCGTCGCGCCTGGTCCAACTGCCGCCCGGCCGCCTGTTGGTCGGCATCGCGTCGCGGGGCATAGGCGGCGTAGTCGCCGCCATAGCGACGCAAGCCTTGCGGCGAGAGTTCGTCGATGCTTTCCACGTCGGCCAGTAGTGCGCGGTCGTGGCTGATCAGCAGATAGCCGCCCGCGTGTGCCGTCAGCTTTTCGCGCAACCAATGTCGGCCGCGACGATCCAGGTGATTGCCCGGCTCATCGAGTATCAGGAAATGCTGGTCGTGTTCGAACAACTGCGTGAGCTGCAGGCGCACGCGTTCGCCGCCGCTGAGGCTCTCCCATGGCCGTGCCAGATCGCTCGGTAGCGCGGCCTGTTCCAGCCATCGACTAGCCCGTTCGTACACGGTCCAGTCGTCGGCAAGCGCCTGGAAATCCGCAGGATCAACGCTGCCTGCCTCGATCCGGCGCAGCGCATCGAGTTTGTGCTCCACGCCCAATGCCGCAGCGATGCTGCCGCCGAACGCCGACCAGCGTTGCGGTAGATAGGCGAGCTCGACGGTGCGCGCGACCTGGCCGTGGGTGGGTTCGATCCGGCCAGCAAGGATCTGACCGAGCAGAGACTTGCCGCTGCCATTGCGTCCGACCAGTGCATGGCGGCCAACGGAAAAGGACGTCTCGAGTTTTTCGAAAACGGGATCGCGACCCGGCAAAGCAAAGCCGAGCTGGTGGATAAATATGGCTATGGCTGTCATAGACCCTCCGGCAGGGGAGTGGCATACGACAAGGGGTCTGGCGCTTAAGCGCGCTGAGGGATGTCGACCGCCCTGTCACTCGTGGCCAGACGCAACGCACCCAAAGTGGGAGCAATCGGTTGGCAGGCGAGCGGCTTAGAGGCGCATGTCGGCGGTGAATCCCTGGAAGGCTTGAGAGTGCGCAGGATAGCAGCAGAACCTCAAGCGGCAATAAAAAGGGCGCCGATAAAACCGGCGCCCTGGTGGCTTGCTCAAAAATGCGATCAATGGCCCGCGTTGGGCGTACCGCTCAGGCAGGCGCTCATGAACTGCTTGCGCTCGTCGCCCTTGAGCGTCTTGGCATGCGGATCGGCATTGCAGGCCTTCATCTTTTCCTGCTGGGTCATCTTGGCCGGTGCGGCGCTTTCGCCCTTCAGGCAGCTGCTCATGAAGGTCTTGCGCTCGTCGCCGGTCTTGCCCGTGGCCTGCTTGTTGCAGTCGGTCATGCGCTGCTGCTGCGAGTTCTTGGCGGGCGCGCTGCTGCTTGCCGCCTGCGGCGCGGCAAAGGCGGTGGAGGCAGCGAAGGCCAGCGCAACGCTGGCAACCATCAGACTCAAACGCGAAGACATGCGGGTACCCTCCTGGATGACATGACCGGCGAACGCCGGCGTCGCAAGTCTATGCCTGCCGACAGGTCGCGTGGGAGGGCACGAGCGGTCGCCGAGGCGTCCCGTTCAGCAAGCCGGAGGGGGACAGGAGAATCGGACTTTTCTTAGCCTGGCGGGGCGCCAAAGGAAAGGCCACGCCCGTCGCCGGGCGTGGCCTCCCAGGGATCTGAAGCTACCGATCAGTGACCGTGGTCGTGCCCTTGGTCATCGTCGTCGTGATGGCCATGCCCGTGGTCGTCGTCATCGTGATGACCATGGCCTTGTTCGCCGAACAATCCCGGCACGAACAGATCGACCACGAAACCATCGTGATCGGACACGCCAATCGCCTTGCGCACGTCGGTGGCGGTGGCAGCATCGGCCTTGGTCTGCACCGGCGCATCGAGGTCGGCGCGGCCGTACTGCATCTTCAGGAAGCGCAGTCGGGCGACGTCGTTCATCAACGCATGATCGAGCACCTGCACCGTCGGCACTTCGCGGCCCGAGTTGCCGGAGCCTGCCGCGGTATAGCCCTGGATCGGACCAAATGCCTCGGTGTAGAGGAACGAGTAGCGATCGTTCTGCGGCACCGATTCGACCGCATTCCACAGTGCCGGGCGCACGATGTTCTTGCCCAGCTTCAGCTGGTTTTCGCTGTCCTTGTACTTGCCCGACGCCAGTCCCACCACGTCCACCCAGCCATCGCTGAACTGGTAGGCATTGAAGTCGCCCACCACCATCAACGGCAGCCACGGATTGGCGCCCTGCAGGTTCTGCACCTGGCGTGCCAGCGAACTGGCTTGCAGGAAGCGCTTCTGACGGTCGCGCACGGCGCTGTCGTCGTTGTCGTCGACGTTGGTGCGAGCCTTCATGTGCACCGAGATCACCTGGAAGCGAACGCCGCGCGCTTCGGCGGTGAGCAACAGCGGCGGATGGTCGTGCACGAACGCGGTCTGGCCGTTGTCGTTCCAGGTTTCGTCAGCGGCCAGTTGCTGCACGGAGACCACGCGAACGCGATCGCTGCGCACCAGGAAGCCCACGTTGATGCCGCTGGGATCGTGTCCGGGCACCAGATAGGCCTGGTACTTGGCGCGATAGTCGTCACCCAGCTGCGTGGCCAGGCCCTGCAGCAGCGGCAGGCTCTTCACTTCCTCCACTGACAACACGTCGGGCAACTGCAGCACGCTGCCGATATAGGCGGACAGGCGCTGCGTCTTCAAGGCCACTTCATCGGCCGTCGGCTCCTTGCTGTCGCCGCTGCAGGTAAAGACGGTGTTGAAGTTGGTGTCGCAGAAGCGCTCGGTGTTGAACGCACCGATGCGCAGTGCGTACGGCGCGGTCGGTGAAACGGAGCGCGGCATTTCCGCGACGTGCTTCAAGCTGATCTTGGTCGGGATGAAGGTGTAGGCACCGAAGTCGTAGGAGATGATGCCTTCGGCTCGGAACGTGGTGCCCGCCACGAACGGCGTGTTGAGCGGCACGGCGCCGAAGTCCGCGGTATTCATCTTGAATACTTCCGGGTTGCCGCTCCAGTTGGCTAGCTGCACACCGTCAGGCACCGGCACGCCATAGCGCACGCCGGGGAGACGCAACGAGCGCTTGCCGTTCGCGGTGATGCTCACTTCCGCATACGGCTCGCCGCTGAAACGCTTGTTGCCCGTGTTGATCATGCCGTTCTCGATCACCACGCGCATGCCCACGAAGCACTGGAAGTTCGTCGCGCCGCAGGACAGCTTGGTGGGATCGGACGAAGGAACCGCATCGCCAAACACCACCGCCTTCGGCAGGCGCGCGCCATGCGAGCTCACCGTCACCACGGGGCTGGTGAGTTCGGGCAACTGATAGTAGTTGGCGACCCTGGCGTCCACGTTCACCACATCGCCCACCGCCACCGTCGGCGTGCTGGAGGTAAATACATAGATGCCGTTGGAGGTGAGCGGATCGGCATCGGCGCGCGTGTCGGGCGTCTGCATGGTGAAGCCCGCCGGGCCCACCGCGGTGACGATGTTGCCCGTGGTCTTCACCGGCTTGCCGAGCAGCGGCGAGATCTGATCGCGGCCCTGGATCTGCCAGATTTCGGCGGTGACCGGGATGTCGTAGAGAATGGCGCCGATCGCCGTATCGCGCGACAGCGGAAGGTTGCCGCTGGGCTGGCTCAGCTTGACTTCGAAAGCCTTGTCGTCGCTTGGCGTGGTGCGGCCATGCACCACCACGTTGAAGTTCGCCTGCATCTGCCCTTCGGCGATGCTGACGTTGGTATCGAGCGCGTCGTAGTCATGATTGGCAACCGTAGCCGTGCCATCGAGCGTCGCCACGTGCACCGCGACGCCACCCGTGGGTGCAGGCTGGGTGAGTGAGACGGTGAAGGGCATTTGGACGTCCGCAGCACCGCGCACTGTGGCGCTTGCGTCGGCGATGGACAAGGCCTGGCCCAGCACCACGCACGAGCTTGCGCTGTTGTGCGGCGCCGTGGGAGACACCACGTTGAAATCCGCCTGGTTGTCGCCGGTGTTTTGCGGCAGGCCCGCGGCCGTGGGCTTGCGGCCATAGCCCTTATCGGCATTGGTGGTGCCCAGCGACGCCAGCGGCGTGCCGGCCTTGTACGCGGAACCGGTGGAGAGGCCCACCTGATCAACCAGCTGGCCCGAACCATCGAGGATGGCCAGACCGCCGTCGTCGGTGACACCCGTGCTGTACTTGAGATCGCCGGCCACGCTGCCGGAATAACCGCTGCTCGCGCTGTTGGTGAGCAACAGATAGCAGCCCGGCGCGATGGACGTGCCGCTCGGCAGCGTCAGGCGCGTGCCGGTGGTACCGCTGACGTTGGAGGCGTTGAATTTGTAGCCCGACAGATCCAGCGCCTTGCTGCCGCTGTTGAACAGCTCGACGAATTCGTCGTTGCCGCCGGCGGGGCCACGGACGCGAAACTGACTGATGCTGAGATCTGCCGCTTGCGCAGCGGTTGCCGACAGGGCGAGCAACAGTGCGACTAATAGGGCACGTCGAATGTGCGCTGGTTTCATTAACCACTCCCTTCCTGGGTCCGGGGCGGACCCCATCAGGGAGAGGCTAAGTAGCTATTGCGACAGTTTTGCGAAGGAAGTTGCGGTAGCGCTTCATTTTGCGAAGCGCTTTGCGTTCTGCT
This sequence comes from Dyella sp. 05T440, assembly GCF_056395965.1. Taxonomy (NCBI): domain Bacteria; kingdom Pseudomonadati; phylum Pseudomonadota; class Gammaproteobacteria; order Lysobacterales; family Rhodanobacteraceae; genus Dyella; species Dyella sp. 05T440. The sequence continues at coordinate 452,655 of NZ_JBFTKN010000005.1, forward strand.
GTGTGACCGGCATCGTCGACGTTGCGTGAACGACGCCGGTCATGTCGCTGCCTCAGGCCGCTTCGGCCTTCACCGTCTTGAGCTTGCGCGGCCCCTGCAGCAGGGCCTGACGCACATGCGAAACGACCAGGTCCACTTCGTCGCTGGTCACCAGGAAGTGCGGCGTGAAGCGCAGCGAGTTGGTACCGCCGTGGATCACGCCGACGCCGCGCTCGCGCATGAACTCCTCGATCGAATCGGCGCCGTAGCACTTGAACTCCGGTGCCAGTTCGCAGGAGAACAGCAGACCGGTGCCCTGCACCTTGGTGATCAGGCCGCCCAGTTCGTTCTTGAGCGCATTGAGCTTGTCGACGAATTCCTTGCCGCGCTCGCGGATGTTGTTGCGCACCTCGTCGGTGAGCAGGTCGAGCGTGGCGAGCGCCACGTCGAGCGCGCGCGGATTGGCCGTCATGGTGTTGCCGTAGATGCCCTTGCGGTACAGCTCGGCGGTGCGCGCAGTCACAGCAAGCACGGACAACGGATACTGGCCGGCGTTGAGCGCCTTGGAGAAGGTTTCCATATCCGGCGGCGCGAGTTTCTCGAAGCCCGGATAATCGGTGACCGACAACACGCCGTGCGCACGCAGGCCCGCCTGGATGGAGTCGACCAGCAACAGCGAACCGTGCGCTTCGGTGAGCGCGCGCGCCTTCTGGTAGAACTCCGGCGTCACCGCGCGGCCCGGATCGCCTTCGCCCATCACCGGTTCCAGGAACATCGCCTCGATAAACCAGCCGTTCTTGTCCGCGTCGGCAAACACGGCTTCGAGCTGGGCGATGTCGTAAGGCTGCACGGTGAGCAGCGTGTCTTCGTGGCGATAGCTGGCCAGGTGCTGCAGGTAAGTCTTGCGCGTGGAATCGGAATACAGCGCCGGCTTGTCGGTGCGACCGTGGAAGGCGCCCTTCACCACCAGGCGCTTGATGGTGCGACCGGCATAGCGTGCGCCCGGATCGGTCAGCAGCTTGGCATTGACGTCGGCAATGCGACAGGCCAGGCCCACCGACTCCGAACCGGAATTGAGCGCGAGGTAACGCGTATACGGATTGCCGTCGCGGTGGCGGCCCAGTTCGCGATCCATCGCCTTGGCAAAACGCATCTGCGAGATGCTCGGCGTCATCACGTTGGCCATCACTTGCGGACGTGCCAGCGCGGCGTCGATGGCGGCGTTGTTGTGGCCAAAGCCAAGCATGCCGTAGCCGCCGTTGTCGTGGATCACGGCGCCCTTGAAACTCACTACCCACGGGCCGCGCGCAGCAGCGGGCAGGTACGGGTTGATGGCATCGTCCGGATAGAAGTTGACGAATTCGGACTGCACCTGCGCCATCTGTTCGGCTTCGTCGAGCTTGAGGAAGTCGCCGAGTTCAGCGCGCAGTTCACGATGACGCGTCACTGCATCGCTGATCGCCTGCACCAGGTCAGGATGACTGCCCGCGTAGCGTTCGATGGTGGCGTCATCGAGGCCACTGGTCTGCGGTGCGCCGCCGAATTCGCGCATTTCGCGCAGCTGATCAATCACACCCATGGGTAACTCCTTCAAAGTCGACTTGCCTGCCGTCCCGATGGCATGCGCATCGATATGTCTACGAATGCGTTGCGGAAACGCGAAACCGTTCAGCGTTTCTCTTGGCCCGTGAGAGCCATGCCGCACTGCGATCCGTCACGGATGTGGCAATGCAACGACTGCCTGAGCATAGCGCGGCGGTGTCGCCGCCGGTACCCCGGGTGACGCTTGTCATGTGTGGTAGCTGACGGGGTCAACTGCCGGCAAACCCTTGCACTGCCTAGCATGGCAGGCAACAAGGAGGAGCCATGAACCCATCTGCCGCAGTGGTGGCCAGCCTGTCTGGCGCAGTCAAACGTTACGGCGCTTTAACGGCGCTGGATGGTCTGGACCTCATGCTGCACCGCGGCGAACTGCTCGCCTTGCTCGGCCCCAACGGCGCTGGCAAAAGCACGGCGATCGGCCTGCTGCTGGGATTGTTGCGCGCCGACGCGGGCAAGGTGGAATTGTTTGGCCAGGATCCGCAGGCGATCGACGCGCGCCGTCGCATCGGCGTGATGCTGCAGTCGGCCTTTCTGCCATCGACGCTGACTGTATCGGAACTGTTACGCCTCACCATGAGTTATTACCCCGCGCCGCGTTCGCTGGCGGAAAGCGCGGAGATGGCCGGTGTGACCGATCTGCTCTCCCGTCGCTATGCAGCGCTGTCCGGTGGCCAGCAGCGCCGCGTGCAGTTTGCGCTGGCGTTGTGCGGAAGGCCGGAGTTGCTGTTTCTGGATGAGCCCACGGTCGGCATGGATATCGACGCACGGCAAAAACTATGGGCGGCGATTGGACGACTCCTCGCCGAAGGTTGCTCCGTCGTGCTCACCACACATTACCTGGAAGAAGCCGAAGCGCTGGCGCAACGCGTGGTAGTGCTTGGCAAGGGACGCGTATTGAGCCAGGGCAGCGTGGATGAGCTGCGTGCGCATGTCGCGGTCACGCGCATCCGCTGCATCAGCGATCTCGATGCGAGCGCGCTCGCGCAATGGCCGCACGTATCGCATGCCGAACGCGACGGGACGCACCTGCTTTTGCACAGCGATGCGCCCGAACGCGTGCTGCGCCGCTTGCTCGATGCCGATCCCTTGCTGTCGGAACTGGAAGTGCGTCGCGCCGGCCTCGCCGAGGCGTTCACCGAATTGACTCGCGAGAGCGTCGCCGACAAGGAGGCTGCGTAATGTCCGTGACCGCCATCCAACGTTTGCCGTATCAAGGCATGACGTCGCGCCGCCTGCTTGGAGCCTACGCCATGGAGGCGCGCAGCGAATGCCTGCGCTACTTCCGCGCACCCGGTTTCCTGCTGCCGGTGACCTTGTTTCCCACCATGTTCTACCTGCTGTTTGGCATCGTGATGAATCACAACGCCGATGCGAACACGGCCCGCTATCTGCTCGCCAGCTATGGCGTGTTCGGCGTGATGAGCCCGGGTCTGTTCGGCTTTGGCGTCTCGTTGGCGATGGAGCGTGAAAACGGCCTGCTGACGCTCAAGCGGGCGATGCCGATGCCGCCCGGCGCGTATCTGCTGGGCAAGATGGTGATGGCGATGCTGGCCGCCGCCATGGTGATGCTGTTGCTGCTGGCGCTGGGCATCGGTCTGGCGCACGTGCAGTTGGGCGTGCTGCAGGCGCTGGTGTTCATCGTCACCGGCATGTTGGGCGTGCTGCCGTTCTGCGCACTGGGCATGCTGGTGGGCACGCTGGTGAAAGGTCAGGGTGCGCCGGGCGTCATCAACCTCATCTATTTGCCCATGTCGTTCCTGTCGGGGCTGTGGATTCCGCTTTCCGCACTCCCGCAGGCGCTGCAGCGCATGGCACCGGTCTGGCCCAGCGCCCACCTGCAGCAGCTAGCGCTGGGTTCGCTCGGGCTGGGTCACTCCAACGCATGGCCGCACCTGCTTGTGCTCATGGCCTATGGCGTGGGTTTCTTCCTGCTGGCGGCCCGGCGCCTGCATCGGGTGGGTTGAAGTAGCATGCACGAAGGGCGGACGGATCACGGGGAGCGGGACACGGTGCGTCAGTGGCTACGAGCTTGGTTTACGCCGGCGCCGGATTCTCTGGCGGCGATCAGCATGCACAAAGGCAAGTCGCCGTGGGTGGATGCGGTGCATCTGCTGTGGTCGGTGTGGGTGTTCGTGATACCCGCGTTCGATCACTACACCTGGCAGTGGGCCTGGATCACTCTCTTCAGTTATCCGCTGTTCCTGATTCTGTATGCACAGGCTTGCATCGCGTCCCGGCGCCAGTCGCGTTACTACGCCTTGGCCCTGGTCGCCTTGTCGATGCTGCTGCTGCGCTGGTACCCCAGCGGGCTCACTTATTTCGTGTACGGCACCATCATGCTGCGCAGCTGCCGCATGAAGCTGAGCATCTACATGGGGCTGCTCGCAGTCCTCAACGTGATGCTCATCGTCGAGGTGCGCCTGCTGCACTATCCGTGGCAGGCGATCATCTGGATACCCGTCACCTCGATCATTGTCGGCCTGGTGGTGCACGCCGAGCGCCTCAGTGAAGAAAAGGAAGCCGAGCTTCGGCTGTCGCACGATGAAGTACGCCGGCTGGCGGCGCTGGCCGAGCGCGAGCGTATCGGTCGCGATCTGCATGACTTGCTGGGACACACGCTGTCGCTGATCACCTTGAAGCTGGAGCTGTCGCGCAAGCTGTTCGATCGCGATACCGAAGCGGCCAAGCGCGAAATGGCCGAGGCCGAACGTGTGGCCCGGCATGCTTTGCAGGAGGTTCGCACGGCGGTGTCGGGCATACGCGCCACCGATCTGGCCGCCGAACTCGCCGCGGCGCGACTGATGCTGGAATCGTCGGCCGTATCGTTCGAATGCGGCGAGCTGCCGCCTTCCTTGCCGGTCGAGGTCGAGCGAGGACTGGCACTCGTCCTGCGCGAAGCCGTCACCAACATCGCGCGGCACGCGCGAGCGAGTCGTGCGCGGGTGCTCACCGACGTGGCCAATCAGACGCTGAAGCTGTGCATCCAGGACGATGGCCGCGGCGGCATCGATGTACAAGGCAATGGCCTCAAGGGCATGTGCGAACGGGTCAAAGCACTGGGCGGCACCCTGGAGGTGCTCTCGCCGGTGGGACAAGGCACCCGCCTAATCATCACCGTGCCGCTGCGTCCGCGCTCGGTATTTCGCGACCTTGGCCAGATCGACGGGACGCCCGATTCGCCGGCGACGGGTTGGTCACCGCAGGAGCGGCAGGCGACATGAGCCGTTGGCTGAAACCGCATCCCGACTCCCTGCTGGGCAGGCTCGGTTCCTCCAGTTACCTGCGCTGGGAGGCCATGGCGAATCTGGTGTGGGTCGCTGCGCTGCTGATCGGGCCGATCACCGATCCCCGGGCCGTATGGACGCGCTGGCTGGTGCCCACGCTGATCTCAGTGCCGCTGTATCTGTATTTGCACTTCAAGGTATACACGGCGCCCTATCGACAACTGGCCTGGTATGCCGCGGGCATCGCTGTGCTCGGTTTGATGGTGTGGCCTTACAACGGCGTGGCGATCGGTTACGTAGTCTCCTCGGCCATGTGCTTTGCCTACCTGTCGTCGGTGCGTCGCTGGCTGACGGCCTTGGCTATCCTGGCCATGCCTACGGCTATCGTCGCCTATGAGCTGCATGTCTCGCCCTGGGTCATGCTGTTGATCGTCTTCGTGTCATTGACCTCTGGCTTTGGGCATTTCCTGCGCATGAACAACCAGCGCAAGGACGTGGCGCTGCGTCTGTCGCAGGAAGAAGTACGCCGCCTCGCCACCCTGGCCGAACGCGAACGCATTGGCCGCGACCTGCACGACTTGCTCGGTCACACCTTGTCGCTGGTGGCGCTGAAGTCCGAACTCGCGCGCAAACTCGCGCTGGTCGATGCGGAGCGCGCCCAGCGTGAAATGGAGGAAGTCGAACGCGTCGCGCGCCATGCACTGGCCGAAGTGCGCACGGCGGTAACCGGCATGCGGCGCGGCGATCTGGCCGCGGAACTGGTGTCGGCCCGGCTCATGCTGGAAGCCTCCGGCGTCGGTTTCCATGGCGCTTTTCCCTGCGAGGTCCAGCTGCCCGCCCAGGTCGAAGCGCCGCTGGCCCTGGTGTTGCGTGAAGCGGTGACGAATATCTATCGCCACGCCAAGGCGAACACCGCGCGCGTCGACTTCACCATCGACAGGCACAGCTTCCACATGCGGGTTACGGATGACGGTTGCGGCGGCCTGAGCGTGCATGGCAATGGCGTGAGCGGCATGCGTGAACGCGTGCGTGCGCTGGGCGGCAGCCTGCAGATCGATTCGCCGCCGCGGCATGGCACGGTGCTGACCGTGCAGGTGCCCTTGGGCAAAGAGCAGATGTCGGTCGCCGCATCCGAGGCGTCCGACATGGAGTTGAACAACAGGAGTGCCGCATGATTCGCGTATTGCTGGCCGAAGATCAGGCCATGGTGCGTGGCGCGCTGTCCGCGCTGCTCAATCTCGAAAGTGATATCGAAGTGCTTGGTTCGGCGGCGGATGGTGAGTCGGCGTGGCGCGAATTGCAGCGTATCAAGCCCGACGTGCTGGTCACCGATATCGAAATGCCTGGCCTGACCGGGCTGGAGCTCGCGCAGCGCATCCAGCGCCATGACATGCCGATCAAGGTGATCATCGTGACCACGTTTGCGCGGCCGGGTTTTCTTCGCCGCGCCCTGGATGCCGGCGTGTCCGGCTATTTGTTGAAGGATGCGCCGGCGGAGAACCTGGCCGAAGCGCTGCGCATGGTCCATCGCGGCGGACGCGCCATCGATCCGCAGCTGGCGCTGGAGGCCTGGTCCGAGGCCGACCCGCTGAACGATCGCGAGCGGCAGGTGCTGCGCCTGGCAGGCGAGGGGCAGTCGGCCAGCGACATCGCCACCCAGCTCAACCTGTCGCATGGCACCGTTCGCAACTACTTGTCCGAGGCCATCGGCAAGCTTGGCGCCGCCAATCGCATCGAGGCATATCGGCTGGCACGGCAGAAGGGTTGGTTGTAGCCGGCGCGTTCGGGAGCAATCGCGGGCGCGCCTTGTCCTGGCCTCGCCACGCCCCCGGCAGAGGGCCCGCCGCGGGTTTTGCGCGATAATGGCCTATTCGACGCCAGTATCCCGCCGTGAAGAAGACCGATTTCGATTTTGAATTGCCGCCCGAGCTGATTGCGCAGGCACCGCTGTCCGAGCGTTCGGCCAGCCGCCTGCTGGTGCTCGACGTGGATGCGCAGTTGCGCCAGGACCGCATGTTCCGCGAACTGCCGACCTTCCTGCGTGAGGGCGACCTGCTGGTGTTCAATGACACGCGCGTGCTGCCTGCGCGCCTGTACGGTCGCAAGGACAGCGGCGGTCAGGTGGAAATCCTGATCGAGCGCGTCACCGGTGCGCACGAAGCCACAGTGCAGCTGGGGGTGAGCAAGAAGCCGAAAGAGGGTGGCCGCATCGAGCTGGCTGATGGCAGCCATGCCGTGGTGCTGGGACGCGATAACTCATTCTTCCGTCTGCACTTCGAATCGCCCGAACCGCTGGAGCGGCTGCTGCTGAAGCTCGGCGAAATGCCGCTGCCGCCGTATATCGAACGCCACGCCGATGCCAGCGACATGGAGCGCTACCAGACGGTCTTCGCGCGCGAGCCGGGTGCGGTGGCGGCGCCCACGGCCGGCCTGCATTTCGATGAGGCGATGCTGGCGACGCTACGCGAGCGCGGCATACAGTTTGGCTACGTGACCCTGCACGTGGGCGCGGGCACGTTCCAGCCGATACGTGCCGATGACATCAAGGATCACCAGATGCATCGCGAGTGGCTCAACGTGGGCGCAAGCCTGGTAGAGCAGATCCGCCGCACGCGTGCCGCCGGCGGTCGCGTGATCGCGGTGGGCACGACGGTGGTGCGCGCACTGGAGAGCGCCGTGCGCGATGGCGAGCTGCAGCCGTTCGCGGGCGAAACGCAGATCTTCATTTTCCCGGGCTACAAGTTCAGCAGCATCGACGGCTTGCTGACCAACTTCCACCTGCCGCAATCGACCCTGCTGATGCTGGTGTCGGCGCTGGCGGGGCGCGACTTCATGCTGGGCTCGTATCGGCATGCGGTGGAACAGAAGTACCGGTTTTTCTCCTACGGCGATGCGATGTTGATTTTGCCCAAGGGCTGAAAGACAGAAACCCTCACCTGTGGGAGCGCACCCTGTGCGCGACTGCCACGCCTGGGTGTACCGCTTCGTAGGCATGTCGCGCACAGGGTGCGCTCCCACAGGGGGGGGCGTTTTCGGCCTCCAAAGCACGAAATCGCCGGACAGGCGATAATTCCCCCTATGACTTCCATGACTTTCGAACTCCAGGCCACCGACGGCGCGGCCCGCCGTGGCCGTCTCACGTTTGACCGCGGCACGGTGGAAACGCCGGCCTTCATGCCGGTCGGCACCTATGGCTCGGTGAAAGCGATGACCCCGCGGGACGTCCGCGAGATCGGCGCCGAGATCATCCTGGGCAACACCTTCCACCTGTATCTGCGCCCCGGCCTCGAGGTGGTGGAGCAGTTCGGCGGCCTGCACAAGTTCATTGGATGGGACAAGCCGATCCTCACCGATTCCGGCGGTTTCCAGGTGTTCTCGCTGGCGCACAAGCGCAAGATCACCGAGGAAGGCGTGGCCTTCGCATCGCCCGTTGATGGCTCGAAGGTGTTCCTGTCGCCGGAAGAATCGATGCGCATCCAGAAGGTGCTGGATTCGGATATCGCGATGATCTTCGACGAGTGCACGCCGTATCCGGCAACGGAGAAGGTGGCGTCCACCTCGATGGAATTGAGCCTGCGCTGGGCGGAGCGTTCGCGCCGCGCGTTTGACGATCTAAAGAACCCCAATGCGCTGTTCGGCATCGTGCAGGGCAGCGTCTACGAAAACCTGCGCCGCCGCTCGGCGGAGGGTTTGGTGAACATCGGCTTCGATGGCTACGCCGTCGGCGGCCTCGCCGTGGGCGAGCCGGAGGCCGAGCGCAATCACGCGCTGGATTTCACCGTGCCCCTGTTGCCGGCCGACAAGCCGCGCTACCTCATGGGCGTGGGCCGTCCGGAGGACATCGTGGAAGCGGTGCGCCGCGGCATCGACATGTTCGATTGCGTCATGCCCACCCGCAATGCCCGCAACGGATTCCTGTTCACGGCCGAGGGCACGCTGCGCATCCGCAACGCCAAGTTCGCGCTGGACACGCGCGTGATCGAGGAAGGCTGCGACTGCTACGCCTGCAGCAACGGCTTCAGCCGCGCCTACCTGCGGCATCTTGACCGCTGCAACGAGATCCTCGGCAGCCAGCTCGCCACCATGCATAACCTGCGGCATTACCAGCGGTTGATGGCGGGGCTGCGCGAGGCGATTGCGGCGGGGATGCTGGAGGACTTCGTGGCGGAGTTCTATGCGCGCAGGGCGGGCGGAGTGGTGGCCTGAGCTTGAGGTTGGCACGAACCTCGAGCCCGTCATCCGGGCGCAGGCCGGAAGGACGGGCTAGCGGGGGCCCTTTCGGGGAACCTTCCGACCCTCGCCCCGGTCCAGCCCTTGCAAACCACGCCTCCCGACGCCAGAACCCTTCACGGGCGGGCCTTGCAGCGCATGCAGGGGCCGGGGGCGCGTGGCATAATCCACGATCTTTTATCAGGTGTTGTCAGAAAACTCTGGCAATACCGCTACTTGCGAGACGAGCTGATGACTTTTCCGATGTCCTATGTGATTGCCCAGGCCGCTCCCGCAGCCGCTCCGGGGGGTAATCCCCTGATGAGCCTGGCCCTGCCGATCCTGCTGCTGGTGGTCATGTTCTTCGTCATGATCCGCCCGCAGATGAAGCGTCAGAAGGAGCACCGCGCCATGCTGACGGCCCTGTCCAAGGGTGACGAAGTGGTCACCAACGGCGGTATTGCCGGCAAGGTGGAAGAGATCGGTGAGAGCTTCATCACGGTCGAAATCGCCCCGAACGTGAAGATCAAGGTGCAGAAGGGCGCCGTGCAGCAGGTCCTGCCCAAGGGCTCGCTGAAGTCGTCCTGACGACTTGCCGGAGCGGAGGGGCTCCGGTCCACCGAAGCATTGCTCGCCACGGCTGCCTCAGCCGTGGCTTTTGACGGATTCAAGGCATGAGTGATTTTCCACGCTGGAAATATGCGCTGGTCGCCATCGTATTGGTGCTCGGTATTGTTTACGCGTTGCCCAATGTGTTCTTGCCGGTGCCTGCCGTGCAGATCACGGCCAACCGCAACGGGACGGTTGACCAGTCGATCGAACAGAAGGTGGTCGACGCGCTGAAGAAAGCCAACGTCGCCACGACCGGCGTCGAGCTCAATGGCGATCACCTGCTCGCCAGCTTCGCCAATGCCGACGTGCAGAAGAGCGCAGCCGATGCCATCAAGGCCTCGCTGGGCGATGACTACACGGTGGCGTTCAACCTGAAGTCGACGGTGCCGCATTGGCTGACGTCCATCGGCGCCAAGTCGATGCCGCTGGGCCTGGACCTTCAGGGCGGCGTGCACTTCCTCATGGAGGTCGATCAGAACGATGTGATCGACAAGCAGGAAACGCGTTACGCGGACGACATCCGCAGCCTGCTGCGCGAAAAGAACATCCGCTACGACTCGGTCGTGCGCAACCCGCAGCGCGGGCAGGGCGTGTCGGTGGTGCTCAAGTCCGCCGCCGACCGCACCGCTGCCGGCAACGCCATCACGGCGGACTATCCCGATCTGGCCGTGACGGACGGCAACGCCACCGGCGATCGTTTCCCGCTGAACGCGGCGGTGCGTCCGGACAAGGCGCGTGAGCTGTCGCTCAACACCATCCGCCAGAACCTGGGCACGCTGCGCAACCGCATCAACGCGCTGGGCGTGTCCGAGCCGATCATCCAGCAGCAGGGCGACAGCCGCATCGTGGTCGAGCTGGCCGGCGTGCAGGATACGGCCGAGGCGAAGAAGCTGATCGGCGCCGTGGCGACCCTGGAATACCGCTCAGGCTACGGCACGCCGCAGCAGGCGGTGGACGCTGCCCGCACCGGCATCGTTCCGCCCGACGCGCGCCTGTACAAGGATCGCGACGGCCGTCCGTATCTGCTGAGCAAGAACATCATCGTCACCGGCGACCAGCTGGTGGATGCTTCGTCCAGCTTCGACCAGCAGAGCGGCAGCCCGGCAGTGTCGGTGACGCTCAATGCGGCCGGCGCCAAGAAGATGCTCGACTTCACCACCAGCAACGTCGGCAAGCCGATGGGCGTGGTGTACGTGGAGCGCGTGGTCGACACCAAGGTGGTCGACGGCAAGGAAGTGCGCACGCCGAAGGTCACGGAAGAAGTGATCAACTACGCCACCATCAACGGCGTGTTTGGCAAGAACTTCCAGACGACCGGTCTGCGCAGTCCCAAGGACGCCTCCGATCTTGCGCTGCTGCTCAAGGGTGGTTCGCTGGCGGCGCCTGTGGACATCGTCGAAGAGCGCGTGATTGGTCCCAGCCTGGGTCAGGACAACATCCAGAAGGGTCTGCGCGCCGTGACGCTCGGCCTCGCCCTGGTGCTGCTGGCCGCTGCGTTCTACTACAAGCTGTTCGGTCTCGTGGCCGACGTGGCGCTGTTCTTCAACCTGGTGATCCTGATTGCCGTGATGTCGGCGGTCGGCGTGACGCTGACCATGCCGGGCATCGCCGGTATCGTGCTGACGCTGGGTATGGCGATCGACGCGAACGTGCTGATCTGCGAACGCATCCGTGAAGAACTGCGTAACGGCTCGTCGCCGCACGCGGCGATCCGCGCTGGTTACGACAAGGCGTGGGCCACCATTCTCGACGCCAACGTTACCCACCTTATTGCCGCACTCGCGCTGACCACGATGGGCTCGGGCCCGATCAAGGGCTTCGGCGTGACGCTGCTGATCGGTATCCTGACCTCGATGTTCACCTCGGTCACCGTGACGCACGCGATCACCGCGCTGATCCATGGTCATCGCAAGCTCAAGACGCTGTCGGTCTGAGGAATAAACACAAATGGAAATCTTCAACCACAACGCCAACGTGAACTTCCTCGGCATGAGGAAGTTCAGCGTGGGTATCGCGATCTTGCTGATGATTGCCTCCATCGCGCTGATCACGGTCAAGGGACTCAACTACGGTCTGGACTTCACCGGCGGCGTGTCCATGGTGATGGACTACGACAACGCGGTGCAGGTCGGCGAAGTACGCGACGCGCTCGAAAAGGGCGGCATGGAGCATGCGCTGGTGCAGAGCCTGGGCGGCACCAAGGAAGTGTCCATTCGCCTGCAGCCGAAGGACGATCCGAACTCCGGCGTCGCCAACGGCGGCAAGGTGAACCTGGACAAGATCGCCGACGACGTCACCAAGGCCCTGCAGGCCGCGCGTCCGGATGCCAAGCTCAAGAGCCGCGACTACGTCGGCTCCGCCGTGGGCGAAGAGCTGCGCAGCGACGGCATCGTGGCTGCCATCGTGGTGGTGCTGGGCATCGGCTTGTACCTGGGTATCCGCTTCGAATGGCGTTTCGCCGTGGCGGCCATCGCCACCGAGGCCCACGATGCGCTGGTGACGGTCGGCATCTTCGCGTTGACGCAGCGCGAGTTCGACCTGACCGTGCTTGCCTCGGTGCTGGCGGTGATCGGTTACTCGATCAACGACAAGGTGGTGGTGTTCGACCGCGTGCGCGAACTGTTCCGCCTGGCCCGCAAGGCCGAGCCGGAAGAGATCCTCAACCGTTCGATCAACAACACGCTGTCGCGTACCATCATCACCGCGCTGTTCACCGGCATCACCATGGCCGCGCTGTACTTCTTCGGTGGTCCCGCGGTGCACGGCTTCGCCATCACGATGCTGATCGGTATTCTGGTGGGTACGCTCTCCTCGATCTTCGTGGCGAGCCCGATCCTGCTGTGGCTGGGCGTGTCCAAGCAGGACCTGATGCCCAGGACCAAGGAAAATCCGGAGTTGGCGCGTCGTCCGTAACTGGCTCGCTGCTTTCGCTGAGAAGAGGCCCGGGGATTCCCGGGCCTTTTTCTTTGTGTGACTTCCAGGCTGGCCCATGTGCGTGCAGGACTTCCCCGATTGAAGGTCGCCTGCACCGAACACTAGGATGGGCCAACACTGTCTCGGCCTCTCGCATGTTTCGCGCTCCGAACCTCTGGAATGAATTCTTTGCGATCGTGCTGAGGCAACCCAGGCCAAGCGCCAAGGTGGCGGCAACGTTTCCGGAAGTCCGACGTTTCAGTACGTCGAATGGACCGGTCAGCAGCGTTGTGGTCCCCATCATGATCATCGGACTGCTTGGCGACATCCCGCTTTCATGGGTGCTGGTGTCGCTCTGCCACCCCGCCCATCCATGGTTGATCCATGGCATCGTTTTTATCGCCGGGCTGTATGCGGTCGGATGGGCATTGGCGGTGCGCAGCACAAGCTGCTCGATTCCCCATGCAATCGATGAGCACGCGCTGTGGCTAGGTGGTGGCATCCATTACGGCGGGAACATCCCGCGATCTTCCATTCGCCGCGTCCTTGCGTTCCACGAATCTCGTCAGGCCTGGGCGGGGGGCCATCAAATTCCCCTGAGCGATGTGCTGGTAGTCAGTCGACCCGATGCTCCCAACGTGGCAATAGAACTTGAGGAATCGGCCATGACCCAGGTGCGTTTGAGCCGTAAAGGGAAGGACGTTGCTGCACGCCGCTGGATCCTGCTGTACGTGGACCGCCCCGGCGAGTTTGCGACGGCAGCATCCTGAGTGGAGTCGCTGCGGGGACACGGCGAGGCAGATATCTAAGCGGTCTCAGTGGAGGCCTGAACTCCGGAAACACCGGCCGAAGTTTCTTCCACAGCATGCGCCGGCTGCAGCACATGATGGGCCAACCCATGCAGATCCAGCTGCTCGACCGGAATCGGCTCGTAGCTGGGGCTGAAGGCCACCTCGCCAAACTTCCATCCCGACGGCCGACGCACCGCTCCCCAGAAGCGCTTGGCCGCATTCCAGTGCAATCCGACGAGCCCATGGTTGTTGTCGTCGTCCACCATCGGATCGCCCACGCCGGTGGGACGCAGCGGTTCGTTGTACAGCGCCGTTCCGAACACCACGTCCCAGATCGAAAACACCTGGCCGAAGTTGCAGTTGTGCAGGGTCGGTCGGGTCGGGTCGACCAGCATGTGGTGAAGGCGGTGGAACTTCGGTGACACGAATACGCGGTTGAACACCGGGCCGAAGGCGATGCGCACATTGGCGTGCGAGAAGTTCTGCACCAGTTCGCCCATCAGCACCAGCCACGCGAACTGCTCGGGCTCCACGCCCATCACGATGCCCACGCTGGCGAGGATCATCGACTGGATGAAGCCGTCGATCAGGCTGCCGCGATCATTCGTCCAGCAGCTCATCTGGCGCGTGCTGTGGTGCATGCTGTGCAGCGCCCACCACCACGGCAGCGCGTGCTGCAGGCGGTGCATCCAGTAGTACACCAGGTCGTAGATCACGTAGTAGCAGCCGAACAACAGCCACGGATGCTGCTTCAGCCACGGCACCCAGTGCGTGATGGCGAGCGGCGAGGCGCTGGCGTCGCCGGGGCCGGTGTCGGGTCCGCCAAAGTAAGTGGCGATGGGCGTGAGGATGAGATAGCTGAAGATCGGAAAGATGCCGACCAGCATCAACACGGTGTACTGGAAGTCGACCTTGGTGAGCTTGCGGTGTTCCCATCGTTCTGCCGGCACGACGCTTTCCAGCGGCCGGAAGATCAGACCGATCACGCAGAGCTGGAACGCGGCGATCAGCAGCGAGCCGGAGATATCGATTGGATCGCCGGCGAGGCCTTCCAGGTGCAGGAACTGCAGCACTGGCAGTACACCGTGGTTGGCGAACCAACTGACCAGATGGGACCACAGTTCGGACATCGTCGACACCTTGCGAGATAACGTGTCGGTCCTGCAGGCGGGGAGCGGAGCGGGGCGCTACAGAACCGGGCAGTTCAGGATACCGCCGGCTGCCGGCCGCATCCATCCGGCAGGATTTTGCGGCAGGCCACCTTTCGCTTAGCTGCCGCGCAAATGCGCGTCCAGCTCCGTCAATTGGGCCGGATTGCCCAGGTTGCGCCAGAAGCCGTCGTAGCATTCCCCGCTAAGCTGGTCGGCGCGCATGGCTTGTTGATACAGCGGCAGCAACTTGAAGCGACCGGGTGCGTGCCCGCGCAGGAATTCGGGGCGATAGACGCCGATATTGCCGAAGGTGAGCCGCTCGCCTGAACCGTCTTCGTGGAGCTGGCCCTGATCCAGCACGAAATCGCCCGTGGCATGCCAGTCAGGATTGGGCACCATCACCAGGTGTGCCAGGCCCGATGGCTCAAGCGGCAGCGCGGCATAGTCGTAGTCGCTGTAGATATCCGCGCTAACGGCGATAAACGGCTCGGGTCCCAGCAAGGGCAGTGCGTTGAGCATGCCGCCGCCGGTTTCCAGCGGTGTGGGACCTTCGTAGGCGTAGCGGATGCGCAGGCCCCAGCGCGAACCATCGCCGAGCACATCGGGAAATTGATCCGCCAGGTGCGAGGTGTTGATCACCACGTAACGCACATCAATGGCAGCCAGTTTTTCCAGATGCCACTCGATCAGGCGCTTGCCGCCCGCCTCCAGCAAAGGCTTGGGCGTGTGATCGGTGAGCGGTCGCATGCGTTCGCCCAGGCCGGCGGCGAAGATCATGGCGTGTCTCATGCGGCGACTACCTGGGTAAGATCGCGACCTTCCGCATGCTGCTTCAGCAGCGCCACGAAGTCCGCCAGTTCGGGATAACGCTCTGCCACCGACACAACGTAGTGATACACGCGCGGCACGTCGGCGAGGTAGCCGGGCTTTCCATCGCGATACCACAAGCGATAGAACTGGCCGAGCACGCGGATATGGCGATGCATGCCGGTGAGATCGAACCAGCGCAGGAAACGTTCGCCGTCGATCTTTTCATCGATCACACCTGCGTTGAGCAGGCGCTGCCGATACGACTCGACCCAGCCTTCCACGCGCTCGCGCGGCCACACGATGTAGGCATCGCGCAGCAGCGAGGCGAGATCGTAGGTGATCGGGCCAGACAGCGCGCCCTGGAAATCGATCACCCCGGGATTGTTGTGATCGACGATGAGCAAATTACGGCTGTGATAATCGCGATGCACGAAACGGCGCGGCTGTTCCAGCGCATTGCGGATGATCACGCTGAACGCGGCTTCGAGCACATCCCATTCGTCGCAGGTGGGCGTGTAACCGAGGTGTTTGCCGAGAAACCATTCCGGCATCACTTCCAATCCGCTTACCAGGCGTGCGTGATCGAACAGCGGCAGATCGGCGTGATCCATGCGTGTCTGCATCAACAACAATGCATCCATGGCGTCGCCGTAGAGGCGATCGGCGCTGTCGTCGTTCAAGGCGGGTAGGTAGAGCTGCGTGCCGAGGTCTTCTATCAGCAGGAAGCCCTGCTCCAGATCCTTCGCGTGCACCGCCGGCACATGCAAACCCGCGTCGGCAAGTCGTTGGCCGATGGCCAGCCACGGGCGAGGGTCTTCCTGCGCGATCGGTGAATCCATCACCACCCAGCTTTTGCCGCCATGCTCCGTGCGCCAGTAGCTGCGGAAGCTGGCGTCCGACGAGGCCGATTCGAGGGTGAGCGTGGGGTCGCCAAGGGCGGAGCGGGTCCAGGCGAGGCGGGCGGCGGCGCGGTCGGGAACGGTGGTCATGGTCGGCTGGACGTGGCGATGAGAGAAGCTTAGCGGGTATTCGCCTCATCTTGCCGGGAGCCAGAGCAGGGCTGAAATCTACCGTGGGAAATCTACTGTGGGAGCGAACCCCTCTGCCCAAAAGGAAAGAGGGGATGAGAGAGCGCACTCACGACAGGTTGTACGCCTTCTCCTCGTGCAACGAGAGATCCAGGCCAACCTGCTCCTGCTCATCGTCCACACGCAGCCCAATAGTCCAGTCAATCAACTTCAGGATAAGCAGACTCAACACGGCGCTCCACACCACCGTAAAGCCCACGCCTTTGGCCTGTATCCACAACTGCCCGAACAGCGATTCCACCGTGCCGAAGCCGCCGAGCTTGGGCGAGGCCAGCGGGCCGGTGAGCAGGGCGCCGATGATGCCGGCGATGGCGTGTACGCCGAACACATCCAGCGAGTCGTCATAGCCGAACTTGTGCTTGAGGCGCGTGGCGCTGAAGAAACAGACGACGCCCGCAATCAGGCCCAGCACGAGCGCGCCGCCGGGCCCGGCCGTGCCAGCGGCAGGCGTGACAGCAACAAGCCCCGCAACCGCGCCAGAAACAATGCCCAGCACGCTGGGCCGCCCATGCACGATCCATTCGATCGCCAGCCAGCCTAGTGCGGCGGCGGCGGTGGCGATCTGCGTCACCAGCATCGCCATGCCGGCGCTGCCGTTGGCGGCCACGGCCGAGCCGGCATTGAAGCCGAACCAGCCCAGCCACAGCAGGCTGGCGCCCACCACGGTGTAACCCAGGTTGTGCGGCGGCATCGGCACGTTGGGATAACCGCGGCGCTTGCCGATCACCAGGCAGGCCACCAGGCCCGCGATGCCCGCGTTGATGTGCACCACCGTACCGCCGGCGAAATCGAGCACGCCCAGATCGCCGAGGAAGGAGCCCGGCCCGCTCCACACCATATGCGCCACCGGCAGATAGACGATGGTCAGCCACAGTCCGCTGAACCACAGCAGCGCGCTGAACTTCATGCGTTCGGCGAAAGCGCCGATGATCAGGGCGGGCGTGATGATCGCGAAGGTCAGCTGGAACATCACGAACACGCTTTCGGGAACCGTCTGATAGCGCGAGTCAGGTTTCAAGCCCGCAAGAAACACGCGATCGAGTCCACCGATGAAGGAGTGCAGGTTGGTCACGCCGGCCTGCATGCCTTCCGTGCTGAAGGCCAGCGAGTAGCCATAGACCATCCACAGCACCGACACCATCGCGGTGATGGCGAAGCACTGCATCAAGACCGACAGCAGGTTCTTCGCACGCACCATACCGCCGTAGAAGAGCGCGAGCCCCGGAAGCGTCATCAGCAGCACCAGCGCGGTGGCGGTGAGCATCCACGCGGTATCGCCGCTGTCGATATGGGTGGGCGCGGCGGTGGTCTGTGCCCAGGCAGATGAGGTGGCCAGGAGACCGAGGAGAGCGAGCAGGGGGCGTGAGGTCTTCAGGTCAAAGCGCATCGACGTCGACCTCCTGCGTGCGAATGCGGATGGCCTGTTCCAGCTCGCTCACGAACACCTTGCCGTCGCCGATCTTGCCGGTGCGCGCGGCGGCGACGATGGCCTCCACCGCCCGGTCGAGCTGCTCGTCGGCCACGGCCACCTCAAGCTTGAGCTTGGGCAGGAAATCCACCACGTATTCCGCACCCCGGTACAGCTCGGTATGCCCGTGCTGGCGGCCAAACCCCTTCACCTCGGTGACGGTCATGCCCGTCACTCCCACCTCGGTCAGCGCCTGGCGGACGTCGTCCAGCGTGAACGGTTTGATGATGGCCGTAATCCACTTCATCCCCAACGCTCCCCGTACGGTAGATATGTCGCGGTGCAGCAGGATGCGTGCCATGGGCGGTGTGCGGCCGCCCATGATTCCTCATCGTCATTCCAGCAAAAGCTGAATTCCAGCGACTTTCAATGGGTTGGAGGAGAGGCAAAGCCACTGGATCCCCGCTTTCGCAGGGATGTCGGTGCGGGAAGGGGGATGTTTTCGTCAGCCGGCCGCGTGACCTTGCCCGGAAAGGGGGCGTTCTCCCCAGGACAAATCCCGCTTTTGGTGCATTGCCGCGGTTTGACCCCACCGGCATTAATCAGTACCATTTTGGTACCGATTCCCCGCAGTCTCGTGGCCGATTCCCCCATGCTCCGCGTCAGCCGACTCACCGACTACGCCACCGTGGTGATGACCTGCATCGCCGCCCATCCTGACGACGTGCTCAGCACGGCGCAGATCGCCGACGAGGCGCGCCTGGAGCTGCCCACCGTGAGCAAGCTGCTCAAGTCGCTGGGTCATGCGGGTCTGGTGGAGTCGTTCCGCGGCGTCAATGGCGGCTACCGCCTGGCACGCCCTGCGGACGACATCACCCTGGCCCAGATCGTGGAAGCGCTCGAAGGCCCCATCGGGATGACCGAATGCAGTCTCGCCGAAGGTCAGTGCGATCGTGAATCGCTGTGCGGCGTCCGCTCCAACTGGCAACACGTCAACAGCGTCGTGGACAGCGCGCTGCGTGCAGTCAGCCTGTCCGACATGCTCAAACCACCCAGTCGTCGTATCGACGCCAACCTGATCGGATGACCGCCAGGCCATCCATGACGAACGCCCACGACGACACGAAGAACACCATGACCATCGAAACCACTGAACGCAGCGACCTCTCCGCCACGACACTTCGCGACAACGCCGAAGTGGCAGAAGCGCTGGGCCGTCGCTACGAAGCCGGCTTCGTCACGGACATCGAGACCGAGTATCTGCCGGCCGGTCTGTCCGAAGACATCGTGCGTCAACTTTCCGCGCTCAAGAAAGAACCCGAGTGGATGACGGAGTGGCGCCTCAAGGCGTATCGCCACTGGCTCACCATGCCGATGCCGGACTGGGCCAAGTTGAATCTGAAGCCGATCGATTACCAGTCGATCAGCTACTACGCCGCGCCCAAGTCCGGCCCGAAGTCGCTGGACGAGGTCGATCCGAAGCTGCTGGAAACCTACGACAAGCTGGGCGTGCCGCTGCACGAGCGCGCCAAGCTCGCCGGCGTCGCGGTCGATGCGGTGTTCGATTCGGTCTCCGTAGGCACCACTTTCCGCAAGGAACTGGCCGAAGCCGGCGTGATCTTCTGCTCGATGAGCGAAGCCATCCGCGAACATCCCGAACTGGTGCAGAAGTACCTGGGCAGCGTGGTGCCGACGGGCGACAACTTCTTCGCCGCGCTCAATTCGGCGGTGTTCTCCGATGGCTCGTTCGTGTTCATCCCCAAGGGCGTGCGTTGCCCGATGGAGCTGTCCACCTATTTCCGCATCAACGCCATCAACACCGGGCAGTTCGAGCGCACCCTGATCGTGTGCGAAGACGATGCCTACGTGTCCTACCTCGAAGGCTGCACGGCGCCGATGCGCGACGAGAACCAGCTGCACGCAGCGGTGGTTGAGCTGGTGGCGCTGGAGCGCGCGCAGATCAAATATTCCACCGTGCAGAACTGGTACCCGGGCGACGAGAACGGCGTGGGCGGCATCTATAACTTCGTCACCAAGCGTGGCGACTGCCGCGGCAACGATTCCAAGATTTCGTGGACGCAGGTGGAAACCGGCTCGGCGATCACCTGGAAATACCCCAGCTGCGTGTTGCGCGGCGATCGTTCGGTGGGCGAGTTCTACTCCGTCGCGCTCACCCATCATCGCCAGCAGGCCGACACCGGCACCAAGATGATCCACATCGGCAAGGGCACCAAGTCGAAGATCGTCTCCAAGGGCATCAGCGCCGGCCGCAGCAACAACAGCTATCGCGGCCTGGTAAAGATAGAGAAGGGCGCCGAAGGCGCGCGCAATTACACGCAGTGTGATTCGCTGCTGATCGGCAAGAAGTGCGGCGCGCACACCTTCCCGTACATGGAAGTGAAGAATCCCTCCTCCATCGTCGAGCACGAGGCGACCACATCGAAGATTTCCGACGACCAGCTCTTCTATTGCCGCAGCCGCGGCATCGGCGAGGAAGACGCCGTGTCGATGATCGTCGACGGCTTCTGCAAGCAGGTCTTCCGCGAGCTGCCGATGGAGTTCGCGGTGGAAGCCAAGAAACTGCTGGAAGTGTCGCTGGAAGGCGCGGTCGGCTGATCGCCTTCACCGCTGCATCCGATCCTTATTTTGAACATGCGACGCCCCGGCGTCGCCCACTGAAGAAACCGTCATGCTGAAGATCGAAAACCTGCACGCCCGCGTCGAGGGCAAGGACATCCTCAAGGGACTCACGCTCAGCGTGAACGCCGGCGAAGTGCACGCGATCATGGGCCCCAATGGCGCGGGCAAGTCCACGCTGGGCAATGTGCTCTCGGGTCGCGACGGTTACGAAGTGACCGAAGGCTCCGTCACCTTCAACGGCGTCGATCTGCTGTCGCTGGAGCCGGAAGAACGCGCCGCTGCCGGTGTGTTCCTGGCGTTCCAGTACCCGGTGGAAATCCCCGGCGTCAATAACACCTACTTTCTGCGCGCCGCACTCAATGCGCAGCGCAAGCAGCGCGGTGAGAAAGAGCTCGACTCCATGCAGTTCCTCAAGCTGGTGCGCGAGAAACTGAAGATCATGCAGATCTCCGACGAACTGCTGCATCGCGCCGTGAACGAAGGTTTCTCCGGTGGCGAGAAGAAGCGCAATGAGATCTTCCAGATGGCCGTGCTGGAACCGAAGCTGGCGATCCTGGACGAGACCGATTCGGGCCTGGACATCGATGCGCTCAAGCAGGTGGCGCAGGGCGTGAACGCGTTGCGTTCGGCTGAGCGCGGCTTTCTGGTGATCACCCATTACCAGCGCCTGCTCGACTACATCGAACCCGATTTCGTGCACGTGCTGGCCGATGGCCGCATCGTTGAAAGCGGCGACAAGACGCTGGCACTGAAGCTGGAAGCGCAGGGCTATGCGTGGGTGAACGACAAGGATCCCGCGCTCACTGGAGCCTCGGCATGAGCGAAGCCCAGCGCACGCCCTTCGTCGAATCGCTGCTGGAGGCTGCCGCTCAGGCTCAGCTGCCGGGCAGCGGCATCGGCTGGCTGGATGCCGCGCGCCGCGAGAACCTCGATGCCTTCGTGGCCGGCGGCCTGCCGGATACGCGTATGGAGGCGTGGAAGTACACCGCGCTGCGCGCGCTGGCTCAACGGCGATTCGCTGCCGGCGATGCGCAGGCGTCCACGCGTGCGATCGATATCGACCGCTATGCGCTGGCCGGTATCGACGGTCCGTCGCTGGTGTTCGTCAACGGCGTGTTCCGTCAGGATTTGTCTGGCGTGGACAACCTGCCGGCCGGCCTGACGCTGCAGCCGCTGTCGCAGGTGCTGCAGGGCGATGCCGAACCGCTGCGGTTTGCCTTGTCGCGTCACTATCGCGATGGCGGCGACGTGTTTGCTCGCCTCAACGCCGTGCTTGCCGGTGATGGCGTGGTGCTGCGTGTGGCCGCTGGCACGAAAGTTTCGAAGACCGTCCGCGTGCTGTTCATCGGTGCGCCGGCGGACGCCGCGCTTGCATCGCATGTGCGCCAGGTCATCGAGCTGGGCGAGGGCGCTGAGCTCTCCCTGGTCGAACAGCACGTAGCCACCGATTCCCATCAGAACCTCGGCACCCAGGTCACCGATATGGTGCTGCGCCAGGGCGCCAAGCTACGTCACGTGACGTTGCAGGATGCTTCCGACGCCAGCACCTTGGTGCGCCATGACAGCCTCCAGCTGCATGCCGAAGCGCACGCGGCAATGTATGTGCTGGAGCTCGGCGGCTCGCTGGTGCGCCACGACCTGCACGCCGTGCTGGCAGGCGACAAGTCGCGCCTGGACACGGGCGGCGTGTTCGCCCTGCGCGGTCGCCAGCATGTGGATACGCAGATGTCGATCCGCCACCAGGCGCTCAATACGACGTCCGAGTCGGTGTGGCGTGGTGTGGCCGACGAGCGTTCGCGCGGCGTGTTCCGCGGCGCCATCGTGGTGGCCGAAGGCGCTGATGGCAGCGACGCCAGCTTGAGCAGCAAGAATCTCTTGCTGTCGGCCCAGGCCGAGATCGACACCAAGCCCGAACTGGAGATCTACGCCGATGAGGTGAAGGCGGCGCACGGTGCCACCGTGGGCCAGCTCGACGAGCGCTCGCTGTTCTATCTGCGCTCGCGCGGCATCCCGTTGGCCGAAGCACGCGCCATGCTCACCGCGGCCTTTTGCCGTGCCGTGTTCGAGTCCCTGCCGGACGAGGGATTGCGCGAGCACATCAACGAACGACTGATGGCGCAATTGCCTTCCGCCTGACCGGCGGCCCGACAGCAATCAGGCGAAACGAACACGATGAACGCACAGACCAAGCCGAGCCCGACCGTTTTCGACGTCCAGCGCATCCGCGCGGATTTCCCGCTGCTGTCGCGCACCGTGCACGACAAACCGCTGATCTATTTCGACAACGCCAATACCAGCCAGAAGCCGGAGAGCGTGATCGAGGCAGTGGATGCGCACTATCGCCATCACAACGCCAACGTATCGCGCGCCGTGCATCTGCTGGGCGAAGAGGCGACGGCGGCCTATGAAGGCTCGCGCGACAAGCTGGCCCGCTTCATCAACGCCACCTCGCGCAATGAGCTGATCCTCACCTCGGGCACGACCCAGGCGATGAACCTCATTGCCTACAGCTATGCGCTGCCGCGCCTGAAGGAAGGCGATAGCATCCTCACCACGGTGATGGAGCACCACGCCAACATCGTGCCGTGGCAGATCGCCGCCTCGCGCACCGGCGCCACGGTGAAGGCGGCGCCAATCGACGAGCGCGGCGAGCTGATCCTCGAGAAGTACATCGAGATGCTCACGCCCGACGTGAAGCTGGCTTGCGTCACGCATGTGTCGAACGTGCTGGGCACGGTCAACCCGGTGCGCGAGATCGCGCGCGAATGTCGCAAGCGTGGCATTCCCCTGGTAGTCGACGGCTCTCAGGCGGTGCCGCATCGCCCGGTGGATGTGCAGGCGCTGGGCTGCGACTTCTACGCCTTCACCGGCCACAAGATGTTGTCGCCCACCGGCACTGGCGGCCTGTGGGCACGCAAGGAGCTTCTCGACGCGATGCCGCCGTTCTTCGGCGGCGGCGAGATGATTCGCGAAGTGAGTTTCGCCGGCACCACTTTCGCCACAGCGCCGCACAAGTTCGAGGCGGGCACGCCCAATATCGCCGGATTCGCCGGCGTCACTGCGGCGATCGACTACTACGACTCCGTGGGCTTCGAAGCCATCCATGCCTGGGAGCAGCAGCTGCTCTCCTATGCCACGGAGCGCCTGCGCGAAATCCCCGGCCTGCGCCTGTTTGGCGAGGCGAAGGAAAAGGAGCCCGTGATCTCGTTCCTGATCGAGGGTGCACAAGCCACCGACCTGGCCACGCTGCTCGACCTTCAGGGCGTTGCCGTGCGCTCGGGCCACCACTGCGCCCATCCGCTGATGCAGTTCTTCCAGGTGCCGGCCACGCTGCGCGCTTCGTTCGCGTTCTACAACACGCGCGAAGAGATCGACGCCTTCGTGACCGCGCTGCTCAAGGTGCGCAAGCTGCTGATGTGAAGCGGTGGCGTCAGGGCTTGGCCATGTTCGGCGCGACGCATTGGTGATCGCGGAACAGCGCCCATTCCTCGCACGCCCGTCCATCCTGGAAGATGCCGCTGACGTTGCCGGCGGCGTCCTTGCGCAGATCGAGCCGCCCGCCTTGCTGCACGCAATAGGTCGACGCGGGGTTGGCGAGGCCGGCCTTGCCCGCGACGGGTGGAGCGGGTGGCGGCGTGGCACACGCTGCGAGCGCGCAGGCGAGCAGGGTCGTGATGGCATGTCTCATGGCAACGCCTCCTCGATAGGCCATACGCATGACATGTTGCGACTAGCTTGCCACACCAACGAAAACGCCGCGGCATGACCGCGGCGCTTTGCTCGCTTACCAGGCGATAGCCGTTACCAGATCTTCACCTGCTTGTCGGCTGAACGCACCATCACATCGTTCGCCTTGCACTGGAACGCCTGTGCAAAGGCCGGCATGTTCGACGGTGCGCCGATGGCGCGGAACTGCGCAGGTGCGTGCGGATCGGTGTTGAGCAGGGTGAGCTGCGCTTCCGGGCGGATGCTGCCGCGCCAGACGCGACCCCAGTTGAGGAAGAAACGCTGGTCCTGCGTGTAGCCGTCGATCTTCTTCTTTGCTTCGGCCGGGTTGCGGGCCAGGGCCATCTGCAGTGCGTCGTACGCCGCGTTGAGGCCGCCCAGGTCGCCGATGTTCTCTCCCATGGTCAGCTTGCCGTTGACGAACTTGCCCGGCAGCGCTTCGTAGTGATTGAACTGGTCGGCGAGGCGGTCGGTGCGTGCTTCGAAGGCCTTGCGGTCTTCGTCGGTCCACCAGTTGACGTTGTTGCCCTTCGCGTCGAACTTGCTGCCCTGGTCGTCGTAGCCGTGGCCCATTTCGTGGCCGATCACGGCGCCGATGCCGCCGTAGTTCAGGCCGTCATCGGCCTTGGCGTCGAAGAACGGCGGCTGCAGGATGGCGGCGGGGAACACGATCTCGTTCTTCAGCGAGTTGTAGTACGCGTTCACCGTCTGCGGCGTCATGCCCCATTCGGTGCGATCAACCGGCTTGCCGATCTTGTCGACCATGTAGTCGTAGTTGAACTTGTCGGCGGCCTGGACGTTCTGGAAATAGCTGTTGCCGCTGGGAATGGTCAGGCCGGCCCAGTCGCGCCACTTGTCCGGATAGCCGATCTTCGGCGTGAAGGTAGCCCACTTTTCCAGCGCCTTCTTCTTGGTCGCTTCGCTCATCCACGGCAGGTTTTCGATGCGGTTCTTGTAGGCCGCACGCAGATCGCCCACCAGCTGTTCGGCGCGCGCCTTGGATTCCGGCGAGAAGGTCTGCGCCACGTAGAGCTGGCCCAGCGCCATGCCCATGCCGCCTTCCACGCTGTCGAGCGTGCGCTTCCAGCGTGACTTCATTTCCTTCTGGCCGTTGAGCGTCTGCGCGTTGAAGGCGAAGTCTTCCTGCTGGAACGGCGTGGAGAGATACGGCGCGGCCTCATCGATCGCATGGAAGCGCAGATACGCCTGCCAGTCGCTGGCGGGCACGTCGGCCAGCATCTTGTCGAACTCGGCGAAATACTTCGGCTGCGAGAGCGAGAAGCCATCCTTCACGTCCGCGCCCTGGGCCTTGAAGAACGCGGCCCACTCGAAGTGCGGCGTCGCCTTGTCGGCGTCGGCGATGCTGACGAAGTGATAGCGGTTTTCCGGCTGGCGCAGTTCGGTGGGCACCAGCGACGCGGCGGCGAGGCGCGTCTCGAACGCCATCACGGCCTTGGCCTGCTTCTGTGCCTCGGCTTCGCTCACGCCCACCAGCTGCAGCGTGCGCGCGATATGCGCGACGTAGGCGGTACGGATCTTTTCGAAGTCCGGCTTGCTGTAGTAATCGGCCGTCGGCAGGCCCAGGCCGCCCTGGTTGGCATAGGCGATCTGGCGGCTGGAATCCTTGAAGTCCGCGTTGCCGAAGAAGCGGAACGTCACCGGGTTGCCGCGGGCGTAGCTGTCGGTGATATAGGCGACCACGTCCTTGCTGTTCTTCAGCGCGTCGATGCGCGCGAGCTCCGGCTTGATCGGGTCGTAGCCGGCCTTTTCGATGGCGGCTTCATCCATGCCCGAGGCGTAGAAGTAACCGATCTTCTGTTCGATCGAGCCAGGCTGCGCGCTGGCGACATTCTTGGCGGCCTTGTCGACGATGCTGTGCTGCACGTTGAGGCTGTCTTCGCGCAGCGCATCGAACGAACCCCAGCGCGTGCGGTCGGCGGGAATCGGATTGGCGGCGAGCCACTTCGCATTGACGAAGCCGTTGAAGTCGTTGCAGGCGCTCTTGTTGGTGTCCAGCTCCTTCACGTCGAAGGAGCCGCCGGGGGCGGCCAGCGCGCCGGTGCACAGAGCCAGGCCCACGGCCAGCGCGAGCGGTTTCACAATGCGGTTCTTCATGGATTCTCCCTGGTGGGATGCATGGCGTGCATCCGGTCGTGGTCATACGCAGGGCGCTCGGCCCCAATCCACAGGCTAGGCAGGGGTGTCAGGGAGCCGACAGTGTCGAAGGTCATTGTGCGGTGCGATGACGACAGCGAGCGGTATCATGTGGGGATGATGACTGCGTCTGAACTCCTTTATCGCACCGCTGCGGCCGCCGACGTGCCGGCCGTGGTGACCCTCGTCGAATCGGCTTACCGCGGCGAATCCGGCCAGCGCGGCTGGACCACCGAAAGCCACCTGCTGGACGGGCAGCGCACCGATGCGCAAAGCGTGTCCGAGCTGATCGGTCGCGAAGGCAGCAAGATCTTGCTGGCCGAACGCGATGGCGTCCTGCTCGCCTGCTGTCATATCGAACGGCAGGGCGGGGCCGGGTACTTCGGCATGTTTGCGGTGAATCCCCAGCTGCAGATGGGCGGCATCGGCCGGGCCCTGCTGGCCGAAGCCGAGCGCGTGGCGCACGCCTCGTGGCAGGTGCCGGCCATGCGCATGACGGTGATCGTGCAGCGTGCCGAACTGATCGCCTGGTACGAACGCCGCGGCTACCAGCTCACCGGCGAAACGCTGCCGTTTCCCTATGGCGATGAACGCTGCGGCCTGCCGCGCCGCGACGACCTGCATTTCGTGTGCATGAGCAAGCCGTTGGGCGAGGTGTTCGCATGAATCTCGCCGACTGGATCTTCGTGGGCACGCGCAGCGAGATGTTGCCGGGCGAATTCAAGGTGGTGTGGGATGGCGACACGGCCATCGCCGTCTACAACATCGACGGCGATCTCTACGCCATCGAAGACGTCTGCAGCCACGATGGCGGCGACCTCGCCGGCGGCGAGGTGCACGGTTTCGAAGTGGAGTGCCCGCGTCACGGTGCGCGCTTCGACGTGCGTACGGGCGCCGTCACTTGTCCGCCCGCGTACGAACCGATCGCCAGTTTTCCGGTGCACGAAGTCGACGGGCAGATCTGGACGCGCGACGATCGTTGAAGGGGAGCGCTTGTTCCCGGTTCAGAAACGGTAGACGAAGGCCAACGTGGTGGTGAGCTGATTGGCCGAGCCATAGCTGCGCACCAGCGGGCTGCCGGATGCATCGCCCAGCAAGCGCGTGTAATTGATCGCCACGGCAAAGCCAGTGTGCATGCTGGTGGGCATATACGCGTCGTATTCGAGCGAGATCTGCTGGCCGCCGGCATTCGGTGACCATGGCGATACGCCAAGCTTGCTGGCCTGATCGGGCGATACGCCAAAGAAGCGACGCATCGCCGGCCCGTTCATCGCCTGCCATTGCAGCTCCAGGCTGTGGTTGAGATAACCGATGACGGGCAGGTCGTAGTCCGCATACACGTTGAGATAGGCGCCGGCGCCTTGCGTGTCGTGCGCCAGATTGCCGCCCAGGCTGAACTGCGTGGTGGCCTGGTATTCCAGATAACCGCCGCCGTTGATGCGCGGCGATAGCGACTCGACGATGCCGCCTAGCCTGGGGCCGAGTTCGTCGCGGTCGCGGCCCCACAGGTAGTTGCCGTAAAGTCCGCCGCGCCACTTGCCGCTATGGATGAAATCCACGGTGAGGCCATCGAGCGTCGACAGCGTGATATGCCAGGGCAGCTCGGCATCGATATAAGGCACGGCCTGGTTGCGATGATCGCTGGAGCCGAGCCAGGCCGGCATGCGCTGCACGCCCGCGCCGAGAATGATGTTGGGGCCTTCGGTCGCGTCGTCCGCGCTGGCGATCGAGCACAACGCGCAGCCGGACAGCAGCGCACTGGCGGCAACACGGCGCAGCAGCATGCCGATCCGGATCACGCGCCAGGTTTGGCGCGCGCGCCTGCGTTGTCGCCGAACTGAACGATCACACGCTGGCCGATGCGCAGCGACGACGGCGGCGTTTCATCGAACACCAGCACGCATTCGACGGTTCGCGTGTTGGCGCGAATGAGGGGATCTTCCTCGAGCGCACTGGGACCGAACACGGTGCCGATGCGCTGCACATGCGCGCCCAGCGTCGGCACGCCGCTGCCGCTGTCATCAACGACCTGGGCATGCATGCCTTCGTGCACGGCGCTCACAAACGATTCGTTGAGTTCGGCACGCACGATGCGCGCGCCTTCGGGCAGCAGCACGAAGGCCGCGCCGCCTTGCGGCGATACCGTGGCGCCGGGCTGGATGTCGCGCTCGACAATCTGTGCGTCCACGGGCGCAACGAGGCTGCGCTGCGCCAGCTCATAGCGCGCCGCTTCCAGCTTCTGCGCGGCCATGGCGTCGGCGGCGCGCACATTGTCGAGTTCGCCCTGCAGCTGGGTGGCGGCATCCCTGGCGTCATCGGCGCTCTGCCCATCGCCAGCCCCGGCTGCCGCCGCTGCCTGCAGGCGCGTGGCGCGTTGCTGTGCTGCCTTCAGGCGCGCTTCCAACGAGCTGCCTTGGGCCCTCGCCTGTTTCTGTTCGGCTTCGGCCGCGCTCACGGCAAGCTGCGCAGGCTTGGTGTCGAGCACGGCCAACACCTGGCCCTTTTTCACATGGTCGCCTTCGCGGACCTTGATGTCGGCCACCACGCCTTCGCGCGGCATGCTGAGCTTGAGCAGGCCGCCTTCGATATCAACACGGCCGCGCGCCACCGCCGCATACGTGGCAGTGGGTGCGGTGGACGACGTCGACTTGCCGCTGTCGTCATGCGAGCAGGCAGCCAGCACGGGTGCCACCAGCACCAGGGCAAGCAGGGAATGTAGCGGGCGCAAGGTCATGCAGAAGGGTCCTCGTGCCCTGACGTCAATGTCGCAGAGGGCACACGGTCACTAAGGATACGGCCATCTTCCATGGCGAGCACGCGGTCTGCGTGGCCAACCAGTCGAGGATCGTGGCTGACGCACAACACGGTGGTGCCGTGCGTGCGTGCGATGCGGTGAAGAATATCGATGACGATCTGCCCGTTCGCGGCATCGAGCGCGCTGGTGGGCTCGTCGGCAAACAACAGGCCCGGCTCCTTGGCGAGCGCCCGTGCAATCGCCACGCGCTGCTTTTCGCCGCCGGAGAGTTCGGAAGGGCGCAGCTCCATGCGCGGGCCCATGCCCACTTCTTCCAGCGATGCCACCGCGCGACGGCGCGCTTCGCCGGGTGCCAGGCCGAGATAGCTCAGCGGCAATTCCACCTGTTCCAGCGCATTGAGCGCCGGAAAAAGATTGAAACCCTGGAACACGAAACCGGTGTGCAGCAGACGGAAGCGCTCGAGCTCGCGCATGCCGAGCACGCCCAGGTCCTGTCCCAGCGCCATCACATGGCCGCTGTCGGCTGCCTGCAGGCCGCTCAGGATGGCGAGCAGCGTGCTCTTGCCGCAGCCGGAAGGTCCGGAGATGAGGGTGAGTTCGCCGGCGTGCACGTCCAGCGTGAGGTCGTGCAGCACGGTGTGGTGGATCGGTCCCGACGAGAACGATTTGGTGACGTTGCGTGCCTGCAACGACACCGTGGGCATGGCCTGTGGCTGCGCGCTCATCGCTTACCTCAGCAAGGTGGCGGGATCGGCGCGGCGCAAGCTGCGCATGGCGGCCAGACCGGACACGATGGCCAGGCCCATGCCCAGCGCGAGGCAGGCCAGCGTGGTCCACGGATCGAGCGCCACCGGCACGCTGCGGCTGCGCGCAATGGCCAGCGCGATGGCGCCGAGCACGGTGCTGCCGACCAGGCCCAGCGCGCCCACCCAGAAGGCCTGTTCCATCACGACACGACGCAGTGCACCGACGCCGACGCCCAGGGCGTTGAGCGTGGCGTATTCGCGCACCGAACCGATCACTGCAGCGACCAGGGTCTGGCTGGTGATCACGGCGCCAACCAGGAACACGATGCCGGCAAGGAACAATACGCCCGCGCCGGCGCCGGTATCGAACATCCAATAGAGCTGCGAGCGACGGGCGAAATCCTGCGCGGTCCACACGTCGTACTTGCCGAACGCACCATTGCCGCGCAAGCGCGCCGCGACATCGTCGGCTGCAGCCGGGTCGCGCAGCTTCGCCACGAAATACGTCATGCGATTGGCATTGGATGGATCGGTATCGAGTTCGGCCGCCGTGGCCAGCGAAGCCACCACGTTCACGCCCCCCAGCGCACGCAGACCGCTGCTCACGCCGACCACACGCACGCGATGGCCGTTGATGACGGCGCTATCGCCTACCTTCACGCCGAGGCTGTCCAGATCGGCGCGATCGACGATCACCGCATCCGGTTCGTTCAAGCGCGCGCGCAGGGCGGGCGGCAGCGCATGCGCGAACAACATGCCGTCGGGACGTGCATTGATGCCGGACACGAATACCGACACGCCGCCCGTATCACTGGGGCCACGCCAGTCGGCATCGACCCAGTGGAACGGTTCCACTGCGGTGACGGCCGAATCCATGCGCAGTCGCATTTCCACGCCCGAATCGATCGAGCGGCCGAGGTTCACGCTCTGTGTGCCCGGATAGCCGGCCCACAAATCGGCCGACGAACCGGTGATGTAGACGCTGGCGCTGCCGAAGATGCCGAGCACCAGCGCGGCCTGCAGCAATTGCAGCAGGCCGGCGAAACCGACAGCGAGGATCGCCGGCAGAAAGCGGCGCCATTCGTAGATCAGGGTTTTACGTGCCAGCGCGACCATCAGTCCGTGCCCTTTGCGACGGGTGCGTCGGAAGGCGGCGGGTTGGGCATCGGCGGGTTGGGCATCGCTGCGCCACCCAGGGCCTTGTAAAGCGAGACATAGGCGAGGTCGCGCGCGGCGATGGCGCTGACCAGTTCAAGCTGTGCACGCTGGTTTTCGATCAGGCCTTCCTGCACGTCGAGCTTGCTGCCCAGGTTGAGTTCCTCGCGCTTGCGCAGGGCGGTGATGCTGCTGTCCAGCGCCACGCTGGCGCGCTGCGTGGCGTCCTCGCGTGTGCGCGACTGCTCCAGGTCGCCCATCGCCGTTTCCGCTTCCGCCACGCCTTGCAGCACGGCCTGGCGATAGGCGTAGACGGCGGCCTTCAGCTCATGATCCTTGGCGTGTGCCGCGGCCACGCGCTGCCCCCAGTCGAACAAGGGCACATCGATGATCGGGCCGAACGAGGAAATGGCTTCGCCGGTGTGCGCGCGATAGTTGGACAGAATATTGGTCGACCATTGCAGCGACGCGCCCAGGCCGATATGTGGATAGATGTCCGCGCGGCTCATGCCCAGCTCGCCGGCGGCGCGCAGCACTTCGGCTTCGGCGCTGGCGATTTCAGGACGTGCGCGCAGCATGTCGGCCGGTGCGGTGGTGAGCTGCCAGGCACCCAGGCGCGGTTGTGGACCGGGCGTGAGCCACGCCAGATCGGGTTCGGGCTGTCCCAGCAGCAGGGCGAGCTGCTGCACGCAGGCGTTGATGACCTGCTGGGGTTCGGTCAGCGCGGCCTCGGCGCGGGCGAGTTCAGCCTGGGTCTTGGCGACCTCGACTGGCGCCACCAGCCGCAGTTGTTCGCGCACCTGCACCAGCTGCAGCTTTTGCTGCTGGGCATCGCGGATGGCCGTGAGCAGGCGGGCCTGCTCCTGGGCCGAGCGCAGTTCGATCCAGCGCCGACTGACTTCGGCCACCAGGGACACCTGCGCACCGCGCAAGGCGGCCGCCGCGCCGTTCTCCTGGCCTTGGGCCGCGCGCTTGCTGCTTTGCCAGGCGCCAAACAGCGGAAGCTCCCACACGGCATCAAAGCCGACCACGAAATACGAAGCCGTGGTGTCCGGATCGATCAGGTCGTTGGTGCGCCCGTGCAGGTTGGGCAGGTAGGGATCGTGGGCGTGGTGGTTCAGGGTGCGCGCGGCGCGCAGGCGCTCGGCGGCCTGGGCCACGTCCAGGTTGTTCTGCAGGGCGCGATCGATCAGGGCGTCCAGCTCGGGGTCACCCAGCGCGGTCCACCAGCCCTTGAGGTCGGCGGAGGGCGGCGCCACGCCGGCCGGCGCATTGCGCCAGGTCTCGGGGAGGGGCGGCTTGAGTTCGGGCAACGGGGCCACCGAGCAGCCGGCCACCAGCGCAAGTCCACACGCCAGCAAGGCACTGATCAATGGACGGCGATCCCGGCGAGGCGCAGCTTCCATGTTCGGCAGATCCGGGTTGTTTCGACGCTGAAGCACGAAGTTCCTGAGATTTGAGCAACGGCACGACAGGGAGTTCCCTAGCATACCGGAGCAAGCCTTCAACTAGCTTATTGACGGCCGACACCAGAATACCCGTTTTTACGCAGCAACTTTCGGCAAGAAAGGGGGCCGAAAGGGGTGTCTTTCTAGTCTTGTCATCACACTGCATTGGCGGAGCTTCACCGAGTGACAGGCTGGACCATCCTCTGCGATTTCGACGGCACCATTTCCGTCGAGGACGTGATCGACTCCCTGCTCGACCGTTTCGGCCGTCCCGGCTGGGAAACGCTGGAGCAGGACTGGCGTGCCGGCCGCATCGGCTCGCGCGAATGCATGACCGGGCAGGTGGGTCTGCTGGACATGACCCAGGAAGCGCTGGACAAGCATCTCTCCTCGCTGTGGATCGACCACGCGTTCCCGGCCTTCGTGGCCAGGACGCGCGAATTGTCGACCCCGCTGCGGGTGGTGAGCGACGGCCTCGACTACGCCATCCACAAGATCCTTGGCCGTTACGGCCTGGACGATCTGCCGCTGGCCGCCAACCACCTGGCTCCGGCCACGCCGCCGCGTCAGTGGCAGCTGACCTCGCCGTTCCAGGCGGACGGTTGCCGCAGCGGCACCTGCAAGTGCGCCGTGGCGGCCCAGGCCGCCAAGACGGGCACCAAGACCCTGCTGATCGGCGACGGCGCCTCGGACTTCTGCGCGGCCGACCGCGTCGATTTCGTGTTCGCCAAGCATCGCCTGATCGAGCACTGCCGCGCCGCCGGCATCCCCTATGTGCCGATCACCGGCTTCGAGGATGCGCTGGAGCTGCTGCCCCGTCTGCTCGACGGCAGCCTGCTGGCCGAACACACGCCGGGCGAACCGGCCGTGGCCGTCACGATCCCCTGAACGGGCCTCGCCCGTTCCACCCCTTTCTGATCTATTCCGGATTTCCTGATGAACGCATACGACAAGAACGCCGCTGGCGTCGTTATTCCCGACGCCCAGCTGCTGGCCGATGAGGCCCAGTGGAGCTCCTTTGGCGATACCGTGCATTACGTCGATCCGCCGAAGATCTTCCGCCACGGCGAAGGCAGCTGGATGATCGATACCGCCGGCACGCGCTTCCTGGATCTGCAGATGTGGTACTCGGCCGTGAACTTCGGTTACGGCAACAAGCGCCTGAACGACACGCTGAAGAACCAGATCGACGTGCTGCCGCAGGTGGCTTCGCAGTACCTGCACCAGACCCGCATCGAGCTGGCCAAGACCATTGCCGTCGACGCGCAGCAGAAGTTCGGCCTGAAGGGCCGCGTGCACTTCAACGTCGGCGGTGCGCAGGCGGTGGAAGACTCGCTCAAGCTGGTGCGCAACTACACCGGCGGTAAGAGCCTGATGTTCGCCTTCGAGGGCGGCTACCACGGTCGCACGCTCGGCGCTTCGTCGATCACGTCGAGCTACCGCTACCGTCGCCGCTTCGGCCACTTCGGCGAGCGCGCGATGTTCGTGCCGTTCCCGTATCCGTTCCGCCGCCCCAAGGGCATGACGCCGGAAGAATATTCCGATGCCTGCGTGCGCCAGTTCGCCCGCCTGTTCGAAACCGAATACAACGGCGTGTGGGATCCCAAGGTCAATCAGGCTGAGTACGCCGCGTTCTACGTCGAGCCGATCCAGGGCACCGGCGGCTACGTGCTGCCGCCGATGAACTTCTTCAAGGATCTGAAGAAGGTGCTGGACCAGTACGGCATCCTGATGGTGGTCGACGAAATCCAGATGGGTTTCTGGCGCACCGGCAAGCTGTGGTCGATCGAGCACTTCGGCGTGACGCCGGACATCATCGTGTTCGGCAAGGCGCTCACCAATGGTCTGAATCCGTTGTCGGGCCTGTGGGCGCGCGAAGAGCTGATCAACCCGACCATCTTCCCGCCGGGCTCCACGCATTCCACGTTCAACTCCAACCCGCTCGGTACCGCACTGGGTCTGGAAGTGATCAAGATGGGTTACGAGCTGGACTACGAGACCAGCGTGCCGAAGAAGGGTGCGCACTTCCTCGAAGGCCTGCGCGACCTGCAGAAGCGCCACAAGGAAATCGGCGACGTCGACGGCCTCGGCCTGGCCATGCGCGCCGAGATCTGCACCGACGACGGCTTCACGCCGAACAAGGCGCTGCTCGACAAGATGGTCGACATCGGCCTGGCCGGCGACCTGGAGCACAACGGCAAGAAGATCGGCCTCGTGCTCGACGTGGGTGGCTGGTACAAGAACGTGATCACCTTCGCGCCGTCGCTGGACATCACGCACGAAGAAATCGACCTGGCCATCGCACTGCTCGATCAGCTGCTGACCAAGGCCAAGAAGGCGATGTAATCAACACGACGCCGCGGGTGAAAACCCGCGGCGTCTGTCTGTGGTTTGTCTCAAGTAGTTCCCATGCAGGGGAAGTGTGACGAACGGCGATGCTCATGCATCGCCGTATTTTTTTGGGCGGCGTTTGTCGGCTCGAGCGAGTTACCTCTCATCCGTGCACTCATCTAAGCGACAGCGCGCAGTCCGACTGCTTGTGGTCGCTCGCTGACACCGCAAGCAAGTGCAATGAAAAGTCGGACATTTTCTCTCGGTAGAGAAATCGACCGAAGTGCATTTGAGAGCGCGCCTTATTTGTTCAAGTTCAAGTGATTTCTAGCATGGCGGCGATTTTACGTTGCTGCCTTCGTTCGCTGGAAAGGACTTGTCGTGAACAAAATCTATAACGTCGTTTGGGATGCCCAGAAGCAGTGCTTCGTGGTCGCTTCTGAGTTGGCCAAGGGCCACAAGAAGCCGGGATCGGCCAAGCTGAGTCTTGCCATTGCAGGCGCCTTGTTGGTCGGCGGACTCTCCGCACCTGCCATGTCGGCCACGGGCTCCGGGCTCAAGGCTGGCCTGGCCCTGATGGCCAACTATTACAGCGTCAACGATAGCGGTGTGCAGGGCGGCAACTACAACAGCGACGGTGCGACCGGAGCAAACGCTCTTGCGGCAGGTGTTGGCGCGAGCGCTGCCGGCAGCTCGGGCGTGGCCGTCGGCACCGACGCGAGCGCTTCCGGCAATTCCGCGATCGCCATGGGCGACAGTTCGGTTTCCACTGGTCTGATGACCACCAGCGTGGGCGCGGGCGCGCAGGCGATCGCCGACACCGCCACCGCGTTGGGATCAACCACTAGTGCCACCGGATTCGGCAGTACCGCCGTGGGCTACGGCGCGAATGCGGCCGGTTCCCGTGCCTTGGCTTCCGGCTATGGCACCAGCGCCAGCGGTGATAATTCGACTGCCTTGGGCAATAGTGCCAAGGCCTTGGTCGCCGATGGCGTCGCCCTCGGCAGCAAGTCAGCAGCCAACACGGCAGCGGGCATCGCCGGCTACGTGCCAGCCACGGCGACGGCGGCGCAGGCCGCGGCTATCAACGCGACGAAGAGCACGCTCGGTGCGGTCAGCGTGGGCGATGCCGCGACCAACAAGTTCCGCCAGATCACCAGCGTGGCCGCAGGTACGGCGGACAGCGATGCAGTGAACGTTGCCCAGCTCAAGGGCGCCACTGCCGATGCCGTGCTCTACGACGGCAGCGCGCACGACAGCATCACGCTGGGCGGTCCCGCCTATAACCCGGTCACCAAGGCCGGCGGCACCAAGATCACCAATGTCGCCAACGGCGTGGCCCCAAGCGATGCGGTGAACAAGTCGCAGCTGGACGATCTGGCCAATACGCCGCTGACCTTCGCCGGTAACAGTGGCACGGTGCAAAAGAAACTGGGCGACACCATGTCGATCCAGGGTAAGGGCACCACGTCCGGCACCTACGTCGGCGACAACCTCAGGACCGAGGTGGACGCGAGCGGCGTATTGCAGGTCGAGATGACCGACAAGCCGGAGTTCACCAGCGTCACGACGGGCAACACCACCATCGATACCAACGGTGTGGTGATCACGGGTGGTCCCAGCATGACCGCCAACGGCATCGATGCCGGCGGACAGAAGATCGGCAATGTTGCCGCGGGTACGGCGCTCACGGATGCAGTGAACGTCAACCAGCTTTCCACTGCGGTGAACGGTGCCAAGTCGCACTACTTCAGCGTCAACGATGGCGCCGTACAGGGCGGCAACTACGACAACGACGGCGCCACCGGCACGAACGCCTTGGCCGCAGGCATGAGCGCCGGGGCGGCTGGCAACTCGGCAGTGGCCGTCGGTCCCAATGCGAGTGCGTCCGGCACGTCGTCGGTTGCGGTGGGTGATGGTTCCGTGTCGATCGGCCTGATGACGACCGGCGTGGGTGCGAACGCTCAAGCGCTCTCCGACACGGCGACTGCCTTGGGATCGACCACCAGCGCCACGGGTTTCGGCAGCACGGCCGTGGGATTTGGGGCGAATGCGGCCGGTGCCAGGACGCTGGCCGGCGGCTACGGCGCCACCGCCAGCGCCGACAGTTCGATCGCGCTGGGCAATAGCGCCAAGGCTTTGGTGGCCGATGGTGTGGCCATCGGCAGCAAGTCGGTGGCAAATACCGCAGCAGGCATCGCTGGTTATGTGCCGGTAACGGCGACCACAGCGCAGACGGCAGCGATCAATGCCACCGCGAGCACGCTCGGTGGCGTCAGCGTGGGTGATGCGGCCAGCAATAAGTTCCGCCAGATCACCGGCGTGGCCGCCGGTACGGCCGACAGCGATGCGGTGAACGTGGCACAGCTCAAGGGCGCCACCGCCGATGCCGTGATTTACGACACCGGCGCGCACGACAGCGTCACGCTGGGCGGTCCCACTTACGATCCGGTGAGCAAGACCGGCGGCACCAAGATCACCAATGTCGCGGACGGCGTGGCGCCCAGCGATGCGGTGAACAAGTCGCAGCTGGATGACCTGGCCGATACGCCGCTGAGCTTTGCCGGCAACACCGGCACGGTACAGAAGAAATTGGGCGACACCATGTCGATCCAGGGCAAGGGCACTACGGCAGGCACCTATGTTGGTGACAACCTCAGGACTGAGGTGGATGCGAACGGTGTCTTGCAGATCGAGATGACCGACAAGCCGGAATTCACCAGCGTGACCACCGGCAACACCACCATCGACACCAACGGTGTAGTGATCACCGGTGGTCCCAGCATCACCGTCAACGGCATCGATGCGGGTGGCACGAAGATCACCAACATCGCCGCCGGCACGGCGCCGACCGATGCGGTGAACGTCAGCCAGCTCACCACCACGGTGAATGGCGCCAAGACGCATTACTACAGCGTCAACGACAGCGGTACGCAGGGCGGCAACTACAACAACGATGGTGCCACCGGTGCCAATGCCATCGCCGCGGGCGTGGGCGCCAAGGCCATCGGCGCATCGTCCACGGCCATGGGCAGCAACGCCCAGGCCAACAATGACAACGACGTGGCGCTGGGTGCAGGCTCGGTCACCTCCAGAAGCAATCCGATTTCCAGCGTCACCGTGGCTGGGCAGACCTACCAATTCGCCGGTGCCAACCCCACCAGCGTGGTGAGCGTGGGCAGCAAGGGCAACGAACGTCAGATCACCAACGTCGCCGCCGGGCAGCTCTCCGGCGACAGCACCGATGCCGTCAATGGTTCGCAGCTGTATGCCACCAACCAGGCGGTGGACGTGCTCAACGGCACGATCAACACCATCAACGGTGGCGGCGGCATCAAGTACTTCCATGCCAATTCGTCGCTGGCCGACTCGCAGGCGGTGGGCTCCAATTCGGTGGCAGTCGGCCCCCAGGCAGTAAGCACGGGTGCCGACAGTGTGGCTATCGGCCATGGCGCTGCAGCAAGCACCAACAACAGTGTCGCCTTGGGTGCGAACTCGGCGACTGGGCCAGTGAAGGGCACGTCGGGCGCCACCATCGCCGGTGACAACTACACCTTTGCCGGCGCCAATCCCACCGGCACGGTGAGCGTGGGCGCGGCGGGGCAGGAACGCACCATCACCAACGTGGCGGCGGGGACGCTCTCGTCCACCAGCACCGACGCAGTGAATGGCTCGCAGCTGTATGCGACCAACCAGGCAGTCGACAAGATCGATGGCCGCGTGACCACCGTCGAGAACACGGTCAACCACATTGCCGGCGATATCACCAACATCAGCACGGGACAGGCCGGCATGTTCCAGACCAGCACCGACCAGAAGGCGCCGACCCCGACGCCCACCGGCAACAACTCGGCCGCAGGCGGTGCAGGTGCAACGGCTTCGGGTGATAACAGCCTGGCGCTGGGCAATGGCTCGCAAGCGAGCGCCAACAATAGCGTCGCTATCGGCAATGCCTCTGTCGCCGATCGAGCCAACGCGGTGTCGATGGGTTCGTCGGGCAACGAGCGTCAGATCACGAATGTTGCTGCGGGTTCGCAGGGTACGGATGCGGTGAACGTGAGTCAGTTGAAGGCAGCGCAGGCAGGTGGCGTGCAGTACGACGTCAACAGCGACGGCTCCATCAACTACAACGCGGTCACCCTTAATCCGAATGGTGGCGGCGCCAGCATCCACAACGTGCAGGCGGGAACGGCGACCACGGATGCGGTGAATGTGGGACAGCTCAATGACGCGGTGGTCAATACGCAGAACTGGGCAAAGAACTACACCGACCAGCAGATCAACCAGATGGGCAAGCGTGCTTATGCCGGTACGGCTTCCGCGCTGGCAACGGCCAATATTCCGCAGGCCTATCAGCCCAATCAAAGCGTCGTGGGCGTGGGCATCGGCAATTACCACGGGCAGAACGCGATTTCGGTCGGCCTGTCCACGATCACTGAAAGTGGTCGCTACATCCTCAAGGCCAGTGCGACCGGCTCGCAGCAGGACGGTCTTGGCGTGGGTGTGGGCGCGGGCATGGCCTGGTAAGGACCGGCCATGAAGATTCCTCTGCCGTTGCGGCAGAGGGATCTTCATGGCTCTTGTATTCATCGACATAAAGGCTTGCAAAAAAAAATGCACATCAACACCAAGTTCTTCAAGCTCGCGCCACTCTTGCTGGCGGCCGCGTTCGCACTGGCGGCCTGCGGCAATGTGAGTCGCAACGTCCACGCGGATGGTCAGTCTGCCGACTCCATCAATTGGCCGCACATCGACGACACTACGCCGCTGCACAAGGGCGGGACCTTTCCCAACCTCGACAACCTGGTCCGCGTGCACGCGGGCTTGAACAAGCAACAGGTCAGCGATCTGATTGGCTACCCCCATTTCAGCGAGGGTATATGGGGCGTGCGCGAGTGGAACTACGTCTTCAACTTCCGCGAACCGGCGCAGAGTGATCACGTGGTGACTTGCCAGTTCAAGGTTTTGTTCGACACCGACAAGCTGGCGCAACGCTTCTACTGGCTGCCCGAGGAGTGTGCGCGTTTCCAGCAGGTGGCCAAAGCGCCGGCGCCCCCGCCGGTCGTCGTGGCTCCCGTCATCAACACCGAGCGGTTCACGCTGGGCTCGGATGCGCTGTTTGCATTCGATCGGGCGGGACTGTCGGATATGTCGGCCGAAGGTCGCGCCAAGCTTGACCAGCTCGCCCAGGGCATCATCGTGCATGCGGGCCAGGTGCAAAGCGTGCGCGTGATCGGTTACACCGACCGTCTGGGCAGCGATGCCTACAACGATGCGCTTTCGCAGAAGCGGGCCGACACGGTGAAGGACTATCTGATCTCGCACGGCGTGGACAGTCGCCTGATCCAGGCCGAAGGTCGCGGCAAGCGCAATCCGGTGGAGGCATGCGCCCTGACCGAACGCAGCGCCTTGATTGCCTGCCTTGCCGCGAACCGCCGCGTTGAAGTGCTGGTCACGGCGTTGAAGTCCGAGCCTCGCGTCGGTTGAGCCCATCGCAAGTCGTGTAGCGTTGAAGCCTTGCCCCGCCTTCGAGCGGGGCAAGTCGTATCAGGCGTTGTGCTTGCTCGTATCGTGTCGGTTGCGCTTGCGCGATCGCCTATCCGATAGGGAATTGAGTCCGGTCGCCTCAGTGCCATGCATGGATGAGTCGCTCGCGTGAGCGATGAGCGAGGGGGGCGAGCTTGCTTCGCCGGCTTCGCTGAAACCGGCGGTGATTTCCGGGACGGCAACCGCTATCGCGTTGGCGGGCGCAGCAGGCAACGCAGTGCCATCATCGCTGCGCGAAGCGCAATGCTGCAGCCGACCATCGATCTGCGCGCCAGCGATCACCACGATCGAGCCATAGCAAACGTTGCCGGAAACGCGAGCTGTCGCTGCCAGTTCGAGCCGTTCCATCGCGTATACATCTCCGCAGACGCTGCCATGGATGATCGCCGCCGGGACACGTATATCTCCCTGCACGAGGCCTTGCTCGCCGATCGTCAGCAGTGCGCCTGGCTCGATCGCCATGATTTGCCCATCGATCTCACCCTCGAGGAACAAGCTGCCCTCGAAGTTGACGTCACCCGTGATGCGGGTTCCGTGAGCGATCAGGCTGGTGGCGAGGGAGTGTGCGACTTGTGTCGGGCGTTTGCGATTGAACATGCGACCAGGTGTAGTCATGTCGGGTGGATGGCGCCGAGTGCCAGATTGAATCTCAGCGGCGGAAAATACGTGTCCTGCAGCGGCGGCGGAGTGATCGTCGGCACTGGCGGGCTGAACAACGCTTGCTGCAACAGTCCGCTCACGCGCGCCACGTAATGCGGCAATGGCCAGCGCGCCGGCCAGTCGCCGACAAAGCGTTCCATGGCATCGGTCCAGGTGAGCGCCGATTTGGCGTCATGGGCGGCCAGGGCGCGTTCAATTTCGCAGGCCGCCGTTACAATCGCACGACGCAGCACCACGCGGGAGCGGACCTTGTTGAAGATGGGGTCGGACAAGCCCAGATCCGCGATCATTTCTCTGGTTCCCGCAAAGCGGTCGCTCTCCAGCCGTTGTTGCGCAAGCTGGCGCAAGTCCGGTTCCGGGCTGTAGATCGCCACATGCAGAATCAGCGCCCGATCGGTTTGCACCTCGACCAGCCGAAGGCGGGTGGCGAATTCGGGAGCTCGCTCGTGGGTGCCCGCCATCAAGGAGAAATAAAGGGCGCGGGCATGCGCGCGATTCTCCGGATCGGTTTCGGTGTACGAAGCTTCCTGGGCTACCGCGAGATCAGCGCAGCGCGATAGGGCGGCTCGCCGCACTGATGGATCGGGGTCGGAGAGCGCCAGTCGAGGAAGTGCGGCAAGCAATTTGTCGTCGCGGCCAAATTCAGCGGCGACACGTCGAAACAGCGACGTGTTGTGTTGCCAAATGGAGCGCTGTCTGGTCTTGGCCATCGCAGGGAGTCGTGGTTGGCATCGTGCCCACGTTCCCGCGGTACGTGGCGTCTGCACAGGCAAGGACGTGCGGCGTTCGACCTGCCGAGGTCGGGCGCGCCCGGTCCTTGCATCAGGCCATGCATGTTCCACGACTTCGCCCGCACAAATACATCAGACTGCTCTGAAAGGGCGATTCAAACGCTGGTGCTGCGCTTGCGCGCGGCGCAGGCTCAGCTGA
The DNA here is from genome assembly GCF_056395965.1 of Dyella sp. 05T440. Taxonomy (NCBI): domain Bacteria; kingdom Pseudomonadati; phylum Pseudomonadota; class Gammaproteobacteria; order Lysobacterales; family Rhodanobacteraceae; genus Dyella; species Dyella sp. 05T440. Next base: position 494,534 of record NZ_JBFTKN010000005.1, read on the forward strand.
CGGAGCGGGAGGTGCGTGCGGGCGAGAACAGGATCTCCACGCGCAGGCCACCGGTCGCGCCATTGAGAAAGCGCACGGTGGCGCGATGGCGCTCGGCAATACGCTGCACGATGGCCAAGCCCAGGCCCGTGCCTTCTTCCGTCATGCCCGGCACGCGGAAGAAACGTTCGCCCAGGCGCTCAAGGAAGGCAGGCGGCACGCCAGGCCCGTTGTCTTCCACGCTCACGCATGGGCCTTCGCTGAGCACCGATACGCCTATCGTGAGAATGCTGCCACGGCCCGCGTAGCGCAGGCTGTTGTCGATCAGGTTGTCGAGCATCTCCTGCAGCGAAAGGCGATCGGCGTCGATCCACACCGGTCCGGCCGGTCCCTCGTAGCCAAGATCCACGCCCGCGGCGATGGCATCGTGCACGCGCACACCCAGCAGTTCGGGAATCACCTGCGCGAGATCCAGCAGCACACAGGGCGCGGTTTCGTTGAGGTCGGGCGATTGTGCGCGCGTCAGCGCGAGCAGCTGGCTGGACGTGCGACTGGCACGCTGGGTGAGTCGCAGGATGTGCTGCAAGGCATCGGTGACCGTTTCCTTGCTCGGATCAACCTGGGCGCGTTCGACGTGTACGCGCAAGCCGGCAAGCGGCGTCTTCAGCTGATGCGCGGCATCGGCAATGAAGCGTTCCTGCAAGGCCAGCATGCCGCGCTGGCGTGCGAACAGGCCGTCGATGGTGCGCGTGAGCGGAAGGATTTCCACCGGCACATCGGCATCGCCGATCGGGGCGAGGTCGTGTTCGCGCGCGGCCAGCCGCGCCGTGAGTGGATCAAGCAGGCGCAGGCCCACGCGCACGCCGTACAGCACCAGGAAGAACACGCTGGCGATCAGCAGGGCCTGGGCCGGGATGCTCAGCAGCAGGATTTCACGCGCGCGTTGGTGACGATCGTGGAAGGTCTCGGCCATGGTGACCGTAAGCTGGTCGGTCGGATCCTGCAGATTGGGTATGCGCACCGTCGCCGCACGCAGCTCGCGAAACTTCTGCGTGGTCGTGACCAGCGAGGTGGTGTAAAGCGCTGGCTCGCCGTCGGAGCTGGCGCCGCTCAACGGCGCCGGCTGCAATTCCGCAGAACCGGCCAGCAAGCCGTGCTTCTGGCTGCTGACGTTGAAATAGTTGTGGCCTTCAGGCGCGTACTCGAGCAGAAAGCGCGCCTGCGGCGAGATCTGTCCGCCCAGGTCTTCCTGGCTGAGCATCTGCGCGAGCGTCATCGCATCGTCGCCCAGATCGCGGTCGTGCACGTGGTTGGAGTAGATCAGCGCACCGCCGTAGGTGATCAGACTCTCGACCACCAGCAACATCATCAGCGGCACCAGCAGCGACGACAGCAGGCGATGGCGCAGGCTGGGCCGGCCATCCGGTTCGATGATCCGATAAAGCCAGGAGTCGTCCTGCTTGGCCGCCGGCCGGTTCATGCCTTGGCGTCCTTGCCTTCCTTCACTTCTTCAAGCAGATAACCCAGGCCGCGGATGGTGCGCACTTGCGTGCCTGAGTCGGCCAGCTTGCGGCGCAGGCGATAGATGGCGATGTCCAGGCCGTTGTCGGTGAGTTCTTCGTCCCAGCTGCAGAGGGCTTCCACCAACTGGGCGCGGCTGGTCACGCGATCGGGGCGTGCAGCGAGCGCTTCGAGCAGGCCGAATTCGCGCGCCGTAAGTTCCAACGCCTTGTCGTCGATCCAGGCGCGATGACCGGGAAGATCCAGCCGCAGCCGCCCGATGGTGAGTTCGGGTGCGCCCTGCGAGGTGTAGCGGCGCAGCAGGGCGCGCACGCGCGCCTCGAACTCGGCCAGCGCAAAAGGCTTCACCAGGTAATCGTCGGCGCCCAGGTCGAGCACGCGTACCCGCTCGCGCAGGCCTTCGCGGGCCGTGATCACCAGCACAGGCAGGCCGGTGCCGCGCTTGCGCAGGCGCTGGAGCACGTCGGCGCCGTCCAGGTGGGGCAGGCCCAGGTCGAGGATAAGCAGGTCGTACGGGGTGTCGCGCAGCGCTGCGTCGGCCTTGGCGCCGTCGGTGACGCTGTCCACCGCATGGCCGCCCTGGCGTAGCGCGGCGCTGACACCGGCGGCAATGGAGGGGTCATCCTCGGCGATCAGTATGCGCATGGGGCTATCCAGCAGGGGCGGTGGGTCGGTGGGTGGGGAAGTGCGAGACCCATCATCGTTGAATTGCGAGTGATTCTCATTTGTGGCAACATTCCAGCCCTACGTCAGGAGCGGGCGGCCCGAATGGTGGGAAGCTTAGCGCCCTGGTGGATGTTGAGACAGCGGGCATGCGACTGGGTTGCATGACCCGTCCACGCGGTTTGGCGCTGATCCAAGAGAGATGATCCAAAGGCTCTGAAAGGCAGGCATGGAATCAGCGGCGCGGTCGCACAACAACCGGATGGGATCGAGCCGCGCGTTCTGGCTCAAGCAGCTCCATCAATGGCACTGGATCAGCTCGGCGCTATGTCTGGTCGGCATGCTGCTGTTTGCCATCACCGGCTTCACGCTCAACCACGCCGGACAGATCGAGGCGCAGGCCAACACCGTGCATCACAGTGCCGTCCTGCCTACCGCCTTGCTCAAGGCCGTGAGCGGCGATGACGAACGCAAGGGCGCGCCCTTGCCGGCCGCGGTGGCGGACTGGGTGTCGACCACACTCGATGTCGATGTGACCGGACGTACCGGCGACTGGTCATCCGATGAAATCTATCTCTCCATGCCGCGCCCGGGTGGCGACGCGTGGGTCAGCATCGATCGCGAAACCGGCAAGGTGGAGAGCGAACGCAGTTCGCGCGGCGTCATCGCCTATCTCAACGATCTGCACAAAGGCCGTCATGCCGGACCTGCCTGGGGCTGGTTCATCGACGTGTTTGCGCTGGCCTGCGTGATCTTCGCGGTCACCGGGCTGTTGCTGCTGAAGATGCATGCGGCGCAGCGTGGCGCCACGTGGCCGTTGGTGATCTTCGGCCTGGTACTGCCGTTGTTGCTCGCGCTGATCTTCATCCACTGACATGAAAGCTGTGCGCACGCGCATCACGATGATGGTCGGCCGCCGCGCACCCATACGCGTTTCCCCTTTTTCCCCCGTTTCTGCTCGCGCCCAACCGAGGACACCATGCGCCGTCTCTCCCTGACCATCCCCGCGATCCTGCTGGCCGCCCCGGCTGTTGCGGCCGACCTCAACGTCACCGTGCAGATTCCGCAGCTCAATGTGGCGGAATACCACCGTCCCTACACCGCCGTGTGGGTGGAGCGCGAAGACCATTCCGTCGCCGCCCAGCTGGCCGTGTGGTATGCGCAGAAGGAATCGAAGGAAGGCGCCGGTACCAAGTGGCTGCCGGAGCTGCGCCAGTGGTGGCGTCGCGGCGGTCGCGACCTGCAGATGCCGGTGGACGGCGTGTCCGGCGCGACGCGTCCGGCAGGCGACCAGAAGCTGAGCTTCCATCAAGGCAAGGCGCCCCTGGCTGAGCTGGCGCCGGGCAAATACGAACTCGTGGTGGAAGCCGCGCGTGAAACCGGCGGCCGCGAAGTGGTGCGCGTGCCGTTCACCTGGCCGGCCGCCGCGCCCCAGCAGCTCGCCGCGCAAGGCAGCAGCGAGCTGGGTGCCGTCAAAGTCGATCTCGCCCCCTAATCGAAGGAGAACAACATCATGATCAAGCATTCGTTGAAGTGGGGCGCGCTGGCCATGGCTCTGGCGCTGCCGCTTACCGCGCAGGCGCACAAGATGTGGCTGGTGCCGTCGGCCACCAATGTATCCGGCAACGATCCGTGGGTGACGGTGGATGCCGCCGTTTCCAACGACTTGTTCTATCCCGATCATATGGCGGTGCAGCTGGACCGCGTGGTCATCACCACGCCGGACGGCCAGACGGCCAAACCGGAGAACGCGCTCACCGGCCAGTACCGCAGCGTGTTCGACGTGCACCTGACCCAGCCGGGCACCTACAAGATCGCCGCGGTGAATGGCGGTCTGTTCGCCAACTATGAACTGGATGGCCAGAAGAAGCGCTGGCGCGGCGACGCGGCGGAGCTGGCCAAGGCGATACCTGCCAACGCGAAGAACGTCGAAGTGTCCGAGTCGATCAACCGCGTGGAAACCTTCGTCACCAACGGCAAGCCCAGCGATGGCGCGCTCAAGCCCAGCTGCAAGGGGCTCGAGCTGGTGCCGGTGACGCGCGTCACCGATCTGGCCTCGGGTGAGGCGGCCACCTTCCAACTGCTGCTGGACGGCAAGCCCGCGTCGAACCTGAAGGTGATGGCGATTGCCGGCGAGACGCGCTATCGCAATGCGCCGGAAGAAATCGATGTCACCACCGACAAGGATGGCAAGTTCAGCGTCACCTGGCCGCACGCCGGCATGTATTGGGTGAATGCCAGCACGCAGGACAACAAGTCCAGCATCAAGCAGGCCAAGCTGCGTCGCCTGTCATATGCCGCCACGCTGGAAGTGCTGCCGCAGTAATGCAAGGCGCGAGTGCTGAATCGAAGCGATGGGTGCATCGGTGAGCGAGCTGGTCGTGCAATCCGTGCAAGGCGAGACCATGGGCACGTTCTGGTCGGTGCGCGCGGTGGTGCCGGCACAGTTGTCGCTGGCATCGCGCAGCAAGACCATCCAGGCCGTGCTCGATCTGGTCGATGGGCAGATGAGCACCTACAAGCCCAGCTCGCCGCTGTCGCGTTTCAACGCGGCGCCGGCGGGCACCTGGCATGTGTTGCCGGCCGAGTGCTACGAAGTAGCGCAGCATGCGCTCGAGCTCGCACGTATTAGCGATGGTGCGTACGACCCCACGGTCGGACCGCTGGTGAATCTTTGGGGCTTCGGCCCCGACGCCGCACGGCAAGCACCGCCGTCGCGCGAGGCGATCGACGCGGCGCGCGAACGCATCGGCTGGTGGCGGATCAAGCTGGACGCCGCTACCCATAGCCTCTATCAACCCGGCGGCGTCTATCTCGATCTCTCGTCGGTGGCCAAGGGCTACAGCGTCGACCTGGTCGGCCGCAGTCTCGACGCTGCCGGCATCGACGCGTGGCTGGTCGAAGTCGGCGGCGAATTGAAAGGCAAGGGCAGGAAACCGGATGGATCGCCGTGGCGCATCGGCATCGAACGTCCCGGCGCTGCCGCCGGCGCCGTGCAGCATGCCGACCAGCTCAGCCAGGTGGTCTGCCTCACGGGCAGGGCCATCGCCACGTCGGGCGACTATCGCCGCCAATTCACGGCCGATGGCGTGACTTATTCGCATCACGTGGATCCGCGCACCGGTTGGCCCGTGCCGCACGCCGTCGCCTCGGTCAGCGTGCTGGCCAACGATGCGATGCAAGCGGATCCCCTCGGGACGCTGATGACGGTACTGGGGCCGGAACAAGGGCTGATGTATGCCACCGAGCGCGGTCTCGCCGTGATGTTCATCGTGCATGGCGCACATGGCATGGAAGAACACCTGTCGCCCGCGTTCGAGGCTGCGCTGGCCTCATGAACACGCCTTCCGCCATGTCGACTCGTCCCGCCTGGGGCAATGTGCTCCTTTGCACGTTGCTGGCGCTCCTGGTCGTCGGGCTCATGGGCTTGCATCGGCGCGAATGGGAATGGCACGACCCAGGTGCAACGCGTTGGCTCAGTGCGTTGGCCGTACTGCTGGCATGGGCAGGATTCACCGCCTGGCTGGTGGTCTATCGGCGACGCGCCGCGCAACGGCAGACGGAACGCGTATCGTCCGTCAACGCATCGCAGAGTGATTCCATCCTCATCGCCTTTGCCAGCCAGACCGGCACGGCGGAGCAGTGGGCACTGCAGACGGCGCAAAGTCTCCAGCAGGCTGGCGCATCCGTGCGACTGACCGAGCTCGGGCAACTGGATGTGGCTGCGCTATCGCAGGAAGAACGCGTGTTGTTCGTGGTGAGCACGACGGGCGAAGGGGATGCACCCGATAGCGCGGCCCGCTTTGTCACTCAGTGCATGCGTAGCCCGCAAGCATTGCCAGCGCTGCAATACGGCCTGCTCGCGCTCGGTGACAGTGACTACGACGATTTCTGCGGATTTGGCCGCGTGCTGCAGCACTGGCTGCAGCAGAGCCGTGCCAGACCGCTGTTCGATCCGGTGGAAGTAGACAATGGCGACCCGTCGGCGTTGCGTCATTGGCAGCACCATCTCGCGCTGCTCTCCGGCGCCGCCGAACTGCCGGACTGGCAGCAGCCGGACTATCAACGCTGGCAACTGGTCGAGCGCGTGCTGCTCAATCCAGCGAGCCAGGGTGACCCGTGTTTCCATCTGGCGCTGCGTCCGCACACAGGGCAGGCGACATGGCAGGCCGGCGATCTGGTGGAGATCGGTCCGCGACACGCGGCGGCCGAGGTGGAGCAGTGGTTGGCAACGCACGGACTCGACGGCGACGCATCGGTCGAACACGAAGGACGCCACGCATCGTTGCGCGAATGGCTGGCAGCCAGTCACTGGCCGGAATGCAGCGAAGCATCGCTTACCAACCCGGCTCAGCTGGTGGCGGCGCTGCAGCCGCTGCCGCATCGGGAATATTCCATTGCGTCGGTGCCGTCGGACGGCACGGTGCATCTGCTCGTTCGGCGCATGCAGCGCAATGATGGCTCGCCCGGCATCGGTTCGGGCTGGCTCACGCAACACGCGCAGCTGGGCGGTGATATCGGACTGCGCATTCGCGCCAACCCGGGGTTCCACGCGCCTGTCGACGACCGCCCGCTCGTGCTTATCGGCAATGGCACGGGGCTGGCAGGTCTGCGGGCGTTGCTGAAGACGCGCGTCGAGGCAGGACGGCACCGCAACTGGTTGCTGTTCGGCGAGCGCGAGTATGCCCGCGACTTCTACCATCGCGACGAGATCTTGCGATGGCAGCAGCAAGGCTCGATCGAACGGCTCGATCTTGCTTGGTCTCGCGAGGGCATCTCGCGCGTGTACGTGCAGGACCGCCTGCGTGAATCGAGCGATCTGTTGCGTCAGTGGGTGGAGCAGGGCGCCGCGATTTATGTGTGTGGCAGCCTCGCCGGCATGGCGCCCGGCGTAGACACGGTGTTGCGCGAAGCCTTGGGCGAGGCCATGGTCGAACAACTGCGCGAGGCCGGGCGTTACCGACGCGACGTCTATTGAGTTGCCGTGACCTTTGGCCTATAGGAGCGCCATGCGCGAATGCCGCAGGCTGGGCGTTCCTTCGGGGGAGGGTTACATGGGAACACGGATGGAACACGCGCTGCGCCATGGTTTGGCGCTGGTCTGCCTGGCGTTGTCGTCGCTGGCCTCTGCACAGGACGCGCCGGTTCCGGCGCCCGGTACGCCAATTGCGCCAGCGGTGATCCCGCTCGCCAAGCCTCAAGCTGATGCGCCGCGTGAGGCTAGCGCGCCCGATGCGTGGGGTGGTGTGCGCACAGGCAAAGAGGCGACCTTGTCCGATCGCGTGGTCGCTTATCGCATCGATGCCGAACTGGACGCAGCCAGGCACAGCATCACCGGCAGCGAGCAACTGACCTGGCGCAACCGCAGCAGCCAGCCGGTCAATCGCATCTACCTGCATCTCTATCTCAATGCCTTCCAGAACGAGGGCAGTACCTTCTTCACCGAGCGCAGCGTGCTTACCGCGCATGGCCATTCGCGCGGCGAGGCAGCGCCGAAGAAAGGCGAATGGGGCTGGATGGACCTCAAGACCGTGCAGCAGGGCAATGCTGCACTGAAGTGGCGTTTCGTGCATCCCGATGATGGCCCCGCCACGGACCAGACCGTGGCCGCGATCGATCTTGCCGAGCCCGTGCCGGCCGGAGGCACGCTCACGCTGGATATCGATTTCGTCAGCCAATTGCCGCGCGTGATCGAACGTACCGGCTGGTGGGGCAACTTCCATCTGGTGGCGCAGTGGTTTCCCAAGATCGGCGTGCTCGAACTGCCAGGCGAGCGTGGCGCGACGCAAGTGCAATGGAACGTGCACGAGTACCACTTCAACAGCGAGTTCTACGCCGACTTCGGCAGCTACGACGTGCGCCTCACTGTGCCCTCCGATTACACCGTGGGGGCGGTGGGCGCGCAGAAGGACGAACCTTTCGAACAAAACGGCAAGACGACCTATCACTTTGTGCAGGGCGACGTGCACGATTTTGCCTGGGTGGCCGCCAAGGGCTTCCGCACGCTCGATGGCAGCTGGCAGGGCCCGGGCAGCCCGAACGTGGCGGTGCGCGTGATTTATCCGCCCGAGTACGTGGCCAGCGCGCAACCTGTGCTCAAGTCCACGCTGGATTCGTTGAGTTATTTTTCCGAGACGTTGGGGCCGTACCCGTATCGCACCGTCACCGCGGTCGTGCCGCCATTCAATGCGGAAGAAGCCGGTGGCATGGAGTACCCGACCTTCTTCACCGCCGAAGGCGACAAGACGATCGACAAAGACACCATGGACCAGTGGAATATCGACTTCGTGACCATCCACGAATTCGGCCACGGTTACTTCTACGGCCTGCTCGCCTCCAATGAATTCGAAGAGCCGATGCTGGACGAAGGCATCAACGAGTACTGGGACGAACGCATGCTGCGCGAACGCAACCAGCGCGTGCTGACGCCGAGCTCATGGTTGCGGCGCGCCGGCATCACGCCATCGATGGACGTCTTCACGTTTGAGCGACTCGACGCGGGGCTGCAGCATCCGTTCGATCCGCTGGGACAGAACAGCTGGGATCGTTACTCCAGCTCGAGCTACGGCACGGTCTATTCGCGCACCGCCACCGCCATGCACGATCTGGAAGAGCGCCTGGGCAAGGACGTGATGGCACGCGCCATGCGCGAATACTATCGGCGCTGGCACTTCCGTCATCCCTCCGCGGCAGACTTGCGCGCCACCTTGATCGATGTCTCCGGCAACGCGCGTGCGGTCAACGAGATCTTCGATCAGTACGTCTACGGCACGGCGCGTATCGACGATCGCGTGACATCGATCGACACCATGAAAGTACTGCCCGAGGCGGGCAGCTGGACGAAGGATGGCCAGCGTACCGAGCTCACCGCCGATGATCGCGACGACGAGGTCGAGAAGAAGCGCGATGCCTGGAAGAAGTCGCACCCCAACGCCGGCAAGCACGAGGATGGTCCGTATCAAGTGCGCAGTACGGTGACGGTAGTGCGTGAAGGTGCCGCCGTACCGCAGTTGCTGCGCGTGACGTTTGCGGGCGGTTCGCATGTCGACGTTCCATGGGACGACGATCGCCGCTGGAAGCGCTTTGTGTTCACCGGCGACGCAGCGGTGATCTCCGCCGAGCTCGATCCCGAGCATAAGATCCTGCTCGACGAGAACAAGCTCAATGACAGTCGCACAGTGAAGGCCGACGCCTCGGCCTCGCGCCGCTGGACGGCTGATCTCGCGGCACTGTTGCAGTCGCTGTACGCATGCCTGGTGACGCTGTGATGGCCTACAAGAGTGCTCGTCGTGTCGATATGGGCGCCGTGGCGCTGGCGCCGCTTGCCGCATTGCAGTGGCGCTTGTTGCTGCTGTGGCTGCTGGCGACGTTGATCGCCACTTTGGTGGCGGCGCTCCCTTTGCTGCAGGCACTCGGTAGCTTGCTCGACCGCTCCACGCATACGCATGAGTGGGCGCGCCAGTTCGACGGCCTGATGTTCAGCGATGTGGCCGTGGCCTTGTCGCGCGAGCACGCCACGTTGCATGGCGCGGGGCTGGCCAGCGGCTTGCTCATGTTGCTGTGGCTGCCGTGGCTCAACGGCATGGTGGTGGCCAGCGGCCGGGCGGGGCGCACGCTGGGATTTGCCCAGCTTTTGCAGGGTGGACTGGTCGAGTACGGCCGCATGCTCCGGCTGATGCTCTGGTCGGTGCTGCCCTATGCGCTCGCTGGCCTGCTCGTGCAGATGGGCCTGGACCGCGCCGACGATCGCGGCGATCTCGCCACGCTGCAATCGCAGGCCGATACCGCGCAACACGTGGCCTGGTGGGCAGCAGGTGTCGTGGTTGTGCTGGCGCAGGCCTGGGTGGAATCCGCGCGCGCCTCGTTCATCGCCGACGTCGGATTGCGTTCGGCGTCGATCGCCATGCTGCGCGGCCTCCTGCAGCTGCTGCGTCGACCGGTGTCGACGCTATTGGTCTACCTGCTGCTGACCGCCATCGGTTTCGCCATGGCGCTTGCCTTGGGCCTGGCCCGCATACACACCGTGTCGGTCGGTGCGTCGGGCTTGCTGTGGGGCTTCCTGCTCAGCCAGCTCATCGTGGCGGCCTTGGGCTGGATGCGCATCGCGCGCCTGTTCGCGCTGGCCGATGTGGGGCGCTCGCTGGGCCTGGGTCGGCGGGCCGGGTTCTAAGCACGACGGTTAGGTATCGGCGTGGCGAATCAGCACGATCTCGCGGACGCCTTCGATACATGGCAGTCGACTCCGCGGGACTGAGCATAGGAACCAACGCCAGCGCTGAAGTGTCAACACTCCCATCGCCCCGTTCTGCGAACGGGCGAAGGGAGTGCACGTCTGATGCCGCATTGGAAGCATGCGATAAGCAAAGGCACGACGTTAGCGGTCGTTGCTCTGCTGCATCTACTGATCTTCGTGTACCTGACGATGCCTCCGGCACCCGACTATTGGAGCAACTCAGGGACGATGCTGAGCCGGACTGGCGCGCTACAGCTTGTGTTCCTGAAGCACCCATCCCTCTCATACAGCGTGGTGTTGCCGCATGCCAATCCGGTGCCGGCGCACGCCTTGCCTCGCTCATCCCGAGCCGTTGGTTCCAAGCGAGCGTCTGTGCTTGAGGCGTTAGATGCTCAACCGCCTGCGGAAACCCTCAAGGCGAGGGACCAGGACGGTCATAACAACGGCGGCGCGCCCAAAGATGCCATCGCCGTTGACTCTTCGTATGGAAATCCCTTGTTCAAGGCGTCTCAAGAAGGCTCTCAAGCGCTGGGGCGTCCGCGCATTCCGGGTCACGCAGACAGGGAGTTGGTGAAGACCATTTCCATTGGTGAGCAGTCGAGCCCGAGACGGACACTTCAAGAAGGAGCAAGGTTCTTGAACTGCAGTCAAGTTCGGATGGCCCGCTTTCTTTCCGCCAGTGAAATGGACAAACGCCACATAACGACGCGCGAACTTGATCAGGCATTCACTGAATTCGGGTGCACCTAAACCTTCATTGCGCCGTTGCGCGCGCTCCGGAGAAATGCTCGGCTGAGAGTACGGCGATGAAGAGTCACGTCAGCCGTTGGAAGAGGGCCGCGCACTGAGTAGATATCTGTCAGCCTTCATTTTCGAGGAGGCCGCAGACGAAGGATCAAGCCGTGGGCAATCGCGCCAGCACGATCTCGCCGCCACCTTCGATGCGTACCGGGTGACCGGGGATCGGGTCGATCCACATCATGTCGTTGGCTTCCAGCGACTGCGAGCGGTGATCGGCGATCACCTTGGCGCGGCCGGACAGCAACAGCAGAAACCAGCGCCAGCCGTTGGGCGCCAGCAGCACCATGGCGCCATTCAAGGGCCGGGCCATCAGCTCGCCCTGGGCCTCGCCTCGCAGCTTGAGGTTGAACGTGCGGGTCGGCGCCGTCGGCAGGCAGGCCTGCGGATCGTTGCTGTGGTCGAACTGGGCGATCTGAAAGCGGGTGACGTGTTGCGTGCGACCGTCGGGGAAGGCGATGTCCACCGGGGCGTCCAGCGGCACGAAGTGCCGGCGCAGGTCAGCATGTGCTGGAAAATCGACCTCCTGCTCCATCCCGATCAGGGTCATTTGCCACTGCCAGGCCTCGTCGTCCGGTCCGCAGGCAATCGGGGTGATGACTGCCGTGCCCTTGGCGCAGGGCGCGCCATGGAGACCTTCCATGGACAGCCGCTGCAGCTGGCTCATGCCCAGGCGCGACGCTTTTCGGTGCAGGGCGGGTAATAGGCGAACACGTGGTTGTGGGCGCCAAAGAAATCCATATCGTCGATATGCTCGCCGCCCAGCCGTTCGGCCACGCGGTCGGACGCTTCGTTGCCGATCTTCACCAGGCTGATGACGCGCGGCGAGCCCAGGGCGTGCCAGGCGAAATCGAGAATGGCGCTGCCTGCTTCGGTGGCGTAGCCATGGTGGCGGAAGTCCGGCTTGAGCATCCAGCCCAGTTCCAGGTCCGGCCAACCTTCAGGGCGCATCAGGCCGGCACGACCGATGAATTCGCCGGTGTCCTTCAGCTCCAGCGCCCACATGCCGTAGCCGCGCAGATGCCAGTGGCCGATCAGCATGGCGAGCGAACGCCAGGCGTTGGTGCGGTCCAGCGGCTGGCCGTCGCCGATCCAGCGGGTGCTGGCGGGGTCGGCGAGCATCGCGGCGTAGTCGTCGAAATGCCGTTCGGCGAGGGCGGTAAGGCGCAGGCGCGCCGTTTCAATAACAGGTATGTCGATCATGATCTTCAGCAAGCAAGTCGGGTGCCATCGAGCAGGGCCGCCAATGCGTGAGTGCTCATCCGTAGGCTTTCGGTCCATGACAGGCCAACAATAGGCTGTCCGGTGGCCGCGTCCGTGAAAGCCTCTTCCTCACCCGGCGGCAACAGGTGCCGGTAGTCCACGGTGATCTCCGTGCCGGCAGGCAAATCGCCCGCCGCGAACACGAAGCCCAGATGCCACAGCCCGGTGGGCTCGAAGCTGTGATTGAGATAGCACTCGTCCGGCCAGTCCGGAGAGACCGTATAGCGGTCCTCGAACCAGCGCGCACTCGCATACAGTTGGGCCGAAAGCTCGGGCGAGCCAGTCAGTTCGTCGTAGCGATACGTGCGGTCGATCGCGTCCGGGGCCGTGACGATCTGCCCGGCCGACACGTCCTCTAATAGGAACAACCCCTGGCCCGCGCCGGCGATGTTCGACGCGGCGATGCGATAACGCGGAACAATCATGACAGCCCAATGCCGATGGCAAGGCGGGCGAGTGTAGGCGCATCCGGCCGGGGTTTCCATACCGGCCGAATGCGATTGGTGTACTTAAGTGGTTGACACAGTTTGGTTATTGCCCGCCGCCCTTGGCCGCCTTGGGCGCTGCCTTGGCTGGGACGGCTGCTGCGGCGGGCTTTGCAGCGAGTTTCGCGGCGGGTGCCGGCGAGGAACCGGAGCCGGTCAACAGGATGGCGCTGCGGTTGCGCTCCAGCGTGGCGGGTCCCACCCCTTTGACATGGGACAGGTCGGCGACTGTCTTGAAGGGGCCGTGTTCTTCGCGGTAGGCCACGATGGCCTTGGCCTTCGACGGGCCGATCCCGTCCAGCGAGTTGGACAGCGTGGCGGCATCGGCCGTATTGACATTGACGGGCGTGGCGGCGAATGCCGGCCATGCCAGCGCAAGAACCAACAGTGCTGCTGCGATCTGCTTGATCATGGTCACTCCTCCCTTGGTGGATGCGGCCCTCTCGTGGCCGCCCGAGGACTGTGCCCAGCCGCCGCGCTGGTGGCTGTCGGCAGCGGCGGAATGGGTGACCTGGTATCGCCCGTCACGACGCGTGGGCGCTTGTCGATACGCCAGGCCCCTCTCGCACGTGCTGATACAATGACGGCCTTTTCCCACGCTGTAGGAGTCGTCCATGGATACCGCTCGCCTCAACCGATACATCAGCGGACTGTGGGATGACGAGATCGTGCCGCAGCTGGTCGAGTACATCCGCATTCCGAACAAGTCGCCCATGTTCGATCCCAAGTGGGTGGAGCACGGCTACATGGATGCGGCCGTGAAGCTGATGGAGACGTGGGCGCGCAGCAAGCTCTCCGCGCTGCCGGGCGCCACGCTCGAAGTGGTGCGCCTGGAAGGCCGTACGCCGCTCATCTACATCGAAGTGCCGGGCACGGGCGATGACACCGTCGTGCTGTACGGCCATTTGGACAAGCAGCCGGAAATGACCGGCTGGGCCGAAGGCCTGGGTCCGTGGACGCCCGTGTTGAAAGGCGACAAGCTCTACGGTCGCGGCGGCGCCGACGACGGCTACGCCATCTTCGGCTCGCTCGCCGCCTTGCTGGCGCTGCAAGAGCAGGGCGTGCCCCATGCGCGCTGCGTGGTGCTGATCGAAGCCTGCGAAGAGTCGGGCAGCTACGACCTGCCGTACTACGTCGATCACCTCGCCGACCGCATCGGCAACCCGTCGCTGGTGGTGTGCCTGGATTCGGGCTGCGGCAACTACGACCAGTTGTGGCTGACCACCTCGCTGCGCGGCATGACCGGTGGCGAGCTGACCGTGCAGGTGCTGGAAGAGGGCGTGCATTCGGGCGATGCGTCCGGCGTGGTGCCCTCCAGCTTCCGCATCCTGCGCGAGCTGCTGAGCCGACTGGAAGATCCGCAAACCGGCGCGATCAAGCCCAAGGAGCTGTACGTCGACATCCCGCAGCAGCGCATTGACCAGGCCAAGAAATCGGCCGAAGTGCTGGGCACGGCAATCTACGACAAGTTCCCCTTTGTGGCAGGCATGCACCCGGTCACCGAAGACCTCACCGAACTGGTGCTCAACCGCACCTGGCGTCCGCAACTGGCCGTCACCGGCGTGGACGGCATGCCGCCGCTGGAAAGCGCGGGCAATGTGCTGCGTCCCAAGACCTCGGTGAAGCTCAGCCTTCGTGTGCCGCCGACATTGTCCGGTGCGAAAGCGGGTCAGCTGGTGAAGCAGCTGCTGGAAAAGGATCCGCCGTACGGCGCCAAGGTCAGCTTCAAGCTCGAGAAAGACGGCAGCGGCTGGAATGCGCCGCAGCTGTCGGCGTGGCTGGAAGAAGCGGTGGCCAAGGCCTCGGAAACGTATTTCGGCGCACCGGCGGCCTATATGGGCGAGGGCGGCAGCATTCCCTTCATGGGCATGTTGGGCGAGAAATTCCCCAAGGCGCAATTCCTGATCACCGGCGTGCTTGGCCCGCACTCCAATGCGCACGGCCCGAACGAATTCCTGCACATCCCCACCGGCAAGAAGGTGTCGATGGTGGTGGCCGACGTGGTGGCTCATCACTACGCGCAGGGCGCCAAGGCCTGAACGTGATCGTCGCCCCGGCGCGATGCCGGGGCGACGCAACCGACTGCGCAGGACGCCGGCAGCAGCCGGACGCAAACCCGTGCGGTCTCTGGCAGGGTTTTCAGCGATGTCTGATTCCAGCAACGAGCTTTCCTATCTCGCCGAGAACTGGGCGTCCGTGCGCGAGCGCGTCGACGCGGCGTGCCGTGCGGCGGGGCGTGATCCCGGCGAAGTGTCGATCCTGCCGGTGAGCAAGACGTTCGGCCCGGAGGTGGTGCGTGCCGCCCTGGCGCTGGGCCTTCATCGCTTCGGCGAGAACAAGGTGCAGGAGATTCGCAGCAAGGCCGAAGCGCTGGCTGGCGAGCGCATCGAGTGGGTGGTGATCGGCCATCTGCAGACCAATAAAGCTAAGGATGTAGCCCGACTGGCCAGCGAAGTGCAGTCGATGGATCGGCTGGAGTTGGCCGACGCCCTGCAACGGCGCCTGGAGATCGAGGATCGCGTCGTCGACGTGCTGATCGAGGTGAAGACCTCGCCGGAAGACAGCAAGCACGGCCTGCCGCCCGATCAGCTGCCCGGCTTGCTGGACGCCCTGCGCGCCTATGACCGTCTGAAGGTGCGAGGTCTTATGACGTTGGCCGTCCAGTCGGACGATGCCGCGGCCGTTCGCGCCTGCTTCCGCCAGTTACGCCAGCTGAGCGCGGCCGGAATGGACCAGGGCCATGATTTGGCTCGACTTTCCATGGGGATGAGCGGCGACTTCGCGCTCGCCATTGCCGAGGGCGCGACCGAAATCCGGCTCGGTACGGCGATTTTCGGTGTGAGACAGCTCACAAAACATACGGTACCGAACTGAACATTTGGTTCACTAATTGGTCAATATGTAACCAATTTGACACAGCATTCACCGATAAATCAGTCACTTATCACGCGGCACACCCCAAGCATAGGCCGTGCCAGGTTTCGAAACGACAGGGTACAGTTAACCCCATCCGAACAAACGATCTAGATCCCTTTGCTAAGTTCACGCCTCGATCACGGCCCGTTGACCTGACGACGGCGATTTCCACAAACTGCAAAGGGATGTGTCCCACATGCGAACAAAGCGAATTTTCGCCGCTGCTGCGCTTGCTGGTGCACTGCTTACGTCCCTTCCGCTTTTTGCTGAACCGCTGACCGCCACTCCGGCTTCCACGCCGACGTCGGCAACCGTGACACCGAATCTGATGGGCCAGCTGTCGTTGTTCTCGCCGGCAGCCATGCTTGCCCAGTCCGCCGCTCCCGCCCAGGTCGCTGCCAAGGCCTCGGCCGGCAACACCACCGCCCTGGGTGATGACGAAGACGCCGATGGCGACGGCATGCCGGACAGCGGCGTCAGCGCCGTCGCGGCGCTCGCCAACGACACCTCCGACCTGCGCAAGACCCTGATCGGCATGGCCATGCAGCTGCGTGACATCCGTTACGTGCGCGGCGGTCATGATCCGTCCACCGGCTTCGATTGCAGCGGCTTCGTCCGCTACGTGTTCGCCCATGCCGTCGGCCTCGAGCTGCCGACCAACTCCGCTTCGCAGTTCGTGGCTGGCCTCAACGTCAATCGCGGCGACATGAAGCCGGGCGACCTGGTGTTCTTCCGCACCGCCGGCAAGCGTGGCCAGGGCCGCGTGTCGCATGTGGGCATCTATATCGCCAATGGCCAGTTCATCCATTCGCCCTCGCGCGGCAAGACCGTGCGCGTGGACAGCCTGGACCAGTCTTACTGGGCGCAGCGTTTCGCTGGCGCCAAGCGCCCGGGTGCGCTGGCTCGCAGCTAATTTGGACGTCACCGTCAGTCAAAGGCCGCCTCATGGGCGGCCTTTTTTTATGCGACGTTTCCCGCTGCGGGCAATACAAGTTTCAGCCGCCTAGTTGCTGCAGTTCGTCGGACGCCACGATGCGCAGGCCGCTACCCGGTGCCTTGGCCAGCCGCCACATGGCGGTGGCCACCGTGCCGGCCGAGATGCCGCGCCAGCGTCCTGGCAGTACGCGCGAGAAGGGCGCGGCGAATACTTCGCCCATGCGTGGCTTATGGCGCGAACCCAGCAGCAGCGATGGACGCACGATAGTGAGTCGCGGCCATTCCTGTTTCTGCAAGGCTACTTCCAACTCGCCCTTGGTGCGGTTGTAGAACAAGCGCGAGGTCGGATCCGCGCCCAGCGCGCTGATCACCAGATAGTGGCTGGCGCCAAGCGCATGCGCATGCTTGGCGAGCGATAGCGGGAGGTCGTAATCGACCATGCGGAACGCCTCGCGGGATCCGGCCTGGCCGATGGTGGTGCCCAGGCAACAGAACACCGTGTCAGCCCGTCCGTGCAGCTGCGCGATCAGGTGGCTGACCATGCCTACCGGGTTCTCGAGTTTCGGATGAGGCGCCAATGGCCGACGCGTGGGGGCGTAGACGTGCTCCACCGAGTCATCCGCGAGCAACAGCTCGAGCAGCTTATGCCCGGTCAGTCCGGTGGCACCGGCAAGCAGTACATGGCGCGGCGGCGTGCTCATGGCGACATTGTATGGCGAGGATTGTTATGGCGACCGAAGTCTTGCCTGGCTGCGCTTGAACCCCATGTTGAGCATTCGCTTTCCCCCGGAAGAACCCCGATGTCGCTTTCCTCGTTGCTTGCCATGCCGGGCGTCCATGCGCCCGAGGCCGCCACCCACGGCTACGTGTTCAACCACACCATGATCCGCGTGAAGGATCTGAGTCGTTCGCTGGACTTCTACACGCGCGTACTGGGCTTCACGCCGGTGCACCGCCAGGACTTCGCCGAGGCGGCCTTCACCATCGTGTACCTGGTGCTGGCGCCGGATCGCTCGGTCATCCCCGAGGACGATGCCGCCCGCCTGCGCTGGGTGCTCGGCCAGCCGGGTGTGCTGGAGCTGACCCACAACCACGGCACCGAGCACGACGAGGCGTTTCACTACCACCACGGCAACGCCGAGCCGCGCGGTTTTGGCCACCTGTGCGTCTCCGTGCCGAACGTGCAAGAAGCCTGCGCCCGCTTCGAGGCCTTGGGCGTGACGTTCCAGAAGCGCCTGAGCGATGGACGCATGAAGCACATCGCATTTATTCGCGATCCCGACGACTACTGGATCGAGATCCTGCAGCCGGCTGCGTTCATCGGCTGAGCTGGGCCGTCGTGCTGTTGTCGGGAGAAGTTCTTGATCACGTCGTGATCCCTTGCTTGATGGCACCTCCAGTGCCCCGTCATTCCCGCAAAAGCGGGAGTCCGGTGACTCTCAGGCCCTGAAGCGAAGGCGCTGGATCCCTGCGTTGGCAGGGATGGCGAGCAAGTACGCGGTTTTCCGAGGCTCCCTTTATGGCCATTGGCCGTGGCGATGCACGGCCTCTACCAGTACGCTTGGGAATATTGCCCCGCGGATTCGCCCCGATATGCCGTTTGACCTTCCTCCCGTCACTCGCAACCTGCTGATCGCCAATGTGGCGGTGTATCTCCTGCAGCAGATCATGGGCGAAACGCTGCTGACCTACTTCGCGCTGTGGCCGTGGGGCCCGGACCAGGTCGCCCAGGGGGCGCAGGGCCTGGTCTCGGTAGGTTTCCGTCCGTGGCAGCTGATCACCTATGCCTTCATGCATGGCAGCCTGACGCACCTGTTCTCGAACATGCTGGCGCTCTTCATGTTTGGCGGGCAGATCGAGCGCGTGCTTGGTGCGCGCAACTTCGTCGTCTATTACTTCGTCTGCCTGCTGGTCGCCGCGCTGGCGCAGCTGGTGGTGGTGAACTGGTTTACCGGCGGCTTCTATCCGACCCTGGGCGCGTCGGGTGCGATCTTCGGCATCCTGCTGGCGTTCGGCATGTTGTTCCCGCACGAGAAGATGATCCTGATCTTCCTGCCGATCCCGATTTCCGCCTGGCTGTTCGTGACACTTTACGGACTGGCCGAGCTCTACATGGGCGTGACCGGCACGCAGGCAGGCATCGCGCATTTTGCGCACCTGGGCGGCATGCTCGGTGGTTTTGTATTGATCCAGTACTGGCGGGGCAAGCTCCCCATCAAGCCGCAGCGCAAACTCTGGCGCTGATCGCAGCACTCGCAGTCTTCCGGCAGTTTCCATGACACAGCATCTCCAGCGTCGACTGACGCCGCGCCACATCACCTTCATGGCGCTCGGCATGGCCATCGGCGCAGGCCTGTTCCTCGGCTCCGCCGATGCGATCAAACTGGCCGGCCCTTCGGTTTTGTTTGCCTACCTGTTCGGCGGCGTGATGATCTACATCATCATGCGCGCGCTGGGCGAGATGACCGTGCGCGATCCGGTCGCCGGTTCCTTCAGCGTGTATGCGCAGCGTTATCTCGGCCCCTTCGCCGGTTTCGTCACCGGCTGGAATTACTGGCTGCTGATGGTCGGCGTCGGCATGGCCGAAGCCACTGCCGTGGGCGCGTACATGCACGAGTGGTTTCCCGATTGGCCACGCTGGATCTGGGTGCTGGGCAGCGTGGTGATGATCGGCGGACTGAACCTGCTCACCGTGAAGATTTACGGCGAGATGGAGTTCTGGTTCACCCTGGTGAAGGTGATCACGGTGCTGGCGATGATCGTGGGCGGGCTGAGCATCATCTTTGTTGGCTGGGGCAATGGCGGACGGCCCACCGGCTTGTCGAACCTGTGGTCGAACGGCGGCTGGTTTCCGCACGGCTTGCTCGGCATGGTGCTGGCGCTGCCGGTGGTGGTGTTCTCGTTTGGCGGTGTGGAAACCGTAGGTATCGCCGCTGGCGAAGCGGCACAGCCCGAGCGCACGATTCCACGCGCGGTGAATTCGGTGCTGTGGCGCATCCTGATTTTCTACGTGGGTGCGCTGTTCGTGATCATGGCCATCTATCCGTGGACGGGTCTTGGCGAACACGGCAGTCCGTTTGTCACCACCTTTGCCAAGCTCGGCATTCCGCAGGCGGCCGGTCTGATCAATTTCGTGGTGATCACCGCGGCGCTGTCCGGCTTCAATTGCACCACCTTCAGTGGCAGCCGCATGCTGTACAGCCTGGCCTGCAAGGGGCAGGCGCCGGCGGCGCTGAGCGAAGTGAACGAGCAGGGCGTGCCGGTGCGCGCGATCCTGGTGACGCTCGCGGTGCTGCTGCTTGCCGTGCTGCTGAACTATCTGCTGCCGGCCAAAGTGTTCGGCATGATGATGTCGATCCTCTCGTTCAACACCGTGTGGACGTGGACGATGGTGCTGCTGGCGCACTACAGCTTCCGTCGTCAGCTGCGCGCGCGGGGTGAGGCGCCGGCAGCGTTCCGGCTGCGCTGGTGGCCGCTGAGCGGCATCGTCTGCGTGGCGTTCCTGGGTTTTGTGGTGGTGATGCTGGGCGTCAGCCCGGATACGCGCATCGCGCTCTATATCGGAGCGGCCTGGGTCGCGCTGCTGGCAATCGCTTACCGGTTGTTCCAGGTGCAAGGACGCATGCAGCTGGTGGCGCAAAGCTAGACTCGTGCTCGGCGGGCGAGGGCCCGCGCAGCAGGAGTCTTCACGTGCGCACCATCGGACTGATTGGCGGCATGAGCTGGGAATCCAGCCTGCTTTACTACCAGTGGATCAATCGCGGCATCCGCGATCGATGCGGGCCGCTGTATTCCGCCAGGCTGCTGCTCGACAGCCTGAATTTCCAGGAGATTGCCACTTGGCAACGCGAAGGCGACTGGGATGCCGCCGGCGCAGCGCTGGCCGCATCAGCGCGTCGGCTCGAAGCGGGCGGCGCCGAATGCATCGTGCTGGCGACCAACACCATGCACAAGATGGCGGATGCCATCACTAGTGCGACCCGCCTGCCATTCATCCATATCGCCGATCCCACCGGCGCGGCGATCACCGCCCAGGGTCTGCATTCGGTTCTGCTGCTGGGCACCGAGTTCACCATGTCGGAGAGCTTCTACCGCGCCCGCCTGCAGGAGCGATTCAATCTGCATTGCGTGGTGCCGTCCAAGTCGCAGCGTGCGGACGTCCATCGCATCATCTACGACGAGCTATGCGCCGGCGTGATCAACGAGGCGTCGCGGGAGATCTATCGATCCATCATCGAGGAGGCGGCCATCAACGGTGCGCAAGGCGTCATTCTTGGATGCACCGAAATTGGCTTGCTGCTGCGGCAGGACGATGTCCTGCTGCCGTTGTTCAATACGGCTGAGCTGCACGCCGCAGCGGCCGTGGCTTTTGCGTTGGGTTAGAAGCGTGCGTAGGTGATGCCGCCTGCAGCAGGCGCTGCAGGGCGGCAGAAATGCCGCGATGCGATGTTCCTCGCCTCGCGTTAGCGCAGGGCGAGGAAGTCCGGACTCACCACAAAGCGCACCGCGTCGAGTCGAAGACGCGCCCCCGGCAGCGCCTGCAGCAAGGCGGTGCGCTCATCCGCAACGGCGGCGATTTCAGCCTCGCTGATGGCGGGATTCACGGCACGCAACGCGAGCAGGCGCGAGAGTTCGGCATCCAGCGTGTCGGTGGCCAAGGCCACGGCTTCATCCACATTCGCCTTGGCACGCTCGGCCGCGATGGCCTCCGCCTTCTCCAGCATCGGCGGCACCAGTTTGGCGAGGAACTTGCGGTAGCGAGCCACTTCGATGCTGCGGTCCGCCGCCTTGCGCAGGCCGATGTCGCTCGGGCGGAAATCCGCTCGCTCGATGAGGCGCGTATCGATGGTCACCACGATCGGCTGCGGCGGCAGGAAGCGTTCGGCGTCCAGCTTGCGGTCGGCGACGCATTCGATAAGAAATACCGCCTGCAACAACGCGCTGCGTACCGGCAAGGCATCGTCCACCAGGAAGGCCGCATTGCCTTGCTCGTTGGATAGCGTCAGGTCGAGTGCGCCCAACACCATCGGATGATCCAGCCGCAGCAGCGGCAGCTCTTCGCGCGCGAGCGCCACCTCACGGGCGAACGTCACCGCCTGCGGGCCTTCGGCGAAGCCGGGCAGGGCGTCGGTGGAGAGGTATTGCGGATCGAGCAGCATGACCTTGCCGCCCAGTTCTTCGGCGTGAATGCCGAAGCGCTCGAGCAGACTCTGGATGAAGGCGTCGCGGCTCGGGTCGTTGTCTTCGCGGGTAAATGCCTGCGCCAGTTCATCGGCATGCAGGTCGCGGCTGGCAGCGAGTTCCAACAGGTGATCGCGGCCATCGCGGATCAGCTCCGCCATTTCCTCGTGTGCGCCACGTGTTTCCGCCAGCAGCACCTCGAGTTCCTGGTCGCGATTGTCATCGCCGCGCGCGTGCTCGCTGGCGAGACGGGCGAGCGAGTCGCCAAAACGGCGCAGCAGCTCGCGGCCATCGGCGGGACTGGTACGGAACGCATCCACGCCCTCGTCATACCAGCGGGCCAGCACGTGCTGCGCGCTGTCGGCGACAGCGAGTACATGGATGCTGATGTCGTGCTTCTGTCCGATGCGATCGAGGCGGCCGATGCGCTGTTCCAGCAGGTCCGGATCCAGCGGCAGATCCCACAGCACCAGGCGATGGGCGAACTGGAAGTTGCGGCCCTCCGAACCAATCTCCGAGCACAGCAGCAGGCGCGCACCGTCGGGCTGCGCGAAATACGCCGCGTTGCGGTCGCGCTGCACGATGCCCAGGCCTTCATGGAAGCGGGCCAGGCCCACGCCACTCTTGGTGCGCAGCGCTTCTTCCAGCGCGAGCACCTTGGCCTGGCTGCGGCAGATCAGCAGGAACTTGTCCTGCGGATGCGCGTCGAGCAGGGCGACCAGCGCGTCGATGCGCGGATCGTTGCCGTAGTCGATCTCGATGACTGGCGAGGGTTGCTGGATGTCGGCGTGGAATTCGCCCAGCAAGGCCTGGCGCGCGTCGTCGCTCAGCGTGTCCTTGTCGATCAGGTGCCATACCGGCGCGCGCTTGGGAAAACCGCCGATGCTGGCGCGACGATTGCGGAACATGGCGCGGCCGGTGCCGTGGCGGTCGATCAGCGCGGCGAGGATTTCGCGTGCATGCTCCGGCTTGGTCGTATCGGCCAGGCGGGCCTGCAGGGCATCGTCGCCCGCAAAGGTCTCGCGCAGCGCGGCCAGTTGCGCCTCGTCGAGCGCCTTGCCGTCGAGCAGGCGGTCGGCCACTTTCGACAAGCTGTGGAATTTATCCGACTCGGACAGATAGACGTCCAGATCGTGATAGCGCTGCGGATCGAGCAGGCGCAAGCGGGCGAAATGGCCGCTGCGGCCCAGTTGTTCCGGCGTCGCGGTGAGCAGGATCACGCCCGGCGTGGCCGCGGCGAGCTGATCTACCAAGGTATAGCGCGGGCTGGCGGCTTCGGGCGACCAGGCCAGGTGATGGGCCTCGTCCACCACCAGCAGGTCCCAGCTGGCTTCCAGCAGCTGCTGGGCGCGCTTGGGCGATTGCTCCAGGAAACTGAAGTCGGCGATGACGAGCTGCTCGTCTTCGAAGGGATTGGCGGTGTCGCCGCCCTGTTCCAGCGACTCGCAACGCTCTTCGTCGTAAATGGCGAAGCTGAGGTTGAAGCGGCGCAGCAGTTCCACGAACCACTGGTAGACCAGCGTGTCGGGCAGCAGGATCAGCACGCGGCCAGCGCGCCCGGTGGCCAGCTGACGGGCAATAATCATGCCCGCCTCGATCGTCTTGCCCAGGCCGACCTCATCCGCGAGCAAGACGCGGGGAGGGCGGCGCGAGGAGGCAATGCCCGCCACACGCAACTGATGTGGCACCAGCCCGATGCGCGAGGCGGCCAGGCCCCATGCCGGCGAGCGGCGCGCCTCGGCACGGCGCTTGAGGCCTTCCAGGCGCAGCTCAAAATGGGCTACGGGGTCGGTACGACCACCGATCAGGCGATCATCGGCCTGGCTGACGCTTTGTTCGTCGTCGAGCTGGCCTTCCTCCAGCTCACGGCCTTCGCCGCGATAGACCAGCAGGTCTTCACGTATCTCCACCCGTTCAACCAGAAAGGCCAGGCCCTTGCCGGCCACGCGCTGGCCAGGGCGGAATTCCGCGCGCACCAGTGGCGCCGAGTCGACCGCGTAAGGCCGCAGCACCCCCGCCTTGGCGAACAATACCTGCACACCACGCCCTTCGACGCGCAGCACAGTGCCGAGGCCAAGCTCGGGCTCGGCGGTGGAGATCCAACGTTGACCGGGAACAAACATCAGGGAGAGGGGCCTGCCAGTTGCAAGGACCGCCAATTATCCGCTCAGTGGTTGTCGATGCCTAGCGAAACCGTCGGCTGCTGCTCGATGGCGCAGTGACGGCCGTCACCAATGCGCGGCGGCTGCCGACCGTTTATCGGAAAGATGCCCCCAATCGTCGGCTGCTGGCTGGTTACCTCAAAACTCGTGAGTACAGTGCGCCCATGCGGGTCGGGTGTTCTCGTACCGGCCATTCGTCAACGGAGTGCACCGTTGATGGTTCCAGGGGTAGGGGGCAACGTGAATCGATTGGAATTTGGCAAGCTTGCCAAGCGACGGCCTGTGCCGTGCAGGCGGGCGCCCGTGCGCAGCGAGCAGGGCTTCACCCTGGTGGAGCTGGTGATCACCATGGTCGTGGCCGTCATCTTGATCTCGATCGCCGTGCCCAGCTTCACCCGGATCATCGCGACCAACCGGCTCACCACCACCACCAATGAAATCATCGCGGCGGTGAATGTCGCGCGCATGGAGGCGGTCAAGCGCAACAGCAGTATTGCGTTCTGCAGCGATTCTGCCGCCAACAACACCACCGACACCTTGGGATCGGCCTGCGGTACGCAGGTGGGCGCGATCTATCTGCTGACCAGCGGGACCAACACCACGCAAGTGCGTGCCAGCCTGCCCGGCATCGTGTGGCCAATCCAGCTCAGCGGCAGCGTGACGGCCCTGCGCTTCTCCGGTACGGGCTTCGCCAAGGCAGTGGGTGCCACCGCTCCCTACGGCGGCACGGTAGCCGATATCTGCACCACGGCGACGAGCGCCGACAATCATCAGAAGATCACGATGTCGACCGGTTCGATCATGGCGGTGACGTCTTACACGGGGACATGTCCGTGATGAGCAATCTCATTCTGAGTATGTGCGGCCGGCCGGCTGCATCAAGTCGATCTGAGCGGGTGCGCATGCCTTCACGCGCAAGGGCGCAGTCGGGCGCCGGCCTGATCGAAGTGCTGGTGGCGGTGCTGATCCTTTCCATCGGTTTTCTCGGCATTGCGGCCCTGCAGGCCAAGTCGCTGTCCACCAACAACAGCGCCATGGCGCGCAGCATGGCCACCATCGAGAGCTATACGATCCTCGATTCGATGCGTGCCGACATCAATACCGCGGTGGCCAACGGCTACAACGGCACCTGGAAGGGCAATGCTTGTCCCGCGGCCGGCTCGAGCCTCTCCAGTGTGCAGATCAACCAGTGGTGCACGCATCTTGGCGCCGACCTCGGCGCCACCGCCAACACCATTGGCACGATTGCCTGCACGCCCGCCAGCGGCACGAATTCCGCCAACTGCACCGTCACCATCCAGTTTGATGACAGCCGTGCCGGCCTTAGCGGCACATCCACCCAACAAGTTGTCACGCAGGCCCTGCTATGAGTGAGTATTCCATGCGCCGCACTCGAACGCGCAGGCGAGCCGCTGGCTTCACCTTGATCGAGCTGATGGTGGCCATGTTGTTGGGGCTGATTGTCATCGGCGGCGTGACCAGCGTGTTTTTGGCGGGTCAGCAGACTTACCGTACGAACGATGCGCTGGGCGAAGTGCAGGATGCGTCGCGCATCGCGTTCGAGCTGCTTTCCCGCGACGTGCGCAGCGCCGGTTACACGGGGTGTGACGGAAGCAGCGGCCGCATCGCCAACGTGATCAACGCGCCTATCCCGTGGTACGCCGACTGGAGCAACACCCTGTTGGGGTATGACGATGCCAGCAAGGACCCGGCATTGAGCACGCTCCCCACCAGTGGCGCGACTTCGCCGGTGGCGGCTACCAGCTCGGTGCACACGCTTGGCAGCACCAACCTGGATGTCGTGGTTTCGGCGGTGACGCCAAGCAGTGCAGCCAACATCAATATCAATGCCGCCAGCACGTTGTTGACGACCGGCAGTCTGATCATGGTCTGCGATTTCGACCACTCCACCATCATGCAGGTCGATTCTTATGCTGCCGGTGGCACGGTGGTGACCCACAACAGCGGCTCGGCGATTCCTCCGGGCAATTGCTCGCTGGGCCTTGGCTATCCGACCAGCTGCGGCACCGCCAATGCGTACACCTTCCTCGCCAACGCCAGGATGGCCTTGCTCAGCGGGTCGGTCTGGTATCTGGGCAACAACCCGGCTGGCACGACGTCGCTTTATCGCCTGACTGCCATTTCCAGCGCCACCGGCACCACGGCTACCGCCCAGGAAATGGTGCGCAATGTCACCGCGCTGAAGATCAGCTATTTGCCGTTGGGCAATGCGGCATTTGGCACGGCCGCCAGCGTCACCAACTGGCCGCAGGTAACGGCCGTGCAAGTCCAGCTCACGCTGGCAAGTACGAACAAGCTTGCCGGTGTCGACGGCAAGCCGCTGGTGCGTTCGTTTACCAGCACCACCACACTGCGCAATCGAGTGCCGTGACATGACGATGGCCAACACATTCCGACATCGCGCCGCACGCGGCGAACCCATGAAATCGTCCCAGCGCGGTGTTGCCCTGGTGGTGGCGATGATTCTGTTGATACTCATCACCCTGGTGGGCCTGGCGGCTGTTCGCGGCACCATCATGCAGCAGCGGATGGCGGCGAATCTTTACGATCGCCAGGTGGCGTTCCAGAGCGCCGAAGCGGCAATACGCGAGGCGTCGGCGCTGATTCCCACCCAACCCACGCTGATCTGGCACAACTGCCAGGCCGGTGGCGTGACCTGCCTGCCCAATCCGTTCAACGATCCCACGCTGACCACCGCCAATATCAATCCGGTGGCCACGGGCACCGGAACAGGCGCCTATACCGCCAGCGCGACGGCCGCGAGCCAGCCGGAATACGTGGTGGAAAACATGGGCAACTGGGTTGACCAGAGCAGCAATACGGGTAGTGGGCAGACGGCCAATTGCCGCAATTACGGCGCGCAGGGTTGCTCCAGTTCGGTGGTGTTCTATCGCATCACTGCGCGCAGCGGCAATCCCGCCGTGGTGGGTGACCGTGCCGTTGTCACCTTGCAAGCCATCGTCAAACAGGGCTGATCATGTCGATTTCTCCGTCCATGCAGCACCTGCCTCGCCATTCTGGCCAAGACACTCCATTCCACGATGGAAACGCGATGAATACGCCAACACGACCGACGCATCGTTTCAAGCAGGGCGCCTGCCGTTTGCTGGGCATGGCGCTGGCCGTGTGGTTGCTTGGCGCCGTCTACACGCCAGCGCAAGCCGCCACCACAACGGTGACGATCGATCAGCAGCCAGTGACACTGCAGCCCACCATTCCTCCGAATATCGTGCTGATGCTCGATGACTCAGGCTCGATGGCGTGGGATTACATGCCCGATGCCTGTTATTTGAACGGCGTGACCTGCAGCGGTACGACCAATGGCACTACGCCAAGTGGCAATGGTACCGACAGTGTGACAGCGTTCAACAACGCCGCGCTGATCGACTCGAACAACAACGGCGTCTATTACAACCCCACCGTAACCTACACCGTTCCAGTCAAGGTCGACGGTTCCAGCTACACCAGCTACACCGATATCACCGCCGTGCCGATCGACGGATTCAGTGGAAGCAGCTCGAACGCTAACCTGACCAACTATTCGAACAAGGACATCCGCGGCGAAGGTCAAAACAACTTCGGGTCGCTCAGCTATTCGGGGCTGGGCACGCACACGGTGGCGTTTAGCCAGACGCTCAGTTCCAATACCAAGTGCAAAAACGCCTATAACGCTGCCAATAACGACGGCAAATCCTTCAACTACAGCAGCAGCACGCAGCTCTGTACGTTCAACTATTACCTGAGCTATTTCCAGTATTCGACGGATTCCAACGGTGGCGCTGGGCCGTATACCACCCAGTTCGTGGCTGCATCGACTTGCGCGACGGGCGACACGAACTGTGTGCCTGCCACCGACACCACTGGCGTGGCGGCGCCCAAGGGTATCGCCGCGGGCACGAACATCGCCAACTGGTTCGCCTACTATCACACGCGCATCCTGATGGCCAAAAGCGGCCTGATGCTCGCGTTCTCCTCGCTCGACAAAAACTATCGTGTCGGCTTTGGTTCGATCGACGGCAACAACAGCAGTGGGCTTCCGTCGTCCAAGTATTCCTACACCGACAACTACAATAGCGATACCAATTACATTGCCAACGTGGCGCCCTTTGGCGATGGCAGCAAATCCACCGACCAGAAGGTCAATTTCTGGAACTGGATTGCCGGAGAAAGTGCGAGCAACGGCACGCCGTTGCGCCAGGCGCTGGATCAGGTAGGTCAGTATTACCAGACCTCGCAGCCATGGACGACGATGTCCACCGATCCTGCCTCCGCGCAGGGTTCCAGCACAACGATCGCATGCCGCCAGTCATACACCATCCTCACCACCGACGGCTTCTGGAACGACAGCACCAGCAATATCAGCACCACCGGCAACGTGGATAACACCAGCGCGACACGCACTGGCCCCAACGGCCTGAGCTACACGTATACGCCCGCGGCTCCTTACAAGGACGGCAACAGCAACACGCTGGCCGACGTGGCCATGAAGTACTGGATCACCGATCTGCAGACGAGTGTGCCCAATTCGGTGCCGACCAATTCGGCTGACCCCGCCTTCTGGCAGCACATGACCACCTTTACCATGGGGTTGGGTTTCACGCCCGTCGGCATCAGCCCGTCGACGGCGACGATCAGTGGCATCTTCAATTGGGCCAATGGTGTTCCCAATTCGAGCATCAGCAATTTCAGCTGGCCCACGCCGGCTTCCAACTCGATCTACAACATTGCCGACCTGGCGCACGCGGCGGTCAACGGCCATGGCGGTTTTTATTCCGCCACCAGTCCGCAGTCATTCACCAGCGGCCTGACCGATGCACTGAACCGCGCGTCCCAGCGCACAGGCTCGGGCGCCAGCCTGTCGGCCAACTCCACCCAGTTGACTACCGGTACGGTGGCCTATCAGGCCACCTACACCACCGCCAAATGGAAGGGTGACCTGCAGGCGTTTACGATCAACTCGTCGACGGGCGCAATCAGTACGTCGGCGACGTGGTCCGCAGCGAACATGCTGGTGAAGAGCGCTACCGTCAGCACCACGGGCGGGGTCACCACCTCCACGTATCCCAGCCGCAATATCGTCACCTATAACCCCACGGCAGCGGCAGGTTCGCAGTTCGTGCCGTTCATCAACACGGCCTCCGCACCGCCGGCGCTCTCCAGCGCCCAGCTGACGGCACTGAGCGGTGGAAATACCGGGACAGCGGCAACCACCGCTCAAATGGCGCTGGTCAACTATCTGCGTGGCGACAACACACTGGAAGTAGCCGGCACGTACCGCACGCGTGACACGCCGCTGGGCGATATCGTGGACTCTCAGCCGGTGTATTCCGGCGCGCCCAACCCGAACGAATTTCAGAACCAGACGTTCACGGGCATCAACGCCACGGGCACCAGCACGGACAGTTTCCAGAGCTGGGCCGTCGGCAGCATCAATGGCAGTGGCACTGCCGTTGCCAGCGCCGCGTCCAAGCGCACGCCGCTGGTGTTTGTCGCTGCCAACGACGGCATGATGCACGCGTTCAACGCCAGCACCGGCTCCGAAGTCTTTGCCTATCTGCCTGGTGCAGTGATCACGGGCGGATTGGCAAACCTGGCCAGCGCCAGCTATGGCAACGTCGCCGCCGGTGTTCCGCACCAGTACTACAACGACGGCGAGTTGACGATTGCCGACGCGTACCTGCCGTCGTTGACCAAGATCAATGGTTCGTCCTGGCACACCATCCTGGTTGGCTCTTCGGGGCGCGGACCGACGGAGGTCGTCTATGCGATCGATGTTACCGACCCCGCCAACATCACGCCGCTGTGGGAGCGTTCCGCCGGCGACGGCCTGACCAACTACGGTGCTATCGGGCAGATGACCGGCAAGCCGGTGATCGCGCAAGTGGCCGATGGCAACTGGCAGGTGTTGATAGGCAATGGCTACAACAGTGCCAACAACACGGCATCGCTGCTGGAGTTCCAGCTGGACACTGGCACGCTGAGCGTTCACGCCACTGACTCCTCAACCGTCAATGGCCTGGCCGCTCCCGTGGCGTGGCTGGACAACCCTGCCAATGGCCTCAGCACGGAAGCCTACGCCGGTGACTTGTTGGGACGGGTATGGTCCTTTCCGCTCACGGCGACCACGACCACGGGCACGGGAACCAGCCAGGTCACCACGATCAGTGCGGACCTGAGCACCGCAGGCAGCAAGGTGTTTACCGCGACTGACAGCGGCGGCGTTGCCCAGCCCATTACCGCCGGCATGTTGGCGGGCCGCGACCCCACGACAGGCAACGTGTGGCTGTTTTTCGGCACCGGCGAGTATCTGAGCTCGGGCGATCTCTCCAACAAGAATGTGCAGACGTGGTATGGCGTGATCGCGCAGGTCGTGCAACAGACCACGCCCGCCATTCCGGCCCTGCCGTATAAGCGCAGCGACCTGAAGCAGCGTTCGATCATCTACGAAGTGGATGGCGATTCCAGCGCCACGCCGCCGACCCTCGGCGCGCGTGCCGTGTCTACCGCTGCTGCCAACGATCTGGTGGGCAAGGGTGGCTGGTATATGGATCTGGAGCAGCCCACCACCGACAGCAGCGGCAACGTGACGGGTTACAACGCGCAGGGTGAGCGCATGGTCACGCCCAACCAGTTCCAGGGCAACCTGCTGTTGGGTACCACACGCATTCCGGTGGTCACGGATATCTGCAATCCGTCGGGCAGCGGCTGGGTGATGGCGCTCAATCCGTTTACCGGCGCCGGCCCCACTAATCCGTTCTTCCTGGGCAATGGTGCGGGCACGATCAAACTGCCCAACGGCACGTCAGTGGCCAGTGCTGGCGTGGGCTTCACGTCACTGCCCAATAACCCGATTTTCGTGGGTGGCGACATGCTCGAGAGTTTCGACAACGGCACGACATCCAGCCTGATGACATCCGGTTCGTCCGGCAGCCTCACCCGCGTGTCCTGGCAGGAGCTGATCAACCCATGAGGAACACAGCGATGAATCGATGCCTGATGGCGGACGGCGGCGTGAAGGGGGCTCGCAGGTCAGGCGCCGGCCTCCTGCGCCAGGCGGGCTTTACCTTGATCGAATTGATGATCGTGGTGGCCATCATTGCGATCCTGGCGGCGATCGCGTGGCCGTCGTATCTCAAGTCCGTGACCAAGACGAACCGGGTTGCGGCCGAGGGTTGCCTGTCGGAGTACGCCAATTACATGGAGCGGTACTACACGACCAATCTGCGCTACGACCAGAGTGCCGCGGCGACCCCCGTTCCCAACTCACCGCCCACACTCGATTGTGCGGCGCCGTCGCAGACGGGAAACAACTACACCTATACCTTGGTGGCCGCCAATCTCACGTCCACCACGTTTCTCGTTCAGGCCGCGCCCAAGGGTGCACAGCAAACTCGCGACACCATGTGCGGCACCTTGTCGTTGGATCAGGCAAACAATCGCCTGCCATCCACGGTGGGTTGCTGGTAACGCTGTCGCTTGAATGGTCCAGACCTTTCAGGTCTCGGACCATTGCCTGAGCAGGTTGTGATACACGCCGGTCAGCTGCAGCAGCGCCTGCGGATCGGCGTTGCTGCGGGTGAGCGTCTGTATCGACGCATCCAGCTCAAACAACAGGCGGCGCTTGCCGTCGTCGCGGATCAGGCTCTGCACCCAGAAGAATGCGGCGATGCGCGCACCGCGCGTGACGGGCGCCACCCGGTGCAGGCTGCTTGAGGGGTAGATGATGATGTCGCCGGCGGGCAGTTTCACTTCGTGCTCGCCATAGGTGTCGCTGATGATCAGTTCGCCGCCGTCGTATTCCTCCGGCTCGGCCAGGAACAGCGTGCAGGAGATATCGCTGCGCAGCTGTTGGCCGCCAGCCACGGACATCACTGCACCATCGACATGGAAACCGTATTGTCCGCCGCCTTCATAGCGATTGAAGCGCGGCGGCAGCGTGCGCAGCGGCAGCGTGGCGGCGTGATAAAGCGGATGTCGGGCCAGCGCATCGAGCACGATGCGGGCCAGTTCGGCGCGTACGGGCGAGGCATCCGGGAGCTGCAGGTTGCGTTTCACCTGGGCGCCTTGTGGACCGACGGTCTCGCGCCCGTCGGTCCAGGTCGCTTGATCGAGGGCTTGCCGGATGGCGCTTACCTGCGCCTGGTCCAGGATCTGCGGGATATGCAAGAGCATGGCGTGCCTCGACTCGAAAGAGTGACGTGGCCGCCCCGACTGCTATCGGGACGGCCACGTTGCGCTCGATCAGCAGTGCCTGATCAGAACCGGATATTGGCCGTCAGCATCGCCGAGCGCGGGGTACCTGGGGTGTAACGGTAACCGCTCTTGTTGACCGCCGCGACATAGTCCTTGTCGAACAAGTTGTACAGATTGAGGCGCAGGTCGAAGTGCTTGTTGATCGGGTAGGAGGCCATCGCGCCGAACACCCAATAGGCTTCCGTATACGCCGGCGTGCCGATCGCGCTGTCGGTACCGCGCTGCATCTGGCCGTTGTAGCGCGCGCCGCCACCGATGGTGAGACCGAACGGCAGCAGGTAGCTGGTCCAGCTGGTGAAGGCCTTCTTCGGCGTGTAGGCCAGGTCGGACGAACCATCGGCTGCCACGGAAGAGCCGCTGAGCACGCTGGCATTCATGGTGGTAAAGCCCGCGGTCACCGCCCAGTTGTCGGTGATCTTGCCTACCGCGCTCAGTTCCACGCCTTGCACGCGCTTCTTGCCGATCTGGTAGTAGAGCAGGGTGACCGGATCCTGCACGAGGTCGTTGCTTACCGTGGTCTGGTAGAGCGCACCGGTGAGCAGGATCTTTTCATCGAGCAGTTCCCACTTCGTGCCGATTTCATACGTGCGTGCACGCTCGGGCTCGAGGTTGGGATTGTCCAGACTGTTGGTGGAGCTGCTGAAGGTCAGCGTGTTGCCGCCGGGCGGCTCGGCCGACACGGCATAGTTGGCGTAGAACGAGCCGTTGGGCATCGGCTTGTAGAGCACGCCGAGCTTCCAGTTCCACAGGTTGTCGCCAACGCTGGTGGTCAGGCCCGGCACGACGGCGCCCGTGGGCAGCGTGCCGCAGGTGGGGCCATTCTTCGCACCGCACGCCACCATGCTGGAGTAGTCGGTGTTGTAGTGGTCCATGCGCACACCGGTGTTCACCTGCCAGTGCTCGTTGAACTTCAGCGTGTCGAACACATAGGCGGAGGCGGTGTCGGTCTGGCCATCCGTGTAAGCGCCGTTCTGGCCGTAGATCAGGCCCTTCACGTCCCAGTTCGGGTCGTACAGATTGGCGGCCGGCCAGGTCGTGCCATTGAGCGGGACGATGCCGATGGTGGTGGCTTTTTCCTGCGTCAGCTCGATGCCGGTGCTGAGATTGTGCGTGATGGCGCCGGTCTGGAAATTCCAGGTGAGGTTGGCCTGGTCGGTGATGATGCGGTTGGACTGATGCTTGAACGTCGGGTTGCTGCGCGCAATGGTCCACGTGGACGGGTCGTTCGGATTGGGCGTGAGCAGATTGGCTGCGGTACCCATGAACGAAGTCAGCAGATAGTCCTCGGCGGTGCGTCCCCAGCGGAAGGTGTTGTGGAACACCATCTGGTCGTTGATGTCGTGCTCGATGCGCACGGTGAACATGTCGGCTTCGACGTGGTCATGGTCCGCCGTGGTGCCGTAGAAGTTGGACGAATCCACTTCCGGCGCGTTGGTGAGGAACGGGCGCTTCGGATCCGGGCTGGAATAGCCGGGCAGGCCGATCGTGGGCACGCCGCCATCGGGCACGTTGTTCTGCTTGATGTGCATGTAGTCGAGGTACACGCGGGTAGCCGTGCCCAGGCCGAATGCGAAACTCGGCGCGACGCCCCAGCGGTTGTTCTCCACTTTGTCGCGACCCGGCACGCCAAAGTCCTGGCCCATCACGTTGAGGCGGAAGGCCGAGGTGGTGCTGACCACCTGGTTCCAGTCGACGGTGGCGCGACGCTGGTCGGCGCTGCCATAAGCGACGGTCGCGCTCACGCCGTTGCCGAGCTCGGGCTGCTTGCTGACCATGTTGATGGCGCCGGTGGGCGCGGTGCGGCCGTTGTCGGTGCTGGCCGGGCCCTTGATCACTTCCACCGACTCGGTGTTGAAGATGTCGCGCGAGATGGTGCCCAGGTCGCGCACGCCGTCGACGAAAATGCTGCCCGAGGTATCGAAGCCGCGCATATAGATCGCATCACCGGTGGAGGTGGTGCCGTTCTCGCCGACGTAGAACGTGCCCACGCCCGGGGTGTTGCGCAATGCCTCGGTCAGCGTGGTGGCGCCCTGCTGCAGGAACAGGTCCTTGCTGATCACGGTCACCGTCTGGGTGGTATCGAGGATCGGCTGCGTGTACTTGGACGAGGAGAGGTTGTCGATCTTGTAGTCGCTGACGGCCGAGGCTTCCACCGACACGCCTGGCAGGTTCTTGGGCGAGTTGGCAGCGCCGGTGGGCGAGGTGGTCGTGTTGGTGGTGGCGTTGGCGACATCCGCCGGCGTGTCCGCAGCCAGGGCAGGATGGCTCATCGCCAGGCCGGTCATCAGAGTGGCTGTCGCAACACTCAGGGCGTTGCGGGTTACGGGATGCTTGCGGCTCTTTATGTGGGCCATGGGTAGCTCGTCGAATGGAGGGGGCGATCAGCCAAAGGTGACCGGGGTGGATCGACGAGTAGCGGCGGCGGGCGTCGATGGCGGCATAAGTCGGGGAAACAGGGGTTGGGAGCCTTGCTGCCTGATCGGGTGGTCCATCACCAGTAAGAACCCGCCGGCAAACATTTCCTAAATGTTATTGGCAATGAGAATGAGTTGCAATTAGTTGCGAAGAATTTTGCTGTTCTGGCCCTCAGACCAAGGTGGAAGGGGCGGGAGCGTGGGTATGGCGTACCCTCTCCCCCCTGTTGGCGAGGAGTCGAGCGATGCGGATACTGGTGATTGGCGCGGGCGCTACCGGAGGCTATTTCGGCGGGCGCCTGCTGGAGAGCGGGCAGGACGTGACGTTCCTGGTGCGCGAGAAGCGCGCAGCCCAGCTGGCCGAGCACGGGCTGGTGATACGCAGCAGCCTGGGCAATGTCAGCCTGCCGAATCCGGCGACGGTGCAGGCCGGCGACCTGCGCGGGACGTATGACCTGATCCTGCTGAGCTGCAAGGCCTATCACCTGCCGCAGGTAATCGAGGACATGGCCCCCGCGGTGGGGCCGCAAACTGCGATTCTCCCGGTCCTCAACGGCATGCGGCATCTGGACCTGCTGGATGCGCGCTTTGGTGCGCAGCGCGTGCTCGGCGGCCAGTGCGTGATTGCGGCAACGCTCGATGCCGAAGGCACGGTGCGTCATCTCAACCAGTCGCACAGCGTGACCTTCGGCGAACGCGACGGCGCCCGATCAGAACGCGTCGAACGCATTCTCGGCTCGATGTCCATGGCCAAATTCGAGCCGCGCCTGAGCACCACGATCTTGCAGGACATGTGGGACAAATGGGTGTTTCTCGCCTCGCTCGCCGGCATCACGTGCCTGATGCGCGCGCCGGTGGGCGACATCATGGCGGCGTCCGGTGGGGAGCCGGCAATCCTGCAATTGCTGGAAGACTGCCGTAGCGTGGCCGAGCACAACGGGCGCGCGCCGGGCGACGCGGTGGTGGCGCGTGCGCGCGGCGTGCTTACTGAGAAAGGCTCTGCCCTTAGTGCCTCGATGATGCGCGACCTGGAGCAGGGTGGGGCGATCGAGGCGGATCACATCGTGGGCGATTTGCTGGCGCGTTCGGATGCGGCGGCGGATTCGTTGCCGATGTTGCGGACAGCGTATGCGCATCTGAAGGCGTATGAGGTGCGTCGCGCGCGGGGCAGGTAAAGCTGCCGTCGCCTCTCTCCTGTGGGAGTGCACCCTGTGCGCGACGGCCTCATGCAACGGCATCGCTCGAGGTTGCGGTCGCGCACAAGTGCGCTCCTACAGGGGGATGGGGTCGCAAAACGGCAGTCATTGTAGGAGCGCACTTGTGCGCGACAACCCCATGCACGGATATCGCCGCGGCGCTGCGTCGCGCACAGGGTGCGCTCCCACAGGTGTTTCCCGGGATTTGGAAAAGACGTCCAAAAGAAAAGGGCGCTGCATGATGCAGCGCCCTTTCTTGTTGCCGATGCCGAAGCCTCAGCGGTGAGGCATTACCAGATCTTCACCTGCTTCTCGCCCGAACGCACCATCGTGTCGCCCGGCTTGCACTGGTAGGCGGTGGCGAAGGCTTCCATGTTGGACGGAGCGCCCATCGCGCGCAGCGAGGCCGGTGCATGCGGATCGGTGTTGAGGCGGAGCAGCGCTTCCTTCTCGCGCACGCTGCCGCGCCACACGCGGGCCCAGTTCAGGAAGAAGCGCTGGTCTTCGGTGTAGCCGTCGATCTTCGCGGCGGCTTCCTGCGGGTTCTTCTTCAGCGCTTCCTGCAGGGCGTCGTACGCCACGTTCAGGCCGCCCAGGTCGGCGATGTTCTCGCCCAGGGTCAGCTGGCCGTTGACGTGCACATCCGGCTTGTCCTTGATCGGCGCGTAGTCGTTGAACTGCGCGACGAGCCTGGCGGTGCGGGCCTCGAACTTCTCCTTGTCTTCCTTGGTCCACCAGTTGGCGTTGTTGCCTTCGCCGTCGAACTGGCTGCCTTCGTCGTCGAAGCCATGGCTGGCTTCATGGCCGATCACGGCGCCGATGCCGCCGTAGTTGATCGCGTCGTCGCCGTTGGCATAGAAGAACGGCGGCTGCAGGATCGCGGCCGGGAAGTTGATCGTGTTGTCGGTCGGGTTGTAGTAGGCGTTGACCGTCTGCGGGGTCATGCCCCATTCCTTGCGGTCGGTCGGCTTGCCGATCTTGTTGAGGTCGTACTGGTAGTTGAACTTGGCGGCGGCCATCACGTTGCCGTAGTAGTCGCCCTGCTTCAGATCCAGGCCCGACCAGTCACGCCACTTTTCCGGGTAACCGATCTTGGGCAGGAAGGTGTTCCACTTGGCGATCGCCTTTTCCTTGGTTTCGGCGCTCATCCAGTCGAGGTTCTCGATGCGGGCCTTCAGCGCGTTGCGCACGTTGGTCACCAGCTCTTCGGCGCGCTGCTTGGCTTCGGGCGTGAACACCTTGGCCACGTACAGCTGGCCCAGGGCTTCACCCATCGACTCGTTGACGCCGCCGAGCACGCGCTTCCAGCGCGGCTTCTGCTCCGGCTGGCCGGACAGGGTCTTGCCGTAGAAGTCGAAGCGGGCGTCCTGGAAAGCCTTGCTCAGCAGCGGCGAGGCGTCGTCGATGGTGTGGAAGCGCAGGTACGCCTGCCACTGGTCCGCCGGCGTGCTGGCCAGCATCTTGTCGAACTGGGCGAAGAACTTCGGCTGCGACAGCGAGAAGCCCTTGTCGACGGTCACGCCCTGGGCCTTGAAGAAATCTTCCCAGTTGAAGTGCGGGGTGATCTTGTCCGCTTCCTTCAGGGTGACGAAGTGGTACTGGTTTTCCGGGGTACGCAGTTCCACCGGTGCCAGCGAGGCGGCGGCCAGCTGCGTTTCGAACGCGAGCACCTGGGCGGCCTGCTTCTTCGCATCGGCTTCGGATACGCCGGTCAGTTCCAGCACCTTGACGATGTGCTCGACGTAGGCGTCGCGGATTTCCTTGTACTTCGCGTCGGTGTAGTAGTCCTTGGTCGGCAGACCCAGGCCAGCCTGCTGGGTGAAGCCGATCTGCATCTTGGCGTCCTTGAAGTCCGCGCCGGAGCCGAACTGGAACACCTGCATGTCACCCGTGGTGAAGTTCTGGGTGAGGTAGTTGGC
This sequence comes from Dyella sp. 05T440, assembly GCF_056395965.1. Taxonomy (NCBI): domain Bacteria; kingdom Pseudomonadati; phylum Pseudomonadota; class Gammaproteobacteria; order Lysobacterales; family Rhodanobacteraceae; genus Dyella; species Dyella sp. 05T440. Next base: position 532,474 of record NZ_JBFTKN010000005.1, read on the forward strand.
CACGTCCTTGCCGGACTTCAGCGCGGCAATGGCATCGAGCTTGGGCTTGATCGGGTCGAAGCCAGCCTTTTCGATGGCAGCGTCGTCCATGCCCGAGGCGTACAGGTAGCCGATCTTCTGCTCGATGGAGCCAGCCTGCGCGTTGGCGGCGCCCTTGGCGGCGTCGTCGACAATCTGGTGCTGGGTATTGAGGCTGTCTTCGGCCAGCTTGTCGAACGCGCCCCAACGGCTGCGGTCGTTCGGGATCGGGTTGGCGGCGACCCACTTGCTGTTGACGAAACCGTTGAAGTCCTGGCAGGCCTGGATGTTGGTGTCCAGGTCGGCGATGTCGAACACGCTCTTGGGCGCGGCAGCTGCCATCGCGGCAGTGCTGGCGGCGGCAGGCGCGGTGCTGCTGGCGGCCGGGGCCTTTTCGGCATCGTCGTGCTTGCCGCAGGCGCTGAGCGACAGCGCCAGGCTCACGGCGAGCGCAATGGGCTTCATATACGGTTTGGTCATGGAATTCCCCTGTGGGTCGTTGGCCGCGTTCGGCAGCCGATGGTGGTAACCATTGTGTGCAGCTCTGGGCGCCTGTCCTGATGGGGGACAGGTTCCAAGGGCTACCCGGACGGTATCTCGGACTTTTGAGGCTAGGCCGCAAGTCACGGGGGAGACAGTGTCAAAGGTCAGGGGGTTGGTGCAAGGAGGGGGGCGCCCGGCGACCGGCCGCAACCGACGAAGCCCTCATCCCGGCCCACGCCGGAGGGGCTCTTCAACAGCCGGAGGCTGGTCATCCAGAGCCTCGGTGCTCGGTTGTCGCCTTGAGGCCAGCGTGCCGCCTACGCGGCGGGCGTTTCGATCGGCTGCCGCCGACCGAGTCACTTTTCTTTTGCTGGCCCAAAAGAAAGGTAACCCAAAGAAAATGGCCTGAAGGGCAGGAGCTCATAGCGTCGTGTTGGATACGGTCTTCTGGCGCTCGAGGGTCTCGGAAGCGTGGCGATCGTCCGACATGCGTTTCTGCTACCCCGCAACGCGCCATAGCGGAGAGGACTTAAAGCATTGCGTGACTTTGCTGCCTGTTGGCCATGATTCTTTTGAGAGCAAAAGTTCTCTCGCCATGCTGAAAGGTTGAGACCGAGGCTCGCGATCTAGCTCTAATCGACAGTCTCACTGCGGTTGCAGTCACACGCCGCAAATCGCATGAAAATACGATGGTCGCTGTTATTCGCCTGTCACTTCGCAAGCCTATGGTCCGTGGCATCCGCGCTTGAGGGGAAGCGCATCACCGCGACCGTAGGGAGCCCTCCATGCGAAACAACCTCGCTGTTTGCATTGCCGCGTGCGTTCTTAGCCTTTCTGCTGTTTCCCTCGCCCAACTTCCCGTGCATGCCGAAGCGTTCACCGATGCCAGCCTGCATCATGGCGGCGGTGATGGGGACGTCCATACGTCCACGCCGATCAAGCACCTGGTGGTGATCTTCCAGGAGAACGTTTCCTTTGATCATTACTTTGGCACCTACCCGTATGCCGCCAACGGCAAGGGTGAGCCGACGTTCTATGCGCGTCCGTTTACGCCGCACGTGAACGGTTACGACAACAAGCTGCTCATGCATAACCCGAACCAGGCGAACAGCGCGAATGGCACGGGTGCGATCAATCCGTTCCGCCTGTCGCGCGCTCAGGCGGCGACCGCCGACCAGGATCACGCCTATGGTCCGGAACAGAAGGCGTTCAATGGCGGCGCGATGGACCTGTTCCCGAAGTTCACCGGTACCGGCGAGACGTTGCCGGGTGCGACGCCGGATGAGGAAGGCACCGGCCAGGTGATGGGCTATTACGACGGCAACACCGTCACCGCCATGTGGAACTACGCGCAAGCGTTTGCGCTGAACGACAACAGCTACAACACCACGTTCGGTCCGTCCACGCCGGGCGCGATCAATCTGATCTCGGGTCAGACCAACGGCGTGACACAGACGCTCAACGGCACCGGCAATGAAGTGGCCGATGGCCAGGGCGGCCTGACCTTGATCGGCGATGCCGATCCGATCGGCGACGTGTGTTCTTCGCCCACAGGCAATCAGGTGCAGTTCGGCGGCAAGAACGTGGGCGACCTGCTCAACCAGGCGGGTTTGACCTGGGGCTTCTTCGAAGGCGGTTTTGACCTCACCCAGGTCAATGCGAATGGCAGCACCGGCTGCGCGCGCAAGACCACCTCGACGGTGACGCAGGCGAACGAGAGCGACTACATCCCGCATCACCAGCCGTTCCAGTACTACACCAGCACGGCCAACCCGACGCATGCGCGCCCCACGTCCGTCAAGACCATCGGCCATCAGGGCGACGCCGGCAATCACCAGTACGACATCAATGATTTCTACGCGGCCGTGCAGGCGGGCAACTTCCCGTCGGTGAGCTTCCTCAAGGCGCCGGGTTACCAGGATGGTCATGCCGGTTATTCGGATCCGCTGGACGAGCAGCAGTTCATCGTGCACGTGATCAACTTCCTGCAGCAGCAGCCCGATTGGCGCGATACCGCCGTGGTGATCGCCTATGACGACTCCGATGGCTGGTACGACCATCAGGCCGCCCCGCGCATCAATGCTTCAAGCACGTCGTCCGATGCGCTCGATGGCGCGGGCCTGTGCAAGGCGCGCGGCACGCTGCCGGGCACCAACAGCAAGGGCCAGCCGGTTCAGGGACGCTGCGGCTTCGGTCCGCGCCTGCCGCTGCTGGTGATCTCGCCGTGGGCACGCAGCAATCACGTGGACCACACGCTGACCGATCAGTCGTCCGTAACGCGCTTCATCGAGGACAACTGGCTGCGCGGTGAGCGCCTCGGTGGTGGTTCGTTCGACAGCGTCGCCGGTTCGCTGGTGCCGATGTTCGACTTCTACCAGCCCTTCCCGGAACAGCGTCGCCTGATCCTGGACGAACAGACTGGCCAGCCGGTGAAGCAGCCCAAGCCGTGGCCGTGGTCCGGCCTGCCGCACGGGCACGAGCACGGCTAAGCTCTAAACGCTTGCATGGCACGCCCCGGACGATGGTCCGGGGCGTTTCGCGTTTCCTGATCGGAGGTGCTGAATCTTGCATCCCTCGCGTCGTCGATTTCTCCAGGGCATGGGCTTGCTCGCGGGCACGGGAGCATTGCGTGCGTTCGGCGCGCCCATGCACATGGCCATGCCGGCTGCGAAGGGCAGCGGACTTTGCAAGCATGCCGTGGCCGACCAGGCCAGCGTGCCGCGCCTGCTCGACCCGTCGCGGCTGACACCCTTCGTCGATACGCTGCCGCGGCCGGAAGTGCTGCATCCGAAGGCGGGAACCGCACTACGCATTGCGATGCGCGAAAGCGAACAGCGCCTGCATCGCGACCTGCCACCCACCCGCCTGTGGACCTATGGCGACAGCATGCCTGGCCCCACCATCGAAGCACGCAGCGGCGTCCCGGTGCGCGTGGAGTGGAGCAATCGACTTCCGCTCAAGCACTTCCTGCCGATCGATCATCACGTCTGCGGCGCGGAGCCGGATAAGCCGGAAGTGCGTGGCGTGGTGCATGTGCATGGCGCGCGCGTGCCTGCCGCCGACGACGGCTATCCCACCGACTGGATGGTGCCCGGCCAGTCGCGCGCCCAGACGTACCCCAATCGCCAGGATGCGGCCACGCTGTGGTATCACGACCACACCATGGGCATCGAGCGGCTGAACCTTTATGCCGGTTTGTTCGGCATGTATCTGCTGCGCGACGAGCATGAGTTGTCGCTAGGCCTGCCCAGCGGCGATTTCGAATGGCCGCTGGTATTGACCGATCGCCTGCTTACCGAAGATGGCCAACTGTATTACCCGACCTCCGGCATCAGCGATGCGCCGTGGGTGCCGGAAGTGTTCGGCAATGCGATGCTGGTGAATGGTGCGCTGATGCCGCGGCTCGACGTGCAGGCGCGGCGCTATCGCTTCCGCGTATTGAATGCGGCGAACGGGCGCTTCTTCCGCTTGAGCCTGCGCGGCCAGCGTCCTTTCCTGCAGATTGGCAGCGACCAGGGCTTGCTTGCAGCGCCGGTACCGCAGACGAGCCTGTTTCTTGCACCGGGCGAGCGCGCCGATCTCGTCGTGGACTTTGCCTCGATGGATGGCACGGCGATCGAGCTGATGAACGATGCGCTGCCGCTGATGCAGTTCAAGGTGGCCGCGGGCAAAGTGAGCGACAGCAGTCGCGTACCGTCTACGCTGCGTGACGTGCCCCGCATGGCCGAAACGAGCGCGACGCAGACCCGTGTGCTGACCATCGACGAATACGCCGATTGCGTGTCCACGCCGATGTTGATGCTGCTGGACGGCAAGCATTGGCATGAGCCGGTGAGCGAGAAGCCGCGTTTGGGCAGCACCGAAATCTGGAGCCTGGTGAACCTCACCGAAGACACGCACCCGATCCATCTGCACCTGGTGCGATTTCAGATCTTGGATCGTCGCCCATTCGACGTGGATGAGTACCTGGAATCCAAGACGATACGTTACACGGGGCCCGCTCAGCCGCCACCGGCGCATGAAGCCGGTTGGAAAGATACGGCGCAGGTGTATCCCGGCATGGTGACGCGCTACATCATCACGTTCGAGGGTTATGCCGGGCGCTACGTCTGGCATTGCCATCTGCTGGAGCATGCATCGAACGAGATGATGCGGCCGTTTGAGGTGGTGGCCTGAGGGTCGGGGAGTCGCGCACAGGGTGCGCTCCCACATTATTCCGGTGACGCGTCGCGGAGCGCGGCGGGCGAGGCGGGCAGGGTGTCCGGGGCCACCGCACCACCGGAAATGATGAAGGCCATCGCCTGGTCCATGGTCCAGTCGGTGGGCGTGAGCTCTTCCACCGCCACCACTTCCAGATAACCGCCGGTGGGATTGGGCGTGGTGGGAATATAGACGGCCGCCATTTCGCGACCGGTGCCTTCTTCGATCATCACGCGTGTGACAAAGCCCACTACCTTCATGCCCTTGCGCGGAAAATCGATCAGCACCACGCGCTGCACGCCCGAAGGCTTTTGTTGAAGTACGGCCATCAATTTCTTGGTGCCGCCGTAGATGGTCTGCACCAGTGGAATGCGTGCAAGCAATGCGTCAAAGCCGTCGATCAGGCGCTGGCCGATCACGCGGTTGGCGAGGGCGCCCAGGATGTACAGCACGCCCAGCGTCAGCAGCAGCGCAATGATGAAGGTGATCCACGCGTTGTTGAGCGCCATGCCGGCGAGCGGCGAGGTGGACGACAGCGTGGCCAGCAGCGCAGATGCCAGCGGCGTGCCGATACCGGCGAGCATGCTCAACACGAACTTGAACACCACCCAGGTCACCCACAGCGGAATGAAGGTGAGCAGGCCGGTGAACAGGTAACGCTTGATGCGCAGACGTTTCATGGAGGGATGCCGGGGAAGGGACGCGGCGATTGTCCCACGGGACTGGCTTCGCGTCGTCCCGAGTCGTCAGCCGCGGTGTCCCGCTGGCGACATCGCTAGGCAGTCGTGGCCGGCTGCTCGTTGGTCGACTCGTTGCGCGCCTTGGGCTTGAGTCGCACATACAGCTGCTTGCGTACACGTGCCACCACCTCGCCGCTGCGCGTGGTGATGTCCACGTCGAACCAGCGCAGCACCTTGTCGCCACCGGCGGCGGCTACGCGCAGTTCGTCGACCACCGAAGGCTTCAGCTTGAAATGGGCGTAGACATCCTCGCGACCCGGCGCGACGAAGTCGATGGCGCCGGCCTTGTCCCACACAAAGTAGTCGTTGCCCAGCTGATGCATGGCCAGCAACATCCAGAACGGGTCCGTCATGGCAAACAGATTGCCGCCGAACTGGGTACGCACGTAGTTGCGGTTCCATGGGCGCAGCCGCAGCACCACCCGCAGCTCGGACCAGTCCTCGGACACGTGCTGGACGCGAATGCTGTTGAACAGAAAGGGCGGCCACAAGTTCATCAGGCGGCGGAAGGTCGAAGCGCGCATAGGCAATAGGCTGGACGGTGAAAACCGGCCGAGTATAGCCCAAACATACGTAAGCGTATGGTTTGGTTGGCGGTAGGCCTTCGGCTTAGTTGAGCCCTCGCCCCGAATGGCCAAGCGCGAGCGCTGCCGCCAAGAAGTTTCGTGCTTATACTCGCCGCACGGCGGGGCTGCATGGGGCGCCACGCCACAGGGGAGAATGCATGGAAAAGCGAATCCAGCGCGCCGTTTTCGGCGTGCTTTGTCTGTTGTCGACTCCGTTGTTGGCCGCGGAGGTGACGTTCAATGATCTCGCGCGCCATCTGCAGTATGGCGAAGTGAAGATTTCGCCTGACGGTCGACACATTGCCGCCACGACGGTGGTGAAGAACAAGCCCATGCTGGCGCTGCTTGACCTGGGCACGAACAAGGGCGCGATGGTGACGCCACGCGAGGGCAACCAGGTCGTCGATTTCTGGTGGGCCAACGACAATCGCGTGATCTATACCGAAGGCACCAAAGTTTCCGGTTGGGATCGCCCTTTCGGCACCGGCGAAATCTTTGCCGTTGATGCCGACGGCAGCAATCCCAAGCTTCTTTTCGGCTACCGGGCCGGTGGCCAGGCGAGCGCCAGTCATATCCAGCATCAGGAGGCGGAGCGCGCAGATGGGGAGGTGATCGCGATATTGCGCAACGATCCTCGCCACATCCTGATTTCGGTCTCACCGTGGGATACCGGCGCCGAGGGTGCTTTCAACGACATCTATCTGCTGGACGTCAATGACGGTTCCAAGCGCACGCTGGGTAAGGCGCCCTTCCGCAACGCCAATTTCCTCGTCGACAATCATGGCGCCGTGCGCTTTGCCGAGGGCTACGACAGCCACGCCTACCCGGTGGTCTATTACCGCCAGAGCGATGACAAGCCGTGGACGCTTCTGTACCAGGGCACGACGGAAAAGACCGTGCCGTGGGCAATGGACTTCAGCCGGGACGATAGCAAGGTGTATAGCTCGTGCGGGGCGCCGGGCAAGGTATCCGCTCTTTGCGAATGGGATGTCGCCACCCAGAAGATGAGCGAGCCGCTGTGGAGCAGCGACACCGTCGAGATCAAAAGCCTGGTGTACAGCCTCGATGACCTGGACGTGGTAGGTGTGTATTCCGATCCGGGCGCGCCCACCGCGGAGGCTTTCGTTGCGGGCTCCGACGCGATGAAGGTCATCGGCACACTCTCGCGCGCCATGCCGGGCGAGAGCGTCAGCATCGTGTCGAGCTCGCGCGACGGCAGCAAGTCGATTGTGGTGGCCCATTCATCGATGGACCCCGGCACGTTCTATCTGTGGGACAACGCCACCGGCAAGGCCTCCGCGCTATTGCAGCGGGCGAGTTGGATCCATCCCAACCAGATGGCCGCCATGCAACCGATTGAATTGAAGGCACGCGACGGGCTCACCCTCCATGGTTATCTCAGCACGCCGCCGGGTAAGGAGGAGGCCAAGCATCTTCCGCTGGTGGTGTATGTCCACGGCGGTCCCTTTGGCGTTCGCGACTACTGGCGCTACGACCCGACGGTGCAGGCCTTGGCCACCCACGGCTATGCGGTGCTGCAGGTGAACTTTCGGGGCTCGAGTGGTTACGGAAACGCCTTCATGCGTGCCGGCTATCACGAATGGGGCGGCAAAATGCAGGACGACGTAACCGATGCCACCCAATGGGCGATCAAGCAGGGCATTGCCACGCCCGGGCGCATCTGCATTTTTGGCGGTAGCTATGGTGGCTACGCGGCGCTCGAAGGCGCCATGAAGGAGCCGGACCTCTATCGCTGCGCGATCGGCTATGTGGGCGTGTACGACCTGGGCCTGTCGCTTACGCGGGGAGGTGGGACGGGCAACACCATGGCTTCGAATTTCTGGAAGGCGCGCATGGGCAACGACGAGCAGGAACTGGCGTCCCGTTCGCCGGTGAACCAGGTGGATCGGCTCAAGGCCAACGTCATGCTGATTGCAGGTGGCCAGGACACGAACGTCCCGCCTGTCCACGCCGAGCGCATGCGCGCAGCGCTCGACAAGCGCGGCGTCGGGTATGAATGGCTGTACAAGTCCGACGAAGGCCACGGCTTCTATGACGAGAAGAACACCGCCGAGTTGTACGAACGCGTCACGCAGTTCCTCGACCGCTATATCGGCAGCAATGCAGGCGGTAGCGCGACGGCGGCGGGTTCGCCCTGATGAAACGCGAAGCCCATTCCCGCCAGGGAATGGGCTTCGGATGGCAAGTCACGGGGCGGGCGAGGAATGTCGCCCGCCGCGCAGCCGACTCAGAACAACAGCGACGCCATGCGGCGACGATAGCGGCCGACCAGTTCGGCGTCGTCGAGTGTGGTGAAGGCAGCCAGCAGTCGCTTCTTTGCCTGGCCGTCGTTCCAGTCGCGCGCCTTTTCCAGCGTGACCAGGAATTGATCCAGCCCCGCGGGGGCATCGCCTTCCAGCAGCAGGCGCACGCCGAGCAGGTCGCGCGCGGCCCAGTCGCCGGCATCGGCCTGCACGCGCTGCTGCAGCTCTGCCAGTGACGGTGCACCCTTGAGCGCGCGGGCCAGGTCGAGCTGGCTGCGCAGGCGAACGGCGCGGGCATCGGTGGCCAGGTTGGCGGGCAGGGAGCCAAGCTCCGCTTCGGCAGCGTCGGCATTGCCAGCACGCATCAGCGCCAGGGCGAGATCGAGCTTGAGCTCGGCGCGTTCCGGTTCGGCCGCGATGGCCTGCTGGATGCGATTGATGGTTTCTTCCGGCGACTCCGGTGCCGCCTCGAGCTCATCGTTCGCGGCGCCATCAAGCGGCTGCACATGGCGCAGCAGGAACTCGCGCAGCTGGCCCTCGGGCAGGGCGCCCTGGAAGCCATCGAGGATCTGGCCGTCTTTCACCAGCATCACCGTGGGAATGCTGCGGATGCCGAACATGCCGGCCAGCTGCTGCGACTTGTCCACATCGACCTTGGCCAGCCGGAAGGCGCCATTGAATTCGCCGGCCAGCTTCTCGAGCATCGGGCCCAGCGTCTTGCACGGGCCGCACCAGGTCGCCCAGAAATCGACCAGGATCGGCGTGGTCAGCGAGGCCTGTAGCACCTCGGCTTCGAAGTTGTCCTCGCGCACGTCAAACACATGCGTATCGGCGGTCGTGGCACTCACTGGGGACTCCCGTTGACGAATGCCCTTCACATCAGGGCGTCAGCCAGCATATCAAGGTCGCAGGGGCTTACGCCGCCCAAGCTTGAACGGCTTGTCCGGCCCCAGCGGCACTAGACACGGATATTTGCGAAAATCCCCCCATGAGCATGCCATCGCAAGGCATCAAACCCGCCATCGCGCCGCCCACCCTGTGGATATGCGAGCACTGCGACACGGTCTACCGTCGTCGCAAGCTGGCCCGTGGCGAAGTGGCCCGTTGCCTGCGCTGCGACGCCATCCTCGCCCGCCATCACAGTATCGGAGTGCGCGGCATGCTGGCCCTGGTGATCACCGCGATGATCGCCTTCGTGCAGGCCAACATCTGGCCGATCGTGACGCTGGGCCTCAATGGCCAGCTGATCAGCGCGACGCTGTGGGGCTGCATCATGATGATGTGGCGTGAGCACGCCGAGGTGGTGGCGGTGATTGCCGCCCTGACCTTGTTCTTCTTCCCCATCATCAAGATGGGCTTCCTGTTCTGGATCCTGGCTTATGCGCGTCTGCGGCGACGCGCGCCGGGGTTCCGCTGGATCATGGTGATGCTTTATCGCCTGGGTCCCTGGACCATGAGCGAAGTCTTCGTGCTCGGTGCGCTGGTGGCCATCGTCAAAGCGCACATGTATTTCGAAGTGCAGCCCAATGCAGGCATCTTTGCCTATGGCGTACTCATGCTGATCATCACGGCGTTCTCCAGCATCGACGTGCGCCGCTTCTGGGATCTGACCGAGGAGACGCCGGCATGAGCGAGCTTCTTCGCGCCAGCGACCTGGGCCTGATCGGCTGCCATGTGTGCCGCCTGGTCTGCCGCGATGTGAAGACGCCCGATGCAGTCTGTCCACGCTGCGGCTGCGCGCTGCACAAGCGCAAATCGGCCAGCTACACGCGGACCTGGGCCTTGCTGATCGCCGCATTCGTGTTTTACTTGCCCGCCAACGTCTTGCCCATCATGCGCACGGTGAGCCTGGGCGACGTGGACGACAACACCATCCTCAGCGGCATCATCGAGCTGTGGAGGAAGGGGTCGCCCGATCTGGCGGTCATCGTCTTCACGGCCAGTATCGTGGTGCCGGTGTTGAAATTCTTCGCGCTGAGCCTGCTGCTGATCAGCTCGCAACGCGGCAGCCAGTGGGCGCAGCGGCAGCGATCGAGGCTTTACCGGTTGGTGGAATTCATCGGTTACTGGTCGATGCTGGACGTGTTCGTGGTGGCGCTGTTGACGGCCTTGGTGCAGTTTGGCTTCTTCAGCCAGGTGGAACCCCTGCCTGGTGTGGTGTTTTTCGGGCTTACCGTGGTGATTACCATGCTCGCCTCGATGACGTTCGATCCACGATTGATCTGGGATGGCAGGGAATCCGATGACTGACGATAAAAACATCGCCGACGATCTGCCCGAACCGGTCGTGCAAAAGCCGCGCGTCAATGCATCGCTGGTCTGGCTGGTGCCGGTGATCGCGGCCCTGGTCGGTCTTTCGCTGGTGATCCACGCCTGGTACGACGCAGGCCCCACCATCAACATCAGTTTTCAGAGCGCCGAAGGCCTGGATCCGGGCAAGACGCCGGTGAAGTACAAGAGCGTGATCATCGGCAAGGTGAACACGGTGCGCCTCAGCGACGACCGCACCCACGTGGTGGCCAAGGTCGCGCTGGAAAAAAGCGCCAAGGGCTTCGCCACGGCGGACTCTCGCTTCTGGGTGGTGCGTCCGCGCATCGGGCTCGGTGGCGTATCCGGCATCGATACGCTGCTCTCCGGCGCATTCATCGGTGCCGACGCGGGGCAGTCGCAGGAACCCAAGGAAGACTTCGTGGGCCTGGAGACGCCCCCCACGGTCACGCATGGCGCGCCGGGCAGGACCTTCGACCTGCACACCGATGACCTGGGCTCGCTGGATATCGGCTCGCCCGTCTACTACCGCCGTATCCAGGTGGGGCGCGTCTCGTCCTACCATCTCAACAAGGACGGCAAGGGCGTGACGCTGCAGATCTTCATCGATGCGCCCAACGATCAGTTCGTCACCACGTCCTCGCGCTTCTGGAATGCCAGCGGCGTCGACGTATCGCTGGGCGCCGATGGCCTGAAGGTCAACACGCAGTCGCTGGCCACGGTGCTGGCGGGTGGCCTCGCGTTCCAGGATCCGCCGGGGCCGCATGACGCGACGCCGGCGCAGGAAAACGACGCCTTCACCCTGTTCAACGATCAGGCCACCGCGATGGCGCCGCCCGATGGCGAGCCTCGCTATATCCGCATGCGCTTCAACCAGTCGCTGCGCGGGCTGGCGGTGGGTGCACCGGTGGAATTCCTGGGCGTGCCGTTTGGCCGCGTGGTGTCCATCAACCTGGACTACGACGAAAAAACGCAGACCTTCCCGACCATCGTGGGCGCCGTGGTGTATCCGGCGCGCCTGGGCAAGGCGCACGACAAACTGGTGGCGATCGCCAAGTCGCAAGGCGACGACGAGCAGATGTCGGCGATGATGGGCAAGCTGGTCGATCGCGGCCTGCGTGCGCAGGCCCGCACCGGCAACCTGCTCACCGGCCAGCTGTATATCGCGATGGATTTCCTGCCCAAGGCGACCAAGGTGGACTTCGATGGCCGCACCAAGCCGCTGGAAATCCCCACCGCGCCGGGTGATTTCGACAAGATCCAGCAGCAGATTGCCGATATCGTCAACAAGATCCAGAAGGTGCCGTTCGACAGCATCGGCAACAACCTCGATCAGTCGCTGGCCGAACTGCACAAGACCTTGCAGCAGGTCAACGGCAGCGTCTTGCCGGAATTGAAGAACACGCTGCAGGGCGCGCAGAAGACGCTGGGCAATGCGGACAACGCGCTGGCGCCTGATTCGCAGCTGCAGCAGAGCCTGGGCGGCACGCTGCAGGAGCTGCAACGCGCGGCGCGTTCGCTGCGCGTCATGACCGACTATCTGGGCGCGCATCCGGATGCGCTGCTGCGCGGCCGGCGCGCCGACGACAAGCTGGCACCGATGCCGCCATCGACGGCGCCGGTGGAACCGTCACAAGGGAGCAAGCCATGAAGCGCTGGGGAACATTGAACCTGGCCGTCGCCACGCTGGCCCTGGTGCTGGGTGCCTGCGGTTCGGCGCCGCCACTGCGCTACTACACCCTGGTGCCGCCGGCCGGTGGCGATGCCACGGTGGCGACCACGGCCCAGCCGTTCCAGTTCGAATTGCTGCCGGTCACGGTGCCAGCCCAAGTGGATCAGCCGCAGATGGTGGTACGCGAAGGCGGGCAGGGCGTGGCGGTGCTGCAAGGCCAGCGCTGGATCGCGCCGCTGGGCGATGAAGTGCGCGGCGCGCTCGCCGCCGACCTGGCACGCAATTTCCGCGCGCAGGACGTGACCGGCCTGCCGAACCAGGGCAAGGCCACGGTGCGCATCAAGCTCGATATCCGCCGCTTCGATTCCGTGCCGGGCAGCTATGCCTATATCGACGCCGCCTGGAGCGTACGCCCGCCGAAGGGCGGCGACCCGCTGGCCTGCACCAGCCGCTTCAGCGAAACCGTGGGCGCGGGCTACGACTCTCTCGTGCAGGGACTTCAGCAGGCGATCAACCGCCTGGCCGGGCAGATTGGTGTGGTGGCCGGTGCCATGGCCGCTGGACAGAGCGCGAGCTGCCCCGCGGGTTGATGCTGCAGAACACCCTGTGGGAGCGCACCCTGTGCGCGACAAGCCTACGGAGCGCAAGCCCCAGCCGCCTGTCGCGCACAGGGTGCGCTCGCACAGAAATACGAAGGCGCGCGCCCGTTTTGCCACCGTTTGGCGCTGAACAGACCCCAATTCTGCTAGTCTGCCGCGTTCCCAGCTGACCATCGGAAAGGCCGGTGGCAGCCCGCAAAACACACGGCGCCGGACACATGCAGGACATTCAGGATCAAGGTTCCCAGGACCAGGGCAACGAGCAGGGTTACCAGCCGCAGGCGCTGGAAACTGCCGCTCAGGCGTATTGGCGCGAGCAGCGCGCCTATGAGGTGAAGGAAGATCCTTCACGCCCCAAGTTCTATTGCCTTTCCATGCTCCCGTATCCGTCGGGCGCGCTGCACATGGGCCATGTGCGCAACTACACCATCGGCGATGTGATCAGCCGCTACCAGCGCATGCAGGGCAAGAACGTGCTGCAGCCGATGGGCTGGGACGCATTCGGCCTGCCCGCCGAAAACGCCGCGATCAAGAACAAGACCGCGCCGGCCAAGTGGACCTACCAGAACATCGAGCACATGCGCAGCCAGCTGCAGCGCATGGGCTTTGCCTACGACTGGACCCGCGAATTCGCCACCTGCCGTCCCGATTACTACCGCTGGGAACAGTTGATGTTCACGCGGTTGATGAAAAAGGGCATGGCCTACCGCAAGAACGCGGTGGTGAACTGGGATCCCGTGGATCAGACCGTGCTGGCCAACGAGCAGGTGGTCGACGGCCGCGGCTGGCGCTCCGGCGCGCTGGTGGAAAAGCGCGAAATCCCGCAGTGGTTCCTGAAGATCACCGACTACGCGCAGGAACTGCTCGACGGCCTGGACACGCTGCCGGGCTGGCCGGACGCCGTGAAGACCATGCAGCGCAACTGGATCGGTCGTTCCGAAGGCCTGGAAATCCATTTTGACGTGGAAGGCGAGCGCGAACCGCTCACCGTCTTCACCACGCGCCCCGATACGCTGATGGGCGTCACCTTCGTGTCGATCGCGGGTGAGCATCCGCTGGCGCTCAAGGCCGCGCAAGGCAACGAAAGGCTCGCTGCCTTCCTGGACGAGCTCAAGCACGGCGGCGTGTCCGAAGCCGAGCTGGAGACGCAGGAAAAGCGCGGCATGGATACCGGCATCGAAGCCATCCATCCGCTCACCGGCGAAAAAATCCCGGTGTTCGTGGCCAACTTCGTGCTGATGGGCTATGGCACCGGCGCCGTGATGGCCGTACCCGGCCACGACCAGCGCGACTGGGAATTTGCCAAGCGCTACAGCCTGCCGATCAAGATGGTGGTGGTCGATCGCGCGGTGCTCGACGCCGTGGCCGAGATCAATCACGACTTGCGCAAGGGCGTCGGCGCCGATCCCATGCGTGCCGCGCTGGGCAATGGTGGCAACATCGATGCCTACGAAACGTCGGCCGCGGTGCAGCTGATCGAATCGTTCGAGCAGAGCATCCAGGAAGACGGCGCGTTTACCGAGCGCGGTTACCTGGTCAATTCCGACGAATTCGACGGGCTCGATTACGGCCAGGCGTTTGACGCCATGGCCGCGCGCTTCGAGCGCGAAAACAAGGGCATCCGCCGCGTGAACTGGCGCCTGCGCGACTGGGGCGTGAGCCGCCAGCGTTACTGGGGTTGCCCGATCCCGGTGATCTATTGCCCGAGCTGCGACGCCGTCCCGGTGCCGGAAGACCAGCTGCCGGTGGTGCTGCCTGAAGATGTGGCGTTCTCCGGCGTGCGCTCGCCGATCAAGGCCGATCCGGAGTGGCGCAAGACGACTTGTCCGCAGTGCGGCGGCCCGGCCGAGCGCGAAACCGATACCTTCGACACCTTCATGGAGTCGAGCTGGTACTACGCCCGCTACACCAGCCCGGGCGCGAGCGACCAGGTCGATGAGCGCGCCAACTACTGGCTGCCGGTGGACCAGTACATCGGCGGCATCGAGCACGCCATCCTGCATCTGCTGTACTTCCGCTTCTATCACAAGCTCATGCGCGATGCGGGCCTGGTGAAAGCGGACGAGCCGGCCACCAACCTGCTGTGCCAGGGCATGGTGATCGCCGAGACGTTCTATCGCGACAACGCCGACGGTTCGAAGGACTGGATCAACCCTGCCGACGTCGAGATCGAGCGCGACGACAAGGCGCGCGTGATCGGTGCGCGTTCGAAGCACGACGGCCAGCCGGTGAAGATTGGCGGCACCGAGAAGATGTCCAAGTCCAAGAACAACGGCATCGACCCGCAGGCAATGGTGGACAAGTACGGCGCCGACACCGTGCGCCTGTTCTCCATGTTTGCCGCGCCGCCGGAGCAGTCGCTGGAGTGGAGCGAGGCCGGCGTGGAAGGCATGGCGCGCTTCCTGCGCCGCTTCTGGCGCGAAGTGACCACGCATGCGTCCAACCCGGATCATCCGGTGGTCGATCCGTCCGCGCTGGACGCCGGCCAGAAGACGCTGCGCCGCCAGGTGCATGAAACCATCCAGAAGGTGAGCGACGATTTCGGTCGCCGCCACTCCTTCAACACGGCGATTGCCGCGCTGATGGAACTGCTTAACGCATTGAACAAGTTCAACGACCAGAGCGACCAGGGTCGCGCCGTGCGCCATGAGGCGCTGGAGGCGATGGTGCTGCTGCTCAACCCGGTGGTGCCGCATGTGAGCCACGCGCTGTGGCAGGTGCTTGGCCATCCGGCGTCGGTGCTGGAAGATCAGGCCTGGCCGCAGGTAGACAGCGCCGCGCTGGTGCGCGACTCGCTCACGCTTGCGGTTCAGGTCAACGGCAAGTTGCGCGGTACCATCGAGGTGGCTGCCAACGCGTCGAAGGAAGAAGCCGAGGTGCTGGCCCGCGCCCACCCGCAGGTTGCCGCCTTCCTGGAAGGCCAGACCGTGCGCAAGGTGATCGTGGTGCCGGGCAAGATCGTCAACATCGTCGCAGGATGAAATCCATGAGCCGTGTGTTCCAAGCTTCGCTGCTGTTGATGTCCATCGCCGTGCTGGCGGCCTGCGGCTTCCATCTGCGCCAAAGCGTGGCCTTGCCCCCGGGCATGCAGCGCGTCCACGTGACCGCCGCCAACGTCAATCTCCAGCGTGGGCTCGAGCGGGCGCTGTCGAGCTCGGGCATCACGGTGGAGGAACATGGCGGCACTGGCATTGCGGAACTCAATGCATCGCTGGCCCAGTTCAGCACCGATACGCTGACCGTCAGCGGCCAGGCACGCGTGACCGAATACACCGTGCGCTATCACGTCGAGTTCGACGTGAAAGACGGCGTCGGCCAGCCGATGTTGCCGCATCAGCGCATCGATATGCAGCGCGAATTCAGTTACGACGCGA
Organism: Dyella sp. 05T440; assembly: GCF_056395965.1. NCBI lineage: Bacteria > Pseudomonadati > Pseudomonadota > Gammaproteobacteria > Lysobacterales > Rhodanobacteraceae > Dyella > Dyella sp. 05T440. The sequence continues at coordinate 548,658 of NZ_JBFTKN010000005.1, forward strand.
CCAACACGGTCGGCACCACGGCGCAGGTGGACGCGATCCAGGGCAGCCTCAACGACGACATGGTCGACGCCATCCTGTTCCGACTGCAGGCCGCTGGCCGCCATCCGGGCCAGACTGCGGCTGCCGCGGCAGCGCAGGAAGCCCAGCCGGCTCCGGCCAGCAGTACGCACTAAGACACCGGGCCGTCATGCCGCTCAACGCCTTGCAATGGCAGAAATCGCTGGCCGCCGATCAGCTGCGGCCGGTCTACCTGCTGGCTGGCGAAGAACTGCTGGTGCTGGAAGCGGCCGACGCGTTGCGCGCGCAGGCGCGCAAGCTCGGTTACGCCGAGCGCGAAGTGCTGGAAGTGGGCAACCATTTCGATTGGGATGACCTCGCGCGTGCGGCCGCCGGCATGTCGCTCTTTGCCACGCGCCGCCTGCTTGACCTGCGTCTTCCCACCGGTCGTCCCGGCACCGAGGGCGCCAAGGCCATCAACGAGTTCTGCGCCAATCCGCCGCCCGACGTGACCTTGCTGATCACGGCGATGGACTGGAGCAACAAGCACGAAGGCGCCTGGACCAAGAACCTCGACGCCGCCGGCGCGCTGGTGGTGTTCAACGCGCCCCGCCCGAACGAATGGGCTGCATGGATCGGCGCACGATTGTCGTCGCGGGGCCTGTCCGCCACACCGGATGCGGCCGCCTTGCTGGCCGAACGCGTCGAGGGCAACTTGCTTGCCGCGGCACAGGAAATCGACAAGCTCGTCGTGCTGCACGGACAGGGCAAGATCGATGCGCAGGAGATGGCCGATCTCGTTGCCGACAGTGCACGTTACGACGCTTTCAAACTGACCGATGCGGCGTTTGCGGGCGAGGGCGGTCGTGCGCTGCATATACTCGCCGGATTGCATGCCGAGGGCGAGGAGCTCATCGGCCTGATGGGCTGGCTGGTAAATCAATTGCAGCTCGCACTGCGCCTGGCCAATGCACGTGACTTTGCCGCGCAGGCACGTGCGGAACGCCTGTGGCCGGCCCGTGAACAATTATTCCGCAAGGCACTGCGCCGCGCGCCGCGCGAACACTGGCTGCAGTGCCTGGCACGCGCGGCACGCATCGATCGCATGGCCAAAGGCCGCGAACAAGGCGATGCCTGGCTGGAAGCCGAGCGCCTGATCGCCGCCATCGCCGAACCGCGGGCGGCGGGCGCACTGGCATGAAGCCGCTGGCGCTATTCGGCGGCACCTTCGATCCGGTGCACCTGGGACACCTCAGCGTCGCCTGGGAAGCGTCCGAGCTGCTCGACGCCGAAGTTCGCCTGATGCCGTCGCACGTGCCGCCCCATCGTCACGCGCCCACTGCATCCCCCGCACAGCGCGTGGCGATGTTGAACGCAGCGCTGCAAGGCCAGGATCGCCTGAGCCTGGATACGCGCGAACTGCGCCGCGAGGGGCCCTCGTACACGATCCACACCTTGCGCGAATTGCGCGAGGAGCAGGGCGATCGCCCCCTGGTTTTGCTGCTGGGCGCCGACGCGTTCGCCAATCTGCCTAGCTGGCACAGCTGGCGCGAACTGTTCGACTACGCGCACATTGGCGTGCTCAATCGACCGGGCATCGATGCAGCGTGGTCGGTGGAGCTGGCCGTGGAAATCCTGCCGCGGCGCGTGAGCGACCCCAAGGTATTGCAAGAGTTGCCGGGCGGCAAAGTCATCGAGCTGGCGGTGACGCCGCTGGAAATTTCCGCCACGCGTATCCGCGATCTGTTGGCCGAAGGCCGCGATCCGCGTTACCTGTTGCCCTGCGGGCTGTTTGAAGACCCGTCGGTGCTCGCGCCGTATCGCGCATAGCGGAATTGCGCCGCTGCGGTGGCGTGACCAATCCCTTTGTAGGCGCGCACTCGTGCGCGACCAGCCGACGGAGCGGAACACCCAAACGCTGCGGTCGCGCACGAGTGCGCTCCTACAAGGCCGCGCACGGTCTCGGATTTAGTGTTACGGCCCCGCTCTGTGTAGGAGCGCACCCTGTGCGCGAACACCTGACGGAGCCGTACATCCAAGCGCCGCGGTCGCGCACAAGTGCGCTCCTACAAGGGTTATGCAGGTTCGTGGGTTGAGGATCAACCTTGCCGGTCGGCTCTTTGTGGGAGCGCACCCTGTGCGCGACAAACCTACGGAGCGGTACACCGCAGCGTGGCTGTCGCGCACAGGGTGCGC